>JAZUPE010000087.1:0-2096 GCA_045605025.1 Acutalibacteraceae bacterium
AGTCCCGCCAGCGCGCCGCCCAGAGTGAACAGCGCGGGGCGAATCCATTTCCTAATCTTCATTTTCAGGCACCTCCTGCCAGAAATTCTTCAGCCATGTGAACAGCCATGGCCCCGTCTGCTACGGCAGTGACTACCTGCCGGAGCAGCTTGGTTCTCACATCTCCCACAGCATATACGCCGGGGATGTTGGTTTCGGTGGTTTCGCCGGCAACGATGTAGCCGCCCTTGTCCAGCTCGATTTGATCCGCGACCAATTCCGTGGCAGGCTTCCTGCCGACGCTGACGAACACGCCGTCCGCTGCAATCACCGTTTCTTTACCGGTCTGCACGTCCTTCAGCCGGACACCGGTGAGTTTATCTTCGTGAAGCAGTTCCGTCACCACGCTGTTCCAGAGGAATTCCACGTTCTCTGCTTTCATCAGGGGTTCATGGTAGATCTTCGTCGCCCGGAGGGTATCCCGGCGGTGAACGATAATGACCTTCTCTGCAATGCGGCTCAGAAGCAGCGCATCCGCTGCCGCGGTGTTGCCGCCGCCCACGATCACGACCGTCTTTCCCTTGTAGAACATGCCTTCGCAGGCTGCGCAGTAGGCAACGCCACGTCCGACCAGTTCCTTTTCATTAGAAACGCCGAGTTCTCTGGGATTCGCGCCAGTCGCCAATACGATGGTCTTGCCATAGAAGGTTCCCTCACTGGTTTCGACCTTCTTCGGGCTGGCGTTCAAATTGACGCTGCGGACTTCCGCATTCTGCGTCTTTGCTCCGAAGCGCTCCGCCTGCCGCTGCATCTGATCCGCCAGTTCCCAGCCGCTGATACCGTCCACAAAGCCCGGATAGTTGTCGATCTGATGGGTCAGCGCCATCTGTCCGCCTGCCGAGAGCTTTTCGATCACCAGCGTATCGAGCCCCGCTCTTGCTGCGTACAGCGCCGCCGTGTATCCGCCGGGTCCGCCTCCGATGACGATCATATCGTAGATGTGCGCATCTGTTTCCTTCTTCTGTTCGGAAAGAATGCCCGACAGAAATTCATCGATTGCCGCCTTGGATTCGGGCGCAACGGTATATGCCACGGGCTTGCCGTCCACATACAGCCTGAGTGTGGGGATCAGTTCGACCTGCAGTTCACTCCAGAGCCTGTCATCCTCGTCCATATCAACCTTCACAACTTCAAGTGCGCCTGCATACTGCTCTGCGATCTGCTCGTATGCCTGGTTGATCTTGCGGCAGTGCGGACACCAGGGAGCCCAGAAATCCACCAGAAAAGTATTTCCGTTCTCAATCATTTCCTTGAGTTTCTTCGAGTTTATATTCATAGCGGTCATTGTGCCTGCCCCCTTCGTTCTGTTTGATCACAGTATACCCGGTGCAGCGCTTCATTTCCGTGATGAAGTCACAAAATGCCCAAGCCGATTGTTTCTTCCTTATAAGACGACAATCAGTTTGGACATTGTGATCTTATCACGGTCATGTGGGTTGAATTTGGGTATGATGTAGCCATCAACAAGCAAGAAGTCATTGATCCCATGATCGCGCAGATTCCGCTCAAGCGTCTGGGACAGCCGGAGGACATCGCAAATGCCTTTGCATTCCTCGCTTCGGACGAGGCGTCCTACATCACCGGCGTTGTGTTGAGCGTGGACGGCATGGCAAGAACCTGACAGTGTGACAACATCACGGAAGCAAATGAAAATACCGGGTATAATACAATCACAAAAGAAAAACAAGGAGGGCAACAAGATGTCTGCTATCAATATCAATACATCAAATTTTCAGAATGAGGTCATGAACTCCGATAAACCCGTCCTGCTGGACTTCTGGGCACCCTGGTGCGGTCCTTGCCGGATGGTGGTTCCTCTGGTGGAGGAAATTGCCAGAGAGCGTCCGGATATCAAGGTCGGCAAAATCAATGTGGATGAAAATCCGGAGCTGGCAAAGCAATTCGGTGTTTTCAGCATTCCCACCTTAGTGTTGTTGGAAAACGGAAAGATTGTCCGACAGGAACAGGGAGCAAGACCCAAAAAGGCGATTCTCTCTATGCTCTAAGGAGGTGTGGTTATGGGCTTCTTCGATTTTTTTAAACAGCCTGACATCAAT
>JAZUPE010000088.1:0-37762 GCA_045605025.1 Acutalibacteraceae bacterium
TACGCAAAACGCTTTTTGAACGCGTAACCCGTTTGTCGGCAGAGCAGCTCAATCAAAACGGCGTTTCCGCGCTCACCCAGCGATTGACAGGCGATGTGGATCAGGTGCAAAACGGCATCAACTTAACGCTCAGACTCCTTCTGCGCTCGCCCTTTGTGGTGTTCGGCGCGATGATAATGGCATTCACCATCGACACCCCCAGCGCCATGATATTCGTGGTCATCATCCCTCTGCTGGCGGCGGGGGTTTTCGGCATCATGCTGGCCAGCATACCCATGTACCGCAAGGTGCAGGAGTCTCTTGACCGTGTGCTGGGCAAGACGCGCGAAAACCTCTCGGGTGCTCGAGTGGTGCGCGCCTTCGGTCTCGAGGAAAGCGAAACCGAAGATTTCCGCGAGCGCAACGACCAGCTCAATGTGCTGCAGCGGGCAGTCGGCAGAGTGTCGGCACTGATGAACCCCATGACCTATGTGCTGATCAACGGCGCAGTTATCGTGCTGGTGTGGACCGGCGCACTGCGCGTCTCCGGCGGCTCCATGACTCAGGGACAGGTGGTTGCCATGTACAACTATATGTCCCAGATTCTTGTGGAGCTGATCAAACTTGCCAATCTCATCATAAACATCACCAAATCCGTAGCCTGTGCCAACCGCATCGGCGCGGTGCTGGAATCCCCCTCGGGTCAGGAAGTGCTTGCCGAGGGCGAAAGCGGCAGCGGCGATTACGCCGTTGAGTTCCGCTCGGTGGCGCTGCGCTACCCCGGCGGCGGTGAGGAAGCCCTCAGCGGCATCAGCTTTGCCGTACAGCCCGGACAGACGGTGGGCATCATCGGCGGTACCGGCGAAGGCAAAAGCTCGCTGGTCAACCTCATTCCACGTTTCTACGACGCCACATCCGGCGCGGTGCTGGTAAACGGCAGAGATGTTCGTACCTTTGACCCTGTTGAACTGCGCAGCCGCATCGGTATCGTTCCCCAGAAAGCCGCTCTGTTCAAGGGCACCATCCGCGAAAATCTGCTGTGGGGCGACGCAGACGCCGACGATAATGCTCTGAGCGAAGCCATCGCCATCGCTCAGGCGACCGACATCGTCGCCGCAAAAGGCGGTCTGGAAGCTCAGATCGAGCAGAACGGCCGCAATCTTTCCGGCGGTCAGCGTCAGCGGCTGACCATCGCGCGCGCTCTTGTGCGCAAACCGGATATCCTCATTCTGGACGACAGCTCCTCGGCTCTGGACTACGCCACCGACGCCGCGCTGCGCGGCGCGCTGCGTTCCATGGAGCACTCCCCCACCACCTTTATCGTCTCCCAGCGCACCGCTTCCATCCAGCACGCCGATCTGATTCTGGTGCTGGACGACGGTGAGCTTGCCGGCTCCGGTACTCACGAACAGCTTCTCGACAGCTGCCCTGCCTACCGCGAGATCTATGATTCCCAGTTCAAAAAGGAGGCGGCAGCACAGTGAGCAGTAAGAAAAAGAACAAAGTAAAAGCCGAGCGCGGCACCCTGCGCAACGTACTGCGCTGTCTGAAGCCCTACAAGGGGCAGGTTTTCCTTTCCATACTGCTGTCGGCGGCGTGCGCCGCTCTGACGCTGTATGTGCCCATTCTTGTAGGCCGCGCCATCGACCTGATCGTGGGCACGGGCAACGTGAATTTTGACGCCATCGTACCCATCCTCATCCGCATCGGCATCGTGGTGCTTGCCACCGCTGCCGGGCAGTGGATAATCAACGCGGTCAACAACCGCATCACCTGCGCTGTGGTGCGCGACGTTCGCCAGCAGGCTTTTGAGCGCATCGGCATACTGCCCTTTGATTTCCTCGACACCCATCCCACCGGCGAGCTGGTCAGCCGTGTCATCTCCGACGTGGATCAGTTCTCAAACGGTCTGCTGCTGGGCTTTTCCCAGCTGTTTACCGGCATCGCCACCATCTTCGGTACTCTCGGATTCATGGTCGCCATCCGCCCGCTCATTGCGCTGATTGTGGTGGTGCTCACTCCCATCAGCTTTGTGGTTGCCAAGTTCATCGCCACACGCACCCACTCCATGTTCACCGCGCAGGCTCAGACCAAAGCCGAGCAGACCGCCCTTGTGGACGAGCTGCTGACCAACCAGAAAGTGGTCAAGGCGTTCACTCAGGAGCAGGCGGCAACGAAAAAATTCGACGAGGTCAACGCCCGTCTGGAGCAGCACGCCCTCAAGGCGGTGTTCTTCTCCTCCCTGACCAACCCCTGCACACGCTGCGTCAACGGCATCGTGTACGCGGTGGTGGCACTCATCGGCGCGATGACCTGCATCTCCACCGCCGGTGCGGCCGTGCCCTTTACCGTTGGTAATCTTTCGGCGCTGCTGAGCTACGCCAATCAGTACACCAAGCCTTTCAACGAAATATCCGGAGTTATCACCGAGCTGCAGAATGCCTTTGCCTGTGCCTCCCGTGTGTTCGCCCTTATCAATCAGAGACCTCAGACTCCTGACGCTCCCGACGCAAGGGTGCTCACCGACGCACAGGGCAGCGTGGCGTTTGAGAATGTCAGCTTCTCCTACGTTCCAGAACGTAAGCTGATACAGGACATGAACCTGCAGGTGCAGCCCGGTCAGCGCGTTGCCATCGTCGGTCCCACCGGCTGCGGCAAGACCACACTCATCAATCTGCTCATGCGGTTCTACGACGTGAACAGCGGCGCAATCTCCGTGGACGGCACCGATGTGCGCGGTATCACCCGCAGCTCTCTGCGCACCAGCTTCGGCATGGTGCTGCAGGACACATGGCTGAGCAGCGGTACCGTGCGCGAGAACATCATCATGGGCAAGCCCCACGCCACCGACGAGGAAATCATCGCCGCGGCAAAGGCATCCCACGCCCACGGCTTTATCCGACGACTGCCCAAGGGCTACGACACCGTGCTGGGTGCCGACGGCGGAGGACTTTCCCAGGGACAGAAGCAGCTGCTGTGCATCACCCGTGTCATGCTGGCACTGCCGCCCATGCTCATTCTGGACGAGGCCACCAGCTCCATTGACACCCGTACCGAGCTGAAGATTCAGAACGCGTTCGGTGTGATGATGGAGGGACGTACCTCATTCATCGTCGCGCACCGCCTGTCCACCATCCGTGAGGCGGATGTCATTCTGGTGATGAAGGACGGTTCTATCATCGAGCAGGGTGCCCACGACGAGCTGCTGGCGAAAGGCGGATTCTACGCGACGCTTTACAACAGTCAGTTCGCACAGAGTTGATTGTGCTCATTCCTGCGGAAAGTGAGGCGTCATATGGAACTGCTGACCGATGATCTGATTCTGAGAACGGTGACGCGCGCTGACATCGATGAGATCGCCCGTATGTGGAACTTCTTTCAGGGCGGCGTGTCCGTCGAGGAGGCTCACGGCGCTCTTGAGTATATGAACAGCCAACCATGCCCGCAACCGGAGCGGTCATCTTCACCACCTGTGCCTCGCCTTCTGCAGGAAGAACGATCCTGCGCGGATATGCGGCTGGTGCGGTCTTGACGGAACGGTGTGCCACGAACGCCCCGAGGTTTTTGTACTGCTGCACGAGAGCGTACGCGGCATGGGCTTCGGCACTCAGTGCGTGAAGGCACTGCTGGAATACGCCTTTGACGCCGCGGGATTACACAGCGTGCACGGCGGCTGCGATAAGAACAACATCGCCTCTGCAAGGATGATGGAGAACGCCGGTATGCGCCGTTACGGCAGCATGGAAAACGGCGATCCGTTGTTCATTGCCGTCAAATCCCCATGTGACGGATAAATCATTTCGACCGCAGGACTGCACGCAAAGTCCTGCGTTCGTTTTTTACTCAAAATATCAAGACATCGTCCTGCAGGCGTGGTATACTGTGGTCACGATATCGTAAAAGGAGTGAGACGGGTGAAGAATATCGAGCTGCTGATGATGTGCCTTGAGTACATCGAGCAGCATATCCGAGAAGATCTGCACACCGACGACATCGCGGCTGCCTGCTTCTGTTCCCGTTCCACCCTCGAAAAGCTGTTTCAGCACGTCAACGGTCTGACCGTGCGCAAGTATATCGTGCGCAGGCGCATGATGCTTGCCGCCCGGCTGCTGCACAGCTCACCGGAGATCTCCATTCTGTCCGCCGCAGTGGAATTCGGCTATTCCTCCCACGAGGCCTTTACCCGCGCCTTCCGTGAGGTATGGGGGTGCAACCCCTCCGAAATCCGCTGCAGAAGATTTGTCGAACTGTTCCCGCGGTTCACCGCGCCCATAGAGAAAGGAGATTTATATATCATGCAAAGAAGAAGCGTCGATATTTCCCAGCTCTACGACCTGTTCAGAGAGCGCCGCGAGTGCTGGTTCGTACTCACCGACATGGTCAATCTCATCGCCATCAACGATATCTCGCGCAAGGCAGGAGATCTGTGTCTCATCGAGCAGATGAACCGCATGATCTCCGCTACCGGCGACGACGACGTCATTTTCCGCATCGGCGGCGATGAATTCTGCATAATGACCGCCAGCTCCGACGAGGATTACGCCAATTCGGTCATCGGAAAAATCCGTGCCTTCAACGGTCAGCCGGTAATTTTCGAGGGGCGGGAAATCCCTCTTTCCCTGTACACCACGGCTACTCGTTACAGTTCAGGTTCACTGCGCTACAACGATCTTTTTTCCCAGCTGCATCTTGCTCTGCGTGACTGCAAGGAAAACGAAGAATAAATCTCAGACATCCTTTTTCGCAGCCGAAGCTGCCCGGAACACGCTTTCCGAGGCGGCTTCGGCTATTTTTTCGGAAATTGAGGTAGATTTTTCAAAAAAAGCGCAACCAAACGCTCACTTGTGTGGTTATATATATGCAAGGGGTGATCACCTGTGATTTTCTTTACTGTTCCCACTGAACTCCGGAAAGTGCAGCCGGAGGACGTGGAGCGGCTGTACAGACAGTACGCCGACATGATATATCGCATCGCATTTGTGCGCACGCTCAATCAACCGGACGCAGAGGATGTTCTGCAGGAGGTGTTCTGCAGGTACATACGCTCGGCTCCCCAATTTGAGGACGAGGGGCACAGCCGCGCGTGGTTCATACGCACCGCCGTCAACTGCAGCACCACGCTGCTCACTTCGGCGTGGAAGCGGCGCGCCGTTCTGGGCGAAGAAGCAGGCGCGGAGGAAAACCTGACCGCACACATGGAGCGGGACACCGAGGTGTACCACGCGGTCATGCAGCTGCCGCGCAGCCAGCGCACCGTGGTTCATCTGTATTATTACGAGGACTGCTCGGTGGGCGAAATAGCCCGACTGACCGGCTCCACCCAGTCGGCGGTCAAGTCCCGTCTGTTCCGGGCGCGTGAAGAACTGCGCCGTCTGCTCAAGGAGGATATCGATGTTTAAGGAAAAATACCGCAGAGACAACGAGCTGCTAAAGGCTCCCGATACTATACTGGAGGTGATTATCAATATGGCAAACGATACTGAAAAGAATACCGCAAAAAAGAGCATCGGCAAAAGAAGTCTGATAAAGATAACCGCGGCTGCCGCGGCGGTGTGCGTACTGCTGGCTGGTATAGCAACACTACCTTTCGTTCTGGGCAGAAACAGAGGTGTTGACACGCCCCTCATCGAGACGCTGGTCATCAGTCCCGGTGATCTGCACACCGCGGAGGGCTACGACGAAATCTATGACTACATCACAAAGCTGAATAACTATTACTTTGCCGGATATGGCGTGCTGACCGACGGCGCGATCATGGAAGATTCCGCCGAAAACATGGGGGCCGCGCCTATGGCTCCGATGCCCACCATGTCCGCTACCAACTCAATGGTAGATGACCTCAAGGGTTCCAGAGAGGAGTACTTCGCCGCAGACGACGCGCTGACCGGCGACGCAATGACCGATTCCGTAGCTCCTGTCAAGCCCGGCGAGGATTATTCCGCCACCAACACCCAGAAAGAGAACGTGGACGAGGCTGACATCATCAAGACCGACGGAAAATATATCTACCGTCTGACCGGTTATGAGGTGGTCATTGTTGACGCGGAGGCCATGACCGTAGTTTCGCGTACAAAGCCTCTGGGTGACGGTTCAGCATCAACCGCTGAACCTGCTGAGGAGCCTGTTGCCGCCGGCGGTGTTGTCACTGCAACCACATCTGCAGCGCAGAACGATGTCAACCAGCCGGTGATGATTGAGCCTGCGGTGGCTCCCGACGTTGCCATCGCCCCCGATTACTATTTCAGCAAGACCAACGGCTATCTCAACGACATCTACGTCAGCGGCGACCGTCTGGCGGTGCTTTATACGCGCTATGATGCCTTTAATGACGCGCGCACCGTGGAATATACCGGTGACCGCTCGGGCTGCGGCGTTATGGTGTACGACATCTCCGACCGCACCGCACCCGTACTTCTGGGCGATTATGTCCAGAGCGGCAATCTCTCCGACTCCCGTCTCATCGGCAGCCATATCTATCTTGTATCCAGCTACTACATCTACGGCGAAAGCGTTTCCGATCAGCCGGAGACATTTGTCCCCTGCGTGGAAACCAACGGCGAGCGCAAGGCCATTGCTCCCGGCGATGTGAGCATTCTGCCTGAGATCCGCGAATCCTCCTACACCGTCATGACCTCGGTTAACATTCTTGACGGCACAAAGCACGACAGCACCAAGGCGGCGTTCGGCGCGGCTGCCACCGTATACGCCGACACCGAGGGAATTATTCTTGCCTTTGGCGGCAGCAAGTCGGAAACCGTGGAAACTCAGGAGGAGGGCAAAAATGTCACCATCTCCTCCGGCAGCAACTACACCACTCTGGTCAATTATCTTATTCAGGACGGTGTCATCGCCCAGACCACCAGCGGCGACGTACCCGGTTCACTGCTCAATCAGTTCTCCATCGACCGCCACAACGGCATCACCCGTGTGGTGACTACCCTTGAAAACTGGGAACAGAAGATCTACACCGACGGCGTGGACTCCTACGCCTACGACGGCGGCATAACCAACGGACTCTACACCCTCGACGGGGACATGAATATCCTGGGAAAACTTGACGGTCTTGCCGAGGACGAGCGCGTTTATTCCGTGCGCTTCAGCGGTGACATCGGCTACTTTGTCACCTTCCGTCAGGTTGATCCCCTGTTTGCTGTTGATCTTTCCGATCCGGCAAATCCCGTCATGCTCAGCGCGCTGAAGATCCCCGGCTTCTCCCAGTATATGCACCCCTACGCCGACGGACTGATGTTCGGTCTGGGCATGGATGCCGACCCCGAGACCGGTGCCACCAAGGGTCTGAAGCTGAGTATGTTTGACATCAGCAATCCTGCCGACGTGACTGAGTGCGCAAAGCACATTTTTGAGAACATCTGGTGGTCGGAGGGTCTGCACAACCACCACGCCGTGCTGGTATCCGCCGAGCGTGATATTATCGCCTTCCCCGTGGACAACGGCTACATGATCTGCGGCTATTCCGCCGACAAGGGCTTCCATGTCCGCCACAAGCTGGCGTTTGACTGCTGGGGCGGCGGCACAAGGGGACTGTTCATCGGCGACAGCTTCTTCATCTGCACCGACGCCATGCTGTACCGCTTCAACATCAGCACATTCGAGGCAGAGGGCGAGCTGGAGATTGCTCCTGCGGACGGCGAGTACGGTCGCTCCTATATGCTGTTTGACTGATAATCCCGATTACTCCCAACCTTCTTTATCCAACTGCCGGGCGGCGCCGCTGTGCTCCGTCCGGCAGGCTGATTTTAAATATCCCGCCGCCATAACTGCCGATTGAAAAAACGGGCACACAGTGGTAAAATGGAAGCGGTAATAACAACACATTGAAACCAGGGAGTGAAACACAATAATGAAAAAGAATCCGGCAAGAATCCTTTCCGCTGCTCTGGCACTGATTATGGCTCTGTCTCTGGCTGCCTGCGGCAAGCCGGAAAACGAACAGGACAGCGGCTCTGCCGAAGAAAACACCTTCGTGCCCGTTTCCATGATCGCCTATCCCGTAGAAAAACAGGAGTTCGATGAAAAAGGAACTCTGATAATGGAACACAGTCTGGACACCGTTGAGTTCACCGGAGGCGGACCCGGCGCCGCAGCCAACATGACCCGCATATACAACGAGACCTTTACCCTGCCGGCACAGGAGTACATTTACAACGAGGAGATCCCCTTTACCACAGAAATGATCTATGAATACTTCGACGGCACCGGCAACAGCTCATACCACCAGACTGCTGCCGAAATGCGGTCTGACGAGACCATGTATGTGGTGCGCGTTGCCACCGACACCTATACTGTCGGAGCGCCCCACGGAAACTACTTCTATCAGACCCTCTGCTTTGACCCTGCTGACGGAAAAGTTATCTCCCTGAAGGATATCGGTGTGAACGGAGCCGACCCCACAGAGGAACTTGTGTATCTCATATCCGAGAAGTATATCAACGAATACAAAGAAGATACTCCGGGATTTATCGAGGGACTGTCTGACGCAGTGGAAATTTTCGGATCCATGCTTGCTGACGGTATGAATCAGTGGTATCTCACCGACGATTTCATCGTTATCTGCAATCCCTACGATGTCGCCCCCTACGCCGCCGGTGACTTTGAGATAGCCCTCTCTCCGGAGGAACTGGAAGGCATCGTGGATGCAAAATGGTTCGCAGAGCCCGCCCCCGAACCCAACACCCGTATCTACATGGACAAAAGCGACGCGGAAGAGTTCGACATGGTGTACACCGTGGGCAATTACGGCTACGAAAAGAATCTGGTATGGTTTGACTGCGACGTGACCAACGCGTATCTGACCGCAGTTGAGTACACCGAGGACGGCTCCTTTATCGGCACCACTACACTGGACGCTTTTGCCGAGCTTAAGGCAGGCGAAGCCCTGCTGCTGGACATCATGGTGCCCGAAGGAATTCCTGACACCGCCCTTTGCGCTGAGATCGACGGAAGATACTACACATGGATTATCGGCTACAACGGCAGAGACGGCGGCATCACCTTTATGGAAGAAGTGCTGCAGCCCGCGGGCTGACAGCCGGAAGCGAAAAATCTCCGCTGATTTTTGTTGCAAAAGCAATCATCAGGTATATAATAGAACAGACACCGTAATGGCGCCGCAGGTATTGCCGGTTGATCCCGGCAGAATCCTGCGGCTTTTGCCATCTTGATATATTTCATCTGAACGGAGATATTGTGTATGTCCAAACGCTATGAAATGGATATGACCACCGGTCCTCTGCTGGGCAAGATGGTGCGTTTTGCGCTGCCGGTGGTGCTCTCCAATGTGCTGCAGCTGCTTTATAACGCCGCCGACTCCATAATTGTTGGACGGTTTGACACGGACGGCAAACTGGCTCTGGCGGCGGTAGGCTCCACCGCGTCGATAATCCATCTTATCACCAATCTGTTCATCGGTTTCTTCCTTGGCGCGAGCATAATAATCGCACAATTCAAGGGCGCTGGCAAGGAGGACGAGGTAAGCAAGACCGTCCATACCGGCGCGCTGACCAGTCTGCTCACCGGTATTGTTGTGTGCGCAATAGGATTGCTGGTAGCTGAACCGCTGCTGGTGGCCATGGATACCCCGGCGGAGGTCATTGAGAAATCCCTGCTGTACATCCGCATCTATTTCCTCGGCATGCCCTTTACGACCGTATATAACTTCGGCGCGTCCACACTGAGGGCCGTGGGCGATACCAGGCGTCCGCTTTACTTTCTCGCCCTCTCCGGCGTGGTAAACGTGGTACTCAACGCGGTGTTTGTTATTGTGCTGCACATGAGCGTTGCCGGCGTTGCTGCGGCTACGGTTATTTCCCAGGCTCTTTCCGCTGTGCTGGTGACCGCATGTCTGCTGCACGCCGAGGGAAGCATCCGTCTTGACCCTCGCAAGCTGCGTATAAGCGGCGGCAAGCTGGTGATGATGGCAAAGGTGGGCGTGCCGGTTGGTATGCAGAACGCTCTGTTCTCCTTCTCCAACGTGCTGATCCAGTCCTCTATCAACGGCTTCGGCGCGGCTGCGATGGCGGCTCACACCGCCGCGGTCAGCATCGAGGGCTTTATGAACGTATCGGTGGCAGGCGTTGCCGACACCTCCATCAACTTCACCGGTCAGAACGTGGGCGCGGGCAAATACGACCGTGTGCGCAAGGTGTGCGCGATATGCGCGGCTCTGTCGGTGGGTATCTCGCTGATAATCGGCGCGGCGATGATCCTGTTCGGTGACAAGCTGCTGGCTATCTACAATCCAGACCCCGAGGTCATCGCCTACGGTCTGAACCGCACCACGCTCATAGGCGCGACCTACTGGAGCTTTGCGCTGATGAGCGTATTCTCCGGCTGTATGCGAGGTATGGGACGCTCGGCACTGCCTATGCTGACTTCTATTCTTGGCATCTGCGGTTTCCGCATTCTTTATATCTACACCATCTTTGCCTGGTCTCCCACACTGCTGACGCTGTACATCTCCTATCCAGCGTCGTGGGTGCTGACCATGCTGTGTAATCTGGTGTGCTATCTCGTCGTCAGCCGTATGCTGATGAAGGGCAGGCTCAAGGTTATCACAAAGGGATAAGTAGGCAACCCTCCGCGCGATGTGATGTCTCGCGGAGGGTTTTCGTCTGCATACAAAAAGACCGCCGAATCATTCCGGCGATCTTTTGCACAGCTATTCTTTTTGCGCGTTCTCAAGTTCCGATTCAATGGCGGCAAGCAGAACACTGGGCTTCACTCCCAATGCATCGCTTATTTTGCAGAAGGTGTCCAGCGTAGGGCGACGCTCCCCCCGTTCGATAGCGCTCAGATGCGTCCTGCCGATATCCGCAAAGCCGCTGACCACTTCCTGCGAAAGCTTTCTTTCCTCGCGAAAACTCCTGATTACGGCACCCACAACAGCCGGACTGAGCATACTGAATCACCCTTTCTGCGCCTTAGTTTACCGCAGAAAAAAGCAACCTATGAACACAAATGTTGACAACTGTACACAAATGTGTTATTATGTCAGCAACAAAAAAGACCGCCGAAGCTACCCGGCGATCCTTAATCTGTAAATCTGACGATGTCGTTGGGCGTGCAGCCGATTATGCGGCACAGCTTTTCCATGGTGAGCAGGGTGATATTGCGGTTTTTCTTGAGGGAATCAAGCGTCTTATTATCGATGCCGCCCTTGAGCAGCTGATATTGGGTCACATTCAATCGCTCCATGGTTTCCCACAGCGGTCCGTAGTCAATAATTGCTCTCACCTGCCCCACATGATATACAACAATTATATTCCCCCTTGCGCAGAACGAATATTGTGGATATAATCACAATATATCGAAAATCACTGGACAACGGAGGGGTAATATGGTTTGCTGTCTGTTCGGTCATCGTGACGCGCCTGTACACATTCGCCCTTTACTGGAGCAGGTGCTCGGGCAGCTCATAACAGAATATCGGGCAGACACAATGATGGTGGGTCAGCAGGGCGCGTTCGACCGTATGGCTTCAGGGGTGCTTCGGCATTTTTGCAGGCAATATCCGTTTCTTAAGTGCTGCGAGGTATTGGCATATCCTCCACGCGAAAAACGCGAAAAAGAAGCTTTGCAAACCATCCTGCCGGAGGGGGATCGAATGTGTTCCGCCAAGATTCGCTATTGCGTGGCGCAACTGTTGGATGGTGGATCACGCGGATATCGTCGTGCTTTACATGACACACTGCCGCGGCGGAACGGGAGCAATCCACGCGTACGCCATGCGCACCGGCAGGAAGATAATCAACATCGCGGAAATATAGCGGACTGCCGCATGGCTCAGAGCCATCTGCGGCAGTCCGCTTCTGTGTGTTCGATACATTTTCCAACAATTAACAAAACTTAAGGATTATTTAATAACTCCCATGCTATACTTCCCTCCGTAAGGTTAACCAACGTAATTTACCACGAAAGGAATGGAGAAAAATGTATCTCCGGATTCTGAAAAAAGACCTGAAGCACAATCGGGCAATGAACATTATCCTGCTGGTGTTCATCCTGCTGGCGGCTACCTTCGTTTCCAGCAGCGCCAACAACATCCTGACGGTGATGAATGCCAGGGATCGATTCTTTGAGATGTCCGGCATGAGCAACTACTTTATCATGACCAAGGGTGTGGACGCCCAAACGCTGGACAGCACGATAAGCGGACTGGAGCATTATGAATCCTGTCACATCGAGCCGGTGATATTCCTCTCCAAGGATGACGCTTCGGTGAAAGGGATCGACGTGGAAAACGCGCCGAACCTCAGTCTTTATCCCATGGAAAAATCCGCGCTGAACTACTTCGGCACGGACAACGCTCCGGTTGATTCGGTGGCAAGGGGCGAAATCCTGCTTCCCGTCAAGCTTCTGGACAATAACGACATTGAGGTCGGGGATACATTCACCGTCACCCTTGGAGACGTGGAGATGGATTTTACCGTTGCAGGGTTCGTCAAGGACGCCCTCCTCGGTTCGCCCAACGTGGGAACCACCCGCGTTCTGATCTCCCAAGAAGATTTCGACCGGCTGTATGAAGCACCTGTCGTTGAAGAACAGCTTCGCTACGGCGCTCTGGCTTCGATAACCACCAACGAAAGCAACGCTTTTTCCAACGAATTCATGGACTCCGGAATCAGCACCGTACTGATGGCAGACGAGAACATGGTGTCCGCCACGTACATTCTCGATATGGCGGTGGCTGCCGTGCTGCTGGTGGTCAGCTTCTGTCTGGTGCTCATCTCCGTTGTGGTGCTGCGCTTTACCATCAAATTCACCCTATCCCGCGCCTTCCGCGAGATAGGCGTCATGAAGGCGGTGGGCATTTCCAACAGCAAGATCAGAGGTCTTTATCTGGTTAAATACCTCGCCATCTCGCTGCTGGGTGCGGCGCTGGGCTTTGCCGCAGGTATTCCTTTCAGCAAAATGATGCTCAGCAGCGTGTCAAAGATGATGGTCATCGAAGGCAGCGCGCTCTATTTCGTAAATCTTCTGTGCGTGGTGCTTGTGGTCGTCGTCGTCATTCTTTTCTGCTGGGGCGGCACAAAGAGCGTAAAGAAGCTTTCGCCGGTTTCCGCCGTACGAGACGGCTCCGTGGGCGAGCGATTTGCAAAAAAGAGCCCCTTCTCGCTGGCAAAGAGCAATATGCGCCCTGTGTCCTTCCTCGCGGTCAACGATATTTTCAGCGATCTGAAGCGCTATCTGACCATGATCATCGCCTTTACTCTCTGCCTTATCATGACCACCGTGGTGGTCAACACCATCAACACCCTGCGCAGCGACAGTCTGGTTTCCTACTTCGGCACCGCAGAGAGCGACGTGTATCTTGTGTCCACGAACTATGTGGAATATTTCAAGGAGAACGGACGGGACAACTTCCGCCGCGATCTGGAAGCGATGGAAGAAACCCTCGCCGGGGAAGGCATGAGCGGTCACTGCTTTGGTGAGATCTTTGCCTTCAGCACTATCCGGGCAGGCGAAAACTACTACGCCGGAATGATATTCCAGGGCACCGGAACAGCTACACATCAGTACATTTACTCCGAGGGTACAGCTCCGCAGAACGCAAACGAGGTCGCCCTCACCACCACGGTGGCAGATGCTCTGGGAGTGACGATCGGCGACACGGTCACCTACACCGACATGGACGAGCAGCGTGAGGTCATCGTTTCCGCTATCTTCCAGTCCATGATGAACATGGGCAACGGCGTGCGTCTGCATGAGGACGCTGAGCTGAATTACACTCAGGCAGCCGGCTTCAACGCCTATCAGATAACCTTTGACGACCATCCCGACGCGGAGGAGCTGGAGCGGCGCAAGGCTCGCCTTGAGGAGCTTTATCCCGACTACAGGATCCTTGACGGCGGCGAATATGCCGACTATTTCACCGGTTCTGCCGACATGGTGGCTTCCGTCCGCAACTTCCTCGTGCCGGTCATGATGCTCATCTGTATGCTCATCGCCATGCTGATGGAACGATCCTTCATCGCCCGGGAGACCGGCGAGATCGCCATGCTCAAGGCAACCGGCTTCGGCAGAGGCTCCATCGTCCGCTGGCACACCCTGCGCATGGGTATCGTGCTGCTCATCTCCACTCTGCTGGGTCTGGCGCTGTCCACCCCTGCCACCCAGCTGCTCATCACTCCCATCTTCAGGATGATGGGCGCGGATTCCATCAAATACGACATCGTTCCCGTTGATACATTTGTGATCTATCCTGCGCTGTTCATAGGCGCGACGCTGCTGACGGTATGGCTCACAGCCCAGTCCACCGGACGCATCACCGCCTCCCAGACCTCCAGCATTGAATAACGAAAGGGGAAAAATATCATGACCAACATTATTGAAGTGCAGAACCTCTGCAAGACATATATCGTAAACAAGCGCCAGAACAACGTGCTGCGCAACGTGAATTTCACCGTGGCTCCCGGCGAGATGGTAGCCATCATGGGTCCCTCCGGCTCGGGCAAGTCCACCCTGCTGTACACCGTTTCCGGCATGGATGGCATGACCGCCGGCGACGTGCTCTTTGACGGAAAGAGCCTTGCCGACATGAAGCAGAAGGAGCTGGCAAGCCTGCGCCTTGACCGCATGGGCTTTGTGTTCCAGCAGATGTATATGCTGCGCAACCTGACCATCATGGACAACATCCTGCTGCCCTCCCGTCAGTCCAGAAAGATCAAAGAGAGCCGCAGGGAGAAAAACGAGCGCGCCCGTGAACTGATGCGCCGTCAGGGCATCATCGACGTCGCCGAAAGCGGCATCGACGAGGTTTCCGGCGGACAGCTCCAGCGCGCCTGCCTGTGCCGCAGCCTCATCAACAAGCCCGATATCATCTTTGCCGACGAGCCCACCGGCGCACTCAACCGCGCCGCCTCCGATGAGGTGATGGATATGCTGGGCGCGGTCAACCGCGACGGCACCACCGTGATGCTGGTCACCCACGACGCAAAGGTAGCCGCTCGCTGCACCAGAGTGATGTACATCGTTGACGGAAACATCAAGGGCGAGTATAATCTTGATATGTACGACGGCGTTTCCTCTCTGCGCGACAGAGAGCGCGCCATCAACAACTGGCTCATGGAGATGGGCTGGTAAGGAAAACAATCTCACACACGACGCATTGGGCAGAGGCGGTATATCCGTCTCTGCATTGCGCGTTATATTCCGCAGAATTATACTGCTGACTGCTATCGGGGTGCTGTAATGATTGATATACTTGTAGTGGAGGACAATGAGGAAATATCCGGTCTGCTGTGCGATTTTCTGCGCGCCGAGGGCTATGTCGTCAGCGCGGCGTACAGCGGCGAGCAGGCACTGGAGATCTACGAAAAATACGGCGCAAAGCTGGTCATTCTGGACGTGATGCTGCCCGGGATGGACGGCTTTGCAGTCTGCCGCAGGATCCGCGAGAATTTCAACACGCCCATACTCATCGTCAGCGCCCGTGTGACCAAGGAGGACAAGCTCAACGGTCTGGTGCTGGGCGCGGATGATTACATTGAAAAGCCCTTTGACATCGACATTATGATCGCCAAAATCAAGGGCATTTTCCGCAGACGGTACGAAAGCGATACCGTCACCTGCGGCGATATTGTTCTTGATAAGGTGCACCGTACCGCCACCCGCAAGGGCGAGCCGATAAAGCTCACCGCCAAGGAATTTGACCTGCTGGAGCTGCTGTGCGAAAACAAGGGCGCGACTCTTTCGAAGGATATGCTCTTTGTGCGGATATGGGGTCCCGGCAGCGATTCCGAGCAGCAGACGCTGACGGTGCACATCAAGTGGCTGCGCGAAAAGCTGGAGGACGACCCGAAGAATCCCAGACACATACTGACCGTGTGGGGCGTGGGATACCGGTTTGAGGAATAAGTAATCAGAGGAAAGCGGTGAGAACTATGGCAGCAGGTGCGCGCAGGCATTACATCGACAATCTGAGGTGGATGATCCTGCTTGTACTCATCCCCTACCACGCGGCGATGGCGTGGAATGTGTGGAACGAACCAAATTACATATTCTTTGAGGGCAACCGGCTGCTCAGCAGCATCGTGGTATTCTTCAGCCCGTATTTCATGCCGCTGCTGTTTGTGCTGGCAGGCATCAGCACGAGATTCGCTCTGCAGAAGCGCAGCGGCAGGGAATATCTCTCCGAGCGCGTCAGGCGGCTGCTGGTTCCCTTCCTTTTCGGCACCATCGTGCTCATGCCGGTGATGTGCTACATCGCCGACCGCTTCAACTGCGGCTATGACGGGGGATTCTTCCGTCATTACGCCGTGTTCTTCACGAAATTCACCGACCTGACGGGCGCCGACGGCGGTTTTTCTCTGGGGCAGTTCTGGTTTCTGCTGTACCTGCTGGTCATTTCAGCCGCAGGCGTGGGAATAATCACTCTGCTGAAAAAGTTCGGTGCCGAATCGCGCAGACCGCTGCCGTTGTGGGCTGTTGTGCTGCTGGGGCTGCCTCTCCCTCTGCTGAGCGAGGTGCTTTCCGTGGGCGGCAAGAGCCTCGCGGAGTATCTGTATCTTTTTCTGCTGGGCTACTATGTGTTTGCCGACGATACCGTCATGGACAAGGCGGAGAATTATCGCCTGCCGCTTTTCGGTCTGGGCGTGGCAGCGACCGTCCTCAACGTGTATCTCTTTATCTGGTCGGGCAGGGATTTCGGCGTGCTCAACACCGTCACCGATTATGTGTCCGAGTGGATGATGGTCATCGCGCTGCCAGGTATGGCAAAGCGGTATCTCAACTTCAGCGGAAAGGTGTCGGGCTGGATGAACGCCCGGTCGTTCCTTTTTTACATCTGGCATTTCGTCTGGGTCGTTCTGGCGCAGTATGTGCTGTACGGTCTTTTCGGCAACAATACCGCTGTGCTGTTTGTCTGCACCGTGATCGCTTCGTACATCATGACCTTTGTGTACTGCGAGATCAGCATCAGGATACCTTTCCTGCGCTTTCTCACCGGCACAAAATACAAACCAAACAAAAAATAACCCCGTGGAGGTGAAGATACAATGGTGATGTTCCTGTGGATTGGAAATATCTGATTGCATAAAGCTGTTGTAGAGATAGTTTTATGCTGAAAAAGAAAATGCTGAAACTATTTATACAAGGAGAAAACAACATGATATTCCAAGACAACGTAATAAAAGAATACCTGAAGAACGTTTATTTCGTAACCGGAACGCCCTGCGGCGGCAAGTCTACCGTTTCCCGTGAGCTTGCACGCAGGCACGGTCTGCTCCTCTTCGACATCGACGAACGATTCGAGGAGCACAAGCGGATGTCCTGCCCGGAATTCCAGCCGGCGATGAACCGGATCTTCCGCGATGCCGATGAATTCTTCGGCCGCCCGGTTGAGGAGTATAAGCAGTGGCTGCTGAGCAACACAAGGGAACAGCTCGATTTCGTACTGCTGGATCTGATCCGCCTTTCCCGGGATCGCATCGTACTGTGCGACTGCCATCTGACTCTGGAGGACGCCGGCCGGCTGACCGACCCTTCACGGATTGTGTTTCTGATAAAAGACCCCACTGATCTGGTTGAAGATTACTGCAATCGTCCCGATCATCAGGGATTCAGCGATTTCATCAACAGCGCGTCCGACGTGGCCGAGGCAAAGCGTGTGTGCCGCGAAACTCTGCGCAGCCTTAACGAAAAGCCATGCGCGGACATCCGCAGCAGCGGATATCTCTGGATCGACAGAGCCGACGGACTGACCGTTGAAGAAACAGTACAGCGCGTTGAGCGACATTTTTCTTTAGGCTGATCGCATAACGACAATCGCGAGAAGATACCGTGCCCGAAGCGCGGTATCTTCTCCGGCATACAAACATATTCACTCCCGAAAGGAGACGGGATAAAATGGAGATAAGAAGATTCCGTCCTGTAGACGCTCAGGAAACGGCGCAGGTGGTAATCACCACTCTGCGCGTCAGCAACAGTAAGGACTACCCTATGGAATACATTGATTACAACATCACCTCCCACTCCCCTGAGATTCTGCTCAGGCGCGCGGAGGAAGGGCATATGTATGTTGTGTGCGACGGCTCGCGTATTGTGGGCTGCGGCGCCATCGCTCCCTACTGGGGCAGCGAAACGGAGAGCATCCTGCTGACCATCTTCGTGCTGCCTGAGTATCAGGGCAAAGGCGTCGGCAGACTGATCATCGAGACGCTGGAGCAGGACGAATATTTCCTGCGCGCCGATCGAATTGAAATTCCCGCCTCCATCACCGGCGTGGAGTTCTACAAAAAAATGGGCTACGACTACAAAAACGGCATCAAGGAGCTGGAGGACGGCGTCATGTTCCGCATGGAGAAGTTCCGCGGCAGATGATTTTCCCTCTGCGATAGGAGGTGCGGCATGGCAAAGAAGAAAAAGGAACACGTGACCTTTGACCGTGTGTGCAAGGTCAAACCGAACCTGCCATTTGCAAAAACCAACAGGCTGACCGCTGTGAGGACAGCAAAAAGGATCAGGACGATATCCGTCTCTCCCGCAGTCAGAAAGGTGATCTTCTGGGATTTTGACGGCACGCTGTTATACCCGAACGAATCCTTTCTTTGCTCGCTTACCGCTGCGATGGAGCAGCACGGATACTCTTTTGAGGAGCAGATGCTGAAGGCATTTCTGGTGAGTTCCTGTTCGTGGTACTCGCCCGAAAGAGAATATACTCATCGCACCGGCGAGCTGTGGTGGGACGATCTGCTGGACGCTCTGCGGGGATTCTGTGCTGAGAACGGCGTGGGCGGCGATGCTGAACAGGTGTGCGCACAGTTCCGAAGGAACGTAATAGATTACGATTACCTCCTTTACGACGACGCGCAGACGGTTCTTGCGCGCTGCCGTGAAATGGGCTATGAGAATTACATCCTTTCCAACAACTTTCCCGAGCTGACGCAGGTCGTGGAAAGGCTTGGGCTGAAGGGATATGTTTCCGGCTGCTTTCTTTCCTCGGAGATCGGATATGAAAAACCGAGGGCAGAGATATTCCTGCGCGCGCTCGCCGCTGTGGGCCACCCCAAGGTCTGCTATATGGTGGGCGACAATCCCGTTGCGGATGTACAGGGCGGCAGAAAAACCGGACTGCGCACCGTGCTGGTGCATCGTCAGGACGCTGACTGCGGAGCGGATTACATCTGCGGCGAGCTGTCGGAGATAGTTGAGCTGCTGCAGGCGTAGGTATACGGGGAGATCATTATGGAAATTGCTGCTTTTACCGCGGATATGCAGCCATCGGTGTGCGAGTTTTTCGAAAAGTGCTTTGCTTCGCTCGGTATTCCCTTTTCACCCTCGGACAGGCACGCCGATATCGCGGACATTGAGGGATACTATATGCACTGCGGCTGCTTCTGGTGCCTATGGGACGGCGATGTCCTCGCGGGAACAGCTGCGCTGCGCATAATCGATACAGATACCAGAGTTGCTGAACTGAAGCGGATGTTTGTGCTGCCAGGATATCAGGGCAGAGGCTGTGGACGAATGCTGCTGAATCATGCCATCGGGTACGCCGCAGAGCAGCAGTACAGCAGGATATGCCTTGATACACGCAGGGAACTTTCCGCGGCTCAGCATCTCTATCGCAGCAGCGGTTTTACCGAGATTGAAAGATACAACGACAATGAACGTGCCGAGCTTTTCTTTGAGCTGGTGTTATAGCACGAAAGGAAGAACCATGCCGTACACAATGATATCTCTGCGCCCTATGCACGATACCACTGAGGACTATACCGTTCTGCGCGACTGGTTTCACGAGCCGGAGCTGCGGCAGTGGGTGTGGTGCGACGTGAAGAACGAGCCGCCGGTCAGCCTTGAACGTGTGAGAGAAAAATACCGTCCGCGCATCGTTTCCCCCATGGATGTGTTTCCGTATTTCATTTTGCTGGACGGCGGCGCGGCAGGCTTTATTCAGTATTATCTGCACGATGAGTATTCTGCCGGTATTGACATGTGGATAGGCTCTCCCGACAACCGCGGCAAGGGATGCGGCACCGAAGCCCTGCGGCAGATGGTTGCACTGATACGGGAGCGTCACCCGGATATCTCCGAGGTGTTCATCGACCCCGAGCCGGAGAACGTCCGCGCGGTGCGATGCTATGAGAAAGCCGGATTCCGAACCGTGGGCACCATCATTGATGACGGCGCGGAGTGCCTGCTGATGAAGATAACATTCTGAAAATATCAAGGAGCAATCAATGGAATTCAGACAGCTTACCCCCGAAAGCTTTGAGGACATCAAGGCGTTCTTCCGTGATGTGTTCACAAAAGAGCCATGGAACGACGACTGGAGCGACGATGACCAGCTGACCATGTACATCACCGAGCTGATATGCAGCGCAAATTCCCTCACTTACGCCATGTTCGACGGTGAGGAGATGACCGCGCTGTCCATGGGTCACATCAAGCACTGGTACTCCGGCACGGAATACTACATCGAGGAACTGTGCGTGCGCACCGACCTGCAGGGCAGGGGCATCGGCACGGAGTTCATCGAACACATCGAAAACGCCCTGCGTGAGCTGGGTCTTACTCACATCTTCCTGCAGACCGACAGGGATATGCCCGCGTATGAATTCTACCTGCGCAGGGGCTTTTCCGAGCTTTCGAAACACGTTTCCTTTGCCAAGGACGTATAGAATAGAGAGGAAATCACATGACACACACAGAACTCGCTCTGAAGCTGTTCGGAGAGAAGTTCCACTGCTCTCAGTCAGTGCTGGCGGCGTTTGCCCCCGAGCTGGGGCTGACCGAGGCTCAGGCACTCAGACTGGGGGCCTGCTTCGGCACCGGCATGCGCAAGGGCGAGGTGTGCGGTGCCTGCACAGGCGCGCTGATGGTACTGGGCATGAAGTACGGACAGTGTGATGCCGCCGACCTTGGCAGCCGCATGAGAGCCAACACAGTCACCGACGGTTTTCTTGCCCGGTTTGCAGAGGTCAACGGCTCGTACCTCTGCAACGATCTGCTGGGCTGCGACATACGCACTCCCGAGGGCGTGCAGCACGCGCTGGATAATTGTCTGTTCGTGGAATTCTGCCCGAAGATGGTGGAATCAGCGGTGAAGATAACCGAAGAAATCATTGCGGAGCAGGATGCCCGCAAATAACTGCAAGGCGGTGAAGACATGAAAGCCTTTAACCGGATGACAATCGTTGTTCTGCTGATGTTCGCACTGATATTTGCCGGAACAAATATTTCTTTGCTCTCCGCGGAGGATGTCAGCGGACGGCAGTATCGTGTGGACGCCGCCCGCGCGGCAGAGGATATCCGCGCAGACGGCATTGACGGGGTGGATATGACTAAATATCCCTCTCTTACCGCCATTCTTGCCGTGGACACAGCCTCCCCCGGAACGCTGGAGGGCGGCAGGAGCGATTATCTCATCAAGGAAATCGACGGCGCTCTTTACCGGTTCGATTACCGCACGGACACCGGCACAGCCGACCGCAGTCTGGCTACTGTGAATATCGCGCTTGGCATTGCCGCGGCTGCAGTGCTAGCGGTTCTGTTGTACATACGCGTACGGATCATCAAACCCTTCTATCTGCTGCGTGATATGCCCTACGAGCTTTCCCGCGGCAACCTGACCGTTCCGCTAAAGGAGAACCGTCAGCGTTTCTTCGGCCGGTTCATCTGGGGCATGGATATGCTCCGGAATAATCTTGAGCAGCACAGACAGAACGAGCTTTCCCTGCAGCGTGACCGCAAAAAGCTGATTCTCGCCCTTTCCCACGATATACGTATCCCCCTCTCTGCAATACGTCTTTACTCCAAGGCACTGACAAAGGGTCTGTACGACAGTCCGGAAAAGCAGACTGAAATAGCAGGAAAGATCGACGAAAAAGCAGGCGAAATCGAGGAATATGTCTCACGCATCGTCACCGCATCGAGGGAGGATTTTCTTTCGCTGGAGGTTAAAGACGGCGAATTCTATCTTGCCGACATGGTAAACACGGTCAGTGAATACTACTCGGATAAGCTGAAGCTGACCGGCACTGTTCTGACCGTGGGCAAATACCGCAACTGCCTGATAAAGGGTGACGGTAACCGTGCTGTGGAAGTGCTGCAGAATATCATGGAAAACGCCATCAAGTACGGCGACGGAAAACGTATCACCATCAGCTTTTCCATCGAAGAAAACTGCCAGCTTGTGACCATCGCCAATTCCGGATGCAGTCTGCCGCAGAACGAGCTGCCCCATATGTTTGACAGCTTCTGGCGTGGCTCCAACGCCTCGGAAACCGGCGGAAGCGGTCTGGGGCTGTATATATGCCGCAACCTGATGAACAAAATGGGCGGCGAGGTTTTTGCCGAAACCGAGGGCGACGAAATGCGCGTAACGGCAGTGTTTGCCATCGCTTGACGCAAAATCAGATGAAGCCTGACCACGCAGATCAACTCCTGCATGGTCAGGCTTTTTTCAATAGAGATAATTTACGTATTTGCGGGAGGTCATACGGTGAGCACTGCGACCGCGTGCGAGTTCTCCTCTGTAGCGGCGGATTGCGCGGTTTGACCAGCGTTTCACATAGCGCTTGAAGCCGGGAGAGGTGCCGTACCATCTGTTGTTTCCTCTGCGAACATATACGCTTCCGGGAAGGATACGCCCTTCCTCCAGCAGCATTCGCTCCAGAGCCTCCCATTCTCTGCTGCAGCCGTAGTCGCTGCATACTCTGCGGGAACAGCGGATGAACAGCGGCGCATATGTCCACTCGTGCTCAACGCTGAAGCAGTCCTCTCCCCTGCGCCTGACAATAAATCTTCTGAGCACCTTGCGCTTGTGGTCGCGGTTGACTATGTAGGCGTTCACCGGACAACGCGCTCCGGATGACGTGACTGTCATTCTTACGGCAGTCACGTCATCCTGTTTTTCACGATAGTATTCGCTGTTTTCAATGCTGTTCCCTTCCGCCAGCCAGTTGTCCAGCCAGTCCGCGCGTGCTCGCCTGTCCAGTTTCATTGATATCACTCCCCTGCAGTTGAAATTCATCCGACATCAGTCTATATAATACCGCATTCTTTGTCAATATGTAAACTATAATTTCTGTGCCACCCTGTACATTATGAGATAAATATATTGCAGAGAAGGCACTGTATATGCTATAATATCTTGACACATTATCGTCATATAAGATTTATATACATACAAAGGATCGAGATTATGAGCCAGAAGATTGCCATTATGAGCCTTGGATGTCCCAAAAACCAGTGCGATGCCGAGCTGATGCTCTACAAGCTGCGTGAGGCCGGCTATGAACTCGGTGAGGACGTTGGTCTGTGCGACTGCGCTATCGTCAACACCTGCGGCTTCATTGAGAGCGCCAAGGAAGAAGCTATTGAGGAGATCGTTGAACTGGGCAAACTCAAGGCTGAGGGCCGCATCAGTGCCCTCGTTGTCACCGGCTGCCTTGCCGAGCGTTATCGTGACGATATCCTCGAGGAAATGCCCGAGGTCAACGCCGTTGTAGGTATCGGTGCCAACGCCGACATCGCAGACGTTTGCCGCAGAGCACTGGAAGGCGAACGCTTCTCCGTGTATGGCGAAAAATCCGAGCATCCCATGGAGGGCGGACGCATCCAGTCCACTCCCCCTTTCTATGCTTATCTGCGCATTGCCGACGGCTGTGACAATCGCTGCTCCTACTGCGCAATCCCCGGCATCCGCGGCGGCTTCCGCAGCCGTCCCATGGAAAACATCATCGAGGAAGCAAAGTACATGGTTGAAGGCGGCGTCAAGGAGCTTATCCTCGTTGCTCAGGATACCACCCGCTACGGCGAGGATCTGTACGGCGAAGTAAAGCTTCCCGAGCTGCTCAACGAGCTGTGTAACATTGATGGTCTGCTGTGGATCCGTCTGCTGTACTGCTATCCCGACCGTGTTACCGACGAACTGCTGGACGTTATGGCCGCCCAGCCCAAAATCGTCAAGTATATGGACATTCCTCTGCAGCACTGTTCCGAACCGGTGCTCAAGGCTATGAACCGCAGAGGAAACAAGGATTCCCTGCTGGCACTTGTAAAGCACATCCGCGAAAAGGTTCCAGGAATCAATCTGCGCACAACAATGATGGTCGGTTTCCCCGGCGAAACCCGCAAGGACATCGAAGAAATGGCTCTGTTTGTCCGCGAGGCACGTTTTGAAAAGCTGGGAGTTTTCGTCTGGTCCGCTGAAGAGGACACTCCCGCATACGATATGCCCGGCCGTGTCAGCGCCAAGGAAGGCAGCCGCCGCATGGATATCATCATGGAAGAACAGTCCCGCGTCATTGACCGCAACAGCGAGGATATGATCGGCAAAGAGATTAACGTTGTGGTTGAAGGCTTTGACCGTCTGGCCGAGTGCTGCTTCGGACGCAGCGAATTTGACGCACCCGACATCGACGGCAAGGTGTTCTTCGATGCCGCCGGCAAGCGCATGAACGCCGGCGATCTGATTCGTGTGCGCATCACTGATTACATGGAGTGTGACCTTGTTGGTGAAAAGGTCGACTGACGCTTTTTTCGCTGCTTGGCAGCAGCAGACTAAGGACATTTTCTGCATAGAGGTATTGCTATGAATCTTCCCAACAGACTCACTATGGTAAGGATAATCCTTATCCCCGTTGTAGCAGCTCTGCTGCTGGCCGCTCCCGCAGGAGGATGGCTGCTGTGGCTGCTGGCAGGCCTTGCTTTCGGCGCTGCCGCCATCACCGACGCGCTGGACGGCAACATCGCCCGCAAGCGTGGACTGGTCACCGACTTTGGCAAGCTGATGGATCCCGTCGCTGACAAACTGCTGGTCACCGCTGCGCTGGTCTGTCTGGTGGCTTCCGGGCTGTGTTCGGCGTGGGTGCTCATCATCGTTCTTGCCCGGGAGTTCCTTATCACTTCCATCCGTATGGTTGCGGTTACCAAGGGAATGGTTATCGCAGCAAACAAATGGGGCAAGGCCAAGACCATCATCCAGATTGCTGCAATTGTCACCGTTATTGTATGTCGGTTCGCCCTGTCACTGCTGGGCACTCTGGGCGGCATTGCAGCAAACGATCTCGTGCTTCTGAACATCGTCAGCCTCTGGCTGAGTCACGGAATGCTCTGGCTCTCCGCCCTTATCACACTGATTTCCGGCGCAGTTTACGCCATTGATGCCCGTCATCTCTTCACTGACATGTAAGACCGCACACAATCCACATTATTTCCGACATTATGAACGGAGAATCTTTTCTTCAGTAAAATACAACATCACGGAGGTATATCATGAGCAAGTTACAGGAACGCAATGAATGTATCAATCGTCTGGTCGGTGCCGCCAAGAGTACCGGTCTGATCGGTGCCGCTTTTACCACCGGCGATAACAACACCGAAAGCGGTGATCTGCGGTTTGTTGCCGTCGCTCTTGGCGGCGAAGAATCTCCCGAGGCAATTATGAAAGCCTATCAGCGCTTTAATTATCTTCTGAAAAACGAATTCCAGCTGGTCGCAGAAAAAGCCATCAGCCGCGATGAGCATTGTCTGGTCAAGAAATATGATATGGCCGACGGCGTTTCCGTTCTTGCCAAGATCTGCAGCAGCAGCAGTGTTCGCGTTGAGAGCTGGTGGAGACCGCTGTTCGACCGCATGGGTGCCATGAACACCCTCGATGCCTCCGGGCGCGTGGAAGAGGATGATCTGTGCGATCTGCGTCCTCAGTCTGAACCTCAGCAGGATACCTTTGAAGATATCGCCGATGAAGGTACCGGAATGGACCCCGTCGAGGAGCCCAAGGAGCCGGTCATTGATACGCTGGCGGAAGAAGTGCCTGCCGCTGTGCCTGTAGTTGAGGAGCCTGCCGCCGCGGAAGGTAATTCCGATGACGAATATTGGACATTTGTTTCCAACAGTCTGCGTGACGCCTGCGATGCCGTGGCTGACAACGCTCTCATCCGCGCCAACGAAATCCTCAACCTGCTGCGTCGTATGCTTATCGAGCTCATCTGCGTGCGCAATGGTATCAATGAGAACTTCGAGCGTGCTATCGACAAGCTGGATTGTCCCGAAAAGGACATGCTGCAGCTGACCTTCCCAATGCGTCACGACCAGCGTGCGTTTATTTCCGCACTGGGCGTGGTTTCTTCCATCTTCGATCGTCTTTCCTGACATTTTTTATCTGCACGCCGGTCTGTAACTGACAGTGCTCAGCCGGCGCTGTCAACGGAGGTCTTTCCATGTCCGCATACAGCAAGGAGCTTATCACTGCCATAATGGACCACGATCCTGCTGCCCGCTCGCGTATGGAGGTTCGTCTGCTCTATCCCGGATACAAGGCCCTTATGGCTCACCGCCGTGCCGCATGGTTCCAGTGCCACGGCATGCCATTTATCGCACGCTGGATCAGCCAGCGTGCCGCCCGCAAGACCGGCATCGAGATCCATCCCGGTGCGCAGATCGGCCGTCGGGTGACCATCGACCACGGTATGGGCGTGGTCATCGGCGAAACAGCAGTGGTGGGCGACGGCTGCACCATCTATCAGGGAGTCACTCTGGGCGGTACCGGCAAAGACAAGGGCAAGCGTCATCCCACGCTGGGCAAAAACGTGCTGGTGGGTTCAGGTGCCAAGGTGCTGGGTCCCTTTACCGTTGGCGACAACGCGCGCATTGCCGCCGGAGCGGTGGTACTCAGCGAAGTTCCCGCGGACGCTACCGCAGTGGGTGTGCCCGCGCAGGTGGTGCGAATTGCCGGTCAGCGTCCCGCTGAGCTGGATCAGATCCACTACGACGATCCAGTCTGGCAGGAGCTGCTCAGACTGCGCAGCGAACTGGATGCCCTAAAGGCTGAAAAGGCAGGCGGGCAGACATGAATTATTACGAAACACAATCTCCGGCAGCAGAAACCGGACAGTCCCGCAAACAAAAGAAGGCACGTACTTTTGCAATAGTACTGCTTGCGGTGCTGGTGCTTTCAGCTGCAGGTGTATACTTCTATAACAAAATACTTTCCGGACAGCCAAGCATGGACGTAACCGTAAGCTCGGCATCGCTTACCGCGGATCGTATCAAACTCAGCGGAAGTTTCAACGGCTTTGCCGGACTGGGCGACTACAACTGCATGGTGGATGAGGATATTGCGATCATTGAGCTGTATCCCGCGCTTCCTGTCGCCGGCGTCAGCCGTGATTTTTCTCTGGAGATCACCGGTGATTTCTCCGGTGTTTCCGAAATCAATCTTACCGACGGACGCAATTCTCTGGTTGTGTGGACCTACGGTCAGCCCGACCAGTCGATGTCTGACGATAACCAGTAACGCAATGCAAGCCGTTTTCACGGCGTGATATATTTTCGAAGCTATACGAAAGGGGCGGAAAACCGCCAGCGGTGAAAGAATTATGAGAGTATTCAACACCCTTACCCGCACAAAGGAAGAATTTGTGCCCATCAACCCCGGCGAGGTGCGCATGTACGCATGCGGCCCCACCGTTTACAATCTGATTCACATCGGTAACTCCCGTCCGCTGATCGTCTTTGACGTTCTGCGCCGTTATTTTGAGTTCCGCGGCTACAACGTGACTTTCGTTCAGAATTTCACCGACATCGACGACAAGATCATTCGCCGCGCAAATGAAGAAGGCTGCGACTACACGACTATTTCGGAGCGTTACATCGAGGAATTCTGGACTGACGCAAAGGGTCTGGGAGTCAAGCCCGCCACCATTCATCCCAGAGCAACCGAGAACATCGACGAGATTATCAGCATCATTTCCGGCCTTATCGAGCGCGGTCACGCCTACGAATCGGGCGGTGATGTTTACTTCTCCACCTCCAGCTTCGGCGAATACGGCAAGCTGTCCCACATCCCCCTCGCCGACCTGCTGGACGGCGCCAGTGAGCGCGTTGACGATCTGGGGCTGAAGCGCGAAAGCACTGACTTTGCCCTCTGGAAAAGTTCCAAGCCCGGCGAGCCCTACTGGGAAAGTCCCTGGGGCAACGGCCGTCCCGGCTGGCACATCGAGTGCTCTGCCATGTGCCGCCGCTTCCTTGGCGAGACTCTGGACATCCACTGCGGCGGACAGGATCTGATCTTCCCCCACCACGAGAACGAGATCGCCCAGTCTGAGTGCTGCAACGGCAAAACCTTTGCCAACTACTGGATGCACAACGGCTTTATCACTGTTGACAACGAGAAAATGAGCAAGTCGCTGGGCAATTTCTTCACCGTCCGCGACGTTGCCGAAAGGTTCGGCTACGAGCCCATCAGAATGATGATCCTCGGCTGCCATTATCGCAGCCCGCTCAATTATTCCGTTGACGTTATCGAGCAGAGCAAGGCTGCTCTTAAGCGTATGTACACCTGCCGCGAGAATCTTGAGTTCCTGCTCAAGGCTGCCGGCGATACTGACGGCTTTGCCGATGGCGAGGAAGTCCTTGCCGACGAGCTGACCGCCCACCGCGCCCGTTTCATCGAGGCTATGGAGGACGATCTGAACACCGCAGGTGCCATCTCCTGCATCTTTGATCTGGTGCGCGACGCCAACACCTACTGCGGTGCCTCCTCCGGCGCTTCCGGCGCGCTTGTAAAGCACGCTCTCGATCTGCTCAACGAACTGACCGGCGTTCTGGGACTGCTTTATGTCCGCGAGGAAGAGAACAACCTTGATGCCGAGATCGAGGCTCTCATTGAAAAGCGTCAGCAGGCCCGCAAAGAAAAGAACTTTGCCGAGGCTGACCGCATCCGCGACGAGCTGAAGGCTCAGGGTATCATTCTCGAGGACACTCCCCAGGGCGTCAAGTGGCACAGAGAGTAAAACCATCAAATAATTAATCACAATCAATACGGGGCTGCCGAGAGATTTCGACAGCCCCGAAGCCCTTGATTGAGATATACGGAGACGTGCTATGGGATTCTGGACATTCATGCTGATTATGAATCTGCTGATACCGCTGACAATGACCGGCTTCGGGCTTTTGTTTCTGAAGCGTGCCCCCGTCGATATCAACTTCATTTTCGGATACCGCACGGAAATGTCCATGAAAAACCGTGATACATGGGAATTCGCCCATAGATACTGCGGTAAACTCTGGCTGTATTCCGGACTTCTTCTGCTGATTATTTCCGCTGTGCCTCCACTGCTCACTTTGGGCAAAAGCGAGGACACCATCGGATATACGGGAGCAATAGTGGAACTGGTTCAGATCATCGTTCTGATTATTCCCGTCTTTTTCACCGAGGCTGCCCTGAAAAGAACCTTTGACCGGCACGGAAACCGGAGATAAAAGAGAAAAATCCGGACATCGATCTCAAATCGATGCCCGGCAAAAAGAAAAGGGGACGTAAGCAATTTTGTGGCCAACGCCGCAGATTAATTTGTCCGGCAGGCAAGCGCTTCGTTATGGTCCAAAGCGGATGGCAGTTTTTTAGGAGGAAAAACCGTTTTTGCCGACTGTTCTACTGCATTGGCGATATATGAACGCCTTTCGGCGGTGTTTGTTCACAGGTTATGTGAACGCCGGATGTCCGGCGGGGTTGTATGTTATATGTAAACGCCGGTAGTCCGGCGGGGTTTGACCGTTGGGTTATTTGGTGGTTACTGACGACTTTCTTTGGACTACCCAACTGATGGGTTGCGATTACTGGTCGGCCTCGGGTGCCTCGTCAATGACCTTGTAGAGCTTGTAGCGCACCAGAACAGCTTCGTCCTCGATGCTGTCGCAGACGAGAGACGCGTCGTTGATGATGCCGCCCTCGATGAGACGGGACAGACCGACAAGCTGGCAGAGCTTGCTCTTGAGGTTAAGCTTGTCACCCTCGCCGGTGACCAGATAGATGTTGCCCTTGCAGGCGTCGATCAGCTTAAGGAAATCGTTAACGTTGATATTGCTCAGAGACCATACTGTACTCATTGATACTCATCCTTTCTTAAATGAAAAGCACATGTTCATACAGTCGTCAGGAGCAGGAGCATTTGTTATTTGCTCTCCTGTCAGCCACCACAGACATTATAACAATTCTTTGGTAAATGTCAACAAGCAAAACGTTTTTGATTTGTGATATGTAACGACTTGTGCAGCTTTACGCACAAACAGAACCAGCAATTTTTTGTGAAATATGCCGTAACCCGCGCTTATCGTTACATCCGTTGGAGCCTCCCAAATGCGCAAGGAAGATAAAAAAACTGACCGTCTGTTCCGGTCATTGTATGATATGCTGTTTTTGCAGTAAATCCCTTTGCCGTTGATTGCTTTTGACTTTCACCGGTCCGAAAAACAAAAAATACAGCATCTTTTTTTCTATGAGGTGATAGAAAATGAATTATAATAATTCTAATAGAAGAATACGTGTTGTCGGAATCATTTCCAGCGTAATCATTACAATCATCATCATTGCGGGCATCTGTATATATGTTGCCCTGCCGTGGCTGGTGCGCGGCTACGTAACCGCCGCGAGCATCAAGCTTGCCCCCAACAGCTATGAGGTCATGCTGTCGCTGCTGTACTGTGTTGGTATTCCCGTACTGGCGCTGCTTGGTCTTGCTCTTACCCTGACCATAAACATATCCAGGGGCAAGGCATTCGTGCGGCAGAACACCATGTGCCTGAATCTTATATCTCTGTGCTCGCTTATTATTGGAATAATGTTCTTTGTTGCAATGTTCTTCCTGAGTTCCATCTTCCCAATCATTATCACCACAATATTCATACTGCTGGCTATTCTGACCAAGGTCTTTGCTGACCTGTTCAGAGCCGCTATCCAGTATAAAAAAGAAAACGACCTGACCATATAGAAGGGAGGAAAAACGATGCCGATCATTGTCAATCTTGATGTGATGATGGCCAAACGCAAGGTGGGCGTCTCCGAGCTTGCCTCGCGGGTTGGCATCACACTTTCCAACCTTTCCATACTCAAAAACAACCGCGCCAAGGCCATTCGCTTTTCCACCCTGTGCGCAATATGTACCGAGTTGGACTGTCAGCCGGGGGATATTCTGGAGTTCATTCCTGACGAGAAATACGATGGTGAAATTGTCCTTGAAGACGATGACGAGGATTGATTCCAGCTATAGAATATGCAAAAACCAACGGAGCGCCCCGCAAACGCGAGACGCTCCGTTATATTTATACCTTTATATTACAAATCGTAATCTGCATATCCTTTGATTACAGCTTGACAACGATGTCGGTGACCGGCATGAGCAGGCTGTCGGAGATGTAGCAGCCGTTGACAGCGGTGCCGTTGACTATGCACTCGGTAACGCCGGACTGCCTGCCGTTGGGATTCTCGATGGTGATGTTCAGCTTGCAGCCACGGAACTGCTTGGTAATCTCAACCTTATCCCACTTGGAGGGAATGGACGGGGAGATGCACAGACCGTTGGCATCAGGGCGCATACCAAGAATACCCTCGACGCAGCCCACCATGACGGTGGAGGCGGTGCCGGTCAGCCAGTGAACGTGGGCGCGGCCCTCAAAGGGAGAATCAACGCTTTCGACAAACTGGTTGTGTGCATACGGCTCGAGGACGCGGATGTCAGCCTTGTCGTTCATGCAGGCAGGGCTGGTCTCACGGAAGTATTCGTAGGCTCGGTCACCGCGACCCAGCATGGCCTCAGCGAGGATCAGCCAGCCCTGAGACTGGCAGAAGATGGCGCCATTCTCCTTGGTGGAACCGTTGAAGAGCATCATGAGAGCGCCGTCAAAGTAATGCTTCTTGTAGGAGGGAGCCAGAAGCCGTGCGCCGTAGGGAGTGTTGAGCAGCTTGTAGACGCTGTCCATGGAGATGATTCCCTGCTCTGCATCGGAAACCCCGCTGATGACTCCCCAGGACTGAGGATTGAGCCACATGGAAGCTTCGGGATCGTTCTTGGAGCCAACCACGACGCCGTTGTCGCGGATACCGCGAATGTAGCGGTCGCCTTCCCAGCATTCCTTCTGGATGATATCGTAGAGCTTCTTTGCTTCGGCTTCAATGAAGGTGAGATACTCGTCATCACCGCGCAGCTGTGCGTACTCCACCATGATCTTCATGCCCAGATAGAGCTGCATGGCAACGAACACGCTCTCGCCCTTTTCGCCCATGCGCAGGCAGTCGTTCCAGTCGGCGTGGAGGCCGGCGGGCATGCCGTGTGCGGCGAGGTGGTTGAGACTGAAGTCGATGGCGCGCTTGAGGTGGTCGTAGACGGAACCGGTGTCCTTGTCGGCGTAGAGGATTTCCTTGTCGAGGAAGTCAACATCGCCGGTCTCACCGATGTACTTGTACACGGTGGGGAACAGCCACAGGGCGTCGTCGGCACGATAGAAGGGATGACCGGTAGCGCGCACATAGCTGTCGTCATCGGGGGTGTCCTCGTGGCCGGGATTGTGGGTGTACTTGACCAGAGGCAGACCAGCGCCGTTGGATACCTGAGCGGACAGCATGAACTCAAGCTGCTTGCGGGCCATCTCGGGATCGAGGTGGATGATTCCCTGAATATCCTGTACGGTGTCGCGGTAGCCGTAGCCGTTGCGCTGTCCGCAGTAGGAGAAGGAAGCAGCACGGGACCAGACAAAGGTAATGAAGCACTGGTAGGCGTTCCATGTATTGATCATGGAATTGAACTCCTCGTCGGGAGTGTTAACTGTAAAGTTATCCAACTTGCCATGCCAGTAGGTACGCAGAGCCTCGATCTCGGAGGCGCAGACGGTGGGATCGGCATAGCGGTCGATGATCTGACCGGCAACTTCCTGAGACTTCTGACCAAGTACGAAGGCAATGACCTTAGTCTCGCCGGGAGCGAGGGTCAGCTTGGTATGCAGAGCGCCGCAAGGGTTGCAGTTGTAGTTGAGCTTATTGCCGCAGTCGCCGCTGGTGACTGCCTGAGGACGACCGTAGCCGTTGTAGCGGCCGAGGAACTCTGCCTTGTCACCGCAGTAGCTGGCAACCACGGCACCGGCAAGACCAAAGAAGCGGCACTTGACGGAATTGCCGTTGAATGCATCTACGCAGTTCTCGTTGATGGTCTGACGGATGCGGTTGCCGTCGAAGTAGGTTCTGGTGATGAACTGAGTGTACTGCAGGTTGACCTGATCCTGCTCGTAGTTGTTCTCAGTGGTAAACTCAGCGTATCCGAAAACCGAAATATTACGTTCTGTATCCGAGCTATTGGTGACGGTCAGCTGCCAGACCTCGTAGGTCTCGCCCATAGGAACATAATAGGCGGCGCAGCTGTCGATGCCCTTGTAGCCAGCCTTGATATAGGTATAGCCGGTACCGTGACGGCACTCACTGGAATAAACATCCAGAGACTTACCTACGGGCTGCCAGGAAGCGGACCAGAAATCGCCGTCGGCATCGTCACGCAGGTAGATGTAACGACCGGGATCGTCATTGTCATTGAAGCGATAGCGGAGGATACGACCGTGGGCACCGCTCTTTTCAAAGCTGTAACCACCGGCATTATTGGAGATGATTGCGCCGTATTCGGGAGAACCCAGATAGTTCGCCCAGGGTGCAGGCGTAGCAGGATTGGTCACGCAATATTCACGTGCCTGCTCATCAAAAAAACCGTATTTCATTTTCTTCTGCTCCTCTATATGAGTTTGGCTTCATCATACCATGTTCAGAAAACGATTTCAATGCAAAATATATTCAGAAATAGAATATTTCTATTATTTATCAATTTTCACGTGATATTTTGCCTGATAAATTATCATTATTTGTCCTTGATTACCCTCAATAAATATAGAAGTCGGTATGTTTTCATTGATGCAAAGCGAAATCCCGATTGAACGTATCTTTGGCATGTGTTATACTGTCTGCATTATTTACGCCGTACAAGGAGAAATAATGAGTACATATATTCTGACCAGCATGTTCCCCGACGGATTTGACAAAGACACCGCACAGCTGTTTGATCGCCTGATTCCCGATCGGGGCAGTTTTGCACTTGTGGCATCGGAGTTTGAGCGGGAACACGACAAAACCGATTATTATTCCGGATACTTTCTCGAGTGGTTCAGGAACGCCGGAATCAGCTTCGAGCGCGCTTATGTTGTCGATGGCCGCATGACACCGCAGGAAGCACAGGCCGCCATTCGCGATGCGGATGTGGTGTGGCTGTCGGGCGGTGATACCCTTGCCCAGTTCGGCTATTTTGAAAAGTACGGACTGGTGGACATCATCCGCCAGCATCCGGGCGTGGTCATCGGCATGAGCGCAGGAACGATAAATATGGCGAAAACCGCCGTACTTTATGACCCTGCCTACGGTGTGTACAACGCCACGGTATATCGCGGCATCGGATGCGTGGATATTTCCACCGACCCCCATTTTGAACCGGACAGAATTGCGGCAACCATCCTCAATGCCTCCGTGGAGCGCGTGATATACGGTCTGTGCGACAATGCGATCATCGTGTGCAAGGACGGGAAGACTGAGTATTATGGAGAAGTTTACCGTCTCAGCGGCGGCGAGGTTGAGCGGATAAATTAATTCAGCAGAAACAATAAAAAACGGACACCGGCGATGATACTGGAGTATCGCGACCGGTGTCCGTTTTTTCGAAAAGTATAGCTGATGCTTTTTCAGTTGCCTTGTGCCGCTGCACCAATCTCCACATCGGGCTTAATTTCCTTTGCACGCTCGTGCCATTTGCCCAGATGCCTGCCGTCCCACGACCAGTAATCGTCGTTGACGCAGGTTCGTACTGCCGCTGTTTCTCTGAGCAGTTCCTCAGAAGTAAGCGAAGGGTCGGTCAGCGCTTCGTCCTTGAGCACATTCCGGATGCGGCATATCAGCACTGTTTCGTCATTTTCCCCGGTGGAAAGCTCTCTGTCAACCTCCAGTTCAAAACTGAACGGGCTGCTGCACAGCACGGGCACAGGCAGAACCGCGCCATTTTCCCATTCCACGGATACATCCATCTTATCTGCGTCCCGTCCGTCTGCCGTACCGAAATAGTCGGCAAGGGGCAGATTGCCCTCCACCACCAGATTTGCAGAAAACACGCCGTTTCTGCGGATGTTCTCCAGCGTGCGCTTGCTTCCTCCGATGGAACAGATTACGCCCAGCTGGTCGATCCAGCAATAGCTGAACCAGCAGAACAACCCAAAATCCGGTGTTTCATCGTCATTCATGGACCCGTAGACAAACAGCGTCTGCGGACAGAGATCATTGGTTGCAGGAACAGAAATCTTTTTCATAATTTTATACCTCCGATTCAAGATTTGTCAGCACTCGCTGCAGATACGCTTCAAATTGTATGACTTCTGATTCCGAGAAGCCTGCGTAGTAGCGTTCGTTCATCTGCTGCGATATGCGTTCGTAATCGCTTCGTATTGATTTTGCTTTGTCTGTCAGCGCAATAAGCTTGCTGCGTCGATCCCGTGGATCGGACTTCCTGACCACAAGTCCCGAACCCTCCATCCGATCAAGCATGGACGTAAGGGTGGTGTTGGCAAGGCTGGTCTGCGCCGAGAGACTGCTGATACTGATCTCATCACTCTGCCAGAGCACATACAATATCCTGCCCTGCGCTCCGTTGAATTCGTCGATCCCTGACTCGCTGAGCATACGGTCAAAAATTCTGGTCCCAGTCTGCTTGATGCGCGATATCAGATATCCTCCTTTAGTTTCCACACAGCCGCCACCTTTCTATATAGAATATTACTATATAGAATTAATTTTGTCAAGTATGCTAATCCTGCTGCACGCAAAAACACCCCCGACAGTGTTGTCGGGGGTGTTGGAGCTACTGGTCGGAATCGAACCGACAATCTGCGGCTCAGGGCAACAGAATTGGTTTTGCCCCGCAGCCTGCTGTCCGCTTATTTTATCCTTTTGAGTTGTTTGCTGCTTGCAAAAGTCAGTCCATTCATTTTCTCTTTGTAGGAAACATAGCGATGTCCGAAATGGAGATGTTTCCCCAGCTCCTCCGGCGGCGGGCACTGCGCTGGGGGATCGAGGGGCACGGGCAAAATAAAGCGTACACCTTTCTTTTTCTTTGCGTAGCGCCATTCCTTTTCCACCTCTGCGGACATGCTGGAGAAAACCGACCAAAACAGCAGGAACACATCGGAATTGCGTATGGCTCTGCGAATTTCTTTGCGCCATATATCGCCGTTTTCCATGCTCTGGCTGTCCATCCAGAAAACCATGCGCGGAGCGACCTCAACGATCGCTGCAAGCTGGTTGAGCACCCTTTCTGCGTCTATATGCGAATAGGAAACAAATGCCTTGCGGCAGTCTTTACGCTTAACTCTGACCGGCACACGGGCTGCATTCCTGCTGGAGAGGCTGATCGTGAAATGCAGCCGAGTAATCTGTATGCCGCCGAACAGCACCTGACAGGTAAAGGCAATCTGCTTCTTGGGATAATCTTCGGGAACAAAGAACTGGAAATCGAACTGACAGCATTCCCCATCCCACGTGCGGGTGTCCACCTCGTCGGTGATCTTTACATCATCGGATGTCATAATGATGCTGACCTCCGTACCGCGACTGACCGAAAAGCCGCTTTTGCCGGTTTCTTTCACGGCTTCCTTTGCCGCTTTGATGGCTTTTTCGATTAACTTACGCTGGGATTTCGTGTACATATATACATCCACGGAGGAATACTCTCCTGCTTTGACCCGTTCAGGAGACAGTACGGAGAAAGAAACCGAATCCACACGAACCGGCTTGACCTTCTTTGCCCTGGCCGCCGATTGCTCCGAAACGGGCAAGTGCAGATGTGTTGTGAACGCTTCGTCTACGCCTTCACCGCTGCCCATGCAATACTCCTGGTCGTCAACAGGATCTTTGCTTGCACTAAAACTAATTTCAGTATCATCACTCCAGCTGCCGGGGGCCGGTGCCGGACAGTAACCGTAGCTTTCTCCGCAGCAACAATCTTCCAATACCTCCGGGGCAGCAGACGGAGCGTATATGTTCGGCGACTCAACGATGCATTCCGAACTGACATCCTCCAGCGAACTCATGGCATCCTTCTGTGCTGCATCTATGAACATATTCAAAGCCAGATCAAGCTCAAACAGCAAACTGTGACCCTTTTCCAGCACGCTGTTAAGCTGATCCAGCCGCTCGCCCTTTCCAATAGCTTTCCAATCTCTCAGCAGATTGCAGATATTACCGTATATTCCGCCGGCTCTCCTATTCACGGCTTCCAGCTCCGAAAGGCTGCGCAGGAAAGAACCTGAATGCAGCTGCTCGATCTCCAGCACGGTGACTGTCTGTCGGCAGAGGGTTTCTACCGAGTGCATATACTGCACAAAGCCGTCAATATCGCTGATAGCTTCATCCAGCACCGAGAGGTCTATGGAAACCGCTTTCTCCTCCTCTGCAAGAGCGGACAGCTGCTTTGTCACTGCGGTAATCTGTTCGATAATTTCAGATACGTTTTTGTTTTTTTCAATAACGACAGAGTGGTAATTCATCATGCATCCCTCCTTAATTAATTATAGGCGTTCCGTGACGAATATGCAAGGGACAGGGATACAAAATACCCCCGACAGTGTTGTCGGGGGTATTGGAGCTACTGGTCGGAATCGAACCGACAACCGGTGGTTGTATGTAAGGGGGACTATTCTCAATTCTTGCTGTTATTCCGCACTGACAGAGCATAAAACCCACAGTTATGCCATGCAGCGGTTATTCTGTCGATTGTTGAGCTGCTGTCGGTCGGCTGATTTCATTCGTATATATCGGGAATCTCACACTCCTGCGTGACCGTTCGCCATTGAGAATCCGTATATGTAATGCTAAGGTGTGAGCCGTCAAGCAGTTCAAAATATCTTGACACGTCAAAGGGGTTGGCAACCGGCGCAAAATCAGGATACAGCTCACAGCAATATCTGT
>JAZUPE010000089.1:0-5563 GCA_045605025.1 Acutalibacteraceae bacterium
AGGCGACGCTGGCTGCGGTGAAGAAGCAGAAGCAGGCCTACGGCGTCTTGTTCATGAATACGAAAGCAACGTTCGATGAAGCGAGTGGCATCCTGAAGGTCCAGTTTGCACCTGAGAGCACGTTTGCGTTCAGCGCGGTTCAAAAACCGGATGTACAGAGCGTACTCGCCGAAGCGCTTGAGAAGGCGATTGGCGATACGGGGAGTACCACGGGAACGGGACGCCAGCTCCAGCGCGCCGTCATTGTCAATGTCAATGCCCAGAATGGAAGCCGAACGGGTGACAATGTCCGCCAGTTCTTCGGTGGTGTACAGCTCCAGACGCATGAGCATTCCGAAGCGGTCACGCAGCGGCGCGGACAGCTGTCCTGCACGGGTGGTGGCTCCCACCAGAGTGAACTTCGGCAGGGGGAGATGGTAGCTCATGGCTCCCTGTCCCTTGCCGGTCATAATATCTATCGCGAAATCCTCCATCGCCGGATAGAGTATCTCCTCCACCTGACGGGCAAGGCGGTGAATTTCATCGATGAACAGCACATCACCGTGATTGAGCGAGCTGAGAATTGCAGCGAGGTCGCCCGGTCGAGCAATAGCCGGTCCGGAGGTGATACGCAGACCGACACCCAGCTCGCGGGCAATGATTCCTGCGAGGGTGGTTTTGCCCAGTCCCGGAGGACCGTAGAGCAGCACGTGATCGAGTGTTTCTCTGCGCCCAAGCGCCGCGTCAATGAACACCTTCATATTCTCTTTGACCTTGTGCTGACCTATATAGTCGTCAAAGGTCTGGGGACGAAGGGGATTGTCTCCGTCCTGTTCATACCCCTGATAGACAGGGTCTACCAGCCGGTTTTCATAATCGGTGTCTTCCGGCGAACCGCCGTCAAAGACTATACCGTTGTAATCTTTTGCCATAAGGTTTGTATCCTTAACTGAGAAATATTCATTCTTCCGGAGTGTCTGTGAACATCTTTTCCGCGATGAGCAGCGCAGGCAGTTCAAAGTTCTGGAAGCGCCATTTGCCGTCTTCCCCCAGCAGCAGCTGGTAATCGCAGGAGGCAGCAAAGCTTGAGGAATAATAATCGTAGGTAACATCTACGCGGTAGATCATTTCCGTGCCAACCTGAGAATCTATTGTGCCGATGCGCTCGCCCAGATCGTGAGGCACCTGACCGGATGATTCACTGCAGCAGTAGAGTCTGCCATCTATCTCTCGGAACACGGGCGCTCCGGAGTAGACCTCAGTGTTCATGAGGTCATCGACGATCTCCACGGAGAACATCTCCTCCAGACCGGATCGCAGGGCAGTCATATCGCTCAGACCGGGTTCAGTGACCCGAACATACACCGTACCATCAACGTCGGCGGTTGCAGACATATCGCAGGAGGGTTTGCAACAGCCGGCAAACCAAGCGTACATCTCCTCCGCTTCAGCAAACTGACGGTCTATCCACTTCATTTCGGACACGGCGTCGCTTTCCGACACAACGACCTCGCCCTCCCCACAGGCACACAGGGCAGTCAGGGAGATAACGGCGCAAAGAACAATGCAGAGTATTTTTTTCATTGAACTCCTTTCCGGAATGTGATTTCCGGACTGTACGGGTTGAAAACTATTGCTGTGCGGCAGAACGCAGCGCCGCGGCTATCATCTGCTCGACGGTCATGGACTGGTCGAGACGGGAAACCATCTGCGCAGCCTCGGTCTGGGAATATCCCAGCGCAGCCAGAGCCTTGATGGCTTCGGTGGCAGAACCTGCTGAAGACACCGACGGCAGCACCACACCTGGCATCTCAGCGCTTATCACAGGCTGAATTCCAGATATCTTATCCTTGAGTTCCAGCACGATGCGCTGTGCCTGCTTGGGACCGATACCGGGGGCGGCGGTCAGCGCCTTGGCGTCACCGGCAGCAATGCTGACCGCAAGCTGTTCGGGACTGATGGCGGTAAGCACGGCGATGGCGGTTTTTGAGCCGATACCAGACACGCCGGTCAGCATTCTGAAGCAGGACATCTCCGCTTTGGTTGAAAACCCGTAGAGCGTGATGGCATCCTGCGTGACGTTCATATGGGTGAAGACGGACACCTTTTGTCCGATGGGAGGCATTGCGCGCTGAGTGGTGCCGGAAACGATGCAGTGGAAACCCACTCCGCCGCAGGAAATGACAACGCTGCCCGGTTCACACACCAGCAGTTCGCCGGTCAATGAGTATATCATATTGTCTCCGTAAATTCTTGTTGATTATTCGCGGTGGAAATTAAGATAATCACCGGCCGTTTCTTCTGCCGGGAGCAGGTTTTCTCTGGGCGGCAGGAACACGCTGTTCCACAACGGTGCGCACCTCGATGACGTGCTTGCGGCCGCTGTTCTGGGCGTGGCATATCGCCAGTGCAAGAGCGTCGGCGGTGTCGTCCGGCTTTGGTATCTCCTTGAGTGCCAGCAGACGACGGGTCATTTCCTGAACCTGTGCCTTGGGCGCTTGTCCGTATCCTGTGACCGCCTGCTTGACCTGCAGAGGAGTGTATTCGCACACGGGCACACCCTTGTGTTCTGCAGCAAGCAGCACTACGCCGCGGGCTTCGGCAACACCGATGACAGTTTTGGCGTTGTTGGCGTAATAGAGCCGTTCTACCGACATTACGTCCGGCTTGAACTGGTCAATAAGCTCGCAGACGCTGCGGTAGATAACCGCAAGTCTGGTGCCGAATTCATCGTTGGGTGAAGTAAGTATTGCGCCGTATTTGCCGGGGGCGAAGCGGGGCGCGACGTAGCGTACAAACCCGAAGCCCACCGTTGCGTATCCGGGATCGATGCCTAAAATAACCATTGTTCCCTCCATATCCCACCGGAACTGTATCCGGCTGTACCGCGGATATCACAGCCGCCGCTGATGTTCTCTGCGCGACTGTCCGCAACTGTTTTGGTAATATAATATTATACAGTATTTGTTCGCTTTTTCAAAGACCTTTCCGCAAGTTTTTACGGTTCAGGCGTGATTTTCTAGGATTTTTACACGATCCCGCTCCAAAAGGGAGCGGATTTCCTCAATTCTCAGAGCAAGTTCAGTCAGCGCGGTATCGTGGAGAGCCGCAAGTTTTGCCGCGTTCCGCTCGGTGCGTCCGATCTTCAGCGGCGCAACAGGCTGGATAACCACGGCTTTGCCTCTGCGTTGCTGCTCGTAGGCAAACCGGCGCTGATTGATGCACAGTTCGGCGCGGTGTTCCAGCAGTCCAATCAACGCCGGATAATCTTTGTATTTCCGTCTGCACAACGGAAGCATCAAATCCGGCTTGTCGACATGACCGGCGTTGCGGGTCAGCACGACGATATTGAACTCGTTTCCATCGTCGTGCTGACCTCTGGAGCGGAATCGGGTCGGCAATTCCTCCGTCCAGCAGGTCGCGCCCGCGGAAGCTGACCATATCCGACACCAGCGGCAGTGACGCGGTGGCACGCAGCACTTTCAGTGCCGGATCTTCCCGCAGGGATTCCTTATCAAAATAGACCGCCTCACCGGTGCGGCAGTCGGTGGTTCCGATGCGCATCCGGCACGGACTGCTGAAAAAGGCTTCAAAATCAAAGGGGAGCAGATCATAGATGATGTCTCCCAGCAGGAAGTCGAAATTGAAGAAACTTCCATGGTCTCTGATGTGCCGGAAACCCATGTATCTCGGATCGGGGGAATATTTCACAAATGTATCGTAATTCCTGCGCAGCTGGCCGCTGACGTAGTTGATTCCGGTCAGCGCTCCCGCTGAAACGCCGACGACGTAATCGAGGCATATCCCCTCGCTCCAGAGTCCCTGCAGAACTCCCGCTGTATAGGCTCCGCGCTGACCTCCGCCCTCAAGCACCAGTCCGACTGACACGAACGCTCTCCCCCTTTTTCGCTTTGTCCGATCACATCATGCTTCCGAAGCAACGGTGCTTTCATTTGTTTTCGTATGTTTTCTGTTTATTTCCACGCGTGCGTTAAACTACTAAGAAGATGCTTTGCGTCAATTTCATTTGTTTTCTGTCATAACAACTGCGCACGTCCGCAATACGTTTATGATACATCCGTGCGCAAGGAATTGCAACCGTGGCAACGCGAAGAAAACGCCGCGTCAGTCCGGTGGTAATCCGGCTCTGACGCGGCTGTTTTGTCAGTCGTTGAAGTAACCGTCGCGGAAAGAGTCGATGTAATTCTCGCAGTATTCGTCCCTGCCAAGCATGGCTTCCGCGGCAAGGCACAGCCGCATGAGCTGCACGTCCAGCGGATTGACGATCATGGCATCCAGACCGGCAGCCATAGCGGCAACCATGAATGCGCGGTTGATATAGGGACGCGCAGGCAGACCGTAGGATACATTTGAAAGTCCGCACACCAGATGGGTATCCAGCGTGGCGCTGAGTTTGGAAATGACTGCAAGCGCATCGGCGCCGGCGGTCTCCACGGCTCCCACAGGAGAGATCATAGGATCGATATAGATATCCTGCGCGGCGATGCCGTCGGCGGTGAGACGGTCACGCAGGGCGGTGGCGATGCGAACACGATCCTCGACAGTCTCAGGAGCGCCGCCGTCTTCCATGCACAGTGCAACCAGCGGAGATTTATACTTCAGTGCCAGTGCCGACATAGCGTCATAGCGCGCTTTTTCCAGGGTGATGGAATTGATCATGCAGCCCTCACCCAGCTTTTCAAGGGCATAGGCTGCTTTTTCGGGATCTGGAGTATCAATGCACAACGGCTTTGTGCTGACAGCGCGGCAGGTTTCACCCAGCCACACAAGACTGTCTGCCTCGTCAGGCAGCATGGCCGCGTTGATGTCCAGCCATGAAGCTCCCGCCTTATCCTGATTGAGCGCCAGCTCACCGATGAATGCGGCGTCACGGGCAGCAATTGCCTCACGGACGGATTTTATGGAGCTGTTGAGCTTTTCGCCGATTATTATCATATGTATCCTCATTTCTGCCCGAGGGCTTTTTGTCATCGTGTTGAATAATTATACATCATTATTCCCGTATGTCAACCTCTGTCAGGGCTGCTCGCCGTCATTGCGGCGGCGGTCGAGGTGATCCTGCAGAATAATGCTTGCGGCGACGGCATCAATTACCGCCTTGCGGCGCTTGCCGCGGGTGTCGCTCTGGTTGAGATAGCCGATGGCGGTTTTGGTGGTACCGCGCTCATCGCTCATTACTACCTCGATGCCGCTTGCCTCACGCAGGCGGTCGGCAAACTCGCGCGCACCCTGAGCGCTCTCGCCCTCGCTGCCGTCCATGTTGACCGGCAGTCCAACCACCATGCGCTGTACTTTGCGCTCGACGGCTATTTCGCATATTTTTTCCAAAAGGCGGTCTCTGTTCCATTCTTCGATAACGGTGAGAGGGGTCGCCATTATCTCGCCGCGGTCGCAGATGGCAATGCCCGTGCGCGCCTTTCCAAGATCCACCGACATGATTATCATAATATTTTCCTCCGCTAAGGGTGATTACTGCGCTCCCTCGAGAGGAGCAAGATGCGCGTGGTCGTCTTCCGAGATCAGCATCGGCTCACCGTCGGTAACATCGACAATTCCGATGCCG
>JAZUPE010000090.1:0-16078 GCA_045605025.1 Acutalibacteraceae bacterium
TCGGTGAGGATGACGGCCTGCAGCACGTTGACAGTCTGGGCGATGTTTGCCATTCTCACGCGCTCGCAATGCTTGTTGAAAATGTTCAGGGAGATGGCGGCAACCATAGCGTCGCGAATAGTGTTCTGCTGATAGAGGAAACCGGGATTGGTGCCTTCCTCGACGTTGTACCAGCAGCCCCACTCGTCAACAAACAGATCAACGCGCTTCTCCGGATCGAAGCGATCCATGATGGCGGAGTGCTGCTTGATAAGGGTGTCCATGAAGGATGCCTTGCGCAGTGTCTCAAGGTATGCGTCGTTGTCAAATTCGGTGGCGCTGCCCTTGTTCTCCCAGCAGAAGGGTACAGTGTAATAATGTAGTGTCAGGGCGTCCATAAAGCCGCCTGCACGCTCCATCATGACCTGAGTCCAGTTGTAGTCGTCACCGTTGGGACCGCAGGCGATGCGATGCAGCTTGTTGTCGCCGTAGGTGCGGCAGAAGGTCTGGAACTGACGGTAGACGTCGGCGTAGTATTCGGGACGCATATTGCCGCCGCCGCCCCAGTTTTCGTTGCCGATGCCCCAGTACTTGACGTTGAAGGGTTCCTTGCTGCCGTTTGCCCAACGCTCCTGAACGGTGTGGAAGTCGCTGTCGCTGTTGAGGTATTCACCCCACCCGGCCATCTCGCGGACGGTGCCGCTGCCGACGTTTGCGTTGACGTAAGGCTCGCAGCCGATAAGACGGCACAGTTCCATAAACTCGTGGGTGCCGAAGGAGTTGTCCTCCACAACGCCGCCCCAGTTGGTATTGACCATACGGCGACGCTTTTCGCCCACGCCGTCACGCCAGTGATACTCGTCGGCAAAACAGCCGCCCGGCCAGCGGAGTACGGGAATCTCCAGCTTCTTCAGTGCCTCGAGAACGTCGTTTCGGATGCCGTTGGTGTTGGGGATAGGGCTGTCCTTGCCCACAAAGATGCCGCCGTAGATGCAGCGACCGAGATGCTCGGAAAAATGACCGTAAATCATACGGCTGATAGTCGGTGCGTTGGTGCGCCGGGTAACAGAAATCTTGTTCATTGAATTATCCCTTTCAGTGTGTTTTTCTGGAAGGTGCAGTATTACTCATACTCACCTGCGATGTTTTAAGCATACAATGTATTGCACAATAATTCTTTCTATGCGTTGCTTTATTTTTTTAATTTTGGCAAAAGACTTTATTTGTAATGTGTTTTCTGCTACAATGCTATCAAGGGAATTGTGTCAGTGGGACTGATTGGCGGCTGACACGGTACCGCATAAGGAAGGAGGCAGGAGCGATGGCCGGATTTACGGAAAAATCACCTTACAAACAGCCTGTAGGCGACCCCGATACCTACCAGATGCTGGATGGACAGCAGGAGAATATAGAGTTCCTGCCCGGCACATCCATGCGCATCTGGTATACCCACCGGGGAACCAGCTATCCCGAGCACTGGCATGCCGCAATGGAAATAATCCTCTGCGTAAATGAGCATTACGAATGCATGGCGGAGGGGGAGACCTACACTATCGCGCCGGGAGATATCATGATAATCCCCGGAGGCATCGTTCACTCCCTTGCGCCGGCGCGTGACTGCAACGGGTTTGTCTATTTCCTTTCGCTTGACTTCATCGAAAATATCCGCAGTGCTTCCTGCGTGATGACCTCTCTGCGTCATCCTGTTTACCTGACCCGGAGCGAGCTGCCCACGCTGCACCTTGCTGTGACCACCCTGCTTGAGAAGATGCGCGGAGCCTATTTCAGCGACAACGAGCTGCGGGAACTGCTGGTGGATTCCTATACCCTCCAGCTGGTCGAGCGGCTGCTCAACCATAATCTGCGCGAGCCGGAAAACAGTCATTCACGTGTGGATAAACAGCAGGAATACAAGGCCATCTTCTCAAAGGTGGCGCAGTACATAGATCAGCACTATGCCGAACCGCTGTGCATCGAAGATGTGGCGGCACATTTCGGCCTTTCCAAATACTACTTTTCGCGTCTTTTCAAAAAATATCTCCACTGCCCGTTCAATGAGTTTCTCACCTTGAGGCGGCTCAAAGCAGCGGAGGTCATGCTCATGCAGCCGGAGATGTCCATTGCCGATATCGCCTACGGCAGCGGGTTCGGCAGCAATTCGTCCTTCAGCCGTCTTTTCCATGAGCATCGCGGCTGTTCCCCCAGCGAATACCGTAAAGCATTTGTAATCAGCGGGTGATCTGCCGAAACAGATCCTCTGCATAATTTCAGAAATTCATTCTCATCTCAAAAAGGAGAACGCTATGAAAAAGCAAGCCTTTAATCCCTATCTACCCTCGTGGGAATACATTCCCGACGGCGAGCCTTATGTTTTCGGTGACCGTGTGTATGTTTACGGATCCCACGATTTCTTCAACGGCTACGTTTTTTGCATGGGCGACTATGTCTGCTGGTCCGCTCCGGTAGATGATCTGAGTGACTGGCGCTATGAGGGCGTAATATATCCCCGTATCGAGGATCCCGTCAACAAGGAAGGCAAAATGTGCCTTTACGCTCCCGATGTAACCGTTGGCCCCGACGGCAGATACTACCTTTTCTATGTTCTCGATAAGATCAGCCGTGTTTCCGTTGCCGTATGCGACACTCCTGCCGGCAGATACGAGTTCCTCGGCTACGTTCATTACGCTGACGGAACCCTTCTTGGCGAACGCGAGGGTGACGAGCCTCAGTTTGACCCCGCTGTCCTGACCGAGGGCGAAAAAACCTACCTCTACACCGGCTTCTGCGGACGCGGGGACAAGTCCCGCTCGGGCTGTATGGCGACCGTTCTCGCTCCCGATATGCTCACCATTATCGAGGAGCCTGTGTTTGTTGTTCCCGGCTGCGAATATTCCGAGGGAACAAGCTTCCACGGTCACGCCTATTTTGAGGCTCCTTCCATTCGCAAGGTGGGCGACACCTACTATCTTGTCTACTCCTCTACCCTTATGCACGAGCTGTGCTACGCCACCAGCAAGAGTCCCACAAGCGGCTTTGTATACGGCGGTCCCATTGTCAGTAACAACGATATGTACATCGATACCTACAAGCCTGCCGATATGCCTGCAGCCTACGGCGGCAACAACCACGGCGGCTTCGTGAAAATCAAAGACGAATGGTACATCTTCTATCATCGCCAGACCAATGGCACCTGGTACAGCCGTCAGGGATGCGCAGAAAAGATCACCTTTGCCGAGGACGGCAGCATTCCTCAGGTTGAGATCACCTCCTGCGGACTCAACGGAGGACCTCTTGCCGGTAAGGGTGAATATCCTGCATACATCGCCTGCCACATGTTTACCGACCAGTCCTGCCCCTATGTGGGTGACAATGCCGATCAGTTCCCGAAGATAACTCAGGACGGCAAGGACGGCGACGAGGAGACCGGCTATGTTGCCAACATCCGTGACTCGGCAACCATCGGCTTTAAGTATTTCAATTTCAAGGGAGTGACCGCTATCAGCATCGACGTGCGCGGCTACTGCCACGGTCACTTTGAGATCAGCACCTCCATCGGCGGCGAGGTTCTCGCCACTCTGTCCGTGGAGAATACAAATGTCTGGGAGACCTACACCGCTCCCGTCGCCATTCCCGACGGTATCGGTTCCCTCTACATCACCTACCGCGGCGGCGGAAAACCCATGCTGCGCAGCTTTACTCTGAGCTGATCAACCTGCGGAAAAATAAAGTGCGCCGCGTGATGTCAGTAGAGAGATCACGCGGCGCTGTCTGAAAACAAAAAAAGGGAATTTCGTGAGCGTGTTCCGCACAGAAATTCCCTTTTTCTATGTTCGGTTGAGGATAATTACAGGGTGATTTCGATATTGCCCTCGCCGCGCAGCAACTCAACTTCAGCCTCGGAATCGCCGCAGGTGAGAGTGTACAGACCCATGAAGCCTTCCAGATCAAGCTCACCGTTTTCGTCGGTGTGCAGGGTCACATCGGTGGACCAGTCGCGGTTGATGCGCTGCCACAGAGCCTCGTACGCGGGCTTGCGGCTGCCGTCCTTGCGAACAAGACCGGAGGGGGCACCAAGCCACTGACCGTCGTTATAGTCCCAGCAGGTAAAGGCGTGTACGCTGGGATGGGCAAACAGATAATCCACCATCTCCAGAACGTTGCGGGCCTGACGGTCCTCTCCTTCAGGAGTGGTGGGCCACTCGGGAATCTGATAGTCGTTCAGATCGACGATCTCGGGAGGCATTTCATGACCGGAAACGAAGGTGTTTTCGGTGAAATGCAGAGGCAGACCGAAGGAAGCAAAGCGCTCCACGACCTCGATAAGCTTTTCCATCCCCCAGAATCCCTGATGCTGATGGGACTGGATACCGATGACATCGGGGGTGCAGCCTGCTTCGATCATTTCCTGAATCATCTGGCGGTACTTGTCAGATGTGTTGAAATCGTTGATAAGCAGAGTGGCGTTGGGATCAACGGCACGGGCCTGATCAAAAAGAGCTTTGATGAGAGGGACGCGGCCCATGTGCTGACACAGACGGGTGATGGCGTTCTCGGTCTTTTCAAAAACAGGCATGATGACCACTTCGTTGATGACATCCCATACGGTAATGATATCCTTGAAGGCGGTCATTTCACGGCGGATACGGAACTTCTGGTTTTCCAGAACATCCTCGTTGCTCATGTCCATCAGCCAGCGGGCATCAACGGTGTGCCAGCAGAGAGGATGACCCTTGACGGTGCGGCCGTTTTCCTTGAGGAATCTGGCGGCGCGCAGGGTGGCTTCTTCCTGAGTCTGTCCCTGAACCGGCTCGTATCTGCCCTGATAGAAAGGCAGAACACCGAGGTTGAAAAGTTCTTTCCAGGACTCCCAGAGTCCGCGGAAATGCTCGCGAACGTGCTCGGGCACATTGGGGTCGAGCATGGGAGCGGTAAAGAAGGCTCCACAGGCGAAGATAAAGTGGTGTCTCTTGAGCTTGGCATGAACGCTCTGGTTGGCAACAGCCCTGCCGCTGCTGTCCTTGATGACAATGTGGCGCGAAGCCTTGCGATGCTGAAGTTTATCCATGATACAATGCCTGTCCTTTCAGTAAATGAGGTCCGGCGCGGATTGCGAAAGCACTCCTGCCGGTTACCCACATTCTATACTGTACGGCAGGAATATGCAATACCTGCTTTTTGACATATCATCTTGCTTTTTGACATATTATGATGTGTTTGTGATAGCCTGCATATACAGATTGATGTGCTATCATTTTCTTGACAACAACGGGTGTCAGGTATACTATATGTTTGATTATATTTTTACTTACATACCTGTGGCGGTGTAACGTCCCGGGACGGGAGGAAAAACATGAACATATTTCGCATAGGCAGTCCTTTTATGGTATTTATGAGCAAGCTGATCGATATTCTGTTTATCGGAATAATCGCTCTGCTGTGCTGCGTGCCTGTTGTTACTATTGGTGCGTCATTTACCGCGGTCTATTACACCGTGCTGAAAATGGTGCGCAGAAAGGAAGGCAGTGTCTATAAGTTTTTCTTCAAGGCGTTCAAAGAGAATTTCTGGAAATCAACGGTGCTCTGGCTGATAATGGCTGCTGTAATCACTCTGCTGTACGTTGACTACTCTCTGCTTATGTCGAGAGATATGGCTAATGAAAGTATTCTCTGGATCGGACTGATCGTGATGTCTGTTCTTGCGGTGATGGTGGGAACTTATGTTTTCCCGCTGCAGGCACAGTTTGAAAACACCGTGTTCGGCACCATCAGGAATTCCTTTATTCTCAGTGTAATGAACCTGCCAAGAACCTTGCTTATCCTTATGGTCAAGTTCTGCCCGATACTTGTAGCATTCTTCTATCCGGAGGCAATGTATCTCCTGGGAGCTTTCTGTCTTGCCGGAATTCCTTATCTTGAAACGGAACTGTTCATTAAGATTTTTGATAAATACATCCCCGAAGAGGGCGAAGAAAAAAAGGAAGACGAGGATTTCGATGCCGGTGAGTGGGTGGAAACAAACGCGACACCCGTTCTTTCCGCCGGAAACGATCTTGATCCGGAAGAGTAAAAACGATAGTGGACTCGCCGTTGCGCAAGGAGTGAAAAACAATGCCGAAAAGCAGGAAAAGTAACCGACAGAGCGACGAAAGGATCGGCATAGTCGCGAATCCGGCTGTCCGGCAGAGTGATGCGACGATGACGGTTGTTGCTGCCGGAAAAAAGGGTCGTTCCAGAAGAATTGCGGATAATATCAAGCTCCGCACGAAAATGATAATTCTGAGCATTACCTGTGTACTTATTCCTGTTATTGCCACCAACTATATCTTCTGGTCGATGGTGTATAACGCCGAGCAGGAGCGTGTGAATTACCAGATGAAGGATGTGCGCTCCGTTACGGAATACCAGCTTGACAGCTTGGAGCAGAGCATCGCAACGATGACGGCTACGCTCTACACCAATACCGGCGTGTACAGCTTTCTTGACGACATCTACGCGGATAATCTTGAGTTTTACAATGCATACCTCGAGTATATCAAACCAATCAGCTTGGTTTACGGCAACAATACCTACATAAGCAACTATGTCATTTACGCTGATAATGATTCCCTTGTCAACGGCGGACACGTTGGAAAGATATCTGATGTCAGAGATACAGAATGGTATCAGGAATACAAAGAATCCGGGAAGACGTCGGTCGTGTGCTCATACTATGACAGGTCGCGCAAAACAAGAACCATCTCAGTTATAAGAAAGCTGGATTTCGTGAAAAGCGGAAACAAAAAACGTGAACGCTTTCTCAAGCTGGATCTCAGTTACGGCTATTACAGCCGTATTCTTTCTCAGCAGCTTGCTACAGATATATTCATCTGCAGTGAAGACCGAATTCTTTTTTCCAACACCGACCCGTCCAACGGAGCCCGTCCATTCTCAGGCCGGTCTTCCATTGATCCGGACAGGGCTATTCAGAGTTTTGATTACAATATGTTCGGCTCGCAGTGGAACATATATATGTATCAGTCGGAGGAGAGCAGCGAACTGACCGTCAATTCGCTTGTGCGCAGTCGTTGGACACTGCTCGCGTCCATGATCCTCATCAATATCCTCATTCCTTTCGCAGCGATATACATCGTGAGCAGGTCGTTGTCATATCGAATTGATGTTCTGGCCAGACATCTTAATATGGTCAAGGATGAGCGCTTCGAAACAATCAATCTTCCGCAGACGAGAGATGAACTGGGTGGACTTATCCGCGACTACAACCACATGACAAACAGGATGCGTGAGCTGATCGAGGACGTATATAAAGAAAGGCTTCAGCGTCAGGAGAACGAGCTGCAGAAGCAGCGTGCCGAACTTCGTGCTCTGCATAGTCAGATCAATCCGCATTTCATGTTCAATGCCCTTGAGAGCATCAGGATGCGTAGTCTTATAAAGAAAGAGTACGAAACGGCGGATATAATCGAACTTCTCGCCCGCATGATGCGCAAATCCACTGACTGGGGCGATGATATGGTAACCATAGAGAACGAGGCTTCGTTTGCGGAAACCTATCTCCAGCTGCAGAAATACCGCTTCGGCGACCGTCTGTCGTACAGGATTGATATTGATCCTGCGTGCGGAAAACTGCTTGTGCCCAAACTGTCTATCGTAACCTTTGTGGAGAATGCCTGTGTTCACGGTGTGGAGAGTGTGCGGCACGACTGCATCATTATCCTCTCCGCGGAGATGGATGAAAAATATCTGCGTATATACATCGAGGATACCGGTGCGGGAATGAGCGATGCCAGATGCCGTGCTGTCCTGCAGGAGATGCGCAGCGCGAGTTTTGATGATCTTGATTCCACGAAATCTGTTGGAACAATCAATGCTTGTCTGCGTCTGAAAAAATGCTTTGGTGATGGTGTTGAGTTTGAACTCGACAGCGAGGAAGGCGCGGGTCTGTGCATTACCGTAAGCATACCGGTTGATCGAATAATCAGTGAAGAAGGAAAATGAAAATGCTCAATGTGCTTATAGTTGACGACGAACCGTATATTCGCGAAGGTCTGCGCCTGCTCATCGACTGGGAGGCGGAAGGCTTTAATATCATCGGGGAAGCGTCCGACGGTATGGAAGCTCTTGAAATGCTGGAATATACCAGAGCTGATCTTATTATTGCGGATATTCAGATGCCCGGAATGGGTGGACTGCAGCTTCTGCGTGAAATTCGCGAAAGAGGTATGGAGGATGTCAGTTTTGTTGTGCTCAGCGGTTTCCGGGAATTCAGCTATGCTCAGACTGCCATGCAGTACGGCTGTCTCAACTACGTAATCAAGCCCATAAGCAGGGTGGATCTGCTTGCAATTGTGCGCAGTGTCTCAGAACAGAACCGGCAGAGGATGATTGCCGAGGAAAACGAAGTGGTCCGTGACAATGCCATGCTTGAGTGTAATCTGCTTCCGATTCTTGCAGGTAAATTCGATCAGATCAATCTTGACTATGTCAGACAGCACCTTCAGCTTTCCAGCAAGATAAGATATATTAATGTCGAACTTGATATGTCCGATCCCAAGGTGCTGAGCAGATCTGAGGAAAACCGCCGAAGCATGCAGCGTGTGCTGTACGCCAGCATTAAAAACATTCTGGGCAGATGGAGCGACCATGTGTTCTTCGATGTCGCGAAAGAGGAAAACTGCTTTGATGTCGGCTTGATTTATTGCGACACTATGCCGGAGGAGCTGGGAATGGCGGAGCAGGAGTTTTTTGACTGGCTGGTCAACCGTACAGAGGTCAGCGTGGAATGCGGGATAGTCATGCAGGTGGGGTGTGAGGTCGAATCACCGGAAAATCTGTCGGAATCTTATCGCTCCGCGACCATCGCCAAGCTTATGCAGGATTTTCAGGGCAACGGCGTTCTGTACGTCACCGAAAGTCAGAATCAGATGCAGGCAGAGCTTTCCGGAGAAGCATATGGTCAGCTCAGAGTGCGGCAGGATAATCTGGTGTCGGCTGTCGAACGCGGTGACAGGAAAGAGATAGAATCTGCGGTTGACGCGCTTTACCGTCACATGGGTGATTCCTCTATGGATTACCGCGTCATGAGTATGAATATCAATTACATCCTGTTCAGACTGATTAATATGGCGGTGGAAAAAGACAGCCATCTTGATCAGCAGGAGGCTGTCAACTATATAATAGAAAACGCATTTGACAGAGGTGTTATGCGGGGAAGCGCGGCTCACTTCGCGAAGTTCTGCTGTGAGTATTCTGATTATCTGCGCCAGATCGAATCTCAGTCTGCGGGTAACATTCTTGGGATGGTTGAACGTGAGGTCGCGGAAAACTATATGACCAATATCAGCCTAAAACAGTTGGGAGAGCGATTCTATATAAACAGTGCCTATCTGGGGCAGCTGTTCAAGAAGCATTACGGAATGTCCTTTAAGGACTATCTTAATATGGTGCGTATCAACAATTCGGTTGAACTGCTTGCCCATACCGATATGAAGGTCTACGAGATTTCTGCCGCGGTTGGCTATCAGAGCGTTGACTATTTTGTTAATAAATTCGTCGCTCAGAGAGGGCATACACCTGCTAAATTCAGAAAGACCATCCGCTCCGGGCGTGGAGTGCCGGAGGAAAGTACTGAAGAGTGAAAAATGATCACGGACATGTGAACAGAGCTGTGTTTTGGGTGTTGCTATCCGCTAAACACGGCTCTTTTGGTGTGGTACGGGAGTGGGTGAGAGAAGGTGCGGCTGGTTATGCTTTTAGCAAAAATGTGATTGTTACGCCGATATTTGAAGGTGTGGGACTGATGTTTACAGGGAAACGACAGTTACGCGAGCGCTTGTTAACATTTCATTAACAATTCAAAACGCGATTCTTTGCGACTACCCGAAAAAAATCGGTATTTATGCCAATTGTAATAATTTGTGTGGGTACTTATTAAATTTTGTGAGGTTGAAATCTGAGGAATATATTAGTAAAATATGAACAGCAATTCGGTAGAGAGCAAACCGGATGCAAACAAATCTTTTCGAAAAGGGGTTTTTGAGAAAATGAAGAAAAACATTCTGCTCCGTTCCCTGGCTGCCATGCTCGCAGTGACTTCCATTGCTGGCTGCCTCGTAGGCTGCGGCGACAAGCCCGCTCCTGCTCCCGCTGATCCTTCCACCACTCCTGCTGACGTTGTCGAGGAGAAGAAGGTCAAGGAATTTGACATGTTCATCGCTATGCCCGGCACCGAGATCAACGACGGTAACGTTGTTCAGGAGAAGCTGGCTGAGCTGTACGGCGCCAAGATCAAGGAAACTTGGCTGACCGGTCAGACCGCTGAAGAAGCTATCGGCGTTATGGTCGCTGGTGGCGAGTATACCGATTTCATCGAGGCTTCCGACGGCTATCAGATGATGGTTGACGCCGGCGCTCTCATCGCTATCGACGAGTATTGGGATGCTTATCCCAACATCAAGAACTACCTCTCTGAGGCTGAGTGGAACATGTGCCGTAAGGAAGACGGTCACATCTACGCTATTCCCCAGTTTGGTATCATCAATGACCACGATATCTCCACCTCCCACAATGACCAGGCTTTCTGGATTCAGACCCGTGTTCTGAAGTGGGCTGGCTATCCCCAGATCGACACCCTCGACGATTACTTCAAGGTAATCGAGGATTATGCTGCTGCTAATCCCACTCACCACGACGGCACCGATGTTATCCCCTACACCATCCTCTGCGAGGACTGGAGATACTTCTGCCTTGAGAACGCTCCCTTCTATCTCGATGGTTATCCCAACGATGGTTGCGTTATCGTTAAGCCCGACACCCGTGAGGTCATCGACTACAACACCACTGAGACCGCTAAGAAGTACTTCGGCAAGCTGAACGAAGAGTATCACAAGGGCATCATCGATCCCGAGTTCTTCTCTCAGTCCTACGACGAGTACATCTCCAAGATCTCCACTGGCCGCGTTCTCGCTTTCAACGACCAGTATTGGAACTGGGGTTACACTGCTGAGGCTGCCATCAAGACCCTCGGTGTTACTGATCCCGTTTACAACGACTGCACTTACGTTCCCCTGGGCCTGACCATCGAGGCTGGCATCAAGGATCGTTATCACTCTGCTTCCGCTCTGGACGTTTCCGGCGGTATGTCCATCACCACCAGCTGTGAGGACGTCGAAGGCGCTCTCCAGTTCGTTAACGACATGCTGAATGAAGACGCTCTGGCTCTCCGCTTCTGGGGTACCGAAGGCGTTGACTACCTGGTTGACGAGAACGGCCTGTTCTATCGTACTCAGGAAATGCGCGACAACGGCAACGATCAGACCTATCAGGTTGCCAACCTCTGCTCTTACAGCTATCTGCCCCAGTACGAAGGCATGCATCTGGACGGCATCAACGCCGCTAAGCCCGGTCAGCAGCCTGCTGAGTTCTTCGAGGGTCTGCTCCCCGAAGTTAAGGAGTGCCTCGAGGCTTACGATGCTCAGACCTACGTTGAGATGCTCGATCCTTCTCCCGAGAAGAACTCCAACTGGTATCCCCTGTGGTCCTGGTCTAACGACCTGACCCCCGACAAGGGCCCCGCTGGCGAAGCTTGGGACATGATGGGTAAGGTTAAGCACGAGTACCTGCCCCAGGTTGTTATGGCTAAGGACTTCGAGGCTTCCTGGAACGAGTACATGGAAGTTTACGCTGAGAAGGTTGACATCGATGCTTTCCTGACCGCTGCTAAGGAAGAAGTCGAGAGAAGACAGGCTCTGGCTGAGTAATTTTCCAGTTAACTCTCTACTCAATATAACCTAAATTAGGCGAGGGCGGCTGCGTGTTTGTACGCCAGCCGCCCTTGTTGCGTGAAAGGATGTGCAGCGCTATGTCGGAAACCAAGACAACCGCCGTCGCCAAGACGGAAAAGCGTCGCATTGGCAAGCCCAAGAAGCGTCGCGTTGAAGAATATAAGCCCAGACTGACCTGGCGTGAGGTTAAAAAGCAGAAGGAACTGATTCTTATCACCATTCCTTTTGTTATCTACGGTCTCATTTTCTATTATCTGCCTCTGTTCGGCTGGATCATGGCGTTCCAGAACTACAAGCCCGCCAAGGGTCTGCTCGGTTCTGAATGGGTAGGTCTGAAGCACTTTGAAAAGCTCTTCCAGGACGAAGTGTTTGTTCAGGACATCAGAAACACCCTCGCTATGGGTATCATCAATCTGGTACTCAGCTTTGTTTTTGCAATCGGTTTTGCTCTGCTTCTTAATGAAGTACGTCTTAAGGCACCTAAGAAGTTCGTTCAGACTGTTTCTTATCTGCCTCACTTCCTGTCCTGGATCATCGTTACCGGTATCATCCGTGACATGCTCTCCATGGACAGCGGTATCATCAATGAAATCTGCCAGAGAATCGGTCTCATCGATAAGCCTATGAACTTCTTCGGTGAAAAGAATCTCTTCTGGTGGATCGTCGGTTTCGGTAATGTATGGAAGGAAACCGGCTGGAACAGCATTATCTATCTTGCCGCTATCACCTCCATCAACCCCGAGCTCTACGAAGCTGCAGGTCTGGACGGTGCCGGCAGATTCCGCAAAATGTGGCACGTTACCCTTCCCGGTATCAAGCCCACTATCTTTATTCTTCTTCTCATGAACATAGGTAATGTTCTTAACGCAGGCTTCGAGGTACAGTATCTGCTGGGTAATGACATCATCAGAAGCGTATCTGAAACCATCGATATCTATGTTCTCAAATGGGGCATCAGTAACGCCAACTTCTCTCTCGGTACTGCTGCAGGTATTTTCAAGAGCGTGGTCAGCGTTATTCTGATATTCGTCGCCAACGGCTTTGCAAAGGCCACAGGCGAGGAAAGACTGTTCTAAGAAAGGAGGATGCAAGATGGAAAACAATAACACTAACATTATTCCCGAAGAGGCTGCTGAAGTTGTTGCTGAAGCAGTTACCGCAGAAGTTGTTGAGGAAGCCGCTGTTTCCGAAGCAGTTGCTGAGGAGACCGTAGCTGAAAGTGTTGAAGAGGCGGTTGATGACGACGAGCTTCAGTTCATTGTTATCGACGATGAGATTGACAATGTCGACACTGAGACAGTCGCAGATACCACTGATTACACTGTCAGACCTGCTGCTTCTTCTGATGGCAAGAAAAAGAAGAAGAAGCAAAAGTCTGCCGGTGATATCATTTTCACCATCTGCAACACAATCATTCTTACTCTTGCAACTGTAGTTACTCTTTACCCGATTCTCAATACCCTTGCAATCTCCTTTAATGACGGTATTGACGCTCTGCGCGGCGGCATCTATCTGTGGCCTCGCGTTTTCAGCCTGAAGAACTACAACACCGTTCTCAGCATGCAGAACCTCATCACCGGTGCAGAGAACTCTGTGCTCCGTACCCTCATCGGTACTATTCTGCAGGTTGGAACCACCGCGCTGCTGGCGTATGTTCTGAGCATTAAGGATTTCCTCTTCGGCAAGTCCGTCTCTTTCTTCTATGTTCTGACCATGTATCTCGGTGCAGGTCTGATCCCCACCTTCCTTTGGTTCCGTGAACTGCACCTCACCAACACCTTCTGGGTATATGTCATTCCCGGTATGGTCAGCGCATTCAACCTGCTGGTTCTGCGTACTTACATGAAGGACATCCCTGAGAGCCTTCGTGAATCCGCTCAGCTGGACGGTGCAAGCCACATGAAGATTTTCTTCAAGATTTACCTGCCCCTTTCCAAGCCCGTTCTCGCAACTGTTGCTCTATTCGTCGCTGTTGGACAGTGGAGCTCCTGGTTCGATAACATGATCTACAACCGCACCAATTCTGATCTGACTACCCTGCAGTATGAGCTCATGAAGCTCCTCTCCTCGGTATCCGCTCAGACTTCCGGCGGCAGCGCTTACACCAACAACACTGAGCAGGCTGCTCAGGTCACTCCGACTTCTGTTCGTGCTGCTGCAACCATGGTTACTTCTTTCCCGATCGTCGTTCTGTATCCCTTCCTTCAGAAGTACTTTGTTACCGGTCTGACCATCGGTGGCGTTAAGGAGTAATTAATCTCAAATTTTCATTTTTTTCTTCTTCATGCAAGCGGCCAGTGTTGCGCCACACTGGTCGCTTGCTTTCGCATTTCTGGAAAAGTATAAACTCCGAAGCACCCGCAAGTGCTTCGGAGTTTTTGAGTTTATTACAGATATTGTGAAGGAAGCATTCCGTTCAGTGAGTCAATAGTATCCTTCGACGGCTCCGGAAGCTGTGCGAAAGGAAAATCAATTCCCATGCTGTCATACTTGATCTGGCAGATCTTCCGGAAAGGCAGCAGTTCGATCTTATCTACGCTGGTGTGTTCGTCTGCAATTGACACAAGACTGCGGATATTATCCTCGTTGTCATTCAGCGTAGGAATAATCACCTGCCGGAGAGTAACGGGGATTCCTCGCTCATCAAGCAGTGAAAGGAATTGCAGCGGCTTGGAAATATCGCAGCCGACGTACTCATGATACATCCGGTCGTCAGTGTATTTGATGTCAAGCAGCACACGGTCGGTATGTTCCAGCAGATTAATCACGCCGTCGTTGATAACACTGCCAGAGGTGTCAAGACAGGTGTTGATGCCCTCCGCGTGACAAAGAGCGAATACTTCACCTGCGAATTCAGCCTGCAGCAGCGGTTCGCCGCCGGATATGGTTATCCCGCCCTCAGTGCCGAAATAATCACGATATCTTACGGACTTACTGGCAATCTGTTGTGGAGTGTATTCCGTGCCGCCGGTCATTGACCATGTGTCGGGATTATGACAACAGCCGCAGCGAAGACTGCAGCCCTGCATGAACACAACAAAACGTACACCCGGGCCGTCAAGGGTGCCAAGACTCTGGATGGAATGAATTCTTCCGGTCAGTGTCTGTCCGCTCATACTGTCTCGTGGAATGTGCGGCTGATAACTTCGCGCTGCTGCTCACGGGACAACTTGTGGAAATTAACTGCATATCCGGAAACACGAATGGTCAGGTTGGGATAGGCAGAGGGATCCTCGTACGCCTTCATCAGCACCTCACGATTGAGTACATTGACGTTGATGTGGTGAGCTTTTTTGGTGAAGTAGCCGTCCAGAATACTCACCAGATTGCTGACGCGCTCGTCCTCAGTGCGACCAAGAGCTTCGGGTGTGACCGAGAAGGTGTTGGAAATACCGTCGCGGCAGTCGTCGTAGCAGATTTTTGCCACCGAGTTGAGGGATGCAAGGGCGCCGTTCTCCTCGCGGTTGTGCATCGGGTTGGCGCCGGGAGCGAAAGGTGCGCCCTCTGTTCTGCCGTCGGGAGTTGCACCGGTGTTTTTGCCGTACATGACGTTAGAGGTGATGGTCAGCACCGAAAGGGTGTGGATAGCGTTGCGGTAGGCGGGAGTCCTGCGCAGGGCGGTAATGACCTTGTGGCTCATTTCCTTTGCCAGCATGTCAACGCGGTCGTCATCGTTTCCGTATTTGGGGAAGTCCCCGGTGGTTTCGAAGCCGGTGACGAAGCCGTTAGCGTCCTTGATGGGACGGACGTTTGCGAATTTGATAGCACTTAGAGAATCCGCGACAACGGACAGACCCGCGATACCGAATGCCATGAACCGCTCAACGGATGTGTCATGCAGAGCCATCTGAGTCTTTTCGTAGGCGTACTTGTCGTGCATATAGTGTATGACGTTCATGGTGTTGACATACAGATGGCAGAGCCAGTCGATGTATATGTCAAAACGGTGCATTACAGCATCAAAATCCAGCTTATCTGCCCCCATGACCGACATCTGCGGACCGATGTGAATGTCACTGGTGGTGTCGTATCCGCCGTTTATGGCGATAAGCAGAAGCTTGGCAAGGTTGCAGCGTGCGCCGAAGAACTGCATCTGCTTGCCAACCTTCATAGCCGAAACACAGCAGGCGATTGCGTAGTCCTCGCCGTAAATGGGTCGCATGATATCATCGTTTTCGTACTGAATGGAGTCGGTGTCTGCCGAAACCTTTGCGCAGAACTTTTTGAAGTTTTCGGGCAGGGAATTTGACCACAGAACGGTCAAGTTGGGCTCGGGTGACGAGCCGAGTGTATAAAGTGTATTGAGAATACGGTAGCTG
>JAZUPE010000091.1:0-38843 GCA_045605025.1 Acutalibacteraceae bacterium
AGAGATGAGATGGTCTTATCCAACTTTGATCCCCGTCTGATAAATTTTTCGTGCGGGGCAATGTTTCCGTAGTACAGGTTTTCAAGCATCGTCATGAGCGTCCCACCTCACATACGAAGAGGACGACTCGTTATCGATCATCGTCGATACAGAGTCGCCCTCTTTTCTCATTCTTTCGGCTGCTTCGATTGCGTATTTGACCAACAGAAGATCAATCCATGTTTGCTCATCATAATCCGCCGGTCTGCCGTGTGCCATGTAGTCAGCTATTGATTCGCTCAGCACATCGTACTTTAGTCCATTGTAAATTTCTTGAACTGTAAATTGTGCCATATCAGCACCTCCTTTTCAGCACAAAGATATATCACAAAGGTATCCACAAGTCCAGCTAATTCTCGCTTTTTCAGTAAAAATTTAGCTTTAACTGATAGTCTCCCTTTTCTGCCAGTATGATTAATATTGTTCTATTTCATATAGTTCTTATATATCCCGTGCACATCGTGCGATACCCTATGTAGTCCAGTTAGGTAACATCCAGACTATCAACAGGATTCATCCGTTATTGCTTTCTCTGCTGAACTTAGTAATCTCTGCCGATTCTCTCAAAGATCGGTTCATATCATCATTATATCATCAATGTGTGAATTATCTGCTCAGAGAAAGTATAAAAACCGCTCAACAGTCCGCAAAACGCAGCACGCGGTTTCCTTAACCGCATCCCTCCAAAACCGCGTGTCGAGAGTTCGAGTCTTTCTGCCCCCGCCACTTATCGAAACCCGATAGTTCGCACAACCGTGCGGATTATCGGGTTTCTTCTTTTGTGTCAAAGTGTCAATGGTTGTATCAATTTTTCACCTTTTCTAACACTTTTTCTAACACTTGTGTTTTTCGGGGCGAAAGGAACAATTAGACTATGAAGTTTAGAGTATGTTGAGTATGGTTTGAGAATTTTAGGCAGAGACATCAGCGTTATTTTGCTTCTGCGGTTTACAATATCCTGAATCGAACTGGCGGCATGATAAGCAATATCATTTTTTTCGCATATTTATCTTCTGCTTCACAAAGAGATTGATTAGTTTACAGGATATAGAATATGATACCGAAGAACTGCATGATGCTTCCGGCGACCACAAACAGATGAAACACCGAGTGCATATAGCGTATCTTCGTGCCCAGACCATAGAGGATCGCGCCCAGTGTGTAGGCAATGCCTCCAGCGAGAATCCACATGAACCCAGCGAAGGGGATAGCTTGGAGTGCTGGTTTGATGGCAAATACGATACACCAGCCCATCCCAATATAGCAAATCATCGACAGCACATTGTATTTCTTCAGGTCAATAGCGGTGAACACGGTTGCCACGGCAGCACAGCCCCACACCACTCCGAATAGAATCCAGCAGCAGACAGGTGAGACCTGACGTATGCTGCTGAGCAGTATCGGGGTGTATGTGCCGGCAATCAAACAGTAGATTGTGCAGTGATCCATGATTTGCATAACTTTTTTGCCGATGCCAGGCCTCATGCCGTGATATACACTTGAAACAGTGTACAGCGCGATCATGGATACGCCGTAAACAGCACTGCCAACGATGCCCCAGACATTTCCGTGCAGGGCGGAAACGACCACGCACAGCACGAGGATTATCACTCCGAATGCGGCTCCGATAATGTGGGAAACGGTGTTGAATATTTCCTCGCCTACCGTATAATCGGGAAGCTGACGGTCACGTAATTTGATTCTTTCCATTGCATGTCATCCTTTTTTTATGTCGTACGGAGCATTTGCGCCGTCTGATATCATTATGTACATCTTCACACTCAAAAACAACCTACTCACGATTCCATGAGTTCGATAGGCGAAAATAGACGCTATAGAATGGATTCTACGGCTCTACTGAAGGTGGAACGTGTGGTAGAAATGGCTTTGCTGCAACAAAGAACACGTATTATTGATTAGAGCGCGCAATGGGTCGATTTAAAGTGGCTTTGCATACGCACAACACGGATTGATTGATTCTGTATTTTGATCTCGAGTTGTAAAGTCATCCAGCTTTATGTGTGCTCAGCTGAATGAAGGATAAACCTAATTCTAAGGATAGTGAAAAATAGTTTAGATTCCAGTGCTATTTTACGCCGTCTGCTCATGCAGCATAAGAATATATTGGAAAGTTGGATCCATAGCGTGCCAATTGTATTGTCGATGAGTATACAGTAGAGTTGTTTAGATGCATGGGTAGGGTTACGTCTCATATTGCGGTGGTTTCTTCATTAATATACGGCGCATTTTAGTTCGGCGGTAAGCGGATTATGAGCAAGTTTCAAATCAGGTTTATGATCTTATGTGAACTGATGGGCTTTTACCCTGCACTTCAATATTGAACGTATTCGTACAAAATCATACACATTGCTTTGCAGCCTGCATAGTATACTCACAGAAGCCGATGACGTAGCTCGGCTTCTGCCGGAGGAGATAAAATGGATAATCATGTATATGCGATATTGGGCGGAGACAAACGACAGGGCTATCTCGCGTCTCTGCTTGCAGCGGAAGGCAACACCGTTTTCGCCGCAGGATTTGATAAAAAACCGCAGGTTGCCGCTGGAGCGGTTCACGCGAACGCGCTGACTGCTGCTGCCATGGCGGATGTAGTCATATTGCCGGTTATGCCTACGGGAGACGGCGCGACCCTCAGCGCAGAGTATTCGTCTGAGGTTATTTACCTTGATGAACAATTGTGCAGAAATTTGCGCCACACAAAGGTTTTTACCGGTTTTGCGGAGAGAATAATAGATATTTCACGCAGATACGCTGAACTGAACATCGGTGACTATTCCCTTCGCGAAGAATTTCTCATCAAGAATGCCCAGATAACCGCGGAAGCTGCGCTTATGCTTGCGATTGAGCAGATGCCCGGTGCGCTCTATGAAAGCAGCTGCATCATCACAGGCTACGGACGCATCGGCAAAGCCCTTGCACCTCTGCTGCGGGCAACGGGGGCAGAGGTAACCGTTGCGGCGCGAAAACCTCAGGACTTTGCTCGCATTGCCGCGGCTGGAATGCGAGGGGTGCAGTACAGTCGTCTTCCCGCTGAAGCACATCGCTATGATCTGGTGGTCAATACCGCAGACGCGTTGGTGCTGGGCGAAGCGTTTATCAAAAACATGAATCAGGACGGGATAATCATCGATCTTGCGTCCCGCCCGGGAGGTACCGATTTCGAAGCGGCAAAGCGGATAGGGATTACGGCGCTCCATGCACTCGGGCTACCGGGGAAATACGCGCCGCGCACTGCCGCCAGAATAATAATGGATACCGTCACAGAGATGATGGAGGAGGAACATAGTTGAATGGATTAAGAATAGGATATGCGGTATGCGGCTCATTCTGTACTTTTTCACAGACAATGCCGGTGTTGGAGCTGCTTGCAGCTAAAGGTGCGGAGGTAATTCCGGTGATGTCCATGGCGGCATACACCACTGACACCAGATTCGGTAAAGCGGAACAATTCAGGCAGCGTGTTGAAACCGCCTGCGGCAGAGAGATAATCCACACTATCGAGGGAGCTGAGCCTATCGGACCGAAAAAGCTGCTGGATGTACTGGTCATTGCTCCCTGTACCGGCAATACCCTTGCCAAGCTTGCTTTGGGAGTGACCGACACGCCAGTCACCATGGCAGCAAAGGCTCACCTGCGCAACGGACGTCCGCTGATTCTTGCAGTGGCGACCAACGACGGCCTTGCTGCTTCGTCAAAGAATATCGGCTTGCTTATGAATACGCAGAATGTATACTTTGTTCCCTTTGGTCAGGACGACTGCGATGGAAAGCCTAATTCTCTCATCGCCCATTTTGAGCAGATACCGGACACTATCACAGCGGCAATGCAGGGCAAACAGATCCAACCGTTGCTGCAATGATCTAAGAATCAACTGCGACACCCCGGAAATAATAATCCCGGGGTGTTCAGTATATCTGAAAGGCGCCATGCTCATTTGCTGTTAGTTATGCCATGCCGGGTCGATATATAAATTTCCGATGCTGAGGAGGAATCAGCGTGAGCAATCCGGATTAATTACCATTATTCTTTTTTATTTGAAAATACTGTTAATAACCATATTGCCAAAGTTGGTCTTCTGCAGGCTGAGTTATTACTGCTATCTATGTTCGTATGCCTGACTGGTGTCCTGCCAGAAGGATTTTTTATTGCAGAATCTGGTGCATCACGACAGTTTTTGACATTGTAACCTCTGTATGATAAAATCATCATATAAACATGACTTGCAGGAGATAATTATGGGATTTGCCATCGACAGAGAATATCTGGTTAATTGTTTCAGAGATATCGTTTCCGTGCCCAGCCCAGTGGGATACTATGTAAAACTCAATCCTATGCTGGAAAAGCTGGCGGCTGATCTGGGACAGACGATAACCTACGACAACAAGAGCACCGCCTACATAACCCTTGACGGCGAGGATAATTCCAGAACGGTACTCGTCGGAGCCCATGCCGATACCCTCGGTATGGTGGTGCGCAGTATCGACAGCAATGGTATGCTCTGCGTCAGAAACCTCGGGGGAGTGTACTTTTCCAGCATCGAGGGAGAATCGGTCACCGTCCACACCCGTGACGGCAGGGAGTACACCGGTCTGATGATCTGCACCTCTCACTCGGTTCACGTCTTTGACGACACCCGCACCCTTGAGCGCAACGAGAACACCATGCGCGTGCTGCTGGACGAGGACGTACATTCAAAGGACGATGTCAGAGCGCTTGGGATCCAGAACGGCGATGTGATATCCGTAGAGCCCCGCTTCCAGTACACTTCCGGCGGATACATCAAGTGCCGCTATATCGACGACAAGGGCGGCGTAGCCTGCAGCTTTGCCGCGCTGAAGTATCTTGTGGATAACGGACTCAGGCCCCGATACCGCACCATTCTCGCTTTCCCTTACTATGAGGAGATCGGCATCGGCGGAACCTTTGTTCCGGAAGGCGTGTCCGAATACATCGCCATAGACATCGGCCTGATCGGTCCCGAGCTGGACGGCAGTGAGCGTAAGGTGAGCATTTGCGCCAAGGACAACACTGCTCCCTATGACTACGAGCTGACCAGCCGCCTGATAGACTGCGCAAAGAAAAACGGCTGTGATTACGCTGTGGACGTTTTCTACCGCTACAGCACCGATGCCAACGCCGCCATGCGGGCGGGCAACAACCTGCGCAGCGCCGCTTTCGGTATGGCGGTATACTGCAGTCATGGCATGGAGCGCACTCACATCGACGGACTTGCAGCAACCGCTGAGCTGCTTGTGGCTTACCTGATGGACGCCTGACCGATGCGCACAGAATACTCACATGGAAAGGGAGGATTCATATGAAAAAGATCGCCAGAGCTGTCATTCTGTTTTTCGCTGCAGTGCTGCTTTGCCTGCCTCTTTGCGGCTGCAAGATTTACGAGCCTACAATCAAGGAGGGCGAATTTCCCTTCGTGCTCGAGTATGAGATGGACGGCGAGCATTACCTCGTTGAGGATACGCTCATCTACAAGTATGATGGTCACGACCCGTCGATGGCCTCGTTCATCTCATGGGACTGCTCTACAAAAAGCGGGGAGTACTCCTATATGACGGCGTTTCGTTTCTTCTATAAAAAACCGTCATATATCGATAAAGACAGAATCGTAATGGAAGCAAAGGTGAAAATCAATCTGAATAACGGCGGCTACTATATGGGGGATCCGAGATACGCCGATTGGAGCCCTGAATTCAGGTATGAGGAGAGGTACTACACAAGCTCCGGGTATGATGAACACTCTGATTCGATGGTTCTGACCGTTGAACAGATGGAGGAAATATTCGGTGTAAAGATCATCCGTCTTGAGATCAGCGAGCCGATAGAGAACGAATATATCGAAATCAACACATACCCTTGATGATACAGAAAAAAACAGAAACGCGCCTGTCGTTTCGGGATTATCCCGGGAACGACGGGCGCGTTATTATGTCTGTCAGGAAGAAATGGTGCTGTCTGTGATGAACCCGATGCATTCCTCGAGATTACCTGCGCTGAGGGCGCCGACGGCGTAGGTCACAAGATTTCCGTCGCTGTCGATGAAGAACGTGGAGGGCAGCGAGCCGGTGCTGTAGATGTAGGAAGCGGTTCCTTCAATATCATAGAACACCGGGAATGTGTAGTCTGTGCCGGCGATGAATTCCTCCGCGGCGGCGCGGTCGTCGCCTGTGGTGACGTTTATCATCATGAACTGTACGTCAGGATAGGTTTTGTAAGCTTCCTCAAAGTGGGGCATCTCCGCCTTGCAGGGCGGACACCAGCTTGCCCAGAAGTTCAGCACTATTGGCTTGCCGACGTACTGCGACAGGGTGTGTTCAATGCCGCCGGCGTCAACCACGGTAAAGTCCGGCGCGGCGTATTTGTCCGGTTCATCGCTGCCGATGGCATCGCCGGAGGATACTTCCGGCTCCGCAGTCTCCGGTTCAACAACACCGGGGATAACCGTCGGCGCGTATTTTTCGCTCAGACTGTCATAAAGGAGGTACACGCCAACAAAGGCAAGGATAGCCAGAGCACAGGCGGCAGCAAGCTTTGTTTTCTTATTCATTGATGTACGCGCCTCCTTTTATGAAAGTACGGCAAGCAGCCGGTTGAGCAGACCGGTCATCATCAGCACACCGATAACGATCAGCAGACTGCCGCACACGATGTTGATGACCTTATAATTCCTCTTGATAAAGCTGAAAGCAGACTTGAGCCGGTCAATGAGAAGTGCGCTGACAACAAAGGGAATGCCCAGTCCCGCGGAGTAAAGCAGCAGCATGATTATCCCTGTCAGGACATGTCCCTGCTGGGAGGCCAGCATCAGCGCCGAGCCGAGAAACGCGCCCACACAGGGTGTCCAGCCAAGAGAAAACACAATGCCCAGCAGCACGGAAGAAAAGAAGCTGAGATTCTTTTTATCTATCTTCGTGTTGATGCCGCGGAACAGATTAAGCCTGAAAACGCCGAGAAAGTTAAGTCCGAAGAACACCACCACAAGGCCGGTCACGATGTTGACAAGTGTCTGATATTTACGCAGGAAGCCGCCGACCGTACCGGCAAGTGCCCCCATCAGAACGAACACAACGGTGAATCCTGCCACGAATCCCAGGGCGTGTTTCAGTGTTCTACGGGTGGAAGATTCCTCCGTTCCTCCGGCAAAGTAGGATACATATACAGGGAGCATAGGCAGAAGACAGGGGGAGACAAAGGTGATGAATCCCTCCAGAAATGAAATGAAGTATTGCATCGGTGTTCTCCTTTCTCTGGCGGAGCTAATGTTGACGTGATAGAAATATTGTGTTATGTTTATTCTGGGTGGCGGCAGAACTGCTACCTGTTCTCTTTTGCAAAGGAGTTGCTGATATGGAAAATTGCGCCTTTGAAGCGATTTACAGGGAGATGTTTCCTTTCTGGGACGAAGTGTCCGAAAGCGACAGGCAGAGTATCTGCGACAATTCCGCTGTTGTGACCTATCCCAAGGGAACCAACATCCACGACGGCAGCGACTGTGCCGGAGTTTTTCTCGTCCGGAAGGGCTGCCTGCGGATGTACATCATGTCTGACGAGGGCAAGGATATTACCCTCTACCGTCTGCATAGCGGAGATATGTGCATGCTGTCAGCGTCCTGTGTCATTCAGGCCATTACCTTCGATGTGCTTGTGGATGCCGAGGAGGACAGCCTGTGCTGCGTAATCAGCGGGCCGGCTTTTGCTGCGGTGTCGGAGCATAACCCGGCAATAAAGATTTTTACCCTCGAACTTGCGGTCAGCCGGTTTTCCGACGTAATGTGGGTCATGCAGCAGATATTGTTCATGAGCGCCGATAAGCGCCTTGCCATCTTCCTTTCAGACGAATCGGCACGCACCGGCTCAGAGGTGATATCCCTCACCCACGAGCAGATCGCCCGCTATATGGGATCTGCCCGTGAGGTGGTGTCACGAATGCTGAAGTATTTTTCCGCCGAGGGCATCGTCGAAGTCTCGCGCAAGGGAGTGAAGATCATCGACCGTCAGCGGCTGCGCGGGTTAACCCTCTAACATACCGAGTATGACCTGTTTAGGCTTTGCTCCCACCGAGCTTGCAACGACCTCACCGTTTTTCATGACTGCAAGCATAGGAATGCTCATAACGCCGAAAGACTGTGCCAGTTCGGGCTCAAGATCCACGTTGACCTTTCCAACAAGATACTGCGGGTTTTCCTCCGCGATCTGATCAACAATGGGGGAAACCATACGGCAGGGGGAGCACCAGTCGGCGTAGAAATCGAGCAGCACAGTGCGATCGCTTGTTTTCAGCTCGTTGAAATTATCTCTTGTAACATTGATTACTGACATTGTGAATTACCATCCTTTCCTTGTCTGTGACTTTATTATATCCGTAATCCACACGGATTTCTGTGACAAAGTCACATTCCGGCGGGAAAAGAAGAAAAAACACGGATGCGGCAGAAGAAAATGTCTGCGTATCCGTGTTTTCTGTTATTGGTGTGTCCCGTCAGAGGACGGAAACGGCAGACGCGCCAAATGAAACCAGTGTGCATAATGCTGCAGCGAGAACTACCAGCGCTGTTACGCGGGAAGCTGCCAGTTTGTAGGCCTGTCTGATCATGGATCTGCGCCAGATGGGGTTGTTTCTCATTTTTTCATTCCTCCGGTTGAAGTAGCTTGTTCGTGATATATCTTTTCATTGCTGCCATATAATATATCCCGAATGTTAATGCAATATTACACGGAGGTGTGCGCAGAGTGAAGAAACGGTTATTCTTCGGAGGAGGGTTTGAATACCCATGTGCGCTGGATGGAATAGTTGATGAAAACCAGCACCAGATCGACGATGGGCTTGATAATGATCTTTGGAATAGGTGTGATACTTGTAAGTATCCATACTAGGAAGCTGGAGGCGGCAAGCACCAGTACAACCAGCAGCGCGTATTTCAGCAGGAATTTCGCGCCCTTTTCATTGTTGCGGAAAGCAAGACGTTTGTTAAGAGCGAAATTGACCAGCGACGAGCAGATTCGCGCGACACCTGCGGCAATGGCAATCCACATAAGACTGTTGTCCGCCGGAGAAGCACCGAACAGTCTGGGAAGCAGCAGGTAGAACATCAGTATGTACAGTCCCTGATCCACCACATAGGAGATCACGCCGGACAGTATGTACATGAACAGATCCCGAAGAATGATCCAGTAAATCTTGCCTGAATCACGGAAAACCTTGAAGTGGGAGCTGCTGTTGTCATCGATGTAAACGGTTTTGATGGGTTCTTCCACCATCTTGATGTTACGGCGGGAACACTCGATGAGCATGTTCATCTCGTATTCGTAACGCTCACCGCGCAGATCGGCAAAAAGAGGGATCAGCTTGTTGGGGATACCACGCAGACCGGTCTGGGTGTCACGCAGATAACATCCGTGAGCCAGCTTGAACACCACAGAGGTGCAGCGGTTGCCGAAGCGGCTGCGTGCAGGCACATCGTCCTGAGAAAAATCGCGTGAGCCGAGAATGAGCGAGTCGTCCATGGTGCTCATCAGACCGGCGATGTTGGTAGCGTCTTCCAGGGTGTGCTGACCGTCAGCGTCCGCGGTTATGATTCCGTTGCAGCCGGTGACGGAGTCAAGATAATACTTCATTGCGGTCTTGAGCGCACAGCCTTTTCCGCGGTTTTCAACGTGTTTGAGAACAACACAGTTGCTTATTGCCTCGGAACGCTGGAAAAAGGAATCGTATTTTTCGGCGCTGCCGTCATTGACAACAATGATTTTGGCAAAGCCCTGATCTGACAAAGCCTGAACATATTCGACCATACGGTCATCGGGATTCAGACATGGGATAACTACAGCAGAATTAATCATTTTTTTCTCCTATGAAACGGGTAGAAATAAAAATACAGAATTTATCAGTTTTTAGGTGTGCCTTATTCTTCGACAGAATCGTTTACGGAAGGCTCGCTATCGCCGGCAGAGGCGGTTTCGTCTGCGGTGTCGCAGCCGGTTTCGGCAACGCGTCCGCATTCACCGCATTCGGTGCACACCGCGCAGCATGCTCCGGAATAATCCTCGTCCTCATCGGTGACGATTTCCATAGGTTCGATGTAAGTGGAACGCATCGGGAATTTTGATTTCAGAAGCGGACTTGCAACGCCGGACATCAGAATGATGCCCAGAGGAATCAGTGCGATGCTGATCCACTGCGAGGTGGAAACGCCGCCGAAAATTCCGCGGATGGAATCAGCGCGCAGATATTCGTTGATAAAGCGGAATACGCCGTAAACGATGAAGTAAAGACCGACAACCATTCCGGGACGGCGCTCCTTGCGGGAGAAAGCAAACAGAACGGGGAAGAGAACCAGAATGAGGAAGCAGGCCTCAAACAGCTGAACCGGATAACGGGCAATGCCGTCGTTGGGTGCGCCGATGGCGTTGGTGTAGACTACCGCCAGACTGCGCAGCCATTCCGGCTCGGAGTCGAAAGGAGAGCGGCCGTAGCAGCAGCCGGCGCAGAAGCAGCCTACGCGTCCGAAACCGTGGGCAAGGGGCAGAAACGGAATCATGGCGTCGGCGTGTTTCCAGAAATCCAGCCGGAAAAGCCTTGTGTACAGCCAGCCGCCGAATACGCCGCCGATCATTCCACCGTAGAATACAATACCGGCAGTGGCGATCTCGTTGAAAAGCCAGGAGATGGAAAAACCGGCATGGCGTATGTGCTCTATATACTGCGGAATTTCGGTGATGATAAACAGGGCCTTTGCGCCAAGCAGACCGATAATAAAACAGAACAGAGAGCAAAGCAGTATATCCATAGGCTCAAGCTTGCGCTTTTTTGCTCTCAGACAGGCAAAGAGCACTGCGAAAAACGCTCCGGTAACCATCATCAAACCGTACATCGGGATCTGCTTTCCAAAGACATTAAGGAAAGGAAGCATAGTTGTTTCTCCCATCATTTGAGTTGGATAATTCAGTATACATCATTAGTTTTGCGGTGTCAACAGCATAAAAAGGTGCTCCGGATAGATTTATTTCGCCACAACATCGGAGATATTTCTGTGAATATGAACAGCGTAGATAGGATAGGTTACTTAATTCATTCAGCAGCCCTGCGGAAGTAATCCAGAAGCTGAGCGGTGGCCTTCTGTGCCGGTTCTGATTTCGGGCACATAATGTCAAACGCATGATAGCATCCGTCAAACACCGTGTATTCGGCAGAAACGCCGGAAGCTTTCAGGTTTTCCATGTATTCAACGGTCTCATCGCGAAATGGTTCTATGCTGCCTACAAAAGTGAACGCCGGCGGCAGTCCGGAATAATCGGTCAGTCGTGCCGGTGCTGCTTCCGGAGGGACATCATCGCTGCCGTACAGATCTCCAAGATACAGCTTCCAGCCGCTTTCGTTGGAACGACTGCTCCATACTGGGGCGCTGTTGCTTCTTGCGGAATCGGTTGTCATGCGGTCGTCAATCATCGGATACAAAGGAAGCTGGCAGGCGATGCGTACCCGTGAATCGCCGCGGGCACGAATGGCAGCTGCAGCCGCTAATCCTCCGCCAGCGCTGTCACCGCCGACCATTATCCTGTCACGCCGCACGCCAAGTTTACCGGCGTTATCCCACAGCCATAACAATGCTTCATAACAATCGTCAAGTGCGGCGGGATAGGGTGCTTCGGCAGACAGTCTGTAAGCGGGGGCGATTACAGTGCATGGAACGGTTTCGATAAACCGGCGGATGAAACCTTCGTCCTGCTCAGGAAACCCCATGGCGTACCCTCCACCGTGTATCCACAGCAGACCGGGCATGTCGCCTTCGGCGTTGAGCGGGCGATATACGCACAGGCGCAGTTTGTGATTCCCGGAAGCAATGGTTACCGGTTCGAACCGCATTCCCTTGAGTGTCTTTGCACGTTTGCGACCAATCTTCCTGCAAAAGCGGCCGGCAATGCGCAAAAAACTCACGCTGTAATCGCCGAATACCATTCGCATCAGTCTGCCGCGTGCGCGCAACTGAGGGTGTATATCGGTTTTCTTTGACATATTTGCTTCTCCTTGCTGACGTTGACAATTTATCTGCTGTGCCCGTTCAGAGTATTGCGCTCCCAGAATACGCCGTCGGTGTAGCCCTGAACAGACTGGTCGCTGTCGGCCATCTCAAGGCGCTGTTCCGCCCATACGCAGTATTGTTCGCTTTGCTCGATGCCGATATATCTGCGGCCGAGCTTTTTTGCGGTGACACTGGTGGAACCGGAGCCGAGAAATGGGTCAAGTACCACGTCACCGGGATTGGAGCTGGCGAGTATAAGTTTTGCCAGCAGCTTTTCCGGCTTCTGAGTTGGATGGGCGGTGTTTTCCGGCATGGACCAGAACGGGACGGTGATGTCGTCCCAGAAGTTGGAAGGGCATGTGTCACGAAATCTGCCGCTGTCGGTTTCCTGCCAGTCCTTGGGCTTTCCGTTGTCGCGATATGGTGCAATTACCCGCCGGCGAAGTTTTACCGCATCGAGGTTGAACGTAAAGCCGCTGCCCTTGACGGCATACCATATATCCTCCATGCCGTTTTTCCAGTTGGCGGCGGCACCGCGCCCCTTCTCACGCTGCCATGTGATGCGGCTGCGCACCGTGACCAGCTCACTCAGCACCCGACCGATTACAAGACTGCACTGCCAGTCGCAGCAGACATACAGACTTCCGCTGTCTTTAAGCAGAGGAAGAACCGCATCGAGCCACTGACGGGTGAAGCGTTCGTATTCCTCCTCCGAACGGCGGGAAAACACGCTGCCGCCGAAATTGCGGGTCAGGTTGTATGGCGGGTCGGCGATTATCAGATCGGCACAGCCTGCCGGAAGCAGCGGAGCTGCATCGAACAGATCGCCGATGATTGTTTTGTTGATTACCTGATCAGGCAGTGCCGGAGCGTCGAGCCGTACACACCGGCGCAGATAACCGGTTCCCTCGCTGAGCGGCGTGTCGATGGTCCGGTTGCGAGGCGCTTTTTCCTTGGGCATGGCTTTAATCCTCCCGGGGTGACAGCGTCCGTGGATGAATAATGAGAAAGTATCTGCAGGCGCTGTTAACAGAATATTAGTAAAATTCAGGTCAATTATTTACCTGAGATTAACAGGCGGTTTTTATCTGATTCCTGAAGCTGTGGTAGAATAACAGCGAAAGGCGGGATTGTTTGCTCAGGTTATTTTGTGTTTTTGTGTTGTTTGTTTTCGTTGTGATTGGAACAAGTCTGTTTTTTTACTGCCGATGCAGGAGAGGGGACAATAATGAACTCGCAGACAAGTCCGGTTTCGTAGCGGCGATACCGTCGGTACGGTTTACTCTGATGTCCTGCGCGGCTTTTGCGGGGTTCCGCTGGCTTTATCTGCTGACACCCGAGTACCGCTACTGGATAGAAGAAGACTGGCGTGGGCGGTGGATTGAATGTCCGGGGCGTGGTTTGTGGGGAGGGCTGGCGGTGCCGGTGTTCCTTGCGCTGCTTGTTTCCGGTGTTGTGGCGGCGAAGAAAACCGTGAAGAGGCTGTCGGCTGCCGGCGGGTTCTGCTCACGTCGTTATCTTGCGGCGGTTCTGGTTACCGAAACCTCTATGGTCGTTCCGCTGGCGTTATACTCAGTGCTTTTCGGCAACCACCCGTTCTGGTGGAAATCCATGCTGTCCGCGGCCGCTGCATGGTGCGTATGCAGGGCGTTATCCATGATTGTCACAGTGTTAAGCGCGGAACGCGCGTGGCGTGACGCGCATCCGGAACAAAAGCGATACGGACGCGCGTCAGCCGTGACGGGAATACTCGCTGCGTACGTTATGCTTACCGTTGGCGGATACAAGCTGGTAAGATTTCAGCTTGGGGAGTACGCGGACTGCCCGTGCGAACTGGAGGGGCTGGTCGAGGCGGGAGTTGCTTTGATTGCAGGATCCCTGGTAACAGCAGCTGCGGCACTGGCGCTTGCTTGTGTGGTCAAAGGCGTTCGCTGTGCGGCGTGGCTGCTCCGGAGAAGTGCCTCAGATGAATAAACTCAGGCAGCGAGGTCGTTTTTGCGAACCTCGCTGCCTGTTTGTGTCAGAATAAATTATGCTGCGTCAGCAAGATCGCTGAAGGAAATCTCGTTGTCCAGCAGATCGGAACCGGAGATCAGATCGCCGAAAGAAAGATCGCTGTCGCTTGCGAACAGGTCGCCTCTGTCAAAAACCTCCTCGCCCTCTGCGGTGGCGCAGTAGGAGCAGGGCTTATGGCGGTTGGCCTCGAAGGCTTCCTCAACGGTGCCTCTGTAAACAGTTGCGGAGTTGATGATGGTGTGACAGTCGGGGTTGAAGTGATAGCACTTACCGAAGGTGGTCCAGTAGGAAGTGCCGTCAAGGCTGTAAACAGCAGCGTCGTCCTGAGCGGCAGCCAGATCCTCGGCGGATACGGGACTGTAGTCGATGGAGGTGCCTACTGCCAGCAGAGTGGCAACAGCTGCGATAATGGAGAGGATCTTCTTGGTCTTGGGGTCGAGATCATCTTCCTTGAGGAGCAGAAGAACCAGGGGGAAGAATGCCAGAACGGCTGCGATAACACCCATCTGATTCCACAGGAAGAACTTGAGCTTGTTCTTTTCGGAGCAGGGGTCGAGGTGATTGGCCTTCTTCCAGAGCTGGGAGCCGATGATAACGCAGGCAAGGTCGAGAACGATGCCGACGATGATGGCAACCATCTGATAGTCGCCGACATGCATGGTCCCGTTGATAACCAGAATGGTCAGCACCTCAAATGCGATTGCCAGAACCCAGAGCACAACAGCGCCGATGCGCAGGCCGTTAGCTTTCTTCTGGTTTTCGGCGGAGATGTAAGCGGGCTTGCTTGCGGCTTTGGCAGCAGGCTTCTTTGCTGCGGTCTGGGCAGGCTTTTTGGTGGACTGAGCAGCAGTCTTTGCTGCCGGCTTCTTAGCGGTCTGTGCGGCCGGTTTTCTGGCGGCGGGCTTGCCTGCCTTTGCGTCGGACGCGTTGACAAACTGTCTCTGTACGGGCTTTTTCTTGCCTTTGGTTGCCATGATTGGTTGCCTCCTTGAATCTGCAATTTGCAAAATATTGATTTTTTCACTGCATTATAACATATATGTAGTGATTTGGCAATATTCTGCCCGAATATTATTTATCATGTAGAAATTCGTAAAAAATACTGTTGCAATGGCGGATTTTGTGATAATATACTTTTGAAATCCATTTCAAAATATTAGGAGGTTCTGTTATGGCACAACAGCATGGCAGAAAGCGCACCGGCTCAGGAGGCAAAGCCGGTGTCAGCAAAAAAGAGCGTGTGGGCAGCAGCCGCCCTGCCGGCAAGACCGGCGGTTACAGCAGCCGTCCCTCGTCCAACGCAAGACCAAAGCAGCCCAGAGTTCACAACAGCTACGGTAAAGTCACCCACGGCAATACCGTTGAGCGCGGAGTGCTGACTTCCCTGCTGGGACTGGGTGAGAGTAATTCCTCGTCCACCTCTGCCGGAACCGGTTCCATTTTCTCGCTGAGCGGCATTTTCTCCCTTCTCAAGCAGAACAAGACCGCCCGCATCATCGCCATCATTCTTGGTATCCTGCTGGTTTACTGGCTGATCTCCGGCGGCAACTGCGGAAGCATGTCGCTGCTTGATTCCATGTCCGGCACCAGTTCCATCACCGAATCGCTGGGTATCGCGAACGAAGGCACCAGCAACGATCACGGTGCCGATCTGAGCGTTTCCAATGAGGCCCGCAGCAAGTTCACCACCATTCCCGAAAAGGATGCTCAGGTGACCATAATGGTCTATATGTGCGGTACCGACCTCGAGTCCAAGTACGGCATGGCCACCGCCGACCTCAAGGAGATGATTTCCGCTGACTTCGGCGACAATGTCAATCTGATTGTTGAGACCGGAGGCACCCAGAAGTGGAACAACTCCAACGTCAGCAACAGCAACAACCAGATCTACAGAGTTACCTCCAACGGTATGATTCTGTTGGAGAACCTCGATAAAAAATCCATGGTTGAGCCCGGAACTCTCAGCGAGTTCATCGGCTACTGCAGAAAGAACTATCCCGCCGACCGCTACGGTCTGATCTTCTGGGATCACGGCGGAGGATCGGTCAGCGGCTACGGCTATGACCAGTATTACAGCGGCTCCATGACCCTTGATGAGATGAACACCGCTCTCAGGGACGGCGCCTGCATGTTCGACTTCATCGGCTTTGATGCCTGTCTGATGGCCACTCTCGAGACCGCTCTGGTATGCGAGCAGTACGCGGACTATCTCATCGCCTCCGAGGAAACCGAACCCGGTGTGGGCTGGTACTACACCGACTGGCTGACTGTTCTGTCCAGAAACTCATCCATGAGCACCGTGGAACTGGGCAAGCACATCATCGACGATTTCGTCGAGACCTGCGCCAAGCGTACTCCCAGAGACAAAACCACCCTGTCTATCATCGATCTGGCAGAAGTGAAGGGCACCGTTCCCGAGTCCTTCAACGCCTTTGCCGCTTCCACTTCCGAACTCATCAGCAACAATAACTACAAGCAGATCTCCGATGCCCGCAGCAAGACCAGAGAATTTGCTTCCAACATCAATCAGGTCGACCTCATCGATCTTGCAAACCGCATCGGTACTGCCGAATCCAGACAGTTTGCTGATACTCTCGCAAAGTGCGTCAAGTACAACCGTACTTCCGGCAACATCACCAACGCCAACGGTATTTCCATCTTCTTCCCCTATGGCTCCGGCAGCTCGGTCAACAGTGCCATCAAGACCTATGACAAGATCGGACTTGACGACACCTACAGCGAGTGCATCAAGGAGTTTGCCAGCGTCACCGCGGGCGGACAGATCGCCAACGGCGGCGGCGGTGACCTTCTGGGTTCCCTGCTTGGAAGCCTCACCGGCGGCTCTGCCGCTCCCGCTCCTTCCACCGGCGGCTCTCTCCTTGACCTCATCGGTCTGCTTGGCGGAGGCTCTCAGCAGGCAGCTCCCTCCGGTGGCAATTCCGACCTGCTTGGAACCATGCTCAATCTCTTCCTCAGCAATGCAGGTTCCAAGGATCTTACCGGTATCGATGTCGGACAGGACGAGGAATGGTTCAATGCCGACCGTGTCATGCAGTATGAAGATTACATTGCTGCCAACTATCTCGATCCCGACCGCATCGTCATCACTGAGAACACCGCCGGCGCTCCCGTGGTAAGCCTTACCGAAGAAGAATGGGATCTTGTTCAGTCCATTGAACTCAACGTGTTCTTTGACGACGGAGAGGGCTTCCTTGACCTCGGCATGGACAGTATCTTTGAGCGCGATGAGGCTAACGGAGACCTGTTTGTTGACTATGACGGAATGTGGGTCACCATCGACGGTCAGATCGTCAGCTACTATATGCTTTCCGAACAGTATGACGAAGAAGGAGAGGACTACTTCATTACCGGTTATGTTCCCGCTATGCTCAACGGCGAGCAGGTTCAGATCATCGTTACCTTCGACAGTAAGCTGGACGGTGGCAGAGTTGCAGGTTATCGTCCTGTCTATGATGATCCCGCTGCTCCTGTAGCCAAGACTGTCACTGACTTCATCCCCGGTGACCGCATCGACTTCATCTGCGACTATTACACATATGACATGACATTCGAGGACAGCTACTACATTGGTAATACCATCGTATACGATGGCAGTTCCTTTGAGGTCAGCGATATGGAACTTGATCTTAACGGCGGCAGAGTGCTCTACTCCTACTGCCTGACCGACATCTACGGCAATCAGATGTGGACCGCTCAGACCGAGTATACAGCCGACTAAAAATCTGAGACAGAAAAACAGGAAGACCTGCCGGAGCGGTTCCGGCAGGTCTTCCTGTTTTTTTATAGAATAGATATGATAAAAGTGCGTAACCGTTTGTATTAACGGTTACGCACTTTTGTGGTGCGGACGGTGGGACTCGAACCCACACCCCGAAGGAAAGGCTCCTAAAACCTTCGTGTCTGCCAGTTCCACCACGCCCGCAGAGGGTGCAGTAAAATGAATTTTACATTGTTAGCGTCCTCTTGTCAAGTACGAGAGTATGTGATTATGCAGTGGGTGAGAGTCCAGCTGCGGGGGAATCCGACTCCAGCGGAGCGATGATTTCCGGAACAGTTATGCCGTTGGCAGCAGTGCCGTTCAGATAAGAATCGTCGTTCTCATACAGATATTTCTGTAGAACGGTGGAATTGAACTGGAAGTTGGTGACGATCACCGTAAATTTGCTGAGAACAGGGTCGGGAGCGTCAGACGAAATGCCGATATCGCTTCCGCTTACGACTTCGTCATCATAAGGATTGGAGACGGATTCGTTATCCGGGCGCACGGAAGCGGTACCATAACGCCAGGAGTTTGTGATGGGGAAGGTAACTTCGTTGACTTCGTAGGAAGAGATATCAGCGGCGTCGGCGAGATATCCATATAACTGACCGGCGCTCATGTCAGTGGGAAGCTCTGGAAGCAGAGCGTATGCAAGCTCGGCAAGCTCCAGAGTTGACATGTCCTTCAGTTTGCTGAGAATCTGGTTGAGAATCACACGCTGACGGGCGGAGCGGTCATAATCGTCGTTGCCAACCGCGCGCATACGGGCGTAATTGAGAGCTTCTGCTCCGGACATGGTGTACTGTCCCGCGCTGTTGAATCGAGGAAAGTCACCGTACCGTTTGTGGTTGCTCATGTAATATGCCTCATCGGCGGAGACCTCGATATTGATTCCGCCCAGACGGTTGATAAGTATCTGGAATGCGGAGAAATCGACTACAATATAGTTGTCGGGAACAACACCGAAGTTGTCGCGCACTGCCTGACGCAGGCAGGGGAGAGTGTAATCACCGTTAGCGGTGTCATAATAGTAGGCTTTACTGAGCTTATTGGTTTTGTAATCCTTGATACGCACGTAGGTGTCGGTCATTATGGACGCGACCCTCAGACGACGGTGTTCATGATCAATGGCAATGAGCATTATGGAGTCGGTCTTTGCCGAATTATTGGTTTTCTTTCGCCCATTCTGGTCGTGAACATCGCCAATTCGGGAATCGCTTGAGACAAGCATGATGACCTTGATATTCTCGTCTGGCTCATGAATGTTGACCGGTTCAGTGAATTCGGCAGCGTTTTCCTCGGTATCCGTCAGGTCAGCCTTGAGATTGGCGTATTCTTCAACAGAAAGATATACGGAATTCCGTGTTGAATCGCCGACATAATTGATTCTGCCGGTGACGATCAGGAAAAACGCGGTGAAAAGAATAAGGACAAATGCTGCGGTCAAAGCAACTCCAAACAGCGCAAATTTAATCCATGAGGCGAGAGGTTTGCGGTTACGGCGTTTTTGTCTGCGGCGCACATCACCGGGAGAGCGGTCGGCAGGCGGAGTGTAATAATTAACCCCAGGCTCCTCGCGGTTAAGTTTCGTGCGGATAAAAGAACCGACGGTTCCGACAAATCCGCTGCCGGCGGGAGTTGAGGACTCAGGATGCGGGTCTTCCTCCGGGTAGTCAGTCATATAGGAGTAGTTGGGCTGCGTGGCGGCGTTGAAAACTCTGCGTCCATTGTTGTCCTGTGTCACGGGTACGGCAGGGTGCTCTGTGGAAGATTCGGCATTCGTGGTGCTGATTTCGAGTTCATCGTCGAAATCGTCAAAAATCGGTTCAGAATCAACAGAATATCCCGTTGAGGGGTGCTCGTTGACAGTGGAGGGTGGATTTTGAGCGGCGGTTTCGTCACTTTTTGTGCGATTGACCATTCTGTTGCTGCGCTGCGGCTCGTCTTCAATGCTCACACGGTCACGGGTCTGATCCCACTCGTCGGGCTGAGCGGCAGCTTTTCCGCGGCCGAAGCTGAAGGGTTTGCGGCTGCGCTGCGGTTCGCCCTCAACGCTGGCGCGGTCACGGGTCTGATCCCACTCGTCGGGCTGAGCGGCAGCTTTTCCGCGGCCGAAGCCGAAGGGTTTGCGGCTGCGCCGCGGTTCGCCCTCAACGCTGGCGCGGTTACGGGTCTGATCCCACTCGTCGGGCTGAGCGGCTGCTTTTCCGCGGCCGAAGCCGAAGGGCTTGCGGCTGCGCTGCGGTTCGTCCTCAACGCTGGCGCGGGTACGTGGCTGATCCCAGCCGTCTTGACGAGAGCCATCAGCACCTGATCTGCCAGAATCCCTGCGCTCCCGGCGCGGCGATTCCTGCAGCGCATCGGGATCAACGGGACGATCCCAAGGGGCATTCTGCTTGGAATTCCGACCGGCAAAAACATCCTTGCGGCGGCTTCCGGGTTTATTGTCAAGGGTGCGTGGAGCGAAATCCAGGGCTGGAGACTCATCTTGTATTTCATTACGGCGCTGCTGATGCATATCGGACACGGCAGCCTGCGCGATTTCAGTGAAATCATATTCCGGCGTCGCGGTTTCGCTGTCCGCGTCGAGTCTGCGTTTACGGGAGAATTTATCCAAATTCATCTGAAGAACTCCGTTTGCTTCGGGCTGATGCCCTGATTTTGGTCATAATTATGCTTATTATAGTTGATAAGCTTTCTCATTTCAACTAACATTATGTGAATTATGCTCCAATCGGCTGAAAGTTGCTTTTCCGGTTGTGCGAAACAAGGGTATGTGCTATAATAACAGAGATTAAGGACCGGAAAACAGCAGCTGCCGAACGGGTGATCATGGTGGCAGCCGCTGACAGAAACCGGCACGGTCAGTATGCGTATCTGAAGAGGATTTTACGATGCCAAAACTATCGGTAGTTATTCCGGTTTATAACGTTGAGCGTTATCTCAGGGAGTGCCTTGACAGTGTTCTTGCGCAGACCCTGAAGGATATTGAAATAATATGTGTGGACGACGGTTCCACCGATTCCTCGCCGGAGATTCTGCGGGAATACGCTGCGGCGGACGGGCGGGTAAAGATAATCTCCAAGCCCAATTCCGGCTACGGTCACACTATGAACACCGGATTTGATGCCGCCGCCGGCGAATACATCGGCATTGTGGAATCGGACGATGTCATTCCGGCGGATATGTTCGAGGTGCTCTGCCGTGAGGCGGACGACAATGACTGCGACGTGGTCAAGGCGGATTTCCGAACCTTTGTGGACGCGGAGGGTGAAAGAGTGTTCACTCTGCGCAGACTGACCGAAGCGGTCAGCGAGCCGGGAAAGTACTATCACAGAGTGATCGACCCGCGTGAAGATCCGGATGTATTCCGGCTGGTCATGAATACTTGGAGCGGAATTTACCGCACAGATTTTATCCGCGTCAACAGCATCAGACACAACGAAACACCCGGTGCCTCTTTTCAGGACAACGGGCTGTTTTTCCAGACAATGGCGCTGGCACACAGGGTGATGTTCATCGACCGTCCTTTTTATATGCTGCGCCGCGACAACGCGGCCTCCTCGGTGCACAACAAGAAAAAGGTCTGGGCACTGTGCGAGGAATATGATTTTATCTATGACTTCCTTTCCGCCCGGAAAGATCTGTTTGAACGACTGATCGGATACTTCTGGCTCAAGCGGTATCACAACTACGCGTGGAGCTACGACGAGCGGATCGGTGCGGAATTCCGCGAGGAGTTCATTCACCGCTTTGCCGAAGAATTCCGCGGAGCGCGGAACAGGGGAGAGCTGGACGTTTCTTTGCTGGAAAAACGGGAAGCCGCGCGCCTCGGACGCATCATGGCCGATCCGGAGAAATTCCACAAAAAAGAACTATTCTGGCTGCAGATCAGAGATGAGACTGCCGCCGGAAAGGGGAACCCCGTCGCGCGGTACATCAAACGCACCTGCCTGTGCGCCCACGATCAGGGAGTGTGGTACACCCTTAAGCACATGGTGCGCAGACTTACCGGAGGTGACAGAAAATGAACAGCGTTACTGTTTCTGTGGTCATGCCGGTATACAACGGTGAAGGTTACCTGCGGGAGTGTCTCGACAGCATATGCGCCCAGACCCTGCGGGATATCGAGATAATATGCGTGGACGACGGATCGACCGACGGCTCTCTTGCCATTCTTGACGAATACGCAGCTGCCGACCCGCGCATCAAGGTTATCGCCCAGTCCAATTCCGGTGCGGCGGTGGCTCGCAACAAGGGCATCGACATCGCCTCGGGAGAATATCTCTCGGTACTGGATTCCGACGACCGCTTCGAGCGTGATATGCTGGAGAAGATGGTCGCCCGTGCCCGCAGAACCAGCGCGCAGATTGTCATCTGCCGCTGTGACGGTTTTGAGGACGGTACAGACAAGCCGGTTCCGATGATGTGGAGCCTGCAGGATGAATTTGTACCGGACAAGGTCTTTTCCGGAGAGCAGGTGGGCGACGCGCTGTTTTTCTTCGTGCAGGGATGGGCGTGGGACAAGCTTTATCTGACTTCCTTTGTGCGTGAGCATCATCTTGAGTTCCAGAATCTGCGCAGTACCAATGATATGCGTTTTACCTTCCTGTCCCTTGCCGTTGCTCAGCGGATAACCACCATGAGCAATGTGTTTGTTCATCAGCGCAGGGGCAGAAGTACTTCAATTTCCCGCACCCGTCAGCTCAACTGCGATTGTTTCTATTACGCGCTGACCGGGCTTCGTGACGAACTGGAGCGCAGAGGAATATTTGAAGAAACACAGAAGGCGTTTGAAAATCTCTGTGTACATCTGTCCATGTGGCACTTCGATACCCTCGCGCAGGATAAATACTGCTTCTTCTATCTCTACGACAAGCTCAGAGATGAATTCTTCCCGTCGCTGGGTATCGGCTCTCAGCCGGAGGAGTATTTCCTTGAGGGAGTTCGCCCCGCTTACCGACAGTGTATGGAAATCATCAGCAGACCGGTGGGCGATTATCTCTATGAACGCACGGTGGGTGCGTCGGTATCAGGCGCGGACGAACTTGCGCAGATCAAAGCATCGTCGTCCTACAGGATCGGACGGGCGGTGACCTGCCTGCCCAGAGCCGCAAAGAAAGGGCTGCGCGCCATACGCTCATGCGGTCTTGGCTATACGCTTAAAATGGCGTGGCGTACGCTCACCCGCGGCGGCTCGCGTGAATGATTATTTCGGAGGTGACGGCATGAAGCTGCTTTCAGTGGTCGTTCCGTCTTACAACATGGAAAAACTGCTGCCCACCTGCCTTGGCAGCTGCCTCTATCCGGGTGCGGAAAGAGACCTTGAGGTCATTGTGGTCAATGACGGCTCAAAGGACGGTACTCTCGCCGTGGCGAATGATTATCAGAACCGCTATCCGGATATCTTCAGAGTGATAGACAAAGAAAACGGCGGACACGGCTCGGGCATCAACGCCGGAATTGAGAACGCCACAGGCAGATATTTCAAGGTGCTGGATGCCGACGACTGGTTTGACACCGGATCGCTGGAAAAACTGATTGGTGTGCTCCGGAATACCAGTGCGGAGCTGGTCACCAACAGCTTTGTGTGCGTCAACGCTCAGACCATGAAGAAATCGAAGCCCCGCAGTCCCGTTGTGGGCAAGGCGCTGAGCGAGGGAGAACATCTTTTCGACAATGCCGCCACCGGGCTGCTGGTGCGCATGCACTCGGTCACGTGGCGCACCGATATCCTGAAGAACAACGGCGTCAGAATTGACGAACACCGGTTCTATGTGGACATGGAATATATCACCCTGCCGGTGCCTTATATCGAGAGCGTATACGTCACGGAGCTTCCGCTGTATATGTACCGCCTCGGAGACAACGGACAGAGTGTGAGCATCGCCAGCATGCAGAAGCACATCGACGATCACCTGACCGTAATGGACTCGCTGCTCTCCTTCATCGAACAGCAGCGCGGACGCGGTCTTGGCGGACGCAAGCTTCGCTACCTCGAGCGGCTTGCCGCCGAGATGGTTGCAAATCAGTGCCTGATCTATCTGAGTTATCCGTCTTCCGCGGGAATGAAGCAGCGCTTCATCGATCTGGAAAAGCGGCTGCAGAGCGGGCACAAAGGGGTATACGACGCGGTGACGAACAAAGCGGTACTGCTGCTGCGAAAGAGCAACTACGCTCTGTTTCCGGTGGCAGGCGCTCTTGTGCGTATGACCCGAAAGTAACTGTATAAGGAGGCCGCCGCACGGCGGTATTTACAATGATTAGATACCTTGTCAAGCATACAAAAGGCTTTCTGGACTACAAGGACCTGCTGGTGCAGCTGGTTTCCCGTGATCTGAAGCTGAAATACAGGCGCAGTGTGCTGGGTTATCTGTGGAGCGTTCTCAGCCCGCTTATGATAATGGCGGTTCAGGTAGTTGTGTTCCAGTATATGTTCCGCCGTCCGATACCGAATTTCGCGGTTTATCTGCTTTCCGGACAGATCCTTTTCAACTACATGAACCAGTCCACCCACATGGCTATTCGCTCCATTCTGGACAGTTCATCGCTCATCAAGAAAGTATATCTGCCCAAGTATATTTTCACCATGTCCAAGATCACCAGCGGACTTATCGACGTGGTGTTTTCCATGGCCGCGCTGGCGGTAGTGATAATTGTCACCGGTGTAGGCTTCTCGTGGCACTTCGTTCTTTTCCCGCTGGTGCTGGCACAGCTTTTTGTGTTCTGTCTCGGACTTGGACTGTTCCTTGCTCAGGCCAACGTGTTTTTCCGCGACGTGCAGTACATCTATTCGGTGGTCACGACAGCGTGGCTGTATATGACACCGATATTCTACGATATTGAGTTCCTGCCCGAACAGCTGCGCGGGATAGTCAGATGGTGTAACCCGATGTTCTATTACATCAGCCAGTTCCGCTCACTGGTGCTTTATCATACGCTGCCCGAATGGGATATGGTTCTGGCGGGCTGCGCTGCGGCTGTTATTGTGCTGCTGGTTGGAGCGTGGTCCTTTGTGCGCAGGCAGCATGACTTCATTCTCTATATCTGACCGGAGGCTATTATGAGCAGAAAAACCAAATCACAGGCTCCTGCACCGCTGCCCTCCGACGTTGCCATCAGAGTCAGCGATGTGACCATCCGCTTCAATCTGGCGAGTGAAAGGGTGGACAACCTTAAGGAGTATATAATCAAGCTGCTGAAAAGACAGCTGCTGTTTCAGGAATTTCTCGCTGTAAGAAATGTGTCCTTTGAGATAAAAAAAGGAGAGGCATGGGCGCTGGTGGGCGAAAACGGCTCGGGTAAATCCACCCTGCTAAAGGCAATCAGCGGCATTCTCCATCCCTACAGGGGCAGCGTTCAGATACAGGGCTCCGTCGCGCCGCTTATTGAGCTGGGCGCAGGCTTTGACGCCAATCTGACCGCCCGGGAGAATATCTATCTCAACGGTACCGTTCTGGGACATTCCAAGAGGTTTATGGACGAGCATTTTGACGAGATAGTCGACTTTGCCGAGCTGGAGGACTTCCTTGATTCGCCCATCAAGAATTTTTCTTCCGGCATGAAAGCCCGTCTTGGCTTTTCCATTGCCACCATGGTGCGTCCGGAGATTCTCATTGTGGATGAGATTCTGGCTGTCGGTGACTACAAGTTCCGGCAGAAGTGCGAACAGCGCATGACCGAGATGCTCTCCGGAGGAACAACGCTTCTTTATGTATCACACGATATTGCTACCGTTCGCAAGCTGTGTACCCATGCTGTCTGGCTGGAAAAGGGCGCTGCCAGAATGGTTGGCGACGTAACCACGGTGTGCGATTCGTACATGGGAGGGAAATAACATGGTACTGCAGACGGTCACACTTCCCCGCATGGATATCTGCTCTTGCGAGGAGATGTATTTCCGCAGGTCTTATGGTGAAGCAAAGCTGCTCAGCGACCGGATAACCCTCGGGCTGGGTGATAAAATCGGTTTTGACACCTATTTCGGCAGCTTCTGTTCCGATCGCTGGCTGAAATATACCGTCGTGGACCGGATTACGCTGGGTATCCGCGCTTCCGGAAAGGCGCGCTGTACCATTCTGCGGCGCTGGGTGGTCGACGGCGAGTTCTTCGACGAGACAGTCTTTGAAGAAACTGCGGAGTTTTCTCCGGATCGGAGCTGGTATTCCGGGGAGATTGTTCTTGAGCCCGCCAGCGTGTATTCTTTTTCGCTTACACCGTCCTGCGAGGAATTCAGCTTTTTCGGAGCGGCGTACTGCGCGGATGCCGCTCCTGCCGCAAATATATCTATCGCGCTGGGCATAACTACTTTCAGGCGCGAGGATTATCTTCGCCGCACGCTGAATATGCTGGCTGCGGAAGTGTTCAGACAGGGGTCGATTCTTAACGGACACCTGCGTGTGATCGTCGCCGACAACGGCGCGACCCTTTCCGAGGGTACCAGCAGGGACGGCAACGTGCGGATAGTGCGCAATCCCAACCTTGGCGGCGCCGGAGGATTTACCAGAACCATGCTGGAGGCTGTAAAGGATGGAGGGTTTACTCATGTCCTGCTGGCTGACGACGATGCTGTTCTCAATCCTGCCGCGCTCGAGCGAACATATGTGTTCCTTTCGCTGCTCAGGGAGGAGCATCGTGACCTTACAGTGGGCGGCGCGCTGGTCAGGGAAGATATCCCGTGGCTGCAGTATGAAAACGGCGCCCGCTGGAACGGCGGCCCCATGGAGATTTTCGGCCATGGACTCGACCTGCGTCGGGTGGCGGACGTTATCACCAACGGCGCGGATACCAGAACCATGGACTACTGCGGCTGGTGGTACTGCTGTATTCCGATTATGCGCATGAAGCAGATCGGTCTGCCGCTGCCCCTGTTTATCCACCGTGACGACGTGGAATACGGTCTGCGGTGCGGCAAGGTTACTACCTTGCCGGGCGTCTGTGTGTGGCATGAGGCTTTTGAACTGAAAATGTCCGGCACATCGGAGTATTACGATGTGCGCAACACGGCGATAGTCAACGCCATGCACGACTTCAAGGACGGAGCCGCAGTGCTGACCAGATATCTCAACAAGCGTGTGCTTATCAATCTGCTTACCTGCAGGTATAATTACGTTCACATGAATCTTGATGCTGTGCGTGATTTCCTGGAGGGCTTTGATCACCTGCGTACCACCGATGGTGTTGAGCTGCACCGGCAGCTTTCGGAGCGCAACTACCGGCTGGTCAGCGTTGAAGAACTCAAGGGTTTCCGCGATGTTCCGAAATTTGAAAAACAGTTCGAGGAACAGCGTGCCGAATGCACCTCGGGAAAAAGCGCCAATCTGCTTGAGGGCATCAAGGAAAAATCCATGGACGCTCTGTCCGTTGCCGGACTGGGAGGGATCCTGCCGGATAAGAAAGAAACGGTGCTGGCAGTCAATCCCTCTCCGGTGCGCCGCTGCTTCCGTGCAGGACGTATCATTCACTGCACTGTGGATCGTCTGGGCTATGAGGTGGTTCGCGACAGAAATGAGCAGAAGCGCTGCATGGAGGAATACCGTCAGGTCGCCGCTCTCATAAAAGAAAAATACGACCGCGTGGCATCCGAATACAAGGCACGCAGCGGTGAAGTGCGTACTGCGGGATACTGGCGCGGTGTTCTCGGAACAGAAAAGTAACTACACCACAATACTATGTAAAGGCGGTTGTGCGCAATGAAGTATGATTATCTGATAGTGGGAGCCGGACTGTTCGGTTCGGTCTTTGCCTGCGAGGCGACCGCACGGGGCAAACGCTGTCTGGTCATTGACCGGCGATCCCATATCGCGGGCAATATCTATACTGAAAATGTAGAGGGGATCAATGTTCACCGCTACGGTGCGCATATCTTTCACACCTCCGACAGGCGGGTGTGGGACTACATGAACCGCTTTGCGGAATTCAACAACTATATCAACTCTCCCGTTGCCGTCTACCGCGACGAGACCTACAACCTGCCATTTAACATGAACACCTTCAGCCGTATGTGGGGCATACGAACTCCGCAGGAGGCAAAGGACATCATCGCCGCCCAGATCGCTGATCTGGGAATCGATGAGCCGGCAAACCTTGAGGAGCAGGCGCTTTCGCTGGTGGGTCGTGACGTTTACGAAAAGCTGGTCAAGGGCTACACCGAGAAGCAGTGGGGGAGAGACTGCAGCGATCTTCCCGCGTTCATAATCAAGCGACTGCCGCTCCGGTTTACCTACGATAACAACTATTTCACCGACCGTTATCAGGGAATCCCGGTAGGCGGATACACCGCGATATGCGCGAAAATGCTGCAGGGCGGCGACGTGCTGCTGGACACCGACTATTTCGAATATATCAGGGAGAATCCGGACATCGCGGAGAAAACCGTGTTCACCGGTGCGATCGATGAATTCTTCGGCTTTGAACTGGGCGCGCTGGAATACCGCTCGGTCCGGTTTGAGGACGAGCGTATTGAATGCGACAACTGGCAGGGCAACGCGGTGGTCAATTACACCGAGCGCGATGTGCCCTACACCCGCATCATCGAGCACAAGCATTTTGAATTCGGTACACAGCCGGTCACGATCATTTCCAGAGAGTATCCCTGCGAATGGAAGCCGGGCGACGAGCCATATTATCCGCTCAACAACGAACGCAACAACGAGCTTTACGGCCGCTATGCCGACCTTGCCGCTCAGAGGAAGGACGTCATCTTCGGCGGCAGACTGGGGCATTATAAATACTACGACATGGACAAGGTGGTCGCCGCTGCTCTCGACGCGGTTGAAACGGAGTTTGGCGCATGATTCAGCGGTTTAACGCCGCAAAAAGTCTCGTCTAAATATACATTGATTTTGCGGTTTGACTTCTTTTGTTGTCAAGAGAGACGAAGTTTGTGACGATGATGTTATCACCATTGACTTTGTTCCGGCGGTCGGCTATAATCCACTCTGATGGGCGGCACTGAGCCGGACCATAGAACGAACAGGCTGCAGATGGTTTTCATTGACTGCCGTCAGGCGGTGAATGAAATGCTGTCAGCTGGAAACAATAACATACTGAATAAGGAGAAAGAAAAATGAAGAGAATTATCGCTGTTATCATGTCCGTTATGATGCTGGTCGGTCTGTGCGCCTGCGGTGCCAAGGCTGACGATAAGAAGATCGAAGGCGATCTCGTAAGCGTTATCCAGAAGATGTACGCCGAGGTTGAGCTGGATGCCGAAACCAAGGAATCCCTCAGCTATCACATGATCGAAGCTGTTCCCGAGGATGCCGAGATGCAGGCCTATCTGCTGGGCACCAGCGAGCTTGAGTACGCCGAGGCTGCCTACGCAATGCCCATGATGAATGCTGTTGCTTATCAGCTCAACATCTTCCGCGTTGCCGAGGGTACCGATGTCAAGGCTTTCATGGAGAAGGCTGAGAGCTCTTTCGATACCGGCAAGTGGGTTTGCGTCATGCCTGAGAAGGTTGCTACCGTCAATGTTGGCGACGTTGTCATGTTCATCGCCGGCACCGAGCAGGTTGTTGATGCCATGGTTACCGTTTTCCAGGCTCAGGGCAAATAATTCCGGTTGAATCAACACGGGCGGCATTTCCGGCTTAACTTCGGGAATGCCGCCTTTTGACTGTTCTCTTACAGAATAATTATCACGAGAGGTATATATTATGCTGTTTTCAAGTGTCAGCTTTATTTTTGGCTTTATGCCTGTAGTGCTGCTGCTGTATTACGCGATTCCAAAACAGCACAGAAACCTGTTGCTGCTCATTGCCAGCCTGTTTTTCTATTTCTGGGGAGAGCCGCTTTATTCTCTGCTCATGCTGGCTTCTATTATCTCGGGATATGTCCACGGACTGATCATCGAGAAGTTCCACGGCACAAAATGGGCAAAGGTAGCCATAGTCTCTTCTCTGGTTACAAGTCTCGGGGCGCTGGCAGTTTTCAAGTACTGTGATTTCTTTATCAGCAGCTTCAATTCGGTGTTCGGACTGTCTGTTCCGCTTCTCAGAATCGCGCTGCCGCTTGGAATCAGCTTCTATACTTTCCAGATTCTCAGCTACACCATCGATGTCTACCGCGGCAGCTCCCCCGCGCAGCGCAGCTTCGTGGCTTTCGGAGCGTATATTTCCATGTTCCCCCAGCTTGTTGCCGGTCCAATAGTCCGCTACAGCGATATCGAGAAGCAGCTGGTTAACAGGGAATACACCATGTCCGGCTTCGCTCTTGGTGTTCGCCGGTTCATCGTCGGTCTTTCCAAGAAGATCATCTTTGCAAACACTCTTGCGGAACTGACCGCTTCGATAAGTACCATCGAAAATCCTGACATCCTTGCCTGCTGGCTGGGCGCTCTGGGCTTTGCTCTGCAGATCTACTTCGACTTCTCCGGTTACAGTGATATGGCCCGCGGCCTTGGCGGCATGCTTGGCTTTGAATTCCCGGAGAACTTCCGCTATCCTTATATTTCCGCCAGTGTTTCGGAATTCTGGCGCAGATGGCACATGACGCTTGGCACATGGTTCCGCGATTACGTCTATTTCCCGCTGGGAGGCAGCCGCGTCAAGTCAAAATGGCGTCTGGCGTTCAATCTGTCGGTGGTGTGGGCGCTTACCGGTCTGTGGCACGGCGCGTCCTGGAGCTTCGTGATCTGGGGCGTATACTTCGGTGTGTTCATCATTGCCGAAAAGCTGATTTTTGGAAAGAATATCGAAAAGATAACCAAGTGGGTGCGTGTGCCGCTGACGCTGCTCATCGTCATCATCGGCTTCGTCATCTTCAACGCTCCCACGCTTGGAGACGCCGGCAGACAGCTTGCCGGTATGTTTGCCATCAACACCGCACCTTCGTCCGCTCAGTCGGTCTTTGAACTGCGCAACTACGGTCTGATGATGCTGGCGGCGATGGTATTTGCCACTCCGCTGCCTAAGATGATTGCGGAGCGGGCAGGCAAAAACGCCACTGCGGCAAAGGTGATGGATGTTCTCGAGTTCCCCGTGCTGCTTTGTTTGCTGGCAATCTGTACCGCGTACCTCATCGACGGTTCGTTCAACCCCTTCCTGTACTTCAGATTCTGAGGAGGCTGCCATGAAAAACAATATCAAAGATAAAGTCACGGCTATCGGCTTTGTGACCGTGCTGGCAGCCGTGCTGCTGCTCAATATCATTCTGCCCGATCAGGATAAATCAAACGGCGAGCGCCGCAGCCTTGCCAAGATGCCGAAACTCACATGGTCGTCGGTGATCGAAGGCGATTATTTTGAGGATCTCGAGGAATACGGAATGGATCAGTTCGTTCTGCGCGATACCTTCCGTGCCATCAAGTCTTCTGTCCGGCTGAATGTGTTCATGCAGCTTGAGAGCAACGATCTGTTTATCCGCGATGGCGGCATATTCAAGCTGCCGCCCCAGGTGAACACCGGTGCGATAGAGGTCAACTGCGGCAGAATGCTTGAGACCGCAAAAAAGATCTGGCCCGAAGCCACCATGTACTTCTCCATCGTTCCGGAAAAGAATACCTTCCTTGAAAGCAGTGCCTATCCGAAGTTCGATAAAGAGCTGTACGACAGCACAGTGGCTCAGTGCCTGCCTGGAGTACAGAATATCGACATTGCCGGTTTGCTTTCCCTTGACGATTATTATCTCACCGACCCACATTGGAAGCAGGATAAAATCGTTGACGTTGCCGACCGCCTGCTGTCGGTCATGGGCAATCCGGTCAATGATCCCGCGCAGTTCAGCGAAAATGCCGCCTGCAGCTTCCACGGAACCTATCACGGTCAGCTCCCTCTCAGCGTCGATAAGGACGAGCTGATATACCTGACAAGTGAAAAAATCGACGGCGCGGCGGTTTACGACTACGAAACCGGCAAGACTGTGGGCGTATACAGCCCCGAAAAGCTGACCGGTATGGATCCGTATGATGTTTATCTCGGCGGCGCCCGCGCGCTGCTGCGCATAGACAATCCCTCCGGTACTCCCGGACGCGAACTGGTCATCTTCCGCGATTCCTTCGGCAGCAGCATCGCCCCGCTGCTCATCAGCGATTACGCTTCGGTAACGCTGGTTGACCTGCGATATGTCTCTGCCGATGTACTGGAAAACTACGTTTCCGCCGCGGAGCAGACCGACGTTCTGTTCCTCTACAGCCAGACTATCTTGAACAACAACGGCGTTTTCAGATAAAATATGTACAAATATAGTGCTTTTGCAAAAATACCTCTTGCAAAATGTCAACGGTTATGTTATAGTATTCAAGCGTAATTAGGATTATATCTGTTTGGAGGAAAATAAAATGACCACCATCGTCTGGATCGCAAGCATTGTTCTCTTCGTTTTTGCTATCGCTGTTATCGCCGTTGTCCTTCTTCAGGAAGGCAGCCAGGCTAATCTTTCCGGTGCCATCGCAGGCGGTACCGATTCCTACCTCGGCAAGGGTCAGGCTCGTACTCTCGATGCTTTCCTTAACAAGTGGACCAAGTTCTTTGCCGTTGTTTTCTTTATTCTCGCTTTTGTCTGCGACATCCTGATCTTCATGGTCTATTAATCTCTTGTTTTTCGCGCTGCAGGGAGACGCTTCTTTGGAAGTTGTCTCCCTTTTTTGTTCCGGAATACGCAAGGCAGATTATTTGCCGCGCGCAACAGTTTTCAGCATAAACAGCGCAGCCGGTATGGGATAATCACTTTGCCGGAAGGCAAAAGGCTTTGTGGAGGGATGAAAAATGGAATCCATACGGGATATTCTGCTGAAACCGAAAAAGAAGGAAACCCCCATACTCGACGAGATACGCTCAACGGTAGCGATGATTCACGCAATGCAGCAGTGGTTCAACACCGAAAACGATGCCGACCTGATTGAAGCATGCGTGTTTCAGCTGGAATCTCTTGAGGCGAGGTACAGATATCTGCTGCGAATGGCAAAGGATCGCGGTCTGTATCACGATGCGATTACGGGAGATACGTCCGAACGCCGCACGGCGTGAGAAAATATGCCGCAGATTATTGAAAAAAGCCGATGGATATTCTATAATATACCTACCATGGAAATAATCGCAAAAGGAGTGGAAAAAGTGGAAGGCATTATCAATTGGTTCAATTCTTCACCATCGGCAAACGTAATCAGCATTATCCTTATTATTCTTGGTGCGATCATCATTCTCAAGCTGGCCAAGAACATCACCCGTCCGCTGTTTATTATCGTTATTGTTGTAGCGGCGGTGCTGCTGTTCTTCAACATTCTCGACCTTGCGATGCTCTCTGAGTACGGCAAGCGCCTTATCAGCTGCGCCTGCAGTGAGACACCGTCGGCTGTGGAGCTGGCTGAGAATCTGCTCTGATTTCCGTTGACGAATTAATATCGCAAATAAACCGGCCGGCGCGGGATATGTACCCGCGCCGCCCATTTTATGAAATGGGAATTGTTACGGCTAATGATTCCTCCGGATCAGCAATCATTTCCGTTCTGCGGGAGTACGGTTTCGCGGTTGGTCATCAGGTCTTCCGCCCTTACGGCAGGGTGGTGATAGCGTTTGCGTTTTTCCGGCAGCCCAAGATGCCTTGAAATGAAGGTGTTCAGCTCAAGATAGGCCGGAGGAGGACTGAACTGAACCGCCTTTGTCGGGCAGTAGGCAACGCAGGCGTTGCAGCCGTGACAATGGTGTGTCCATCGCGGGCGGTTGTTCTCCATGACAATGTTGCGGGTGGGACATACCTTTGCGCACACCCCGCATCCGGCACAGCGGTCGTCAGTGAAAAATCCCTTGTCATATTCCTTTTCCACCGCCATGTATGGAGCAATCTTTTTCGGATAAAGCCGGCGGGTGATAAAGGACATCCGGGGATAAGTCCGCTCTTTGCGCTTGCGGATATCGCGGGAGATCCTGGTGATCTGCCGCTCCATATACGGGGTCATAATCTTTTCGGAGGGGAACGGGGGATAGGCGATGCACTGGCTGGCGACGCACCGTATGGCTCTGCTGTAGCTAAGATGAGTGCCCTTGGCGTTCATAATCTTTTCCATTGTCTCGAAGCATCTGCCGTGAACGGCAATGTATGTGGCAATCATAAATATATAGGCATCGGGATTTACGCTGAGCTGCTCGGCAAAACTTTTCATTGTGCCGGGGATATCCCATTCGTATACCGGACAGACAATGCCGATCACATCGGCGTCGTCTGCGGGGACGCTTGCAGCATCATTTCTGACTGAGATTATCTCCGCTCCGCCGATCTGTCCGGCGATGGTTCTTGCGGTGTGCAGACTGTTTCCTGTTCCGCTGAAGCAGTAGATTCTGGTTGTCATGATCATGTTCTCCCTGAATTCTAATGTGTTACACTTGTAACCTCTGTGCCTTTATTATATAATGGAGCCTGCAGCAAAACAATATAATAAGCTAAAGTGTCACACATCCATATATTTTGTTGCATCGAAAGCGGGGGACAAAAAATGAACACAACCAACGGAAAAATAGCGGAACAGTCCAGACAGAAAATTGCACAGGCTTTGCTGGCGGTGATGCAGCAATACCATTACAGGGAGATTACCATCACTCAGCTTGCGCAGGAGGCCGGATTATCGAGGAAAACATTCTACCGCCTGTTTGATGGCAAGGAAGACGTGCTGTCACTGGTGTTTGAGAATTTGTACCGGGAGTGTTTTGCGCGGTTCAGCACACTCGGCATTCAGCGGTACTGGGATGTGGTTCAGTGCTACTTTGACTTCTGGGAGGAGCGCAAGGAAATGCTGCATCTTTTTAGGAAAAACGATCTTCTGCCGGTGCTGTTTGACGGCGCTTACAGGTATTCGTTCAGCATATTTGAACTGGTTCGGTCGACAGAGGTCGCTGGCCGCTATGCCGGTCAGTTGCCGTATCTGCTGGCGTACAGCGTGGGAGGTATGCACAGCATGCTGCTCAGGTGGGTGGAGGACAATATGTCGATACCGTCTTCAGAGCTGATCGGGCAGCTGAAAAAGGGATTCAGCTCTCCGGATATTTAGTCGGAAGTGTACGGTATTCGGCCTGCGTGCCGACTGATGACGAAAAATGCTGCGTAAAGCTGATTTTTTGTCTTTTTTCGTGCGTATCGTATTGTATGACAGCTGCGGTTGTGGTATTATATATACTGAATAATAATGGGTGTTTGTCGGCTTTGGGTTCCGGGAGCGCCCCACAAGGATGATGCTATATTATGAAAAACAACAGGCAGATAGGACTGGATGGCAAGGCGTTTATTTCCGCCTGTCTCAGACGTGGAGGCATCTTTGTCTTTGCTTTGCTGATATACGGCGCACTTAACGCCTTTTCGGATATACTCAAGCTTACCGGCGCGAGCGGCGCGGCGATGAGCTCGTTTACCACAACGCTGCTGATATACGACTTTGTGGTATCACTGCTGCTCATCGTGGTTGTGTTCTACGCCTATTTCCTTGAGTGCGGCTCATCGGTGCCGTTCCTGAAACATAAACCGATACTGGTGTTCGGTCTTTTCCGGCTGGGGTATTATATCCTTCTGGCGTATTATGTCTGTTATCGTGCTCTTTACTGCCTGACCCACCGTGACACGGTCAAGCTGTCCTTGTTCTTTTTCTACGCGTGCTATTTTGTGCTGATATTCTGCTGCATCATTGCCAACAGCTATATCTACAACGTGCTTACCCGCAACGTCATTCGAAGAAGCTACAGGAAAACCTTCCATAATCTTGCGACCATCGGAATTGTTGTGCAGATCATTCTGCCCATCACATATATTGTCGCGAGAGCAACAATGGTCGATGCCGGAGACGAGTTCTTTACATCCTCTTTCTGTGATCTGATTCGTCTGTGCGTCTGCCCGTTGCTGCTCAGCGGAATATGGTTCCTGTTCCTCCACTCCATCAAGCAGATTGACGAGGTGTTCGGAGAGGTTGACGACGCGCTGCGCAACAAGCGCTATCAGATTACCTATGCTGCCATCACCGACGGAAAGAAGGGCAAGAAAAAAGAACGCGCCGCTCCTGTTGCTGCGGCAGCCTTCCTGCCCGCTCCCTCCAAAACGGTCAGCACTGCAAATTCTCCCCAGACTCCTGTGCAGCAGTATAACGCCGCGCAGCAGAGCAGCAGCGTGATGTCTCCCGCGGAGATGGCGTTTGCCATGATGTCCCCTCAGGAACGTGCCGCTGCGGAGGCTACCATTACCGACGCTGCAACAGAGATGGCGGCGGAAGAGAATATCAGCGCTGTTCCGGATCCGGTTGAGATGCCTCTTGTCCAGAACGAACCCGTTGTTCCCGCGGTTCCGATGCTGCCGGAGGAAAGCCTTATCCAGCAGGGCGGTACGACTATGGCGTATGTTGCCGATGTTGCGGATCCCGAAACCGGCGTGGTTTCCGGAATGCGCGTCGTGCCTGTTGTTCAGGAATATAATCCGTTCCCTGATGGTAACTCACCCGCTTCCGGAAACAAAAAGCGCGGAAACAATCAGCGCAAGCCCGGACAGAGCAATAGCAATCAAGGAAACCGTAATCAAAGTAACCGGGGGCCTCAGAACCGTCAGGGTGGCCAGAACCGTCAGGGCGGTCAGAATCGTCAGGGCGGTCAGAACCGTCAGGGTGGCCAGAACCGTCAGGGCGGCAAGGGAAACGGTGGCAAAGGTCGCGGACAGAACAGCGGCGGAAAGCAGTCCGGCGGTCACGGTCAGCGTCTGAATCAGAATCGTTCGGGACAGAACCGTAATAATCAGAATCGTTCCGGACATCGCTGAGGTGAGCGGATATGGGAAGAAATGATAAGCTTTCCCGCATGATGACAAAACGAATAACGCCCGTGTATGGTATGAGGTTGTTCCTTGGGGACACAACATTCCTGATGGTCGTTATGGTTTCCGGACTGTTTGCTTTTCTGCATCAACGGGCAATCAGCACGGAAATGAATGCGGGAGGCGGAGGCTTCTGGTGTGTACTTGGTATTCCAGCGCTCGTGTGTCTTGTAATCTCGGCAATTCTGGCTTTTTTTGGGGCTAAAACAAAGCTGCTTCCCGCACTGGTGCCCATTCTTGGACTGGGCGGCATTGAAGCATCAATAATTATGTTCTTTGTCATCGTGATCCGTAGAATGGTCAGCGCTGGTGGTGTGCTTGGTGTGCTTCAGGAGATAACTATGCTGGCTTTTCTTGCTGCGTGGTTTGTGTGTATTATGTTCCTTATGCTCACGGGGATAGGCATGAAGGTCGTTCCTGCCGCAGGAATTGCTGCTATGGCTGCAACCGTAACGGCACTGGTTCTGTTTGTGGTCCGCGCGATGTATATATTTTCCTCGCTCATTACTGCACTCAGCCGCAATCTGCTGCTTCCTGACGGGGCAATGGCGGGCGAGATAAGGTGGGTGCTGCGCAGCGTGCTGCCAGGCAGCGAGCAGGCACGGACTCTGTATTTTGACCGTATACTGGACAGCCTTGGAATTGCACTTCTTATGATGTGTTGCATTCCTCTTGCGCTAAAGTTCAACGGATTCTTTTCCGAGCAGTCCTACATGCTGAAAAGTGCACGGGAGATTCCGCTTCCCACCGAGCGACGCAGGGTCTATACGGGATATGACGAGTACACAGAGGACATCCCTGCGAAGACAGAGGAAGAATACACCATTACTTCCGACGGCTATTATGTTGAGAAGACGATAACCAGCCGGCCGAAGTTTAAAAAAAGAGAGAGGGGCGAAGATTCTTCAGCGCGGAGCGAAGCCAATGAGTTTGGCGATCAAACGCAGCAGGTGGCTGATGATTGCCCCGATGAAGATGATGCCGGTTATGTCTCTGAATTCTACGACGATTACGTTCCCGGCGAGGGCTGGAGCCGCTTTATTGAGCGGACAAACCCGCAGGTAAAACAAAATGAACCAGTAGAAACCGAAAACGTGGAACGCAAGCGCGTCAGACCTGTGCAGACCGAAAGACCTGCGATCGATCCACACGATCCGGATTTATGGAATCAGTACAGTAATTGAGGAGATAACCGTAATGGCAGAAATGATCGGAATAATTCATTCTGTGGAGATTAACAGCCGCCTGCATGGAGCAGGGGGCTGTTTCCGTGTGGAGACATACCATACAGTTGATTCCACAAACGCGATAGCCCGTGAGCGGGCGATAGAGGGTGAACCGGAAGGACTCGCGGTGATCGCTTCCGCGCAGACCGCCGGACGCGGACGAAAGGGGCGCAGCTTCTTTTCTCCGGACAATACGGGAATCTATATGAGCCTGCTGCTTCGTCCGCGTATCCATGCCGGACTTGCCCTGCGTATCACTACTGTTGCGGCGGTCAGCGTCTGTCAGGCCATCGAAAAGCTGAGCGAAAGCAAGCCCGGCATCAAATGGGTCAATGACATCTACATCGACGGGCGCAAGGTGTGCGGCATTCTTACCGAAACCGCCCTTGAGGCCGCAGGAGGAATGCTGGAATACGCCGTGCTGGGCATCGGAGTCAATGCACTTGAGCCGGAAGGAGGCTTTCCGGAGGAGATCAGAGATATCGCCGGAAGTGTTTTTTCTGCGCAAGATGGTGACTTGCGGGCAGAGCTTGCAGCGGAGATCATCAACTGTTTTGCAGAAAACTACGCGCGGCTTGACGACGAAGGCTTTGCCGAAGAATACCGCCGCAGGTGTATTGTTCCCGGCAAACGTGTAATGGTGCTCAAGCAGGACAGCACCCGTGAAGCCTACGCACTGGATGTTGACGACGAATGCCGTCTGCTGGTACGCTATGATGACGGCTCCGGAGAGCTGCTGTGTTCCGGCGAGATCAGCATAAAACTGAATTGAAGAAAATAAATGAAAGCCCCCTCCGTGTTTCAGAAAATGAACAGGTCCAGTAAAAACGGACAATAGACAAATAGCCCCCTGATGTAGGAAAATAGAAGTACTACATCAGGGGGTATTATCATGTCAAAGAGAAGATACACACATATTCAAAAGATTCTGCCGGAAATAAGAGCAAT
>JAZUPE010000092.1:0-27387 GCA_045605025.1 Acutalibacteraceae bacterium
TGTTGCAGTGCGTGAGTTTCCTACAAGTACCGGTCCGGTTGACTATGCCCTTTTCATTGATGGTGTACCGGTTGGTGTTATTGAGGCTAAGAAAAGCGAGGCAGGAGAGAATATCACTACCGTTGAAAGTCAGTCCGCGCGATATGCCGCAAGCACATTTAAATGGGTTCGCTGCGACTACCTCATTCGTTTTGCATATGAAGCTACGGATAAGCTGGTTCGCTTTACGGATTATGACGACATAAAGTACCGTTCCAGAACGGTTTTTTCGTTCCACCGACCCGAAACACTTGCAGCTCTGATAAAGCAGCCGGATACAATTCGCAACAACATGAAGCGATTCCCGCCTTTTGATCCTACCGGGTTCAGAAAGTGTCAGATAAAGGCCATAGAAAACCTTGATGCGTCCTTTGCTGCCAACAAGCCAAAGGCTCTTGTTCAGATGGCGACCGGAGCCGGAAAGACCTTCACTGCAATAACCGCTGTCTATCGTCTTCTCAAGTACGGCAAAATGAACCGGATCCTCTTCCTTGTTGATACAAAAGGCTTGGGAGAGCAGGCAGAACGAGAATTCCTGGCATATACCCCGAATGATGACCCTCGTTCTTTCTCTCAGATATATGGTGTCCGCCGTCTGAAATCGTCATTTATTCCCAGCGAGGTACAAGTGTGCATCAGCACAATCCAGAGAATGTATTCTATCCTCAAAGGCGAAGAAATGGATGAATCGGTGGAAGCGGAATCGTTCAACGAGTATGTTACCGCTGATTCCAAAGATCCAAAGGAAGTCGTGTATAACGAAAAATATCCCCCGGAGTTCTTTGATTGCATAATTGTCGATGAGTGCCACCGCTCCATATACAATGTCTGGAACCAGGTGCTAGAGTATTTTGATTCCTTCATCATTGGTCTGACTGCCACACCGGATAAGCGAACATTTGCTTTCTTCAACGAGAATGTCGTAAGCGAATATCCTCGTGAGCAGGCGATTATTGACGGTGTCAATGTAGGCGAAGATGTATTCCTGATTGAGACCAGTGTGGGCAAAAACGGTGCACATATCATGAAGCAGCAAATCGAAGTGCGCAGCCGTCTTTCCCGTGAGAAGCGATGGAAGCAGCTGGACGAGGATGTAGATTATCGCCCAACTCAGCTTGATAGGGATATTGTAAATCCCAGTCAGATCCGCACCGTAATCCGCTCCTTCAAAGAGAATCTCTACACAACGCTCTTCCCAAGAAGAAAAGAAGTACCCAAAACGCTCATCTTCGCAAAAGCGGACAGCCATGCAGATGATATTATCCAAATTGTCCGTGAGGAGTTCGGTGAGGGGAATGAGTTCTGCAAAAAGATTACATATACTGCGGAGAATCCGGAAAGTGTATTGAGCTCCTTCCGCAACGATTACAACCCGAGAATAGCGGTAACTGTTGACATGATAGCAACCGGCACCGATGTAAAGCCCATCGAGTGCCTGATATTCATGCGTGATGTTCGGAGCAAGAATTACTTCGAACAGATGAAAGGTCGAGGCACACGCACGCTCGGCAAAGACGACCTCCAGAAGGTCACTCCGTCAGCAACGGAGAATAAGGATCATTTCGTTATAGTAGATGCTGTTGGCGTAACTAAATCCAAAAAATCCGACACGCGTCCGTTGGAGCGCAAGCCCTCCGTCAGCATGAAAGAGTTGATGATGAATGTCACTCTTGGTGCAAGGGACGAAGATACGCTCACCTCTCTTGCCAATCGTGTTATCCGACTCAACAGTCAGATGACACCCGGTGAGAAAAAGGAATTCGAGAAGACAGTTGGCGTATCTGCAGGCAGGCTTGCCGAACAACTGCTCAACGCCTTTGACGAAGATTGTATTCGCAGCAAGGCAATGGAGCAAACTGACAGCGAACCTACCGAAAACCAGCTTGCAGAGGCGAAAAAGACTTTGATAAACGAGGCGGTTATTCCGTTTATGGATGCGGAAAATCGTGACTTCATCGAAAATATCCGCCGCAGTCACGATCAGATAATTGACAATGTTAATATCGACGAGGTGCTTTTTGCCGGTTACGATGCCCAGCAGGAAGCCAATGCCGACCGTGTTATACAGACCTTCCGTGAGTTCATCGACGAAAACCGTGACGAGATAATCGCGCTGAGGATTATTTACGATCAGCGGTACAAGGACAGAGCAATTGCTATCGAGCAGCTCAAGTCTCTGTATGAAAAGCTGAAAACAAAGGGCGTGACAGTGCAGCGCCTATGGGATTGCTATGCCATCAAGAAGCCGGACAGGATTAAGGGGGGCACTGTGGGACAGCTTGCTGACCTTATATCTATCATCCGCTTTGAGATGGGATACAGCGATAATCTGTCGCCCTTTGCGGACAAGGTTAATTACAATTTCATGCAGTGGACGCTGCGCCGCAATGCCGGTGCGGTGCACTTCAGCGACGACCAGATGGAATGGCTGCGTCTGATAAAAGACCATATTGCAATATCCCTCAGCATAGAGCCGGATGATCTTGACCTGAGTCCTTTTGACCGCAAAGGCGGCCTGGGCAGATTCTACGAAGTGTTTGGCGATAAGTACAAGGAGATACTGCATGAGATGAATGTTGAATTGGTGGCGTAAAGGAGATTTATATGACACCTCATGAAAAATACTGTATTACAAGAGTGTATAATGCCGCTCTTGGAACCATTGATAAAAAAACAATAACTAAATATGAACTCGACATAACAATCGAGATACTGAAAGAATATGCTGACGAACGTGACGACTGGACACATGAGCAAAAGGAAGCATATAAACTTCTTGCCGATTTTGCTAAAGAGCAAATCAAGAGGGACATAAATGGTTAATTGGAAAGAGTATTGTTTGGGTGAATTGCTCTCATATGAACAGCCCACGCCATATATTGTTGAGTCCACTGAATATAGTGAAAAGTATGAAACGCCAGTTCTAACCGCAGGTAAGTCGTTTATTCTTGGATATACAAACGAAAAGCATGGAGTTTATGAATCCCTGCCTGTCATCATTTTTGATGATTTTACGACAGCGAGCCGATATGTGAACTTCAGATTCAAAGTAAAATCCTCGGCAATGAAAATATTAACGCCAAATATTGAATTGGTAGACCCAAAATTTTTCTACTATCGGATGCAGATTATCCGGTTTGATAGTAGCACTCATAAACGATACTGGATTCAGCAGTATTCAAAAATATAAGTTGCCATTCCACCTATCGACGAGCAAAAGCGCATCGTCGCACGAATCGAGGAACTGTTCTCCGAACTGGACAAGGCTGTGGAAACTCTGCAGAAAACCAAGCAGCAGTTGGCTGTGTATCGGCAGGCGGTGTTGAAAGAGGCGTTTGAAGGATATTTTACATTACATAAAAAATTTGTTGTCGACCTCGAATGGGCTTTACCAGAGGAAACATCTATGTTGCCTGCAATCCCTTCCGAATGGAGATATGTAGCACTCTCTAAGTTGGGCGAATTAGGTCGTGGAAAGTCTAAACATCGGCCGCGAAACGATGCAATTCTGTTTGAAGATGGGAAGTATCCATTTATTCAAACTGGAGATGTAAAAGCTGCAAAGCGAGATATAACTACGTATTCTAAAATGTATGGAGAATTTGGCTTGCGACAGAGCAAGCTATGGCCCAAAGGAACACTATGTGTCACTATAGCAGCAAACATAGCAGAAACAGCTTTTTTGGGCATAGATGCTTGCTTTCCAGACAGTGTTGTCGGATTTGTTCCATTTGATTTTATTCTTCCGGAATATATAAAGCATTTTATTGAGTCGCAAAAAATACGTTTATGGGCTTTTGCTCCTGCAACAGCTCAAAAGAACATTAATTTGGATACTTTGGAAAACTTGATTATTCCGTATTGTTCTCTCGAAGAACAGAGAGAAGTAGTATCAGAAATCGAGGCTCGAATGACAACATGCGATAATATTGACAAAACCGTCGATACCGCATTACAGCAAGCAGAAGCCATGCGGCAGAGCATACTGAAGCAGGCGTTTAATTATTTGGAGGAGAAAATATGAAAGAGAAAAAGTGTTTTGTGATTTGCCCTATAGGTGACGAAGGTTCTGAAACAAGAAAAGCAGCTGATGATTCGTTGAAATATATTATAGATCCCATTTGCAGCGAAATGGGCTATGAGGTATTTAGGGCAGATCTCATTTCTGATAGTGGCATAATTACGCAGTCAATCATCCAACATATACTGGCAGATGATTTGGCAATAGTTGAATTAACAGGAAATAACCCAAATGTTTTTTACGAACTTGCCATTCGTCACTCGTTTGGATTGCCTACAATTTTGATTACAAGAGATGATTTAAGCCGCATTCCTTTCGACATACATAATGTCCGTACTATTCAGTATGATCTTTCTTTGGATGGTGCAGATAAGGCTAAAACAGCAATTAAAGGGATGATAGAAAGCATAGAAGCTGGAGTAGAACCATCTAACCCTGTAACCGCTGTATCCGGACTACTAAAAATCGCTCCTAATGTTTCTTCGGATAATGATAAAGTGCTCTCTGAACTACTCATTAAAGTAAACAGCATACCCGATAGTCTTGAACGATTGGAAAGCAATATTGGAGTAAGATTCTCTCAAATGCTAACCGCATTTGCCGGTTCGTTTCATGTTGATAATAGACCTCAAACCGAAGAAGATATAAAAAATCAAATACTTAAAAACTTTTTTACTACACTTATGTCTGACCCTCAAGTTGGGATGTCACAGTTCCAAAATCTAATGGCGGCCAAACAAATGATGGAGGCCCAAGGACTAATTGGAGATGAAAACAATGCCTGAACAGACATCAACCATAATCTCCAAGGTCTGGGGGCTGTGCAACCCTCTGCGTGACGACGGCGTATCCTACGGAGATTATCTGGAACAGCTTACATATCTTATCTTCCTGAAAATGTCGGAGGAGTACTCAAAGCCGCCTTACAAAAAAGAAACCGGCATTCCTGCCGGCTATACATGGTCGGATATGAACACCCTCAAGGGAGCAGAACTGGAAGAACAATACAAGGCTACTCTTGAGAAACTGGGCAGGCAGGGCGGTCTGCTGGGCAAGATTTTCAAGGGAGCAACCAACAAGATCAGCAACGCCGCCATTCTGTACCGTGTCGTGCAGATGATCGACAAGGAGAAATGGGTATCCATGTCATCCGATGTCAAGGGCGAGATCTACGAAGGCTTGCTGCAAAAGAACGCCGAAGATATCAAGAGCGGCGCAGGACAGTATTTTACTCCCCGTCCGCTTATCCGTGCCATGGTGCGGTGTATCCGTCCGGAGCCGGGAAAGACTATCGCCGATCCGTGCTGCGGCAGCGGTGGCTTCTTCCTCGCGGCACAGGAGTTTCTGACCAATTCCGACAACTATCAGCTCGACCGCGACCAGAAAGAATTCCTCAAGAACGAGACATTCTACGGCAACGAGCTGGTAGCAAATACATTCAAAATGGCGCTGATGAATCTGTATCTGCACAACATCGGAGACATATATGGTAATGTGCCTGTAACGCTCGGCGATGCCCTGCTCACCGATCCCGGATACCGCGTTGACTATGTCCTTACCAATCCTCCCTTCGGCAAGAAATCTTCTATTACCATGACCAACGAGCAAGGCGAAGAGGAAGAAGAGGATCTGGTATATAATCGCCAGGACTTCTGGACAACCAGCTCCAACAAGCAGCTCAATTTCATCCAGCATATCAACACCATCCTCAAGGCTACAGGATGTGCTGCTGTTGTCGTGCCGGACAATGTGCTGTTCGAGGGTGGCCCCGGAGAAATAATCCGTCAGAAGCTGCTCCACACGACCGATCTGCATACAATCCTCCGCCTGCCCACGGGCATATTCTACAAGCCTGGTGTCAAGGCAAATGTTATCTTTTTCGATAAAAAGCCTGCCAGTCCCGACACCCAGACCAAGGAAGTGTGGATTTACGACTTCCGCACCAACAATATAATTGAACGACTCAATCGAGAAATCAGGCGCAGGACGAGAGTTGTTGGCTGTTTTCCGGATGGCAATTCGGCTCTGATGCTTGTCTGTGCCCGCCTGCGTCATGTTGCCGGTACGCAATGGGGATGCAAGAAATATATGAACATGAAGCATCTGGAAGCGATTGAGGATATCAACGCCATCGCATAGCCGGAAGTAGCATACAGAAATTCTCCGGTCAAGGGCTGCGCAAGTGGCTACGCCACCCTTGACCAGCGCCTTTCCGTATGCTGCCAGTCAATCACGCCAAACATAGCCGAGCTATGTTTGCCAACATACTCACGACTTCATTTTGAGGGCCTGCAAACTAATTTGCGCATATTTCTTGACACTACCATCCTGCCTCCGCAACCATGAAAAGCCTCACAACCATGCGGCTGTGAGGCTTTCTTGCGTTATGAGCCGGATAGGCATGATTAAACCCGACACCGCTCATACAGCGATGTCGGGTTGTCGTTAGAACTACGATTCCGGCTAAAGGCGCGGCAAACGAACGGTGCGCATGATATCAGGCAAAATAGCCAGGATATGCAGCGCGCATTTCTGCCTCGTCGTAATGATAGCGGGAAAGATGACGCATCAGCGTGTTGCGGGCAAGCTCCTTGTCGCGCTTGCGAACCGCCTCAGCCAGTGTGCGGTGATCGCTGACGATCTTAAGATCCTTGACCGAATGAAGAGACATATTGCGCAGACGGTCAAAATGAATGCTCATGGACTGTACAAAGTAGTAGCTCTGCGTCTTGTTTGCGATTTTATGGAGAGTAAAGTGGAATTCGTTATCCAGCTCCAGAATCTTCTCGGGAGAGCTGCCCAGATAGAACTCCTGCAGACGCACATTCTCCTCCAGAGTATGCACATCCTCTTCGGTTGCCATATCACACACCAGCTCCAGTACGGCAGATTCCACTGTGCGGCGGATGAAATTTGCTTCCTCGATAAGATCGAAATCTATGAGGGAAATGCGGCTGCCTCTCTGGGGATAAATCTCCACAATGCGGGTCTTGGAAAGCTCCAGAAAGGCTTCATGCACAGGAGTTCGCGAGAGATTGAGCTGAGTGGCGAGCTCCTGCTCACCAACAAGGCTGCCCGGCTTAAGGTGCAGCTTGATTATGTTGTCACGGATCACTCGCAGAGCGTATTCACGGTTAGTCTCGTTGGCCAGTCGTTCTGTTACTACCATTATTTATCTCCGTATACTCAAATTTTAGTATGCAAGTAAACTATAGCACAGGGGGCGCAGAAAGTCCATGTCGGAAAATGCGGAATGTTTTCAGAATTCGTTTGATTCTTGACAAAATTGGACAAACACATCACCCGATGTATTTGTCCAGAGTCCTGCGCACAGCGCCCTCGCCCTCCAGCATCTGAGCCAGCATATCATAGACCTTAGGAGCAAGCCCGCACTCGCACAGATCGGCTGCGAAGAGATTTTTGTTGGACAGAATGTCGTCCAGCCTGTTGAAGCAGGACTCGGGACAGCCAAAGCTCACACCGGCAAGCTGTTCCTGAAGCTGATTCAGCATCGGGTCTGGGCTGATCTCCATGGCACAGCCGTTGTCGTCCACTGCCAGCAGATAGCGCAGCCAGCCGGCAATGGCGAGGGGGATGCAATCGAGGGAGGTTACATCCAGTGATTGGCTGTCAATATATGCCCGAATGGTCTGTCCGAAGCGTACGGGGATCTTCTGGCTGGTGTCGGTGGCGATGCGCTGGGGCATATCGGGAATAAATGGGTTGGGAAGGCGCTGAGTAAGCACCTCGCCGAGGAAGTCTTCGGGACGGATTATGCCCGGATCTACCACCACGGGCATACCCTCCTCATAACCGATTCGCTCTACCAGACGGCTAAGCTGAGGGTCGTTCATCTCCTCGGCAATGCGGGTGTATCCCAGCAGGCAGCCGAAGACTGCCAGCGCAGTGTGCAAAGGATTCAGGCAGGTCATGACCTTCATGCGCTCTGCCTTGTTGACCGTATCGCGGTCGGTCATATACACTCCTGCCTTTTCCAGCGGAGGACGTCCGTTGGGGAAGCTATCCTCAATCACAAGGTACTGTGGGATTTCCGCGTTGACAAAGGGCGCAATGTAAGTACCGCGGGAGGTGGTGACAGGCTCCATGCCGCCGATGCCCTTTTCGGAAAGCATCTGTTCCACAGACTGTGCGGGACGGGGAGTGATCTTGTCGATCATGCTCCACGGAAAAGAACAGCAGGCAGGGTCGGAAAGATAATCGACAAAGCCCTTGTCCACAAAGCCTCTTGCCAGCCACTGGCGTGCGACTTCAATGATACTCTCTTTCAGCACCTTGCCGTTTTCGCTGCAGTTGTCCATGCTGGCAAGGGCGATGGGCGCGCCGCAGGTCTTATAGCGATGATGCACCAGAGCGCACACAATACTCATGGCGTGGCGCGCATGGGCAGGTCCGTCCTCGAAATCAGCCTGAACTATCGGCAGGAAGCCTCCGTCCATTCCCCGCAGAGCATAACCCTTTTCGGTAATGGTGAAGCTGACAAGCTGCAGCGACGGCGCGGCGAAACACTCTTTAAGGTGTGCAAGGTCGTCGGGATAATTGATGCCCGCACGCAAAGCCTGTGTAACGCTGGCAATGATCTCGCAGGAGGTGGAGCCGTCGGCGGCTAGATCCACCATCATGGTCAGGTTGTCATAGGGTCTGTATATTTTATCAATGATCTCAAAGTCGAAGGTGTCGGCGGCAACGATACCGCTGTCAATCTGACCTGCTTGCAGCAGGCGCTGTGCAATGCGGGCGATAAATCCGCGGAAGATATTGCCCGCGCCGAAATGCACCCACTGAGGGCGGGAGGCGTTTTTTGCGGCGATATCCACTGCGGAATAATCGGGTAGTCTCACCCCTGCCTCCTGCCAGCGGGGATCAGAAAGAGAAGAAAGGTTCATTTCAAGCATATTTCTGTCGCTCCAAAAAGAATTGATTTAAAGTGACATCGTCGACTGTCCGAAAAGCCCGGCTGCTGTGAGCCGGAATCAGGCGCAGAAAGGAGCATGACCGCCTGACCGGATGCTGTTCGGACAGCCGACGGCTGTCGTTGAGGAAAAGAAGAAAAGAAGAAAATACCGTCAGCAGGAAAGCTTTTCACAGGCTTCCCACAGTCCCAGGAGATACTGGGTGCCCAGCGCGCGGTCATAAAGACCATAGCCCGGACGAGCTTGTTCGCCCCATATCATGCGCCCGTGATCGGGACGGATGTACCCGTCAAAGCCGGAATCGTGAAGCGCTCTGACGATCTCGAACATATCCAGATCGCCGCATCTGCTCAGATGGGCTGTCTCATGGAAATCCCGGGGCGGCGTGCGCCTGATGTTGCGCAGATGAGCAAAGTGTATCCTGCCCTGAGAAGCAAACTCTCTCATAATGGAGGGAATATCATTATTGGAATCGGAGCCCAGACTGCCGGTGCACAGGGTCAGTCCGTTGCGGCGGCTGTCATTCAGACTAAGGAATTTGCGAATGGTATCTGCGCCGGTGATGACCTTGGGCAGACCGAAAAGCTGCCACGGGGGGTCATCGGGATGTATGGCAAAGTTCATGTCGTACATATCAGCATAGGGCATCAGCGCGTCGAGGAAATATTTGATGTTTGCCCAGTACTGCTCCACCGGCATATCGCGGTAGAAGGAAATGTCGGCCGCCATCAGCGGCATACGCTCCGGCCCCCAGCCCGGCAGAGAGAATCCGCCTGCCTCGCTGTGCATACTTCCCCCGATGGCGGCGGGATCCATGCCGTTCAGGTCGGCGTGGTGATAAGCCATAACGGTGCTGCCGTCCTCGATGGGCTGCGCAAGATCGCTTCGCGCCCAGTCCATGACCGGCATGAAGTTGTAGCAGATGCATTTTACTCCGGCGGCATGGAGGTTTTTCACCGTGGTTATGTAATTCTCGATGAGGCGGTCACGGGAGGCAAGTCCCTTTTTGATGTCCTCATGGATGTTGACGCTCTCGATGACCTCCATTTCCAGACCGTGGTCGTTGACCTCGCGGCGCATGGCGTCGATCTCATCCTGCGGCCACACATCACCGACAGGAATGTGAGGCATACAGGCTGCCACACCGGACACGCCGGGGATCTGTCTAATCTGGTCAAGAGTTACGCTGTCGTCTCCATTGGGAAACCAGCGGAATATCATTTTCATTGCGGTCGATTCTCACCTCCTGAAGATGTGTGATACTAGTATACTAGTTAGCAAACGCTCTGTCAAGTCAAATTAGTCATACCGCATAAAAATAATAATCCGGATGGCAGGCTGCTATCGGAGAACAACAGGTTTCGGAAATCATTTATCGGTAAAGGCCTTGCGGCGGGCGGTCTTGCGCCACTGTCTGATGATAAAGGGGAACAGCATCAGGAATCCGCGGTCGCGCACACCCTCCCAGAGAGACTGCAGCATGGTGATAGCGATATCGTAACCCTGCTCTGCCATGAGTGAGTAATTTGCGCAGAACCGGGACACAGAGTAGACCGCCACACCGCAGCCAACCAGAATCAGACCCTTCTTGAAGGAGGCCTTGGAGTGGGCTTCCTCATCCTGGGGATCGTCTTTGTTGATGTATTTTATGTCCTTGATGGAGGCGTACAGGCCTGCAATGAGCAGGACAAGAGAAGCGACAGAGGCAATGATCTGCGTAATTGTAAGTATAAGTTCAATGTTTCCCATGGTGTTCTCCCTCCGGTTTATTCTTCCTCGTCTTCGTCGGACTGATCATCCTCGGGATCGTCCTCGTCTTCGGCGGCATTGGCGACTTCCTCCGCCTGATGCTCTGCTTTGGCGAAATCCTTTTCAATCAGCTTTGAACTGAGCAGAGCACACAGTGCCGGCAGTACCAGCGCAGCCGGCGGAAAAACCACACAGGCAAGAGCGGTCACGACATTCATCAGAACAAGATAGATAGTGTGGTCGATATGCGATGCCGACAGCAGAAAGCTGTTGGCAAAACAGTTTTTCACCGTGTTGGAATATCTGGAGATATAGGGGAAGATGTAAAAAACTGTGAATGCCACCGGCAGAATGAGGACATAGGCAAACATCTTGTAGCCCTCGGGCAGAGTAAAGCCGGCGATGCCGTTGTTTGCGGCGGAGATATCAAAGACGATGAAGCCGCAGAAGACAAGATAAATGATCGTAAGCAGGATCCCCTGCTTCAGATTGTCCTTGAAGGAGTGGAAAAACAGGGTGGACGGATTGTCCTCCGCCTTCAGCCCGAAGCGCTTGTTGACGCTGTAATACAGGGCGGCGGTGGACGAACCGATGGTGACCACCGGAAGGCAGCACAGCAGCCACAGCGCGCTCAGTATCATCAAATCAGCCAGCTTTCCTCCAAGAATAAAGAGCTTGTTTTTCTGATAACCTTCGTATGTAGTCAAACCAGACCCTCCTGTATGCAGCCGATTCGGTTATCGGCGTAATAGGTTACTTGTGACGCGTATATTATGGCATAACAGAAAAAGCAAGTCAATAGAAAATAACAAACTAGTATTCTAGTATTGCAAAATATTTTTTCTGTGTTATACTGTGTTCATCGATTTTATGAAGCAAAAGGAGAAAGTGAAGAAATTGTTAACACTGGATGGAATCTTTTCCGACGGCATGGTGCTGCAGCGCGAACGGACGGTTCGGCTGTGGGGTCAATGCTCTCAGGGCGCTGAGGTCAGCGCAAGGCTGGACGATTGCCCCTGCGCGGTACTGAGCGCCGACAAACGCTTTACCGTGACGCTTCCACCGCAGCCGGCATCCTGCGGTCATACTATTATAATAGAGAGCGAAAAGGAACGCATTGCGCTGGATGATGTCTGCTTCGGTGATGTATTTCTGCTGAGCGGACAGTCCAATATGCAGCTTCCGGTATCCAGAGTACAGGACGTATCCGAAAATGAAACCCTGTCCGCAGACTATTCTCTCATCCGTCAGTTTGTGGTGGAGCCTCGTTACTTTTTCGGGCATAAGGCAGAGGAGCTGATCGCCAACCCGTGGACAAAGGGAGTGTACCCCGAGGTGCTGTCCATGAGCGCTGCGGGATTCTTCTTTGCCCGGAGGATATATGAGGAACAGAATGTCCCCGTCGGACTGGTGCTCAACGCCATGGGCGGCTCCTGCATCGAAGCGTGGATGAGCGAGGAGCTGCTGAACAGCATGGGCGTCAGCACGGAAAGAATAAAGCCTTTCCACACGCCCGGAGTGTTTGAGGAACTGATAAGCGGGGAAGAAAAGCTGTTCGCCGACTGGATGGACTCGCTGCTCACCGGCAGGGAGGACGAGGAAGCCCGCGCCATCCCCTGTGACGCGGCGGATTTTTCTGTGCCCTCCATGAGCTTCGGCACTTCGCTGGACCGGTACTCCGGCAGCGTGTGGTTCTACCGTGAGCTGGAGCTGGATGCCGTGCCCGACAGGGACGGTCTGCTCTACCTTGGTGACATTATCGACAGCGACCGCACCTATATCAACGGTCAGCTTGTGGGCGAAACGGCCTACCGCTACCCGCCGAGAAAGTACAGGATCCCGGCAGGTCTGCTGCGGCAGGGGACCAATCTGATCGCCTGCCGCATGGTCATCAACGGCGGCGTCGGCGGCTTTGTGCCTGACCATCCGTATTATCTTGACACCGGCTTCGAGCGGCTGGACATCAGCGGATGCTGGAAAATGAAAAAGCAGACGGCTGCGTCTCCTGCAAACAATGTGCTGTTCCCTCCCACTCTGCCCACCGGACTTTTCAACGCCTCCCTCTTCCCTCTCAAGGGGATCGAATTTGCCGGGATGCTGTGGTATCAGGGCGAGGGCAACGCAGCCGCACCCGAGGGCTACAGCGAAAAGTTCACCACCATGATGAGCGAGTGGCGTACCTGTCTGGGGCAGCCTCTGCCGGTGGTGTGCGTGGAGCTGTGCGATTACATTGACCCGGCCGTTCGCGAGTTCGACGACAGAGGCTGGAAAGAGATCCAGCGGCAGCAGCGCCGGCTGCCTCTGGTCGTTCCCGACTGCGCGGTGGCTTCCGCCGCCGATCTGGGAGAAAGCCTTGAGCTGCATCCCCAGCGCAAGCAGGAGCTTGGAGAGAGACTGGCTCGGGAAATGGCAACGCTTATTTATGAATAAACTATTTCTGTGCAGATGTGCCTAAATTCCATGCCGCAAATTGTTTACCCTGTAAATTATTGTGTTTCCGGCACATTTTCGGGATAAAAACAGTTGACACACAGGCAAGGGAAATGTTATAGTCTACTTGCATTTCGACTAGTATGCAAGCACACCAGGTTGAAGCGCTGCTGGTTATAAGCACAGACAGGAGGCTTTCTGCTGTGCATAATCCCTCCGCAGACAGGAGGGGGGAGCAGCGAAAAGTCGCGAAGAATAACTGTACCGCAACTTGCATACAAGAACACTAACGCGCCTCAAAACGGCAAGGTCCCAGGTGTTCCGGTGCGATGTACTGACAGCCGGATTGCCCGAAATCATTACAGGAGGATGAACAGGCAATGAGCGAAAATATCTCAACGGTAGTTGTTGACGCAGGCAAGGGCAAAAGGCTTGCCAGAAGGGGGAGCTTCAGAAAACACTTCCGCAACAACTGGCAGCTATATGTCTTCATGCTTATCCCCGTGATCTACTACATTATCTTCCGATATGTTCCCATGATCGGAAACATCATCGCCTTCCGCCGCTACCGCGCAGGCAGCAGCATACTGGGCGATGAATGGAGCGGCCTGAAGTATTTCAAGATGTTCTGGACGGACAAATCCTTCTGGAGAGCCTTCAGAAATACTCTTTCCCTGAACATAACCTATCTGCTCTTCCGCTTCCCGCTGACGCTGCTCTTTGCGCTGCTGCTCAATGAGATAAAGAATCTGCATTGGAAAAAGTTTGTGCAGACCGTTTCCTACCTGCCCCACTTTATCTCCATGGTCATCGTGGCCGGTATGGTTCGAGAGCTGCTCTCCACCGACGGCCCCATCAACAAGCTCATCACCACCCTCGGCGGTGAGGCCATCACCTTTATCTCCCTTCCCGAGTGGTTCACCACCATCTTTGTCGGCTCCGGCCTGTGGCAGGGTCTGGGCTGGGGAACCATCCTCTACCTTGCAGCCATGTCCAACATCAACCCCACCCTTTATGAGGCGGCGGAGGTGGACGGCGCAAACCATCTGCAGCGAGTGCTGCACGTTACCATCCCCTGCATCCTGCCCACCATCACCACCCTGCTCATTCTGGACATCGGCGGCCTGTGCGGCTCCGGTGCATCCTTCGAAAAGATTTTCCTGCTGTACAACCCCATGACCTACGAAACCGCAGACGTTATTTCCACCTATGTATTCCGTGTCGGTCTCGGTTCGGGCAGCTACAGCTACGCAACAGCCATCGGCCTTTTTGAAGGCTTTATCAATCTCATACTGCTGACGATCGCCAACGTAATATCGAAGCGTGTAACCGACAGCGGTCTGTGGTAAAGGAGGACAGCAATAATGAGCATTCACGAAAACGAACTTAACATGGAAAACGAAGCTGTTCTTCCCATTGACGAGCTTGCTGCCGCAGCACAGGCCGAAGAACATACAGCAGAGGCAGAGTGCGCAGAAGCTGAGGAGGAAACGGGCATCATCATCAACTTCGATGCCGAGGATGAGTTCGAGCGCACTGCCGATCTCACTCCCGACCCCCAGACCTATCCTCTGACCGTAAACGTCCCCGAGGGTGCGGCCAGCACATCAAAGAAACGCCGCAGGGGAGCAAGGCGCGAATCGGTGGGATACAGGGTATTCCAGGTGTTCAACACCATCTTTATGATTGCGATTTCTCTGGTCACTCTGTACCCGTTCCTCTATCTGGTGGCACAGTCCTTCTCCTCTGAGCAGGCCATCATCAAGGGTCTGGTCACCATCTTCCCCGTAGATTTCAACATTACCACCTATATCTCCGTGCTGGAGAAGGGCGATTTCCAGAGATTCTATCTCAACACCCTTGTTTACACTCTGGTTGGTACGGTGCTGTCGGTGCTGTTCTCTTCCATGCTGGCGTATCCGCTTTCCAAGCCCCACCTCAAGCTCAACAAGCTGGCGGCTCCGTTCATCATCTTCACCATGTATTTCGGCGGCGGACTTATCCCCAACTACGTTCTGATGACCAACCTTGGTCTCAAGAACACCATCTGGGGCTTCGTTCTCCCCGGTCTTATCGGCACCTACTATGTGCTTTTGATGCGCTCGTTCTTTGCCAGTGTTCCCAACGAGCTGGAGGAAGCCGGTGAGCTGGACGGTCTGAACAAGTTCGGAGTGTTCTTCCGCATCGTTCTCCCGCTGTCCAAGCCCATCATCGCAACCATGGTGCTCTTCTACGCCTCCGGGTACTGGAACAACTGGTTCACCGCTTACCTTTATCTGGACGACAAAAACAAGTGGCCGGTTGCCTACTACCTCAAGACCATCATCACCGGCGCATCCACTTCGTCCGATCCCGGTCAGGCCACCGCCGAAGCCATGCAGGTGGCGGCAAACATCAAGTCCTGTTCCATGGTGCTCATGGCACTGCCCATAATCTGTGTCTACCCCTTTGTGCAGAAATATTATGTACAGGGAATGATGCTGGGCGGCGTCAAGGAGTAACCGCCTGACCTTCCCGCGCAGACTATCCGGTTGTCCCGCCGGAGCAGTATACACCACCCCTTCGGCATTTTCTCAAAAACCCACAACCCCGCACATCTGTTCAGCGCACCCCCGACAACATCAGAAAATCATCCGGACAGGAGACCGCTGCGGCGGCAAGGATAAAGAGGGGGGACATTCTTCGTCTCTGCCGCTGCCGCAAAAACCTGCCGGAAAACATTAATTGGAGGAATTTGAAAATGGCAAAGAAAATCATCTGCACTCTTCTTGCCGCACTGATGCTCGTTGGCATCACCGCCTGCAGCAAGGAAGAACCCGCCCCCGCAGAGCCCGCCGATCCCGTAGTTTCCGAAACTACCGTTGAGGAGAAGCTCGACTACACCTTTGGTCTGAACGAGACCTTCCACTCCGACGAGCCTGTCACCTACACCATGTACTTCAGCGATGCCAGCTGGTATCCCATGGTTGATACATGGAAGACCGAGGGCGTCTTCGAGAAGATCAGAGAGATGACCAACGTCACCCTCGACATCACTTCCTACGACAGCGGCGACTACACCAACAAGATCACTCTGGACATCAACGCCGGTCAGTCCAAGTACATCGTTCCCAAGGTATACGACGAGTCCATGTTCGTTGACGGCGGCGCCATCGTTCCCGTTTCCGACTACACTCAGTATATGCCCAACTTCACTGCCTTCGTCGAAGAGTTCGATATGCAGAAGGATCTCGACACCATCGTCCGCGCCGACGGCAAGTTCTATCGTCTGCCCGGTATGCACGAAACTCCCAACGAGAACTACACCCTCCTCGTCCGCAGTGACCTGTTCGACGCTGCCGGCGTTGACGTTGCTGCCATCGAAGCAAACTGGACCTGGGACGATCTCTATGACGCTCTGGTCAAGGTCAAGGAGTACATGGTAAGCGAAGGTATGTGCACCGAGAAGGATTACATCTGGTCCGACCTGTGGTCCGGCTCCGAGTCCGGTCAGAACAGCGGCGGTAACCTGCTCCAGATCATCGGCAACACCTACGGTGTCAAGTCCGGCTGGGCTGTCGGCAACACCCTGTGCTACGATTCTGCCAAGGACGAGTGGTACTGCAGCTCCACCTCCGACGACTACAAGGAGTTCGTCTCTGTAGTCAACAAATTTATCTCCGGCGGCATCCTCGATCCCGAGACCTTCACTCAGGACGACACCACCGCTACCAACAAGTTCTACAACGGTCAGACCGCTATTATCTCCGTCAATCAGGCTCAGCATGCTCTGTTTGTTGAGAGCCTCGAGAACATTGTCGGCGCAGACAACTGCGACACCCACATCTGCGTAGTTCCCAAGGGCAGCAACGCTTACGGCACCAGCAGCACCCGTCTCGAGAACGGCGTCATGATCGCCAAGAACGCTCTGGAAGATCTGGGCGAAGACGGCTTCATCAAGATGATGCGCTTTGTTGACTGGCTCTGGTACTCCGACGAGGCCTACACCCTCACCAAGTGGGGCGTTGAGGGCGAGCACTATCAGCTGGTCAAGGATCCCGCTACCGGTATCGATGTCAAGCAGCTCATGCCCGGCTTCAAGTGCGGCGGTCTGGGCATCACCGGTGCCGAGGAAGATCTCGACATCCGTCTCCAGTGGGGCTATGCCGGCGGTAACTTCTGGTACGGCCATCGTCAGTCTCTCCGCGACGACAACCTGAGCCCTGCCATCCAGGACTTCCTGGGCAGAACTGCTGCCAGCCGCGAGGTCAAGCCTCTGGATCCCGTTGTTGTTACCGACGAGGATCAGAACGAACTGCTCAACCTGTGGCAGACCAGCATTGTTGACACCGTCAACACCTGGACCCTGAACTTTGTCACCGGCCAGAAGGACATCAGCGCTGACTGGGACACCTACGTTGCCGAGCTTGAGGCTGCAAACCTGCAGTCCTTCCTCGATATGTACAACGCTGCTTACAACGCAAGCAAGTAATAGCACTGCATATCCATAAATCCTTCAGCTAAAGAAAACGGGGACTCTCAGCAATGAGCGTCCCCGTTTTCGCATGGAGCTGTAAAAACCGCAGTGTAATACAAAACAAGGACAAACCAACAAATGATTCGGGAGCAATCACTATGAAAAATATCGTTCTCGCCAGACAGGGCAGAAAAACCGTATTTTGTCTTGAACGCAGTCCTCGCGGTGCGGTGCGCGTGGTTTCGGCGGTGGCAGCCGATCTGCGCAGACTTAGCGGCTGCCGTCCCTGTGACATTCGCGTGGCAGGGGAAAGCAATCCCTTTACAGGAGTGTCCGCCAACGCTGATACCGTCATGGTGGCAGGAATAATCGGCAGCGGCACATGGATCGACGAGGCTGTTGTTCGTGGATTTATCGACTGTTCGGAAATCATCGGTAAGCGTGAGTGCTACCGCATTTCCAACACCGTTCTGGAGGACGGACGCACTGCAGTGTTTATCGCAGGCAGTGATCTGCTGGGGCTGGAGTACGGTCTGTATAAAATCTCCGAGCTGTGCGGCGTTTCCCCGTGGCATTATTTTGCCGACGTTGCTCCGGTTGAGCGCGATAGCGTAGAGCTGTCCGCCGATGCGCTGAACATCATCTCAAAGGAGCCGTCAATTAAGCTTCGCGGCTTCTTCATGAACGACGAGTGGCCGTCCCTTGGAGGCTGGGTACACGATACCTTCGGTGGTTTCAACGAACTGTTCTACGAAAAGGTCTTTGATCTGCTGCTGCGCCTCAAAGGCAATTTTCTCTGGCCGGCAATGTGGACAGGTGTTTTCAGTGAGGATGGCCTTGCCTATCCTACTGCCTCCGCTGACCTTGCCGACGAGTACGGCATCACCATGGGCACCTCCCACCACGAACCGCTGTTCCGCGCCGGCGAGGAATTTTCCCACACCATGACTGACAGCAATGACATAGGCTACGGTACCGACTGGAACTACCACATCAATACCCGCGGTATATATGAATTCTGGGAGTATGGCGTAAAGCGCAACAAGAACCACAAAAGCCTCATAACCATGGGTATGCGCGGCGAGCGGGACAGCAAGCTGCTGGGCGAAAACGCCACCCTCAAGGACAACATCGACCTGCTGAAGAAAACCATCATCGACCAGAAGAAAATCCTTGCCGATAACGGTCTTGCCGATGCGCCGAAAGTGCTGGCGCTCTACAAGGAAGTAGAGGATTACTATCACGGCGACGAGCACACTGAGGGCCTTTCCGGATGGGACGGCCTTGACGATATGATGCTCCTGCTGTCTGATGATAACTACGGAAACACCCGTACCCTGCCCACAGCGGAGAACCGCCATCGCAAGGGCGGCTGGGGACTTTATTATCACTTCGATTACCACGGCAGCCCCATCTCCTACGAGTGGGTGAATTCCTCGCCCATCACCAAGGCGTGGGAGCAGCTGACCTCTGCCTACGCCTTCGGAATCCGTGATCTGTGGGTGGTCAACGTGGGTGACTTGCGTCCCGTTGAACTGCCGCTGAGCTACTTCCTCGACCTTGCCTACGATTTCGATAGATGGAGCGCTCCCAACCGCACAGGCGAATGGCTGGATATGTGGGTGCGGCAGCAGTTCGGCGACTTTGCCGATGAGGCCACTCTCACCGGCATCAACGCTGTCCTCAACGGCTATACCCGCATGAACGGAGACTGCCATCCCGAGGCGGTTCAGGAGGACACATTCAGCTTTAACAGCGATGAGTACGCAAAGGAGCTTGAGCGCGCCAACGAACTGGATGCGCTCTCGGCTGACATTGCAGCCCGTATGCCAGGTGAATGCGCTGACGGCTGTTTCGGGCTTGTGCGCTTTCCCGCTGCAGCTTCGGCAAACCTGCGCCGCATGATGATCCTTGCCGGACTTCAGCGCAAGTTCTTCAAAGCAGGCTCGTCCTACGCCAACGAGCTTTCCGCGCAGGTCAACGCCTGCATTGCACGAGACAAGGAACTGTGCCGTCAGTATAATCAGGACATGACAGGCGGAAAGTGGAACAAGATGATGTCCTCAAAGCACGTCGCCTTCTTCAACTGGAACGGCGACGGGTCGGATTATCCGCGCACGCAGAAGTTATCCCTGCCTGCCGCGGGAGAGATTTTCGCTCTGCTTCCCGGCAGCACCGAACCGCTGTGGGACGGCGAAGCGGCACTGCCTGTGCTTTCAAATCTCGAAGAGAATACGGCGTTCTTCTTCGTCACATCCACTGCGGAAACCGCTCCGTCTTTCAGTGTTGAATCGGACTGCGCATGGATAAACCTGACCGTCGGGAAAATCGGCTGCGCCACGTGGAAATACACCGTTTCCATTGATTGGACCGATGGCTGCGTTCCCGAGGGTGACTCCTCAGGGAAGATCGTACTGACCACAGAGGGCAGAACGGTTGAACTGGCAGTCACTGCACGCCGCTTAGCTGTGCCCGCCGCCGACGGCAAGCAGTTCATCGAGTCCATCGGTGTTGTCAGTATGCCATCGCAGGACTACGCCGACCGCTTCGACGGCAACGGTACCGGATGGTGCTTCATCGACAACTACGGCAAGGGAGATTCATGCAGCATGAAGCTGCTGCCGGCCGACACCTTTGTGACCGGTACTGATGGCGCACCGTGGCTGGAATACCGTCTTACAATCAATCACCCGGGTGAGTATTGCGTAACCGCGGTTATCGCTCCGACAAATGATCCCGTTAAGTTCAAGGGTCAGAAGTTTGCCTTTGCGCTGGATAACGCTCAGCCGGTGGTAATCAATTCACTGCCGGAAGTATACGCCGCTGGTGACCCCGACGACGAGCATTGGAGCCGGCAGGTGCTGGACAACTGCAGACGCTGCACTGTAAAGATGAATCTGGAGGCAGGAGATCATCGCCTGAGATTTATTCATCAGGATGCAGGTATAGTGCTGCAGAAGATAGAGATAGCACCGGAACCGTCGGATTCATTTTACGGTTACCGCCCGACTTTCCGTACCGGAACGAAATAAACGTGCCGCGGTATTCGCAGAAATTGCGGATGCCGCGGTTTGTGCATGCGTGACAGTTTTTTTCGCGAAAAGAACGAGCTGATTTCGTTGTAAAAGCCTGAAAAAAATGTTATAATACCATAGTTCGGTAATAATTTGGATGAACTGGCCGGTACAAGCCGGTACGGAGGTAGCGTTCAAAAATGAAGAACAGTTTTCTCAAGCTGATTTCGCTGACAATCATACTGACACTTCTTGCGATGACCGGAGCGGTTCCCGCAGCGGCTCTTCAGCCTGTGTTCGAGCCTTCTCCCAGCTATGCGGAAAGCGATTTTTACCGCCGGCTGCTGGAAGTGGAACTGACAGGAGATCCCCGTCAGGATATCGTCAATATCGCTCTGTCGCAGGAGGGATATATCGAAGGCGGCATGAACGGAGATCACGGCGGCAACGGACGGGTGTGCAACAACTATTCTGAATATGGTCATGCCATGGGTAACAACGGCAGCATCTGGTGTACAACCTTTATCTGGTGGTGTGCCAGGCAGGCAGGACTGGACAGTTCGGTGTTTCCGGATACCATCTGGCCGAGGCTGCTCACAGTGAACTGCTCCTATATAGGATACACCTCCACCGCGGCAGTTCAGCCGGGAGACATTCTGTTTGTCGAGAACTCCGGAGATGATACTTCGGATCATCTTGCTCTTGTGGTGGATGTATCTGATTCTCACATAGTTGCCATTGAAGGCAACTGCGGCCACCGTGTGTGCAGGATTGCGTATGAGCGCGATATCGGAGCCCGAGCGGACGGGATGGGAGATATCCTCTACATCGGATATCTCAACTACGAGAAAGATCCTGCGCTGCCTGACGCGAGCGCTCTGGCTCAGTACGCTTTGATTACCGAGGACGCGGCGCTTTACAACAAGCATACCGGCGGCAATAATCAGGGAACGGTACTAAAGGGGGACCGTTATCCGCTGCTTGCTATTCGCGGAGACGGCAAATGGTGTCAGATAGAACTGGGCGGACTTGCTTATTGGATAGATGCCTCCTGCGCCTTTACGGGCACAAGAACCGAGGTTGTCGACAAATATTTTGAGATTGCCGGCGAGCATTACGCTCAGGAAGTCCATACCACTGCTCCTGCGCATAATGACGAGATGGTTATCCCCGAGGCTGCCGCAACGGCAACCACCACGACGACCGCCACGACCACGACTGCCACAACGGTTTCCGGTGATTCCGAACAGATTCAGAATAGCGATCAGCAGAGAGACGGTATCCGTATTGAATCGGTTATCATCGGCGTGCTCGCGCTGCTGGTGCTCATCGTTCTTGCGGTGCTTATCTACTGCATCAAAATGACCACCAGAAAGCGGTGACACTGCTATACAATAATATATAACGTGTGAATAGAACAAAAGCGCCGGGCAATCCCCAAACGGGAAAGCCCGGCGCTTGTTATTTCTGGTCAGTGAATAAATAACTGCTGATCAGTTCTTGCGGCGATCCTTGCCAAGAATGTATACGGCTATGGTCTTGGGTCCTGCGTTGAGGGAAACCGCGGCGCCCAGACGGAAGAAACCGGAGGACTTGACTTTGAATTCCTTCTCGAGAGCTCTTTGCAAGTCAAGACCCGTGTCGAGGATTTCACCTGCTGCTACCATGAAGAAGGGTTCGCCCTCCATGTTTTCCCTTGCTGCCTGAATCAGACGGGGAATAACGGCTTTTTCACCGCGCACTTTGTCCACGGTGCTGGTTTCGCCATCGATCATGCTCATTACAGGTTTGATTCCAATAACGGAGCCGACGATTGCCGCGGCGGCGCTGATGCGGCCGGAGAGTTTGGCAAACTTGAGCTCGTAGAGAGCGGTATAAATCTCCACGCGATTGATGGTTTCGTCAATGACCTCAAGAATCTCGTCGACAGTGCTGCCCTCGTCGCGCTTCTTAGCAGCAAAAATTGCAGGGATTCCATAGGCGAGAGAAAAGGAACGGGTGTCCACCGGTTCGATGCGGAATTTGCCGTCGGCTTCAGGAGTTTCCTCAAAGAAGAATTTCTTTGCAAGATTGGCGGTATTGAACATACCGGATGTCTTTGAACTGTTGCACAGATGAATGACTGCCTCGCAGCCATCTTCGTAAGCTTTGCGGTAGGCGTCCTGCGTGGTAGCGAGAGGGATGTGGGAAGATGTGGGAATGACAGGGGAGGTGTTGAGCAGTTTGTAGAATTCCTCAGGAGTGAAGTCTACGCCGTCCTGATATGCTTTGTCTCCCACTGTGAGGGGAATGGAGAACAGGTCTATGCCGTACTGAGCTGCCTGCTCAAAGCTGATGTCAGTAGAGGTATCTGCAAGAATGCGAATCTTAGCCATTGCAATTTCGCGCCCCTTTATATATAATGATATGTGTTGGAATCCGGCGCGGCCTGGTCCAATTACGCAAAGTATAGCACTGATCGACAAATAAGTATACATATAATTCGACGGATTTGTATAAGGAAGATGCGAAAACAGCTGGTTACACGTTGCCGGGTGTTCGCTGTACAAAATGTACAAAAAGTTCGTCTTGTGATAATCGTATTTCTTCGTCGCGCAGTTGCGGAATTTTGCGTCAACTATTGATTTGTTGCGAGTAAATTGTTATAATACTCAAGCATTCGGAAGAATGCGACTGCACACTGGATCAGCGTTGATGCGGGAGGTTGCGATCGAAAGATCGGTTTTTCCGCGGAGTATGTCCGATCTGTGAACCGGGCGAAAGGTGTGCGCTTTGTACTCGCAGCCATGGGTTGCCTGTGGGTATCTATGCGCGAAAAATGCCTGTTTGTCGTACCGGGAATGGCCTTTTGGTCAACCGGTATTTTTAATGCTCAGCTGCGGAACACGCGGGAGAGTGTGACTCGGAAACAGGATACCTTGCCTACTCAAATTATTAAGGAGGCGATTAAAGTGGCAGTCAAGGAGAAGATAAGAATCAGAATCAAGGGTTACGATCACGCTCTGGTCGATCAGTCGGCAAAGAAGATCGTTGAGACCGCCAAGCGCACCGGCGCTCAGGTTTCCGGTCCCGTGCCCCTGCCCACCGAGAAAGAGATCATCACCATTCTGAGAGCTGTGCATAAGTACAAGGACAGCCGTGAGCAGTTCGAGTACAGAACTCACAAGCGTCTTATCGACATCATCCGTCCGTCCAACAAGACGGTCGAAGAACTCACCGGATTAGAGCTCCCCGCCGGCATCGAGATCGAGATCAAGCTCTAAGCACTCACGACAGCATCTTCAAGGTGCAGCCGTAAGCGCGAAAGCGGCGCGATAGGGTACAGGTTGATCTCCAAGGATCAAAACCGGATTCGATCAGTCGCCACTCGCTCGCACATCGGCGGACGAGGTCATGTTGGCCGTCATCGGCGGTCAACCAATAACCTTTACAGGAGGAAATAAACAAATGCAAAAAGGCATCATCGGCAAGAAGGTCGGCATGACGCAGATCTTCGACGAGCGCGGCAACGCGATCGCAGTAACCGTTATCCAGGCCGGTCCCTGTGTTGTCACACAGAAGAAGGTCGTTGAGAGCGACGGTTACAACGCGGTTCAGATCGGCTACGGTGACATCACCCCCAAGTATAAGAAGGGTGTCCGTTCCGCTAAGTTCGAAACTGTTCCCGTAAACATCACCAAGCCCCTGCAGGGTCACTTCGCCAAGGCTGACGTAGCCCCCAAGAAGTACCTGCGCGAGTTCCGCTTCGACAACGTTGACGATATGAACGTCGGCGACGTCATCTCTGCGGATATCTTTGCTGAAGGCGACAAGATCGATGTCGTCGGCACCAGCAAGGGTAAGGGCTGGGCCGGCGTTATCAAGCGCTGGAACTTCGGTCGACTCAGAGAGTCCCACGGTACCGGTCCTGTCTCCAGGCACGGCGGTTCCATCGGCGCCTGCTCCGATCCGTCCAGAGTCTTCAAAGGCAAGAAGATGGCCGGTCACCTCGGTTGCGAGCGCGTTACTGTTCAGAATCTCACGGTCGCTAAGATCGATACTGAGAATAATCTCATCGCTGTTAAGGGCGCAGTTCCCGGTCCCAAGGGCGGCATCGTTCTCATCAGCGACAGCGTCAAAGCCAAGGCTTAAGGGAGGTATAATAAATGCCTAATGTTGCTATTGTCGATAGAACCAACACTAAAGTCGGTTCGATAGACCTTGCCGAATCTGTATTCGGTATTGAACCCAACGGCCCTGTCATGCACGCTGTTGTCGTGAATTACCTCGCCAACCAGCGCCAGGGCACACAGTCCACCCTCACCCGCGGTGAGGTCAGCGGCGGCGGCAAGAAGCCCTATCGTCAGAAGGGTACCGGCCGCGCCAGACAGGGTTCCACCCGCGCTCCCCAGTGGACCCACGGCGGCATCGCTCTCGGCCCCAAGCCCAGAAGTTACCGCTACGCTCTCAACAAGAAGGTTCGTCGCCTGGCTATGAAGTCGGCTCTGTCCGATAAGGTCCAGAACGGCAACCTCATCGTGCTCAAGGAGCTTGATCTCAACGAGTACAAGACCAAGGAAGTCGTGAAGGTCCTCGAGGCTCTCGGCGCAGACCGCAAGGGTCTGATCGTCATGCGCGAGAAGAATGACATGGTCATCCGCAGCGCCGGCAACATTCCCGGTGTCAAGACTGCCCTTGTCAACACCCTGAACGTATACGACATCCTCAACGCCGATAAGTTCATCGTCATCGAGGGCGCTGTTGCCCAGATCGAGGAGGTGTACGCATAATGAACGCACGCGATATCATCATCAGCCCGGTCATTTCTGAACGCTCCATGGCTGCAATGCAGGAGAAGAAATACACCTTCAGAGTCGCCAAGAACGCCAACAAGATCGAGATCAAGAAGGCAGTCGAAGAGTGCTTCGGCGTACAGGTCGAAAAGGTCACTACCATGAACGTGCGCGGCAAGTATCGCCGTCAGGGCCTCAAGGGCGGCTACACCGCATCCTGGAAGAAGGCCATCGTCAAGCTGACCGCCGACTCCAATACCATCGAGTTCTTCGAGGGTATGTTCTAATTAAATCAAGTTCACAATTTAACATAGCCGGAAGCCGAAAGGCACACCGGTGAGGCGATGTATTGGAGCGAGGACGGCTCCAGCTAAGCCAAATCACGAGGAGAGTGAGTAAATTGTCCATTAAGTTCTACAAGCCGACCACCAACGGACGTAGAAATATGTCGGTCACCGACTATTCCCAGCTGTCCAAGGTCGAGCCGGAGCGTTCACTGCTTGAACCGCTTAAGAAGAACTCCGGTAGAAACAGCTACGGTCGTATCACCGTTCGTCATCGCGGCGGCGGACACCGCAGAAAGTACAGAATCATCGATTTCAAGCGCCAGAGAGACGGCGTTGAGGCTACCGTTCTCACCATCGAGTACGACCCCAACCGTTCCGCTTTCATCGCGCTCATCCAGTATGAAGACGGTCAGAAGAGCTACATCGTCGCTCCTCACGGCCTGGCAGTAGGTGACAAGGTTGTCTCCGGCGTCGGTTCCGACATCAAGCCCGGCAACGCAATGCCCCTGTCCAGCATCCCGACCGGTACCTTCATTCATAACATTGAGCTCTATCCCGGCAAGGGCGCTCAGCTGGCCAAGGCTGCCGGCGTTCAGGCTCAGCTCATGGCTAAGGAAAACGGTCTGGCTCTGCTCAGACTGCCCTCCGGTGAGCTGCGCAATGTTCCCGACAAGTGCATGGCTACCATCGGTCAGGTTTCCAACATCGACCACGAGAACGTCAAGATCGGTAAGGCCGGTCGTAAGCGTCACATGGGCTGGAGACCCACCGTCCGCGGTTCCGTCATGAACCCCTGTGATCACCCCCACGGCGGTGGTGAGGGCAAGTCCCCCATCGGTCGTCCGGGTCCTGTCACTCCCTGGGGTAAGCCTGCTCTGGGTTACAAGACCCGCAAGGGCAAGAAGGCTTCCGATAAGATGATCGTCAGACGCCGCAACGGCAAGTAAACCGGTGAAAGGAGAAGGTAATTAACAATGGGTAGAAGCGTGAAAAAAGGACCTTTCGTTCAGCCGGTTCTTCTCAAGAGAGTTCAGGAAATGAACCAGACCGGTGACAAGAAGATCCTCAAGACCTGGAGCCGCGCCTCCACTATTTTCCCCGATTTCGTTGGACACACCATCGCTGTCCACGACGGACGCAAGCATGTTCCCGTATTCGTTACCGAAGACATGGTCGGTCACAAGCTGGGCGAGTTCGCCCCCACTCGTACCTTCCGTGGACACGCCGGTTCGAAGACATCCAAATAAGCAGCGAAAGGAGTAACTTCTAATGGAAGCAAGAGCAGAACTTAAATTCTGTCGAATCGCGCCGAGAAAGGTCCAGATCGTGCTTGACCTCATCAGAAACAAGCCGGTCAACCAGGCCGAGGCTATTCTGAAGTACACCCCCAAGGCTGCATGTGAGCCGCTTCAGAAGCTCCTCAGATCGGCTATTGCCAACGGTACTGAGAATCCCGCAAAGGCAATGGACAGAGACAATATGTACGTAGCCGAGTGCTATGTATGCCAGGGCCCGACTCTCAAGCGTATTCGTCCCAGAGCACAGGGCAGAGCATTCCGCATCAACAAGAAGACATCCCACATCACCCTGGTGCTCAGGGAAGCGGAATAAGCGAGGAGGTTAATTATGGGTCAGAAAATTAATCCGCACGGCCTGCGCGTCGGCGTTATCAAGGACTGGGATTCCCG
>JAZUPE010000093.1:0-43778 GCA_045605025.1 Acutalibacteraceae bacterium
TCCTCTATCAGCAGAACACTATTCGCGACGCTATGGTTGCCGCCATCTCCCTGAACATTTTCAACAAGCATTGCGAGCGCGTGAGAATGGCAAACATCGCCCAGACTGTCAACGTGCTGCAGGCCGTCATCCTCACCGAGGGCGAGAAGATGCTCCTTACCCCTACCTATCACGTTTTCGATATGTATCGTCCTCACATGGACGCTCAGCTGCTTGACTGCGCTGTTGAGTGCGCAGATCTTGGCGGCGGTCTTGCTGGTATCCACGCCTCCGCTTCCGAGAAAAACGGAGCTATCACTGTAACTATTGCCAACATCGACAAGGCTCAGAGCGTCGAGCTGACCGGTATTGCTGCTTCCGGCTACACCGCTACCGTTCTTAACGGCGAACCTCAGGCACACAACACCTTTGACGCGCCCGAGGCTGTAAAGCCCAGTGAATTCACAGGCGTTGCGATCGGCAAGGACGGCATCACCGTTGATATGCCCGCTCACAGCGTCATCGCCATCACCTTTACCAAGTAATTTTACGGCAGTTGTCCGAAGCATAAGAAAAGAAGAAAAGGAGACAGAGAATTATGATCCGCAGAGTAAAGACTGAAAACGGCTGGGTCAAGGGTCTTCCCGCAGCAGACCCCCGCATCACAAGCTACAAAGGCATTCCCTTTGCCGCACCTCCCGTAGGCGAAAACCGCTGGCGCGCTCCCCAGCCCTGTGCTGACTGGGAAGGCGATCTGCAGGCCCATGACTTCGGCCCCATCGCCATGCAGGCCATCACCGGCTATGACAAGGAAAACATCTACACACGCGAGTGGGCTGTGGACGTTACTCTGCCCATGAGCGAGGACTGTCTGTATCTGAACGTATGGGCTCCCGCAGATCCTGAGGGTCCCAAAAATCTGCCCGTTTACGTCTGGTATTTCGGCGGCGGTCTGCAGGTGGGCAACACCGCGGAGATGGAATTTGACGGCGAGCGTCTTGCACGCCGCGGTATCGTCGTGGTCACCGTCGGCTATCGTCTGAATGTATTCGGCTTCCTTAGCCATCCTGAGATCACCGCAGAGGATCCTGTCAAGAACTGCAACTTCGGCTTCCTCGATCAGCAGTTTGCCACCCAGTGGGTCAAGCGCAACATCGCTGCTTTCGGCGGCGACCCCGACAACATCACCATCGGCGGTCAGTCCGCGGGCGGAATGAGCGTCGGCGCTCAGATCACCTGCAAAGCAAACGAGGGTCTGTTCAAACGCGCTATTGTTGAGAGCGGCGTTTTCGCTCCCGCTTATCCCATGATGCTCCACTCTCTTGAGCTGACCAGAGAAGCAGCGGAGGCCCGCGGACAGCGTTTCTTCGAGTTCATGGGCGTTTCCAGTCTCGCCGAAGCACGCAAGCTGGACAGCCAGTTCGTACTGCAGAAGATGTTCGACTGGGAGGAAAACTATCCCTGGGGAGCTGTTACCGATAATGTATTCATGTCCGACAAGGGCCCCTGGTTCACCCACACCGACCGTATCTGCTGCCCCGTCTTCATGGGCAACACCAACAACGAGTTTATTCTGACTCCCGACGCCACCGACGACGCTTCCCTTGAAGCTTTCGCGGATAAGATCCCCGGCGTGGACAAGGAGAAGTTCCTCGCCATGTTTCCCCATCCCGCAACCGAGGAGGATATCAAGCGCATCGGCACAAAGAACGCCGTTGAGTTTGCCATGCGCGCCGCAGGACGCATGATGAAGGCCGCCGGTGACAACTCCCCCGTTTACTACTACAGCTTCGAGACCGACATTCCCGGCTGGGATGATCCCGGTGCATTCCACTCCGTTGACCTGTGGTTCTTCTTTGAGACCCTGGCCAAGTGCTGGAGACCTTTTGTGGGCAGACACTATGACCTTGCCCGCCAGATGTGTGACTACTGGGCAAACTACATCAAGACCGGCGATCCCAACGGCATGGGCACCGACGGCAACGCTCTGCCTTACTGGCCCGCTTTCTGCAACGAGAATCCTGTGCGTATGACCTTCGGTCAGAGCGCCTATCCCGAGGCTTGCCCCTCCGATGAACTGACCGAGCTGCTGCTCAAGGCTCAGTTTGGTATCTGATAATCCACGATTATTTCAACAGATGAATCAATGTGCGGCACAAAAATATCATCGGACATCTTTTTTCGATGTTTGAACATTTTTTGTGCCGCACTACTTTAAATCCGCGTCTTTTTCATATATAATTGGTTAAAATGTCGAGATTTCGACAACACATAACCAACTCACAAAGAAACGAGGCGATCAGCACGTGAGCGAACGCATGAAGATAGTCCCTTTGGAAGATCAGGTATGGCTGCTGGACGATAACGGCGATGCTACCTGCTATGTTGTATGCGGAACAGAAAAAGCCATGGTCATCGACACAGTCAACGGTCTCGAGAACCTGCATGACATTGTGCGTACCATAACCGATCTGCCCCTTATCGTGGTCAACACCCACGGTCACCCCGACCACATTTTCGGCAACGCATATTTTGAGGAAGCGTGGATACATCCCGACGACGCGGAGCTTGCGCAGTTCTTCTTTGACATGGTCAAGGATAAGGCGGAAGCCATGGGACTGAAGCCCTGTCCTTTCCGCTGGCTGGAAATCGGGCAGCAGTTCGATCTGGGCGGCGGCACGGTGCTGGAGGTTGTTCCTCTGGTGGGACACACCAAGGGCTCAATCGCTATGCTTGACCGCAGACGCAGAGTGATGTTCACCGGTGACGGCATGAACCCCCACATCTGGATGCAGCTGGACGAAAGTCAGGGCATCAGGGTTCTTCAGGAGTCCCTGCGTGCCATTCTGCGCAATTACGGCGATGCATTTGACCGGATACTGTACGGGCACGCCCACGACGGATACACCGACAAGGTACTGATCAACAAGCTCATCGACGGCTGCCAACAGCTGCTGGACGGTCAGACCGAGGGCGACGCTCCCTATCAGTGGCACAACGAGGAGCTGAGCGGCATCAGCAAGCAGCATCACTTTGACAAGGATGACCCCGAACTGGTCATTGTATATCGCGACGACAAGATCAATCCGTGAATCTATCAATCAACCGAAAGGGGATAATTTATGATTCTATACGTCAACTGCAACGCTCCCCGCGAGGGTAACGGCAGTAAGGAAACTCCTTTCCGTCACATCAACGACGCGGCCAAGATCGCCCGTCCGGGCGACGAGGTCATCGTCGCTCCCGGCGTATATCGCGAGTATGTCGATCCCGTCAACGCCGGCACCGAGGACGCACCCATCGTCTACCGCAGCGAGCAGCCTCTGGGCGCTGTTATCACCGGCGCGGAGGAGGTAAAGAGCTGGACGAAGTATCAGGACACCACTTGGGTGTGCCGCATCAACAACGGCATCTTCGGCAGCTATAATCCCTACACCACCATGGTTGGCGGTGATTGGTACTTTGCCCCCGTCATCCGTCACACCGGCGCGGTCTATCTCAACGACCGCATGATGTACGAGACCACCAGCCTCGAGGAGTGCATCGAAGGCAGGATCTATGAATGTTCATGGGTACCCGAGGAATCCATCTACAAGTGGTTCACCGTTCAGGAAGGCGACGAAACCGTCATCTACGCTAACTTTCAGGGCAAGGATCCCAACAAGGAAAATGTTGAGATCAACGTGCGCCGCAACTGCTTCTTCCCCTCAAAGACCGGCGTGGGGCACATCACCTTCAGCGGCTTCAACGTAAACAAGGCCGCCACCACATGGGCTCCCCCTGCAGCTTTCCAGGACGGTATGGTTGGTCCCCACTGGTCCAAGGGCTGGATCATCGAGGACTGCGAGATCAGCAACAGCAAGTGCGGCGGCATCTGCCTTGGCAAGTATTATGACGAGGAGAATGACCATTATTTCTCCACCAAACGCGTAAAGAGCCCCACCCAGATGGAGCGCGACGCCGTATGCCGCGGACAGTATCACGGCTGGCTCAAGGAAAAGATCGGCGGTCACATCGTGCGCCGCTGCCACATCCATCACTGTGAGCAGACCGGTATCGTGGGCCGCATGGGCGCTGTGTTCAGCCTCATCGAGGACAACCACATCCACCACATCAACAATATGCAGGAGCTGGGCGGCGCTGAGATCTCCGGCATCAAGCTGCACGCCGCCATTGACGTTGTCATGCGCCGCAACCATATTCACCACTGCACTATGGGTATCTGGTGCGACTGGGAGGCTCAGGGCACCCGTATCAGCCAGAACCTCCTCCACCACAACCATCCCCCTGTGGGAACTCCCAAGGCCGAGGGCGCGATGATGAGCCAGGATATCTTCATCGAGGTCAGCCACGGCCCCACCCTCATAGACAACAACATCATGCTGTCCCACGATTCCGTGCGTCTTGCCACCGAGGGCGTTGCCTGCGTGCACAACCTGATGCTGGGCGCCTTCACCGCCGTGGGCGGCGGCTGCGACAACACCATTCTGGGCAAGAATCAGCCCCGTTACACTCCCTATCACATCCGCCACCGCACCGAGGTCGCCGGATTCATGTCCATCCTCCACGGTGACGACCGCTTCTACAACAACATATTCGTTCAGAACTGGCCTGCATCTGAGGGCGAGGAAAAGGAAGACATGGGCTTCAGGATGAAGGACAACGACATCGTGGGCACCGATGTTTTCGACGAATATCCCACCTACGAGGAGTGGTACAACTGGTTCCACGCCGACGAGGAGGCTAACATGATGAAGCTGGGCGATTACCACTTCTCTCCCCTGCCCGTCTGGGTAGACGGCAACGCCTACTTCAACGGCGCCAAGGCCTGCAAAAACGAGAAGGTCAACCTCATCGACACCGGAAATAAGGTATTTGTGGAGCTGGAGGAAAAGGACGGCAGGTATTTCCTCAGAACCAACCTCTACGAACTGCTGGGCGGCTTCAGCGCCGGCATCATCACCAGCGACATTCTGGGATACGCTTTCGAGCCTGAACAGCGCTTTGAGAATCCGGACGGAACCGCCATCACCTTTGATCAGGACTATCTGGGCTCACACCGCGGCGTGAGCGCCATCCCCGGTCCCTTTGCCTCCGCCGAGGAAGCAAAGAAGCAGCTCTGGTAATCAGACAATAAACACTGGTGCGGCAACACTTCGCTGATGTGCCTCCGCCAATCAAATCAATAATTTATGGAGTATCAGATATGGAAAACAAAATGAACGGCATCGCCCTTGGCATCGAGCTGGGTTCCACCAGAATCAAGGCGGTTGCCATTGACGGCAATCACAAGCCGGTTTCTTCCGGCGATTACACATGGGCTTCCAGCTTCACCGACGGCATCTGGACCTATTCTCTGGATGAGGTCTGGATCGGTCTGAAGACGGCTCTTTCCGGCGTGGAGAACCGCGACAAGGTCAGCGCCATGGGCGTTTCTGCAATGATGCACGGCTATCTCGCCTTTGACAAGGACTGGAACCTGCTGGTTCCCTTCCGCACCTGGCAGAACACCATCACCGGTCCTGCCGCTGCCGAACTGACCGAGCTGTTCGGCTTCAATGTACCCCAGCGCTGGAGCATCGCCCATCTCTATCAGGCTGTACTCAACGGCGAGGCGCATATCGATAAGATCGCACACATCACCACCCTTGCCGGTTACGTTCATTACACCCTGACCGGAGTCAACGCCATAGGTATCGGCGAAGCCTCCGGCATGTTCCCCATCGACAGCGACAAGCTGTGCTACGACGAGGGTATGCTGGAAAAATTCAACGCACTAATCGAGAAGCGCGGTCTGCCCTGGAAGCTTATCGATATCCTGCCCGAGGTACTGGTTGCCGGCGAAAACGCAGGTACTCTGACCGAGAGCGGCGCTGCCAGGCTGGACGGTCTGCTTGCAGCAGGCATCCCCTTTGCTCCAGCTGAGGGCGACGCAGGTACCGGAATGACCGCCACCAACGCCGTTGCCACCAGAACCGGCAACGTATCCGCCGGCACTTCCATCTTCTCCATGGTGGTTCTCGAGCGTCCGCTGGAGAAGGTCTACGAGGAGATCGACCTTGTCACCACTCCCACCGGCAAGCCCGTTGCCATGGTACACTGCAACAACTGCACCAACGACTCCAACGCATGGGTCAGCGTGCTGGGTGAGACCGCCAAGCTGTTCGGTGCCGACTGCTCCACTGGTGAGCTTTACACAAAACTTTACCAGAAAAGCCTTGAGGGCGATCCCGACTGCGGCGGCATGATGGTATGCAACTACATGGCAGGCGAGGGTGTCACCCACATGGACGCCGGTCGTCCCATGGTGGTTCGCCGCCCCGACTCTATGTTTACTCTTGCCAACTTCTTCCGTGCCACTCTCTATTCCACCATGGCTACACTGAAGATCGGTATGGATATCCTCGCTGAGGAAAAGGTCGCCATCGACAGCCTTACCGGTCACGGCGGTCTGTTCAAGACCCCCGTTGTGGGACAGAAGTACATGGCAGCCGCCTGCAACGCCACCGTCACCTGCATGGACAACGCAGGTGAGGGAGGTCCCTACGGTATGGCTCTGCTGGCTGCCTACGCGCTGAACAAGGCTGAGGGTCAGTCTCTTGAGGATTACCTCAACGCCAATGTATTCGCTGACGTTTCCAGCACATCTCTCGCTCCCGAGCAGGCTGATGTGGACGGCTTCAACGCCTACATCAAGGACTACAAGGCACTGCTTGAGGTCGAGCGCGCCGCCATTGAAAATCTCTGATACAGGTGAACAACTATGCTTGAACAACTGAAAGAACAGGTATGCAAGGCCAATCTTGAGCTGCCCCGCTACGGTCTTGTTACATTCACATGGGGCAACGTATCTGGCATCGACCGCGAAAGCGGTCTGGTGGTCATCAAGCCCAGCGGTGTTTCCTACGACGGCATGACCGCCGACGATATGGTTGTGCTGGATCTTGAGGGCAACATTGTCGAGGGCAGATACAAGCCCTCCTCCGACACTCCCACCCACATCGCTCTGTACAAGGCATTTCCCGCTCTGGGCGGCGTGGGGCACACCCACTCCCGTTGGGCTACCACCTTTGCTCAGATGGGCAAGGGTATCCCTGCGCTGGGCACTACTCACGCCGACTATTTCTACGGCGAGATCCCCTGCACACGCAAGATGACTCCTGCCGAGATCGGCGGCGAATATGAACTGGAAACCGGCAATGTCATCATCGAGACCTTCAATCAGAAGGGCATCGAGGCGGCGCAGGTTCCTGCCGTTGTGGTTTACAGCCACGGTCCCTTCGCATGGGGCACCGACGCAATGGACGCTGTGCACAACGCGGTGGTTCTGGAGGAGCTGGCATTCATGGCGTACCACACCATGCAGCTCAATCCTGAGATCACTCCCATGCAGCAGGAGCTGCTGGACAAGCACTATCTGCGCAAGCACGGCGCCAACGCCTATTACGGACAGAACTGATCACTGCAACAGCAGACCCCTCCGACGCGTTTTTTTCGCATCGGAGGGGTCTTTCGCATTATAGTTCGCCGAGTCGCTCGCGGCGCAGGAGATTTATCATAATTGATGTGTTGAGATTGACTGCGTCCTCTGGGTAGGCTTCTTTCGTGCTGCCCTTGCGGTAGCGGCGCTTGAATTCGGCAATGATTTCCTCCTCCGCGCAGCCGCTCGCTATCATGTCGGTCATCCAGCGGATGGCATCTTCGGTCACGGCTCCCATATTACAGAGATAGAACGCGGTCTGCGCTTCGCTGAGCAGTCCGCAGTGGGGCGAGACTATCTGCCTGACAGGCAGGGCAGCGGCACGGTCGATGGACTGTATCGTCATTTCGCAGCCCACAAGAAACGCAGGAGTGATGATATCGCTGCCGTTGTAAACACCCAGCGTTTCGGGTGCAAGCAGCAGTCCTTTCTCGCGGCAGAAATAGCCAACCGAGCATCGCGTGTGCCCGGGCAAAGCCAGCACCTCAAAGCGCATTGTGCCCGTGTCGACGATATCTCCATCGTTCACGGGAATGTCCACTCGCAGCTCATCTCCGAGGAATTCGTATTCCCCCACGCCGCATCGGTCGGCGAATTTTCTGTCCATCTCACGCATCACGCGCAGAGCACCCTCACGTCTGAACACATCGGCGGCGTACTGCGAGGCGACAACCTTTGCATCCGGATAGCTGCGCAGGATATACGGGCAGCCGAGTGCGTGGTCATAATGGGAGTGGGTCAGGAAAATGTAATCAAGCTGTCTGGCTCCCAGCACACGCTGTATGTTCCGCGCGATATCATAACCGGTAAAGCCAAAGCCGGTATCATAGAGCACCGATGTTGTTCCGTCGTCAATGAGAAAGGCACTGTCACCTGCTCTTGCGCGGACATCGGCCACTTTAATTCTGTCCATTCTTTCATCTGCTTTCGTTTATTAATGGCTTTCGCACCACTGGAGCCACAGGTCATCATAAATGCGATAAAGTCGCTCGATTATTTCGTCGCTGACCTCGATTCTCTTGTCGAGAAACTGCATTCCCCTCTCGCCCATGAAATCCACACAGAACATCAGTGTGTAGAACAGGAAAAACTCTCTGTCGTCTTCATCTGCCTGCAGCTCATCCAGAAGATAGCTGACGTAATCGGTGCCCAGTTCCATGTTGAGCAGTGCCATATTGGTCAGGGCGGCAAAGGTGAGCACATCGCCTACGCCTATCCAGTCTACATCGATGACTCCGGACACCTGACCGTTGTGTATCAGCAGGTTCTTTGTGCTGATATCATCGAGGTACACCGTAGGCTGAACCGTTGCAAAGCGGTCGGACAGTAGTTCAGCCGCCCTGCGCAAACGGTCAACGCGTTCGGTATCGAAATAGCCGTTGGCTCTGATGCGGCTGTCAGCTCTGTCAAGCATTTCTTCCACGAAGGCGATCCATGTCCAGTCTTCTCCAATATCATCAGGCTCAAGCTTTGAAGCAAGCCGCTGGATATGCGCGACCTGTGCGGCGATGGTTCGCTTTTCGCTGTCAGTAAGGTGGTTGTATACCTGTCCGAGATCATCTCCCTCGATATAGGAGAGTATCAGATATTCCCAGCCGTCAATCCGGCCGCTCGCGATGATTTCCGGAACAGGAACACTTACCTGCGAAAGACGGGTCAGCCAGTGTATCGTTTCGTGGTAGGCTCCTGTTTCTTTACTGAGGCGGAACACGTATTTTTCTCCGTCCGTTTCAACGACGGAAACATAGTTTCCCTGCCCGACGGCACAGCGGTTTATACTGTCGGGTACTTTCCCGAATATCGACACACACAGGCGCGAAATGATGCTGTCATTCACCGCGACACCCTCCTCTCCGGCAATGACCATATTATAGCACAACTCACTGTTTTTGAACACAAAAACAAATTTCTCTGCAGTCCCGCGCTTTATCTTTTCGCAAAAACGTGGTAGAATACATTTGTGCCGGAAAGCGGCACACAGGAAAAAGGAAAGAGGAACGATAATGAGCAGATATGTAATAGTGGATCTGGAAATGTGCAACGTCCCGGCAGGAAAGCAGACCGAAAGCTTTCAGCTGAAAAACGAACTGATTCAGATCGGCGCGGTACTGCTGGATGACAATCTTGAGATCTGCGACAGCTTTATGACGCACGTTTCGCCGGAATACGGTTCGGTGGACGCATTCATCGAAAAGCTGACCGGCATTACCCGTGAGGATACAAAAGACGCTCCGTCAGCAGAACAGGCGCTCAGTGTATTTGTGGCATGGATGCCGGACGATGCTGTTCCCGTGTCATGGAGCAACAGCGATGAACTTCAGATAAGAAAAGAAACCGAAAGCAAAGGGCTGAGCATTCCCGGATTGAGCGAATACCTTGACCGCTGGGTGGACTGCCAGAAAACCTTTGGCGAAAGAATGAATTCCAGCAGAGCCTATAAACTCTCAGAGGCTCTAATAATCGCTGACATTTATTATGAAGACGGAGAGCACGACGCGCTGGTAGACGCCAGAAACACCGCACTGCTCTTCGCAAAGATGGAACGTGAGCCGGAACTGAAACTGAGCCCGTATTACACAAACGAGGTCAAAGAACCACCCCGCTACAATCCATTTGCCGCACTGCTGAACATCACGGACTCTTCCGACTAAAATCATCTTTTCAGGGGAATAATTTTATTATCACCCTGAAAGGATGCGAAAACATGATTGAATCCGATACCATAAAACTTCTTCGCGAATGCGACGCCGGCGTGAAGATGGGCGTTTCTTCCATTGACGACGTTATGGAGCATGTCCGCTCGGATCGGCTGCGGCAGCGGCTGGCCGACTGCAAGGCGGAGCACAACCGGCTGGATGCAGAGCTTCAACAGCAGCTGGACAGATTCCGTGACGAAGGCAAAGATCCAAACCCCATCGCAAAGGGCATGTCCTGGGTCAAGACCAACGTCAAGCTCGGACTTGACGAATCGGACAACACCATCGCCGACCTGATGACCGACGGATGCAACATGGGCGTAAAGTCCCTCAACCGTTATCTGAACCAGTACGGCGCGGCAGACGAGTTCTCCAAGGATATCGCAAAGCGGCTTATCAACCTCGAAGAACAGCTGGCAATCGACATCAGAGAATTTCTCTGACCGGCAGGCAGGCGGGCGGCGGCAGCCGCTGCTGTCCGCCGTTTTGCACATATCACGCGGATTTTTCCGGTATTTTTTCTGCCGTTAAACGGTTACAGATTTTTCACTGTCTTTATTGAAAAGCATCGCTGATTGTGATATAACCTTACAGTAGCATTTTTCTGCCTTTCCAAAAGAGCGGCAGTTTATATTTTCATTTCAGAAAAGAGGATGACTATGGGCGGAATCTTCGGAGCGTGCCTTGACAATGACTGTGTGATGGATCTGTTCTTCGGAACCGACTATCACTCTCATCTTGGCACCAGACGCGGCGGCATGGGCGTTTTTGACGGCAAGCGCTACAACCGCGCCATACATAACATTGAGAACTCGCCGTTTCGAACCAAATTCGAATCGGATATCACCGAGATGAAGGGGCATATCGGTGTAGGTTGCATCAGCGATGACCGTCCCCAGCCCATAATCCTGCACACCCGTATCGGCAGCTTCGCCGTTGTCACAGTAGGTCGAATCAACAACAAGGACGAGCTCACCGAGCGACTCATCGCCGACAACAACGCCTACTTCACCGAGATGAGCGACGGCTGTATCAACGATACCGAAATCGTAGCCTCGCTTATATGCTGCAAAGACAGCGTCCCCGAGGGTATCCGCTACGCTCAGGAGCAGATAAGCGGTTCCATGTCCATGATCGTTTCTGCAGACAATGGTCTGTATGCCGCCCGTGACCGTTACGGACGCACTCCGCTGTTTATCGGTCACAAATCCGGTGAGGTCAACGGTTACTGCGTCAGCCTCGAATCCTTTGCATACGTCAATCTCGGCTACACCACCTGTCGGGAACTTGGTCCGGGCGAAGTAGTGTTTATGACTCCCGATAAACTTGAAACCGTATACAAACCTTACAGCGAAATGAAGATGTGCACCTTCCTGTGGCTGTATTACGGCTTCCCTTCCTCCGGATATGAGGGCATCAATGTGGAGGACATGCGCTACAGCTGTGGACGCAGCATGGCAAGGCAGGACATCGCGCTGGGCACTCAGCCCGATGTTGACTACGTGGCCGGTATTCCTGATTCCGGAACTCCAAACGCCATAGGCTACGCCAATGAATCCAAGATTCCATTTGCCCGTCCGCTCATTAAATACACCCCCACATGGCCCAGAAGCTTTACTCCCAAGGATCAGAGCATCCGCCAGCTTATCGCCCACATGAAGCTTACCCCGGTCAACGCTCTTATAAGAGATAAAAAGCTGCTTCTCACCGACGATTCCATCGTGCGCGGCACTCAGCTCAGAGGAATGATGGACGCGCTGTTCTCCTACGGAGCAAGAGAGCTGCACGGACGCATCGGCTGTCCGCCCATCCTGTTCGGCTGCAAGTATCTGAACTTCACCCGCTCCTCAAACGTAAACGAGAATATTGCCCGTCGTTCTATTCTGGACCTTGAAGGCAGAACTGAAGTCTCCAACGAAATCGTGGCTCAGTACACTGAATTCGGTTCCGATAAGTATCGCGCAATGGTGAACGACATACGCAGAAAGCTGAACTTCTCCTCACTGGAGTATCACGCTCTTGAGAATATGCTTAACTCCGTGGGTATCGACAGATGCAAGCTGTGCACCTACTGCTGGGATGGCAAGGAATAAGCCATGCCGAAAGAAAAAAAGGTTGCAGTTGTTACCGGCGGCGCACAGGGCATCGGCAGATGTATTGCCGATGAATTCCGGAAAGCAGGCGTGGAAGTATGTATCATCGACCTGCAGGACAATCCTTGTTTCAAGGGCGACCTTTCGGACAAGGAAACACTGGAGCGCTTTGCCGGAAAGGTCATCGCAGCTTACGGGCACGTTGATTATCTGATAAACAACGCCGCTCCGCTGTCCAAGGGCATTTCCTCCTGTTCCTACGAGGAGTTTGAATACGCGCTGGCGGTAGGCGTAACCGCTCCTTTCTATCTGGCAAAGCTGTTCGCGCCGTATTTTGCCCCAGGTGCTGTTATTATCAACATTTCTTCCAGCCGTGACCGCATGAGTCAGGCCGAGACCGAAAGTTACACCGCTGCCAAGGGCGGCATTCACGCACTGACCCATGCCCTTGCGGTCAGTCTTGCCGGAAAGGTGCGTGTTAACTCTATCTCCCCCGGCTGGATCGACACCGATTACGTCGAATACGACGGACCGGATGCATATCAGCAGCCGGCAGGCCGCGTGGGGAATCCAATGGATATCGCAAGCATGGTGCTGTTCCTCTGCTCTGACAAAGCGGGATTCATCACCGGCGAGAATATCTGCATCGACGGCGGCATGACCCGTCTGATGATCTATCACAACGACAACGGCTGGTCGCTGGAGTAACTGACAGAACAAGATAAAACGGGCTTCCGTGAGGTTTGATCCTGCACGGAAGCCCGTTATTGTTATCTTTCGATATCGAGAAACACACCCGGAAGTTCAAGGATAATATCCATCGGTGTCATTGCGTGGTGGGAGTAATTGCTCGCGGCGCTGTCGCCGGCTGTGCCGTGAATATACACACCGCACTCGCAGGCATCGGCAGGACTCATACCCTGAGCCAGCAGGGAACCGATGATTCCGGCAAGCACATCACCCGAACCGCCCTTTGCCATGCCGGGGTTGCCGGTGAGGTTGACTCGGGCCGTTCCGTCAGGAGCGGCGATGATTGTGTTTGCACCCTTGAGCACAACATAGACACCAAACTCAGCGGCGAATTCCGTAGCCAGCGCCAGCCGGCGCTGCTGCACCACATCGGCATCGGCGTTGGTGAGCCGACCCATTTCTCCGGCGTGGGGAGTGATGATGACGGGAGACTTCGCGTCTTTGAGAAGATAAACATCCTCGGCGAGGACATTGAGGCCATCGGCATCAATGACCAGAGGAACAGGTGATTCAAGAATCAGTCTGCCCACAAGCTCTTTTGTGTCGGCACTGCGGCCCATACCGCAGCCCACAAGGCAGGCCTTCTGTTTTGCTGCAAGCTCAAGTATGCGGTCGCAATCATCAATGGACAGGGTACCGGCTTCGCTTGCCTTCATAGGATAATATACAGCATCAAGAAGCTGACCGGCAACAATCGGATAAACGGAATCTGGAAGCACCATCCGCACAAGGCCGACGCCCGACTGCACCGCCGCTTTGCCAGCCAGCACAGCAGCGCCTGCCATGCCATAACTGCCGCACACCGCAAGCAGAGAGCCGTAATCCCACTTGCCGGTGTTCTGTTTTCGCGCAGAGAAGCACAGGCGCACGTTCTGATAATCAACAGCAGACACCTGAGGCGCCATCGCCTCGGCAGCAGTTTCCTCTATACCAATTGCGGAACAGAGAACCGTTCCGCAGTAGTCAGCACCGGGGTAAATGATGTGCCCCGGCTTCATAGCGGTGAATGTAACGGTGTAGTTTGCCTTGACGCAGGTGGAGGCAACCTGTCCGGAATCGCCGGACACTCCGCTGGGAATATCCACCGCGATAACCTCGCCCACAGCGAAATTGATCTTCTGTATGAGCTGAGCCACCAGCTCGGGAGGTTCGTCACGGAAGCCAAGGCCGTAGATTGCGTCGACGATGATCTCCGCTTCGTTGATAAGCCGGTCTATTTTTTCCGAATCTTCTTCGGCGCAGTCCACAATCATGACACCTGCGCGTTCGGCTCTGCCGTACATATCGATTGCGTCAGGGGTCTTCGGCATTCCGTCAGCCAGAAGCACGCAGACCTTTGCGCCGTTTTCCAGCAGTTTTTTTGCCGCCATGAAACCGTCTCCGCCGTTGTTGCCGGAACCACACAATACAGCAATGGATTTGCCGGTTATTCCGAATTTTTCGTGGATGAAGCGACCGACAGCATTGCCGGCAGCTTCCATGAGCTTGATGTGGTCCATGCCCGAACGGACATAGCCCTCCTCCAGCTCCTTTATCTGTTCTTTAGTCAGTATAAGCATAGGGAAAGGTAACCTCAGTTGAAAGACTTCATGCCCTCGCGATAAACGGAGGAACGAACATAGGATTTGATGATTTCACGGACACGATCGCTATCCTCGATAACGATTACGACATAACCACCCTCGACATCTGCGTTTTTGCCGAGAGTAACCACGCTGCCGGGCACCTTGAGATAGATGCCGCCTCTGCCGTCCTCTTCTGAGGAGCAGATGATGCGGGTATCGTTTCCGCGGAAAGTATCCGGATCAAAACGTCCCATAGCCTCCACCTGACGCAGGGAGAACTCAGCGACAGCGGAGCGGCTGTTCTGATTGTAGATCTTGTCGATGGTCAGATCGCCGGAGAAAAATGTGTACTCAAACTCAAGATTGAGGCGCATAATCATAAATACCGCAAGTCCGACCGCAGCGGCAGCAGCAATCAGTGCAAGACCGGCATACTGACCTCCGGTAAAATAGCTGAGCAGGAAAACTCCTGCTGCAACAACCACTGCACCAACGGTGATACCAACAGCGGCAAGGGTACTCTTTTTGCCTTTATTTCTCTTGACCAGTAATTCAACCACAGAATCAGTTGCCATAATTTTACTCTCTCTTTCGTAAGCATTGATCCGCGTCCCTAATCCCGCAGACGTAACAGATTATACCATAATATTGCCTGTGTTACAATTACTTTGGTCTTGATTTTCCCAAAATTCATGCTATAATCATACAAGACAACGCAACGATCAAGAGAGTAGGCTGGTCTTTGTGTCCATCCCAGAGAGGAAACGCCGCGGCTGAAAGCGCTTCCGTTGGATCGACTGGCTGAAGTTCACTTGGGAGCGGTGCGGCTGAACGATTTTTTCCTGTAGGCTGCAACGGCTGAGCCCCGTCATCGGCTCGACGAGTGTTTGCTCAGTCAACGCATATGCGTCTGATCTGCAAAAATCGGGGTGGTACCGCGGAGGTCTGAACCTTCGTCCCTGAACCGGGACGAGGGCTATTTTTTTGCCCTCGTGTCAGCTTTGTAACATTTTTACTCCCATACAGACTTTATTCACAGGAGGCACAAGTATGAAGGAAAAACTGTCAATGCTTCAGGAGCAGTTTGACTCACAGGCTGCTGCCGTAGCCACTGCCGAGCAGCTGGAGGAGCTGCGCATCGCCTTTATGGGCAAGAACGGTTCGGTAACCGCTCTGTTCAAGGATCTGCGTCAGGTTCCTGCCGACCAGAAAAAGGATGCCGCCGAGGGCATTAACATTCTCAAGAAGAACATCGAGCAGTTTGTTGCAGACAAGCAGGCCGAATTTGAAGCAAAGGCTCTGGAAGCACAGCTCAGCTCCGCCGAGCGTTACGATGTCACTCTCCCCGCCGCGGGAAACACCGGCAGTCTGCACCCCATCACTCTGGTGCAGCGCGAGATCGAGGAAATTTTCTCCAGCATGGGCTTTATCGTTGAAGGCTTCAAGGAAATCGTAAACGATTTTGAAAACTTTGAGGCTGTAAACATTCCCAAGCATCACCCCGCCCGCGACATGCAGGACACCTACTTCCTCGACAACGGACAGCTTCTCAAGACTCATACCTCCTCTGCCCAGAACTACGTAATGCGCAAGTACGGCGCTCCTTTGCGCGCCATCTTCCCCGGACGCTGCTTCCGCAACGAAGCTCTGGATGCCAGCCACGAAAACACATTCTTCCAGCTGGAGGGCATGATGATCGGCGAGGATATCTCCATCTCCAACCTGATCTATTTTATGAAGACCATGCTGACCGAGGTTTTCCAGAAGGACATCAAGGTCCGTCTGCGCCCCGGTTTCTTCCCCTTCGTTGAGCCCGGTTTTGAGCTGGATATCAGCTGTCTCATCTGCGGCGGCGAAGGCTGCCCCACCTGCAAGCACGGCCGCTGGGTCGAACTCTGCCCCTGCGGCATGATCCATCCCAACGTACTGGAGCTGGGCGGCATCGACAGCGAAAAGTACACCGGCTTTGCCTTCGGTCTGGGTCTGACCAGACTGGCTATGATGAAGTACGGCATCAAGGACATCCGCGTGCTCAACAGCGGCAGTCTCAAGACGCTGTCTCAGTTCACCACCCGTCAGTGAGCAGCGAAAGGAGTGTAAATAAATGCTTATTTCTATGAACTGGATCTCCGATTTCGTTGATCTGCGCGGTCAGGATATCGAGGGACTTATCCGACGCTTTACCCTCTCCACAGCCGAAGTGGAGGAGATTTTCCATAAGGGAGCGGACATTGAGAATGTGGTCGCCGGCAAGATCCTTACCGTTGACGATCATCCCAACTCCAAAAAGCTTCATCTGCTGACCGTTGACGGCGGCGACAGGATCTACGATGTGGTCTGCGGTGCTCCCAACGTGCGCGTGGGCATGATCGTTCCCTTTGCCCGCGAGGGCGGCAAGGTCGCCGGCATGGACATCGTCCGCCGCGCAGTTGCCGGTGTTGACTCCTGCGGCATGTGCTGCTCCGAGGCCGAGCTGGGCATCAGCGCCGATCATTCCGGTCTGATGGAACTGCCTGCCAACACCAAAGTCGGTACTGACATCAAGAAGGTCCTCCCCATCGAGGATATCGTTTTTGAGGTAGACAACAAGTCTCTGACCAACCGTCCCGACCTGTGGGGTCATTATGGCATCGCCCGTGAGTTTGCCGCTCTGACCGGCCGCAAGCTCAAGCCCATGCCCCGTTTTGATATGTCCGCATACGACAATCTTCCCGACGTTGACATCGACATCGTTGACACCGAGCACTGCTATCGTTACTCCAGCGTCAAGGTAGAGAACGTAACCGAAAAGGTCAGTCCTGTTGCCATGCGTATCCGCCTGTTCTACTGCGGCATGCGCGCTATCAACCTGCTGGCAGACCTTACCAACTACCTGATGCTGGAAATGGGACAGCCCATGCACGCGTTCGACCTGCGCAAGGTGGACAGGGTTGAGATCAAGCGCTTTGACAAGCCCTTCACCTTTGAAACTCTCGATCAGACCGAGCGCGCCATTGACGAGAACACCCTGATGATCTGCAGCCACGGAGAGCCTGTAGCCGTTGCCGGTATCATGGGCGGTTACGAATCGGAGATTGCCGACGACACCACCTCTCTGCTCATCGAATCCGCCAACTTTGACGGCGTGTGCGTCCGCAAGTCTTCCTCCCGCATGGGTCTGCGTACTGACGCAAGCATGCGTTACGAGAAGATGCTGGACCCCGAGATGACCGTTCCTGCCATCGAGCGCTATCTTGATCTTCTTTACAAGATCAATCCCGGTGCCAGAATCATCTCCCGTCTGAGCGACAGCTATGTGCGGCACTATCCGGAGATCACCATCGACTTCGACAAGAAGCTGGTTGACCGCTACACCGGTATTGATATCTCCTCCGCTCAGATCACCAAAACTCTGAAGGCTCTGGGCTTTGAGGTCGCCGCCAGCCGAGGCAATTTCACCGTGAAGGTTCCCTCCTGGCGTTCCACCAAGGATGTTACCATCAAAGCTGACATCATTGAGGAAATCACCCGTATCTACGGCTACGATAATTTTGAGATCACCACCGCAAAGTGCGCTCTGGCTCCTGTCCGCAGTTCTGCTGCCCGTGTATGCGATTACGCCGTCAAGCAGCTGCTCTGTGACAGCTACGCTCTGCATGAGGTTCACTCCTATATCTGGAGCGACGCCAAGAAGATGAAGGATATCGGCATCGAGCTGGAAAACAACACCCGACTTATCAACTCCATCAATCCCGACCAGGTCGTGCTCCGCCGTTCCATCATTCCCACCCTGCTCACCTTTGTCAATGAGAACCTCGCCTTCGCCAATGATTTCGGCATCTTCGAGATCGGCTCGGTATGTGAGGGACTTCGCGAGGACGGTTCCTGTGACGAACGCAAGAAGCTGAGCATCGTTCTCTACAGCCGCATCAGAAGCGAAAAGGAGCTGTTCTTTGCTCTGCGCGATATGCTCATTACTCTCTTCAGCAAGATCAAGAACACCGTTCCTGCCTTTGAAAGCGCAGAAAAAACCCACGACTGGCAGCATCCGGTCAACATGAACAATGTTGTTATCGGCGGTCAGAAGCTGGGCGAGCTTTATCCGCTGATGCCTGCTGTTGTCACAGCTATCGACAAGAAGGCCTCAGTTGTGTGCGCCGAGATCGACATGGCTGCCTTTGCCGAGGTTGAGCGCGCCGCTCTGGGTTACAGAGAGCCCTCCCGCTTCCCCGGCGTTGAGAACGACATCACAGTACTTCTGGACAGCGGACGCCCATTCGGAGACATTGCGAAAGTCATCGACAGCTACGAGTGCGAGATCCTCGACGGACGCACCGTTGTGGACATCTATGAGGACGAAAAGCTCGGCGGACAGAAGGCCGTTACCGTGCGTCTGTTCTACTCCTCTCCCGACCGCACGCTGACCGGCGAAGAGGTCTTCTCCAACACCACCAGCATCATTGAACTGCTGGCTCAGCAGGGAATCCCCCTCAAGCAGTAATTACCACCGTATACGCGCAGGGCGGCAGCTCGTCGCCCTGCGTTTTTCCATGTTTATCAGGAAAAACGCAATTTGTTCATCAAACCGTTAAAAATTCCTCTTGAATTTGTCATAGTATTACTATACAATTATGATGGAATAAATTATGTGGGGGTGTTGGCTTTGCAGGACAAGACCGTAACCTTTTTTCTCGGACAGGATCGCTCATCCCAGCTCAGGGCGATGCTGCGCGTAGTTTATGATGCCCTTGCCGAGAAAGGCTACAACCCCGTCAGCCAGATTGTCGGTTACATTCTTTCTGAAGATCCGACCTATATCACCACACACAACGGTGCCCGCAGTATCATCAGCAAGATCGACCGTGACGAGCTTCTGCAGGAGCTTGTCCGCTCTTATCTCGCTGACCGCGGCAGCACCGGAGAATAATTGTGTCCACCCTCACCTGAAAGGAATATAACATGAGCGAAACCAAACAGCAGAAACTCACTTATAAGGATCGCCCTCTTGTTCGCTGCGGAGACGAGATCTACTACGGCAATATGACCGACAAGTATATCATCCTTTTTAAGATCCTCAGCTACAGAACCGCCGGCGACCAGCAGGTACCCGACAAGGTGCAGATTCAGATGCTCTACACCGATCCCGACATCAAGGGCAAGGGCAAGATTGTCCGTTCCAGCGAGAAAAACAGCATGACTGTCGCTCTGGAGCTTGCCACCGCATGGCTCGACCGCGGAAAATAATCAATCATGAACGGGTCTGTCGTCTTTTCGCGGCGGACCCGTTTGATTTATCCCCGTTTCACCTCGTTGACCAGCTGATCACCGCGTTCAAAAGCACGGATGTTCTCCAGTGTGACGCGCGCTATCTCCTCAAGGGCTTCATCGGTAAGAAACGCCTGATGAGAGCTGACAATTACATTGGGCATGGACAGCAGCAGCGCGAGCGTGTGGTCACGCATAACCTTGTCGGACATATCTCTGAAGAAAAAATCCGATTCTTCTTCATAGACATCCAGACAGGCTCCGCCGATGCGCCGTCCGGACAGTGCATCCAGCAGCGCGTCGCTGTCCACCAGCCCGCCTCTTGAGGTGTTGATGATTATTGCCGTTTCTTTCATCACGGCTATCGTTTCGTTATCAATGATATGCTCCGTGGACGGGGTGAGAGGACAATGGAGTGAGATGATGTCCGATCTGCGGCACAGGTCCTGCACATCGGTGTATTCCCAGTCCGCGCCGCTGTCCGGATAAGGATCATAGGCAAGCACATTCATCCCGAACCCTTTGCAGATGTCAATGAATGCTCTGCCGATTCGACCGGTACCGATAACTCCAGCCGTTCTGCCTTTCAGATCAAATCCGGTCAGGTTTTCCAGACTGAAGTTGAAGTCGCGGGTACGGATATATGCCTTGTGAGTCTTGCGGTTGAGTGTCAGCAGCAGCGCCATGGCATGTTCTGCCACAGCGTGCGGCGAATACGCCGGCACGCGCACCACAGGCAGACGGCCGTCAACCGCGTCAAAATCCACATTGTTGTAGCCCGCGCATCTCAAAGCTATCAGCTTGACTCCGGCTCTGAGCAGTTCTTCAATGGTCTCACCGTCAAGAGTGTCGTTCACAAACGGACACACTGCATCGCAGCCGCTCGCCAGCCTGGCAGTGTGACGGTTCAGCCGCCCTTCGTAGTAGATAATCTCCGAGTCAAACTCGCCGCTCAGCCTGTCGAACCATTTCCTGTCGTAGTTTTTTGTGTCATAAAAAGCTATTTTCATTCCGGCACCTCCCGTATACGGGTATTGTGTCACACGGAATTCAATTTATAACAGAAAGAGAGAAACGTAATGAATCACCCTCTGCACACTGTTCTGCCCGCAAGCGGAGAGCTTGGGCGCAGCGGAGCCATGCGCCTGTCCGGTTATCAGCACCTCGTATGTGCCGCTGCCGAACTGGATCTGACTACGCGAAACATGGCCATCAGTCAGACCATCGCAAAAGGCTACGCATGGGCCATCACCTCGCTGACCGTTGACGTCATCAAACCGGTGACCAGCTGCGCTCCGCTGTCGGCACGCACATGGATATCCAGCGCACGGTATCCAATCAACCGGCGTGAGCTGCAGTTTTTTTGCGGCGATGACGAAGTATTTCGCGCAGCTGTATTCTCCACTCCGGTCAGTGTGGAAACCCACCGCATTATCAAGCCCGACGACGGCGACCATATCAGCGAAGGCGGACCTGAACTGATTGACGATGCTGTGTCGCGCATCACCGCACTGCCGGAAATGACCGAAGCTTGTATTCGCCATGTGTATCCAAGTGATATTGACGCGCTGGGGCACATGAACAACTGCCGCTACGGCGCACTGGCTTATGACGCCCTGACCGATGAGGAACGCAACCTCCTCACAAAGCCCTTCCGCGTTACAATCAACTTCCGCAGGCAGTTCTTCGAGGGCGATTCGGTTGTTCTTCGCCGCGGGACTGATGAGCGGGGAATCTTTGTAACCGGCAGCCAGCCGTACAGCGATCGGCCGTCATTCACGGTATGGCTGGAGCTTCGATAGCGCATTTACACAGAAAAACGCCTCCCGATTTTTAGCCGGGAGGCGTTCTTGATTGTTTGTGTTTTGTTATTCCACCTTGACTTTTACCGTATATGTGCCCACCGCCCAGCAGCGGGTGCTGTTGCCGATGTACACCTGCGCGCTCTTTTCGCGCACACCCGGCGTCCATTCATCGCCGGACATATTGACCACCACGGTAACGCCAGAGGCTTCCAGCTTGTCAATTATGCTGCTGCGTCCGACCGCGGTAACCTCGATGGATTCACTGGCAACGGTTACGTTGTACCCCTCGGTATTGGTAAGCACAATGCGGTCGCTGCCCACACTGAGAGTACCTTGTTTGTACCCGCTCATATCGAAGGTTACGACAATCTCGCTCTCTCCGTTTAGAGATGTTACCGCAGAGCTGAATGCCAGCTTGATTGTGAACACGCGATTAGAGGGTGTAAGCGTACTCAGATCAATGCCGTCCAGCGAGAATACTCCGTCCTCGCTGAATTTCTTCATGACATCAATGTCGCCCTCGAGGCGGATAGTATTCTGAGAGAGAGTATACTTGAGTGTTCCCACATCAAAGCCTTCCGGCACATTCTTGAACACCGGAACGATCATCAGCTCACACTCCATACGTATGGGCACACTGATGGTGCAGTCCGCGGGAGCCGGTGCTCCGGCAGCCACACCGTCTGTTGCCCCGATGTCGTTATAGTCGAGTATGGTAATATATCTGGTTTGTTCGGAATCGAGCAGATCGCCGTTTTCGTCAAGATAGCAGATCGCACCCTCGACAGTAGTCGTAGCAGACAATTCCTCGTTGAGTTCAGCACGAAGCTGTACCGACGCAATCTTTTCAATAACCGATTCCGGACCACTGGCACGGATAGATTTGACAAAACCGCTGGGGTCACCGATGATATATCCGCTGTCAGCAGGAACAGAAACGCCTGTTACCACGGGTTTTTCGAGAATGAAATCCTTTTCCATTATGCTGTCAAACCAGACAGCGACGGTCTTATGGCTATCCTTGAGTGACACGGTGACGTTTTTGTTGCTGCAGAACGGCACAAGAGAAAGCGTATATTCTCCCGCCTTGTTGACACTGCTGTTCTGAGCAGAGACAGTGATATCCTCCTCGGTAACCTGACTGATCTGATAGGCCGATCCCGTTACGCTGACGTCCAGCTTACCGTCGGCAAATATCTCCGGTCCGGTTATGGCGATCATTTCCAGGCCGAAATCCTCAAGTGCCGTGGTGTCAATCTTGATGGGCACATCGGTTATGGTTTTCTGGCTGTCGGCATTTACATACAGAGTAAGAAACACCCAGCAGGCAATGGAAGCCAGAAGCGACAGCGCCATCAGCAGCTTTTTGTTGTAAAGCCAGCCGCCTTCGGGTCTGACGGATTTGATGAAATCCTTGATTTTCTTTATCACCGCTTCTTACCTCCCTTACCGTTCTTGCCTTTGCCTTTTCTTTTTCCGGTATTCGGGCGGAACGAACCGGTGCTGTTTGCAGTTTTGTTTTTTTCGCCGGCGGAAACCGTTTCAGTGAATGACTCTGCCTCATCGGAAGCCACACTAACAGTTCCGGAGGAGTGGCGACGGATAAAGGCCGCGGCCTTGGACTTAAAGCTGGAGCCATCGTCATCTGAATGATTTCCGGAATCAGGCAGCAGCAGTTCTATAAGCATTGTGGATAACTCACCCGGATCATAGGTAGAGGAGATAATGCCGTTGCACGCAACCGAAATCCGTCCGGTCTCCTCCGACACCACCACGATCACCGCATCGGAATTCTCACTCATGCCTATGGCGGCACGGTGGCGGGTGCCGAAATTCGGATCAATGTCGGTGTTCTGAGTAAGCGGAAGAATGCAGCTTGCCGCGGTTATACGGTTATTCTGGATAACCATGGCTCCGTCATGGAGTGGGGCCTTATTGTAGAAAATATTGGCTATAAGCTGCACGTTGGGCGCAGCATCCATTTTTGTTCCCGTTTCAACAATTTCCTGCAGCGGAACATCCCGCTCGAAAACAATGAGCGCACCCATGCACTGTTTTTGCAGAATACGTGTGCTTTCAACCACGCTGCTGATGGTGTTGAGTGTCTCACCACGCTGCTTTTCATCCTCAGAACGATCGAAAAGCGAACTGACGTTGAGACGGCTGCGTCCGACTTTTTCAAGCATGCTGCGTATCTCCGGCTGGAGAACGACTATGATGGCGATTGCGGCATAGCGTACGATCATTTCCACAACCGTGGACACCATCTGCAGATCGAGCCATATCGATGCAAGATAGGCCACCACGATAACCAGCACGCCTTTGACAATGAGCGATGCGCGGGAATCGCGGATGAACGTACACAGTTTGTAAATTATGTAGGCTATCGCCAGAATATCGATTATATCATTGATGCCAAGCTCGCTGATGACGATCTTGACACCGTCCAGAAATGCTCCCATAATATCTCCCGGAATATATATTGATTACGGTCAGGATCGCTCTTGACCTATACATATTTATACTGTTATAATTATTCTATCACATTTTCCGGCGAATTCAATAGATTCCACAAACAAATCACAGGGAAAAATTGTCCGGCGGAAAAGAAAATTATTCGTCAAAAAGGCAAAAAACGCTTGCAAAATGTTGTGGTATGTGATAATATACTTTAGCATATATCGCATTTGGGCTCTGCCCTGTTCGTCGTCCTTCGGGACGTCGGGTTTTGCGCCGACCGTTTCGGGTCGTGCCGCTGCCGTTTCAGCCGGCAGGGGTATATGGCGACAAAAGCTGATATTCCGCTGCTTTGCCTGTTTGGCAGGGCAAGGCATGAATGTCTGAAAATTTAGGAGGTAAATACCAATGGCCAACATCAATCCCCTTGAGATCATCGCCGCCAGCTCCATCCGTGAGGATAAGCCCCAGTTCTCCATCGGTGACACCGTTCGCGTTTTCGTTAAGATCCGTGAAGGTGAGCGCGAGAGAATCCAGGCTTTCGAGGGCACCGTTATCGCCCGCAGAGGCCACGGCGTTTCCGAGACTTTCACCGTCCGTCGTGTTTCCTACGGCGTAGGCGTTGAGAGAGTCTTCCCCTATCACTCCCCCAACGTTGACAAGGTTGAGATCATCCGTCACGGCCGTGTCCGCAGAAGCAAGCTCTATTATCTGCGTGACCGTGTTGGTAAGGCAGCCAAGGTCAAGGAGCAGATTCGATAATTACGGCGTTAAGGGACGGTTACACGTCCCTTTTTGCTATTTTTTGCGTTTGACCGGACGAACATTCGCCCGGCAGGGAGGTTTCCATGAATAACTATACGGGTATGAACAGAAACGCAAACAACAACGGCAGAAAGGACGACTCCCGCAAGCTGACCGGTTTTTCTGCGGAAGTTTACGAGTGGCTGGAGGCTATCGCCTTTGCGCTGGGTATCGTTGTGCTGCTTTTCACTTTTGTTTTCCGCATAGTCAGCGTATCGGGTCGTTCCATGGAGGGAACTCTGCACGATAAGGATCGTGTTCTGGTGTGGAGCATGTTCTATACTCCGGACCAGAACGACATCATCATAATCCTCCCCCACAGCGAGGTCAATGACGGCTCTTCCGAATCCATTTTTCTCAACAAGCCGCTGGTCAAGAGAATCGTGGCAGTTGAAGGACAGTGGGTTGAGATCACAAACGGAAAGGTATACGTTGCCGACAGTGAGGAGGCTCTGGCTTCCGCGGAGCCCTTTGACGCTGATTCCGCCGTTGCTCTGGATTCCGAAACCTACGGCGGTTCCTTCATTCCCAACGACACGCCGATGCAGGTTCCTGAAAACTGCGCATTCGCTCTGGGTGACAACCGCGGTGATTCCACTGACAGCCGCGATGCCCGTGTCGGTTTCATTGATTACGACAACATTCTGGGCGAAGTCATTTTCCGCATCTACCCGTTCGACGACGGCTTTGGAACGGTAGATTAAACCCGTCATTGCTTATTAATTTATTGTGAGCCAGAATATACAATGGTATCCCGGTCATATGACCAAAACACGCCGCAAGATCATCGAGAATCTCAAGCTGGTCGACGCTGTGGTGGAGGTCATTGACGCTCGTATCCCCGTAAGCAGCAGGAATCCTGAGATAGATTCCATCACCGCGGGTAAACCCCGCATCGTGCTGCTTAACAAGGCTGACTACGCCGACGCCGATGCCACCGCAAGATGGTGTGCTTATTTCTCGCGCGTCGGCGTTCTTGCTATATCCTGCGACTGCCGCACAGGCAAGGGGCTGAACAGTTTTATTCCCTCGGTCAGGCGCCTGCTGGCTGACAAGATCGCCACGTGGGCGGCCAAGGGCATGAAGGGTCATTACGTCCGGCTGATGGTGGTGGGCATTCCAAACGTGGGCAAGTCCTCATTTATCAACCGCATGGCCGGCGGCTCAAAGGCAAAGGTCGCCGACCGTCCCGGCGTTACCCGCGGTAACCAGTGGTTCAACATCGGCAGCAACACCGAGCTGCTGGACACTCCCGGCGTGCTGTGGCCCAAGTTCGACGATCCGCAGGTGGGCAGATATCTTGCCTACACCGGCGCAGTCAAGGACGCTATTCTCGACCCTGAGACGCTGTGCATCGAACTTATCGGCATGCTGCGCGAGTTCTCTCCGGCTCCGTTTATGGAGCGTTACAAGCTGACCACCCTTGATGGCATGGCACCCGAGGAGATACTCGAAGCGGTTGCCCGCAAGCGCGGCATGCTCATTTCCGGCGGTGAGGCTGACACTGAACGTGCCGCCATCACCATCATCGACGAGTTCCGCGCAGCCAAGCTGGGTCGCGTTACTCTGGAGCTTCCTCCGGAGGTGGAGTAATGGCACGGGCAAAGAAAGAGGAGCTTCCCGCTGTCGACTGGCTGCTCTATGAGCGCACCGCCCGCGAGGAAGGCTACACGCTGGTATGCGGCGTGGACGAAGCCGGCCGGGGACCGCTTGCCGGTCCGGTGTTTGCCGCAGCGGTCATTCTGCCGCCGGATACAATTATCGAGGGCGTAAATGATTCAAAAAAGCTCTCGGAAAAGAAGCGTGAAGCATTATTCGATGTCATTCGCAAAAAGGCTCTGGCTTACGGCATTGCCGCAGCCGACCACAACGAAATAGACGATATTAACATACTCAACGCCACCTATCTGGCTATGCGCCGCGCAGTGGAGATGCTTGATCCCGCTCCCGATCTTATCATTGTGGACGGAAACCGGCTGCCTCCTGATCTGCCCGCAGAGGCACGCACTCTGGTCAAGGGCGACGCACTGTGCCACAGCATCGCCTGCGCTTCCATCCTCGCCAAGGTATCCCGAGACCGCTTCATGATGGCTATGGCGGATAAATATCCGCAGTATCAGTTCGAGAAGCACAAGGGTTACGGCACCGCCGCACATATTGCAGCGCTGCGTGAACATGGTGTGTGCCCCATTCATCGCCGTTCCTTCCTGAAGAAGATCGAGGGTATTCCCCGATGACCGCTCAGGAACGTGGTCGGCTGGGCGAGGATTTCGCAGCGGATTATCTTGTATCCAAAGGGTATGAGATCGCCGCGCGCAATTATCACTGCCGCCATGGTGAGATTGACATTATCGCGCGAGGGAACGGATATATTATCTTTGCCGAGGTCAAGCTCAGAGCATACAACGCCATGGTCAGCGGACTCGAGGCGGTGGATATCCGCAAGATGCGCAGGATATACAAGACCGCCTGCAAATGGCTGTATGAAAACCACTGCGACCTGCAGCCGCGGTTTGACGTTATCGAACTGACCGTACGCGGAGAGCTTTTTGGCCTTGAGCATATTGAAAATGCATTTGGCGCGGAGGTATGCAATGAAGTTTTTTGATCTGCACTGTGACACGGCTTACGAATGCGTGACACGCAAGGCCGGCAACGATCTCGGCAAGGGTGCGTGGCACCTTTCTCTTGATCGCGGAAACTGCTTTGATGCGTGGCACCAGATCTTTGCCGTATTCATGCCAGACGAGCTGCGCGGTGACGCTGCCGTGGCTCACTACCGTAAGGTACGGGATTACATCTACCGTCAGATTGAGCTGTTTCCCGAACGTTTCGGCCTGTGCCGTGACGCGCAGGGGCTGGACGGCGGTGAGCGTGCCGGATTCTGCGGCGCGATACTGTCCGTGGAGGGCGGTTCTGCTGTTGCCGGCTCATTGGACAATCTCCGTTCACTGTACGATGACGGCGTGCGGCTGATGACGCTGACCTGGAACGCGGAAAACGAGCTGGGTCACGGAGTCGGTTCTCCCGTGGGCGGCGGCCTTTCCGGGTTTGGCAGAAGTGCCGTGGCACTGATGAACGAGCTTGGAATGATCGTGGACGTATCCCATCTTTCCGACGCAGGTTTCTCTGATGTTGCGGAGCTTTCTTCAAAGCCATTCGTAGCCTCCCATTCCTGCTCAAGGAAGTTGTGTCCCCACCGCCGCAACCTGACCGACGATATGTTCGGCGTCATTCGTGACAACGGCGGTCTGGTTGGCATCAACTTCTGTCGCGAATTTCTTGAAGCCAACGGTGACGCAACCGCTGAGCATATACTTGCCCACACCGAGCACTTTCTGTCGCTGGGCGGCGAAAAAATCGTGTGCATGGGTTCCGACTTTGACGGTACCGATATGCCCGACGGCGTAACCGGTATCGAATCCATCCCCGCTCTCTACGAGCGATTCCTGAAAGCAAACTACTCCGAAAGTCTGGTGGAGGACATCTTCTTCGGCAATGCCAAGCGATTCTTTTCCGCTGCTCTCGGCTGATATTTCTGGAGGTACAAATTATGCTGTATACAAGCACCCGTGATTCGTCAATCCGCGTTGATTCTGCAACTGCAATCGCTACCGGTATCAGTCCGGACGGAGGTCTTTACGTTCCGGTTGAGCTGCCTGATTACGATTACGCCGACCTCACACGCGTTATGAGCGCAGGTTACTGCGAGCGCGCTGTCGACATTCTCAGCGAGTTCCTTTCCGATTTTTCCAAGACCGAGCTGCGCGAGTGCGTTGCACAGGCTTACGAAGGCAAGTTCCGCGAGGACGGTGAAATCGCACCTCTCCACGGACTGACCGACAAGGAGTATATCCTCGAGCTGTGGCATGGACCCACCTGCGCTTTCAAGGATATGGCTCTGCAGCTGCTTCCACATCTGCTGCGCAAGGCCACTCTCAAAACTGGCTGCAACAAGGAGATTGTCATTCTTGTCGCCACTTCCGGTGACACCGGAAAGGCTGCTCTTGAAGGCTTTGCTGATGTTCCCGGCACAAAGATTATCGTTTTCTACCCCGATGAGGGTGTCAGCAACATCCAGAAGCTGCAGATGACCACACAGGAAGGCGGCAACGTCAGTGTTTGTGCCGTCAACGGCAACTTTGACGATGCTCAGACCGGCGTGAAGAATATCTTCCTCGACGCCGGCATCAAGGCTGAGCTGGAAGCCAATGGCATGCAGTTCTCCTCTGCCAACTCCATCAATCTCGGTCGTCTGGTTCCCCAGATTGTTTATTACATCTCCGCTTATCTCGATCTGATGTGCAGCGGCAAGATGGACTATGAGGGCGAGAAGGTCAATATCGTTGTCCCCACCGGTAACTTCGGCAATATTCTCGCCGCCTTCTACGCAAAGCAGATCGGTCTGCCTGTCGGCAAGCTCATCTGCGCTTCCAACGCAAACAACGTTCTTACCGACTTTATCAAGACCGGTGTTTACGATCGCAACCGCGCCTTCCATACCACCATCTCCCCCTCTATGGACATCCTCATTTCCAGCAACCTTGAACGTCTTATTTTCCACCTCTCCGGCGGCGACAGTGAGCGTGTGAAGAAGTGGATGGCCGATCTGAACGAAACCGGCCGCTACGAGGTTGACGACGACGTAAAGGCCAAGCTTCAGGAGCTGTTCTGGGCAGGCTGCTGCGATGACGAGGGCACCAAGGCCACTATCAAGGATATTTTTGACGACTATAACTATCTGTGCGACACTCACACAGCTGTCGGTCTGAACGTATACAACCAGTACGTTGCTGTGACCGGCGATTCTGAGACTCCTGTTATCGTCGCATCCACTGCCAATCCCTACAAGTTTGCTCCCAGCGTGCTGAACGCGCTGACCGATGTCGATCCTGCTCGCAGCGAATTTGACATCATCAACGAGTTGTCCGTCCTGAGCAGCGTTTCCATTCCCGACGAGCTGGCTGAGCTCCGCGGCAAGGAAGTTCGCTTTGACAAGGTATGTAATCGTGAGCAGATGATTGACGTGGTCAGAGAAACCCTCGGACTTAAATAAGATTAATCCGTTGAGCGATTTTACTCACAGACTGCATGGAGAAACTGAACACATGAATGGAAAACTCAAGAGCAGACAACCACTGCTTATTTTGATGTTCGTAATATTGCTGGCAGCGAACATTGCCCTTACTGCCGGATTATTTCCTGTAAAACAAACCGGAACACACGAAGCCGGCAGCAAGGATAAGCAATCTGTTTCTTCCGGCAGCAACCAACTGTCAGACGATTCTGCGATCGACAAAACCCTGATCTCTATCACTGCTGAGCCTGCATACGCGGTTTATGTGAGCGACTCTATCGTCCCTCCTTTGGAGCTTGTTCCATCGACCGCTGAAACCAAACTCACCTTTGAAAGCTTGTCACCGGAAATCGCCGAAATAAATGAAAACGGCAGTGTCACAGGAATTTCCGAGGGACGTGCGGTGATCAACGTATTCGGCACGCCTGATGTGTCCGCGACCTTTGAGATCGTGGTAAAGAAGAAGATGCCCGACCCTGCCAAAGATTACCCGCCTCTGTACGACGAAAAGGTCCAAGTTGTCAACGCGTGGAATCCTCTGAGCGAAGATTATGAGCCTGAGGTTGTGGAAGCGAAGGGGCATGCTCCTGCCAAAGCCTCAAGTCTCAGCATGACGCAGGAAGCGTTGGATAATTACGTGCAGATGTATAACGACTGCAAAGAAGCCACGGGAAAGAAAATATATCTTATTACGGCCTATCGCAGTTATAGCACGCAAAACTATATTTTCAACCAGTCAGTCAACAAGTACAAGGATCAGGGGTATGACACTGCATCCGCCAAAAAATTGGCAAGCAACTCAATTCAGCCGCCGGGAAGCTCAGAGCATCAGCTCGGCACATCTATAGATATCGGAGACACCCTTGAAGTTTCCGGTTCTTTTGCCAAGACAAAACAGGGAATCTGGCTTTCCGAACACGCCCATGAGTACGGTTGGATTCTGCGTTATCCGAGCGACAAGACTGAGATCACCGGTATTTCATACGAAGCATGGCACTTCCGCTATGTAGGCAGGGAGCACGCCGAGTATATTCACTCTCACAATCTCTGTCTTGAAGAATATGTCAAGCTGCAGGAGGAAGCAGCAATCAACGCCATCGAGTATTGCCGCGATCATCCCGCAACCTGTGACTGATCCTCCTTGCTTCCGTATGATCGACACATAACAATGATTTGCATAAAAAGTGCGCCGCGAGCCTCGCTCATGGCGCACTTTTTCAAGGAGTGTTTATGAAGAAAAGCAAACTGTTATTTTACAATGAATACGAGCAGTTTTACAGCATGGCAGCACACTCCAAGGCTTTCCGCAATTTCTGCCGCAATGCATTCGGTCAGGATTTCTCTCAGGACGGCTTCAGCGATGTTGCGCAGGTGGATCTGATTCTGCCATTTATCCCGAATGGACGTGATGTGCACATTCTGGACATTGGATGCGGCAACGGAAAGATGCTGAGGTATCTGCAAAATCAGACGGATGCGTATATCCACGGCTTTGACTTTTCATCAGCAGCCATCAACGAGGCGCGGCAACTGCATCCTTACCGCTCGGACTTTCGCGAAGGAATCATGGGTGAGATTGAATATCCGGAAGAATCATTCCACGTGATCACCTCTATGGACACAGTGTATTTCGCTCCAGACATGGCTGCATTCGTAGGTCAGATTGGCTCGTGGCTCAAAACTGACGGCGTTTTTTTCGCCGGATATCAGGAGGGCGACGTTATCCCTCGGACACAGGATGCGGAAACCTCCCTTCTCGCCTGTGCACTGCGGGAAAACAGGTTTCAGTATGAAGTAACCGATATCACCCGCCAGACTTATGAGCTGCTCAGAAAAAAACGCTGCGCTGCCCTTGCCCACAGAGATGAATTCGTTTCCGAGGGAAACAGGATGTGGTTTGATATGCTGATGCTGCAAACGGAATGTGCTATAAAGAGCTATAGCGAGTTTGTGGCAGAGATGGCGCGGTATATTTTTGTTGCTGTGAAGCATGATTGAACCGAAAAACAGAATGGCCGAACTGCTAAAAAGTTTCATCGAATAACAGATAACATAGAACTGATAAACGCCCCATATCGCAGGCAGGTTTTCCGTGAACTCCTGTGATATGGGGCAAACATTGACCTGTGTCTTGTTGAAACTTTTAGTCTTACAGTGCGTCATCAAAAAAGCCGATGATAATCTGCATAGTATCGGCATCATGCTCCATATACAACTCTTTGTCTATGTTCGCATCAGGAGTGCTTTCCTGGTACGCAAGGGCATCATCTGTAAGGAAATAGTCGTAATGCCCGTTGTGTTTTTCTTTATCCATAAGCATAAATGTACAATCAGGATTGGTAATCTCATCACGGCGAAGATAGATTGGACTTGTGCCGCCGTAAAACGAATCCTCCTCCGCGGTTATAACCAATACAGGCACATTGACGCTATTGATGCCGCTCACCGCAGACAACACCTTATCCTCGCCATATTTCATATCGATAAACAGACTGTTGAACGGCTTGACTAACGGATAAAAAACACCTGTGTATTTTCTGATGGAATACTGCCACTGTTCTTCGGCGGTGTCAAAACCGGAAGCAGAAACCACTGCCTGCACGTCATGTTCCATTCCGAGTACGGCTGCAACAGCATACCCGCCCAGACTATGGCCGAACAGAAATACGGGAATGTTCACAAATTCACCGGAACTTTCTATGAACCCGAGCAATGCATCAAGATCATACACCGACTGCGTATATCCTCCGAAGGCCTTACCCTCACTTGTGTAACAACCTGTATAATCAAAGCATACGACCTGATATCCTGCGTCAACAAAAAATCGTATTTCATACAACTTGATGTCGTTTGCATCGGTATGCCCCGGCGCCACAACGATAAGACCTTTGTCGTTTTCTTCTCCGTAAAGATATGCCGAAAGTGTGTGTGCGCCCGACTCAAACAGAAGCTTTTTTCTCGGATATCTGTCCTTTACATCGTCATATATCAGATAACGGTCCGCAGCATACCAATCATAGTCGTATCTTCCCATGACCACACCATGGATAATGGCGATAACTACAGGGCAAACAATACAGAACGCTATCAAAACACATGCAGCCGCGACCAGGATTTTCTTCATTTGTCTCTCCTCTCTCGCTGATTTCTCTGACACACTAAATCAACAACGAGATTATACCACATTGTTGACACTATATCAATTTTGCCGGCAACCATTAATCACGATTCACCTGAGCCGGCAACGGAATAAATACAGAAAAAATAACCGCACTGCTTTATAAAAGCAACACAAAAAAACGACCTAATCGTTATGATTAAGCCATTCTTTGACGGCAAACGCGTCACAAGCAACTATGCAGAAATCTTAGTATATATGATTATCCCACATATACTACGCCGCTATCATGACATATAAAAAACGCATTCGGCTCCAAAAGAGTCGGATGCGTTTTTCTTAATATCAACCAAAGATTGAGAAAGTAACAAACAGAGAAGAAAGCAGTGAGGACACAAGGGAGATAACGGTGATCTGGGTGTTGATGGAGGGACCGGCAGTATCCTTATAAGGATCGCCTACGGTGTCACCGATAACTGCAGACTTGTGAGCTTCGCTGCCCTTGTCGCCTTCGTGTCCGGATTCGACATACTTCTTGGAGTTGTCCCAGAGACCGCCGGCATTGGACAGGAACAGAGACAGAAGCAGACCGGAAACGATGTTACCAAGCAGGAAGCCGCCAATGGCCTTGGGTCCGCCGATGAAACCGACTGCTACAGTGGAAAGGATTGCAACCAGACCGGCGGGAAGCAGTTCGCGCAGGGAGCCGGAGGTGGCAAGGTCGATGCACTTGTCGTAGTCGGGCTTAGCAGTGCCTTCACGCAGACCAATGATGGTGTTGAACTGACGATGAATCTCGGCAACCATTCTCTGGGCGTTCTTGTCAACGCCGAGGATGAGCATGGCAGAGAATACAGCAGGAATAGCGGCACCGATGAGAACGCCGAAAAACACAATGGGATCCATGATGTCAAAGCCGGTGATAAGTTCGCCGCCGACTTCAGCGATGGCAGCGTTAGCCTCAGTCATGAATGCGCCGAGCAGAGAGATAACGGTGAGGCCTGCAGCGCCGATGGAGAAGCCCTTAGTGACAGCCTTGACGGTGTTGCCGGCAGAGTCAAGCTCGTCAGCAATGTCGATGGTTTCTTCGCCCAGACCGCCCATTTCAGCAAGGCCGCGGGCGTTGTCGACGATGGGGCCGTAAGCGTCGTTGGAAATAATGGTGGCAACGGTGGAAAGCATACCGACAGCTGCCATGGAGATGCCGAAGATTGCATATCCCTCGCCCATGGGAGCGCAGAGCTTGTAAGCAACCAGAGCGGATACGGCGATACCGATCATTGCGGGCAGAGCAGAAATGAAGCCGTAAGCGGTACCGGAGAGAATGGTAAATGCAGGGCCGGAAGCGGAAGCGTGAGCAACCTTTTTGACGATGGGCTTGCTGTCATCGGTGAAGTAGTCGGTGGCAAGACCAATGATAACGCCGACAAGCAGACCGGTGACAGAAGCACCCCAGATGTTCCAGGAGAAGTTAGGAACAAAGTATGTGGCAATAGCGGAAAGAACAAGGAACACGCCGGTAGTCACATAAGTGGAGGCGTTGAGAGCCTTGGTGGGAGTACCCTTTTTGCCGATGCGGGCGGTGGCGATACCGATGATGGAAGCCAGCAGACCCAGGAAGGAATAGCAGAAGACCATAGCGGTGTTTGCGTAGTCGCCGCTGAGGGACTGAGCAACAACCAGAGCGGATACCATGGCTGCCACGTTGGAATCGAACAGGTCAGCGCCCATGCCGGCAACGTCACCGACGTTGTCGCCGACGTTATCAGCGATAACGGCAGGATTACGGGGGTCATCCTCGGGAATACCCAGCTCGACCTTACCGGTAATGTCAGCGGCAACGTCAGCGGTCTTGGTAAAGATACCGCCGCCGGCCTTTGCAAACAGTGCAAGAGAAGACGCACCGAAGGAGAAGCCCAGCAGAATGGAAGCATCACCAACAAACCAGAGAACAGCAGACACACCGAACAGAGCGCAGCCGACAACCAGCAGACCCATGACAGCACCGCCACGGAAACCTACGAGGAACGCAGGCTTGATTCCCTTCTGAGCCGCTTCAGCACAGCGACCGTTGGAGAGGGTAGCGACCATGATACCGATTCTGCCGGCAATTGCAGAAAGAACGGTGCCGATGATATAAGCGATCGCCATGTAGATGTTTTTGGAAATATCAGCACCGGCTTTCCATACCGGAGTGGGAAGGAAAACAAATATCAATGCAGCAAGACCAAGCGCAAAGATCGCAAGGATCTTGTACTCTCGTGCCATAAACGTTTTGGCGCCTTCTTTGATGAGTCCGGATACGTCTTTTATGGTTTCATTGACGGTGGGCTTTTTCTTTACCCACACATACAGGTAAGCCGCAAACGCGAACGCAAGAACGGCCGTGAGGAAGGACAACGCGAGGAATGGTGCAAGGTTTTCCATGATTACATCTCCTTGAAAAAATATTTTCCGTAATGAGATGGCGGCAGGAAAGTCTTTTGTTTTTCCCGATTTGCATGAACAGGCGTAAACCGCTTATCCCGCCAGTCCATCCGATAAGCAAAAAAAAATAGACAGAACAAAGGCTGCCCTGTCAAACCTGTTTTGCATACAGCAAACCCGCCGGGTTACAGAATGCAAAACATTTTTCGATTCTCGAATATCAGAAAAGACTCGATCAATCAAAACAAATAAAGCTCCGAAAAGCTTTATGACAGACTCCACCACTCATTTCGATTGGATTTATTCTATCACAGAAAATGTCATCGGTCAACCCATTATTTCTTCGGTAAAGGAAACAGTCGTTTGAATCGGGCGCACCGCCGTGCAGCGCAGATTCCGGCATCGAATCGTCAGAAGTGCGGATCAAGTAGTTCGCACATGCATAACTGTCTAAATATGCCGAATGAAAACAGTGAACTAACAGAGATAACCCAGACGCTGTCCGGATTATCTCTGTTAGTTGGTTATGCAGTGTATTTCCGTGCAAAGTCCGCCACAGGCATTGGTTTTGCATAGAAATAGCCCTGAATCAGATCGCATTCCTGCTCTGTCAGGAAATCTACCTGTTCTCTGCTCTCAATACCTTCTGCAACGATTTTCATATTCAGCTTCTTCGCCAGATCAATAACTTCAGAAACAATCAGCATACCGCGTTCTCCCGCATCTGCTCCGCGGAAGAAATTCGCATCAATTTTCAGGACGTCAATCTGCAGTTCCTTTAAGGAATTAAGAGAAGAATAACCTGCACCAAAGTCATCCATGGATACCTGGAATCCGACTGCGCGCAGTTTCCTCACCGTATTTATCAGCACCTTCTTATCATCAAAGAAAGCACTTTCCGTGAGCTCCAGTTCAATCACACTGTGGGGCACCTGATATTTATCCACAATGGCACAAATATGCTCTGCCAGATTTTCTCTGGTAAAATGAGCTCTGGATATATTGACAGAAATCGGAACCAGTTTGCGTCCCTCCGCCAGCCAGCCCGCCTGTACTCTGGCAATTTCTTCCAGCATGTAATCATCCAGTTTTAGTATAAAGCCGTTCTTTTCAAAAATCGGGATAAAACGGTTTGGCGCAATAAACCCTTCAGTGGGATGAATCCAGCGAACCAGTGCTTCCGCACCACCCAGAACTTCTCCCGAGGTACTGATTTTAGGCTGCAGGTATACCTGAAATTCCCGGTTTGCCAGCGCACGGTCCATGTCATCCTCTATCTTTCGTTCCCACAGTTTACTCTTATTCATTTCCACATCAAAGAACGCAGTCTTGTTTTCCGCCTCATCGCCTAACGTTTCACAGGCAATCATGGCGTTATTGTGCAGCTGCTCGACATCATATTCGCCGGGCTGAATCTGATATACACCTGCACCAAAATACGCTTTCACTTCCGGCAAAACCGTATTCAGTACATTCTCCATTTTCTGAATTCGTGCTTCCAGCTCAGCTATATCGTTGTATATCAGAAAAAGGCCAAACTCCGCCTTCTCCTGACGAGCCAGCACTTCGTTTCTTGTAATCTCTTTTTTCAGTGCTGCGTAATACTTTTCGATCAGTTCCTGCCCCTTGTTAACACCGAAGCAGGTGCAGAAACTACGGTATTTGCGCATTTCCAGATGGATCATAGCATACTTTCGCTTCCGTATAACATTCCGCTTTAACAGATTTGTTGCTTTTCTGGTAAATGACAGCCAGTTGTCTCCGCCGGTCACTACGTCGGTGTACATTATTTTCGTGGTTTTACGCATGCCGAACACCATGCTGATAAATGAAATCAGATAGTATATTGCAAAAATGCCAATCAGTAATATGCAAGGCAGAACACAAATCGGTATCACCACAAAATCCTGAGTGTACATCTGGACATTATTTTGAACCAAAACTTCCATGTCATTTACCGGAACAACCATCCAAAGCTTCATCTGCGCAAAAGGAGCAGTAAGGCTAAACACCGGGGTTCTTTCCTCCAGAGCACCCTCGTTGACAACAACCTCCCCATCAGCAATGGTAAACACCTGGTCCATATCATCGGGAATAATTATGCTGAGTTCCTCATTGCTTCCCGGCAGCAACTCCATTTTTATGGTTTCATCAATTACAGGATACTCATTATTGCTGGACCACACCGGAGTACCATCCGAGTCAATTACCGCTACAGCTTCGATTTCTTCAAACACATCAATATTGGATAATACTGTCTGTTCGATTTTTGCTTTCGTTTCCGAATTATAGTCCGCAAAGAGTTCTGCCACTCTCATAGATGTTCTGCTGCTGTCCGTCAGTTTTCTCTGCGCAATACTCACACCGGATGCCGTCAATGCCGCCAATAAAATAACGACGGAAATTATAAGAAACAGTATCAGTCCCACTACAGTTGGCCAGATACGTTGTTTCTTGAGTTTTTTTATTCTTCGCTCTTTTGACTTATTCATAAACCGTTACCTCTCAGAAATTGTTCAATAATGCAGCGGCATCCTTATCATACCTGTTTCGCTACATATGCATTGAAATAGCGACTGATTGCTTCCATTCTGCTTTTCTGCTTCACCCCAAAGGGACAGCGGGATTCGCAGTGACCACATTGCAGACAGGCATCCGAATTGACGCTTAGCTTAGTGTAGTGATTGGCGGCTATTTGGTCACCCGCCAACGCAAGATCATAATATTTATTGACAAGGCCGATATCAATACCTGCCGGACAAGGCTGGCAGTGGTTGCAATAGACGCAGGTGCCGGATATGGTATCGGCATTGAAAGTACCAATAACAGAGTAGTCCTTTTCCTCGTCTGCTGTGGTGAGAAACTCCAGCACCTGATCCAGATGTTCCATGGTCTGCACGCGGGGCACAGCCACCAGCACACCGGGACGGTCAATGGCATACTGCAGACACTGGTTACGGCTCAGAGCAGCACCGAAGGGCGATTGTTCCGCGTTCAGAAGCTGACCGGCAAAGAACGGTTTCATGACCGAGATGCCAACGCCCTCTCTGGCACACCGACGAAACAGATCAAAGCGTTCCTTTACGCTGCCAATGCCGTACTCGTCACCCTTCTCAAAGTCATAGGCAGGATTGATGGAGAACATCATCATATCTGCAAGTCCTGTATCAAGAATCCGGTTGGCAACGGAAGGTGTGTGGGAGGAAAAGCCGATATGACGGACGACACCCGCTGCTTTGAGTTCCTCCAGATAGGCAAGAACGCCGATTTCGCATAGCTTATTGAAATCTTCGTCCTCATCCACGCAATGAAGGAAACCAAAATCCACGTAGTCCGTGCCGAGGGTTTCAAGCTCCCAGAGAAAGGTCCTTTTGATGGTTTCAAAATCCCTGCACCAACCATATTCTCCGTTTTCGTCATATACAGCGCCGAAATGAACCTGCAGAAACACCTTGTCCCTGCGTTCGGCAATTGCACGACCGAAGGGAGCATAGGTAGCTCCTGCAGTGCACAGGTCAAAAAAGTTTATGCCGTTATCAATGGCTTTACGAATAATGGTCTCTATTTCGTCGGCAGGAGTCTTTCCGATTCCACCCAGGCCAAGTCCTAATACACCGTATTTTTCGTTTTCTGTTCCACGAGGGAGCTTTCTGTATTCCATGATAATATTCTCCTGTGCTTTGCAATTCTTGATTAACGGAAACAGAGCTTGTATACAGCAAAGCATAAATTCTTTCGCTCTCAGAAAAGGCGAAGATCATTTTGCTGTTTTGAGGATGGATTTTTACGATTTTTTCCTATAAAATATTATATAAGTTTAATGACTCAAGTCAATTGTTTGTACGAAGGAGAAATGGTTATGACAGAACACATCACCCTGAATCCCGATGCGTTAATAAAGCTGCGTACCATCAACCCCCGACTGGTTTCATATAATGTAGAGATGACGGAAGTCACCGGCGGCACCTTCTGGAAAGCCTACACTGAGGCACAGATCGACGGTGCAGAACAGGTTCCTCCTCCCGATTTCTCCAAAGGTCTGGCAGCTATGCATCAGTGGTATGATCCCATCGACACCACAAATCCCCGTCTGATCAAACTGGCAAAGGCTCTGGGCAGCTGCTGGATTCGCGTGTCCGGCACATGGGCCACCAAGACCTATTACGATTTTGCCGGCACCGGCGTGACTCCCGAAGGCTATCAGAACCGGCTGACAAAAGAGCAATGGATAAATCTGCTGAACTTTGTCAGGGCTGTAGGCGGCAAACTGATGATTTCTGTTGCAAACTGCGACGGACTGCATACCGCAGACGAACCTTGGAACCCAAGTCAGGCTGAGCAGATTTTTGCCTTGAGCAAGGAACACGGCGTGCCTGTAGAGGCCGTGGAGTTTACAAACGAGCCAAATATGATCGAAATCACAGGTTTCCCAAAGGGTTATACCGCAGCAGATTTCCGTCGCGACCAGGATCTGTTCCACCGCTGGGTGCGTGACAACTATCCCGATTGTCTGATTGTCGGCCCCAGTGATACCGATCCAGAAGCACTCAAGAATGAAAGCGGACAGGGCGGCGGAGCTGGTATTGCCGACGCCATCAAGGCCTGCACTACAGCAGAGCTGATGGATGGCTGCACCGAAAAGCTGGATGTATTCAGTTACCATTACTATAACGGTGTCTCAGAGCGAATGGCTGCAATGGTTCCCAGTGCATATACACCGGCGGAAGGAGCCATGAGCGAGGAGTATCTGGGCATGGCTGCACACTGCGCTCGCTGCTTTGCAAAGTATCGTGACCAGTATGTTCCCGGAGGCGAAATGTGGGTGACCGAATCCGGCGATGCCGGTGCAGGCGGACACACATGGGCATCCACCTATCTGGAAGTGCCCCGCGTGCTGAACGAACTGGCAGACTTTGCAACCGTGACCAACGGTGTTGTATTCCACAACACGCTGGCATCTTCCGACTACGGCTGGCTGAAACACGGAACCTTCGAACCCCGTCCCAGTTATTTCTCCGTTCTTTTATGGAAGAAGCTGATGGGCAGCACCGTTTACGATGCAGGTGAGGCCCGCAGAGAAGGAGTCCATGTGTACGCTCACTCCCGCGCTGACGGAGTGGATGGCGCAGCCTATCTGATCATCAACAACTCATGGACCAACACTACCGCTGTGGAACTGCCCGCAGAGGCCGAAGTCTATGCACTTACCGGCAAAACCGGCATGCGCAGCCGCACAATGTGTCTGAACGGTCACGAACTGTCACTGGGTGAAAATGACCAACTTCCCGAACTTGCCGGCGTAAAGATCAGCGGCAGGGTCGAAGTCGCCCCCGGAAGTTGTACCTTTATTGTTCTATAATAAATATCAGAAATATTGCAAGGCCCGGAGTTGGAAACGCGATTATGGCAAACTAACTTCGGGTTCTGCTTATTGCTTTCATGATATATCGCTTACCCAGCAGACAAAAGAACAATATAGCGTAAGCGATATATCATATTGAGAGCCTGAGCTTATTGTTCGACAATCTTGTATTTTTCGAAATATGAAACAACTTCAAAATAGGTAAAAGAAAAATCAAGTATGAGAAAAAACATTCTTCCGGTTTATTCGACCGGATAAAACTAATACGAAAATATTATATTATGCATAACGTTTTTCTGCGGCGAGATTATCACTGTCAGGCTAAGGGCAGACCCGAGACTGGACAAAGCGAGCGAATGATGCTATCATCTATATAACCTCTGATTGTACACCTTATTACATAAAAGGAATTGATTCAAATTGCAGAACGATATCGAAAAAAATAAAACAGCAAGTCTGGTCACAGTCAAAGATAACCTCAAGCAGCAGCTCAAGAGACTTTTCAATATCCGCGAAGATATGATAAGCCGCGCTGAGATTGACGAGATGATGGAGGAGAACACCGTTATCCACGGTTCAAACATGTGGATTCTCATCATGGCCATCTTTATTGCGTCCATCGGTCTCTATGCAAACTCGGTGGCAGTGATAATTGGGGCTATGCTTATCTCTCCGCTGATGAACGGCATCCTCACCATGGGATACTCCCTTGCGGTGCGTGACCTCGATATGCTGCTGCACGCATTCAGACGATTTTCAACACAGGTAATTATAAGCATCATCGCATCGACGCTGTTTTTCTCACTGGCTCCGCTCGAGGATCCAACAACGGAAATGATCGCACGCACAAGCCCGACCTTCTGGGACGTACTTATTGCACTGTTTGGCGGAGTCGCCGGTGTCATTGGTAATACGCGCCGGAAAAAGAGTAATGTTATTCCCGGCGTCGCAATAGCAACCGCGCTTATGCCACCTGTCTGTACCGTCGGTTACGGTATCGCCACACTGCAGCCCAGATTCATTTTGGGCGCATTCTATCTATTTTTGATAAACACTCTTCTGATTGGACTTTCTGCCTGTATTATCACCGGCATACTAGGCGTGCCTCACCGCGTTCACATGGATGAGATTCATCAGAAAAAAATAAACCGCATCGTAGCGCTTATCACGGCGCTTGTTGTCATACCCAGCATTCTGACAGGAGCACATACGATATACACCGCCCACATTGATAACCAGATCGATGCGTATCTGGAAACTGAGTTTGTTTTTTCGGATACACAGCTTGTTCGAAGCAATGTCAATAAAGAAACAAAAACCATTAGTGTAGCCCTTGTCGGTCAGACTGTTTCAGACGAAACTATCGAAGTGCTCAAAGGACAGCTTGCCGGCTACGGACTGGATGGTTACATTCTGCGTGTCACGCAGAATTCCGTTCTCATTGACCTGGGCGACGAGGAGGACGATACTAACAAGACTACCATAGCCATTCAGGAAAACACCATAGCTGAGCTGAAGACGGAACTGGAGGAACGGCAGGCACGACTGGACGAGCTGGAAGCTCATATCGCTGCTCAGGTGGATTTCAACGCACTTTCCGTTAAGGCTGAGCAAATTTTCGCCGAATACTTCTCTGATTGCAGCTGCGGTGTTATTGCGGACAACGATGGCGAATATGTTGCCATTATTGCCCGTGCTGCAAGAGAACTGACTGAAGATGAGATTGCACTGGTCGTCAACTGGGCACAGGTAGAAACCGGTATTGAGCGAGCCGACCTTTGGATCACCGGCATTGATGATCCTGAAACGCAAACAGAGTCCTCACCGTGACTCATTTGATAGCGTTTCAGGCGAAAAGCAGTCATAGAAAAACCCGAAATTTTCCAATGGCTTATGATACGTCAAAAAATGGCGTAAATAAGCCATTTTTATTTTCCGAGGCCATCTAATATGTTTCAATTTTACCCCGAAACTCCATTGTTTTTGTACCTCTAAAGGGTATGAAAGGATACGGAAGCGAGGACGGGATTTTCCCCGCCATTATCGTATTTTTATGCATTCAAAGCTGCCTCAAAAAATCTCCCGTAAGGGTATATCGGGCGATTTTTGCGTTTTTTTGAGTGACTTTGCTTCCTGCTCGTCACTATTACTGTACTCCGAGACGGCAATCAGCGGAAGTTCAGAGACTGCAAAAACAGAGCATGATTTTTGAGTTTCGCTCTGTATGCCGCCAAATATAATTACGGTTTTTCCGTAATAAATAATTGATCGCCCTGCAATTATTGCATAATACCCGAAACGCCAACATTATAAACGCAATACTCGTTTTTAATGTTGGCGTGCTTGAATTTATCAGATCCTGCGCGGCAGTCCTTTCAGATACTCCTCAACATTCATATACTGTATTCCGTTTACAGATTGAGTTTCTCCTCGGTAAATCACATATTTACCGGTAATAGGCCCGAATCTGAATTCTGTATCACGACATTTGCCTTCATCAACAAGATGTCTATATTGCTCCGGTACACTTTCCGCACTGTGTTTGATTTCGAAAATTGAACACGATGCTTTATCCGGATCAAATACAACCATATCAAATTCGCCTCTTGCAAAAACAAGCTTGAATAAATATCACTGACGACACAATCGATCCTCACTCAGAAACGGAGGAATTAATGAATAACGTAACACCCAAAGCAACAATAGCCGCTGGATACGATATGAACGATGGCATCCTTCGGGTGCTTTTCTGCGACGGAAGCGAAGCAGAGTAGTAGAAAATGACGTTATTGTGCCGTATCAGTATCAGTCTATGGACTACTGGTTTGACGATCAGGAAGGTCAGCAGGAATACTTTGTAGCACTTGAATATGACGAGTATTACGAGATAGCCGACACGGGTTATTGGTACTATCTTATGT
>JAZUPE010000094.1:0-6753 GCA_045605025.1 Acutalibacteraceae bacterium
GTGGGGTGTTACAGGCTGGAGAGTAGCAGTGTGGGCAGTGCTCGCCAATGTTCTCTATATCGGAGGGGCAATTGTATTCAGATGGTTTCCGGGAATTTCCACACTGTACGGTATTCTGTTTGTTGTCATTATGGAGTGCGGTCTGTTTGCAATGTGGTATGTTCTGTGGCTGAAAAACAAGCGTGATGATCAGCGACTGAATTGCAATTTGAAAAAACTCCAGAACAACTGACAGTTTTTGGGATATAGCTGTAAAGCAGTTTTTCAAAAGTCACTTGAAATCATCAAAGAAGTTCCAAAACGCTCATTGCAGCTCCGAGAGATAATTCCATTATCGCATACCAGAGCTCACATCCGCATGGATGAGGGCTTTTTGCGTGGTGGAGAGTGCTGTGTTGTGTGCTCACGGTCTTTATTTGGCCTTTTCGGCTCGTTCGATTTGAATGCCCCCGACAAACGCAAGATAATTGATTTTATCAGCGCTTGTCAGAGACCACTTGAAATGATGACTGTACATTTCGACGCTTGTTTTTTCGCATGGTTGTACTAAATGTTTGCGACGAATATCTAATTTGGTCTTTGTTTGAAAGACTATGTAAAACCTCTCCGAATGGCCGTTCGGGGAGATTTTTTATCCCAAATTCAAAGTAATCAGATTGGCGACCTTTGTGCCCCTCAAAACGTCTGCATATACATTAGCGATCACTCCGATGTTACAGTGTCCTAGGTGTTCTGAAACCACCTTAAGATCCACACCGCTGTTAAGCAGTAATGTGGCGTTACAGTGCCTAAGCTGATGGAGCGTCAAAAACTCGAATCTGGGTCCTCTAAGAAAGCATTTGAAAGAGGTATTCAACCTGCTTCGGTCACGGAAGCTGCCGCTTGCAGAAGTAAATACCAATTCGGAATGCGAAAATCCGTCAACCGCCTCTATCAGTTGTTCTTGATACTGCTTCTGCTAAATGAATATGACTGCCAAAGCGGCACTCATTCCAATTGTTCTTATACTGCTGTCTGTTTTGGGGGTAGTACTACATCTGTGCAGAGGACATAAAACTGGTATTGCGCAGAGAATGCAGTGAGCTGATTGGAGGTCGAGAAATCACAAATGCATGGTATCGCTGTGAGAATTGCAGCGATTGTTCCCAACGGGCAATATGCTACCGTGCATAAGATACGGAACAGAGCAAGGAAATCAGAATTATGAGATATGCTTGAAGAATCGCGAAGGAACATCATTTCTGAGCGCGGAATACATCTTCGTATATGCCGTTCAATACAGGGCGAAGGGTGCGTTTGGTATATTCAAACAGGAGTATGGTTCCCGACGGTTTCTGACTGCTGGGAAAACTAACGTTCGCACGGAGCTTTTCTTCCTTTGTCTGGCATACAACCTTGAAAAGCTCAGAAACAAGCGCAAGCAAAACCTTCTGAAAAACGTGTGTCACGAAATCTGATCGCTTAGACAGGCGAAAATAAAATATAATCCAGTAACGCTCGGTAGGACTGCCCATCGGGCTTATTATGGTCATTCGAAAACCGCGATTTGTTGCGAGGTTTTGATGATTTCAGCGTGGAAAGATGCACGCAAAATAAGAGGCTGCCGCAGGTTTTGCTTTCTTCGACAACCTCTTTTTGCGGGGTTGGGAATGTCGTATTGTGTGCTCATGGTCCATTTTTGGTCTTTATTCTTCTCGAGATCGATTTACAAAACGGAAGATCACCAAAGAATACTTAAAAGGAGACACTGAATAAATCGCACAAGTTTTACTCAGTGCCTCCTAAGAAACGCCCCGACCGCAGAATGACAATGCGATCGGGGCATTTCCTGTGCGAGATAATTAATTCAGCTCAACACCTTCCCAGCCGGCAAGATACCTGCGCAGGATGGTAGAGTCAAGCAATGAAACCTTGCCGTCACCATTGACATCGGCAGCATACTCGTTGATGCTTATGCCTTCCCAGCCGGCAAGCCAGCGCCGCAGAACAATGGAGTCAAGCATGGATACTGCACCGTCACCGGTGGTGTCACCGGCGACAACTTGCGTAGGAGGCTCATAGTCGAAATGGAAGGTGGCTTCAGTCAGACATTCATTGTCATAATCGACGAAAACCTCGTTCCATTCAGCTTCGCTTCCTCCATAATATACATCACTTAGGGAACCACAGAGATCGAACGCATAGCGGCCTATTTTGCTTACCCCTTTAGGAATTGTGATGGTCTCCAAACCAATGCAATTATAGAATGCGTAATCCCTAATTAGCTCTACACCTTCAGGCAGTATCACATCGGTAAGTTTGCTGTTGCCGTCGAATGCTCCGCTGCCAATGCAATAAACGCCGCTCCGAACCTCATATTTTCCGCTGTAGCTGCCCGGCAAATACAACAGTTCGGTTGCGTCCTTGTTGTAAAGAACACCGCTGATGGAAGAAAAATATGGATTGCTGCTTGCAATGTTGATTTCCAAAAGTGATTTGCAGCTGGAGAAAGCGCAGTCATCGATAATTTCGATTCCGTCAGGCAAATCAATCACAGTAAGAGCATTACAACTCTCAAATGCTCTTAAGCCTATTTCCTTAACCGAATCAGGTAAATTCAGTTCCTTGAGCCGTCTGCATCCCAGGAAAGCACAATCGGAAATCTTTTCAAGATTTTCAGAAAATACAACACTGCTGAGATTATCGCAGCCGATAAATGCTTTCTGGCCAATGGATTTCACGCTGTCGGGCATAGCAACGCTGTTCAGATTATCATAGCTATAGAAGGCATGATCTCGGATTTCGTCAATCGCCTCAGGGATAACGACATCCGTCACAAGCACATTGTTCAGGTAAAGATTCTCCGCGCAGACAAGGGGATTCGAGGAGTATATCTCAAATTCGATCTTACACCATGCTGTAATATCTGTAATGTAGACCGATGATAATTTTGGGGTGGTGCCGAATGCGCCACTACCGATACGCGTGATTGTTTTAGGAATTACTATATCAAGCAAAGCGGAATGATTGAAGAACGCAGTACTTCCGATGGACGTGACTCCTTCCTCAATAACCACCGAAGTAATGTCCTTAGCGTATTCCGCCCATGGGAGACCTTCACCTGACTTCCAGTCATACATATCACCGGTTCCGGTTATGGTCAGTTCTCCAGTTTCAGAATTGAAGTTCCATTCAAGGGCGTCACCGCACTTTTGGTCTGTTTCATCGGGATCGGGGGCTTCGGTAAGCACATCGATGAACTCGTACTCTACACAGCCGCAGTTTTCGCAGATGCGCATCTTAATGCCCATGCTTTCAGTGGTGGCTTCTGTTTCAGTTACATAGCTTCCGAAGCTGTGTTCTTCACAGGCTTTTAGTACACCCACGTCAATAACATCGCCACAGACATCACAGTATTTTGCCCTGAGTCCGGAGGTTTCAGCGGTGGGATTAACCTCGGTTGTCCATTCGGAAGCAGTGCAGATATGTTCTGCGACAACATCAATGTTGTAGGTTTGTATAATTTCGTCGTTTGCCTCGATGTACAGAGTACCGCCCTCAGTGCCGGTGGGAGTGACCTCGATCACACCGCCGCCGGTAAAACTCAGAACTCCGTCATCGACAGATGCTGTGTCATTGGTGCAGGATAATTTAAGGGCGTCCTCGGACGAAATCTGCTGCGCGCCTGAGCTGCTTCTTTCTATCCATGCCTTAAAGCTGGTCTCTCCGGTAGCATCAATGGCGGAAATTGCACTCATTTCGTTAACAGTTGCAGTAATGTAATCAACAGCGTCATTGTAGCCGGTGGGATCATCGTCCACACCGATGAGGTTGATGGGCCACGGCACATCGACCTCTCCGCATGCCGCAATAGCTATGCTGTAAATCAGCTTACCTACATTCTGTACACCGAAGTATCTGGCTCCAACAGATTCATAGTGAATGGAATAGGGAATCTCTGTTGTTGAGTTCTCCATCGTGGATACGATGACATCGGTGACGACAAATCGGATGGGGATCATTTCGATAATGGCTCTGATTGAGTCATACAGGTCGAACTTGCCTGTGTCGTCTGAGGTGTCTGCGCTGGTGCAGATGGCATTAATCGAATCAGCTATCAGGGCGATATCCGCCGCAGAGCTCAGAAGATATGCGCCTTCGCTTTCAGACACCTTCAGGAGATCATCGTACACATCACTGCCCTTTAGTTTGCCTATCATCTCAAGGGCGGTAGTGGAATCAGCCGCTTCGATTTTGCCGGTGAGTTCCTGCAAAGCTGACGACAGCTTTGATGTTGCTTCAAATTTCTCAAGATTGGTAATCTCAAGATTTTCAATAAAGCCATCTATCGCGCTGCCGGCAGATTTTACAAAGCCTCCAATTCCGCTGATTAATTCGGCACCCGTCTTGAAGCAGTCATAAGCATTAATAAGTCGTTCAACTTCATCGACCACACCTATCAGCTTCTCCATCTGATATTTCATCAGCTCAGATTCAAACATGATTTCCGTGGTAACCTGAACAACTATCTTGTCTCCGGGATAGAAAACATCGGTAGCTATTGAGCCAAGGAATCCACGGTCAAGATACACCTCTTCTTCCATTGTGCCGTCCGAGTAATAGGTTACGCGTCCCTGCTTAAGTCCGGTTATGGCATGGGACAGACCATAGATTGGCTTGTGCGACACATTGGTAAGCTCTATTTTCACAGTGTAGTCTTCGCCGTAGAATGCAGCATCCGGAACAGTGATGTCCATGTGCATTGCGCTTCCCGCATATACCTTGATCGGGTTGTCCGCAATATACTCATGATGGAATTCTTCCTCAAAGGGCATCATTACACCGTCGAGAGTGGCTGTGACATCGTAAGAGCCTTCCGTGTCTCCGCGCACATACCAGTGGACCGATGCGCTTCCACCCTCCTCAATCTTATCGATAGTTTGAACGGCACTCTGCGGTCCGTGAATCATATCAGCCAAAGAGATACCTTCGGGTAGGGTGAGCTCGGCAACGCAGTTCTCAACGGTGTCGGTAAGCGAGTTGTTGAAGATCAGCATCTCTACATCAAACATTTCCTTGAGCCACCGGACCTCACCGTAAATGATGAGGTAGAAGTATTCACTTACCGGGAATACCGTTACGGCTGTACCGTCGGAGAGCGTAACCGGAATGCAAGGATACCCTCCGCCACCGTTACCGTAATGATAACTGCTGGTACCTACGCCGATAGGATAATATACTTCGCCACCGTCGCCATCTCCATTATCGTTACTGGAGGTGTTATTGGAACCGGCAATATACTTTCCTGTCGTATCGAAATAGAACACAAGACTTACGACATCAACCGTGGGTTTGAAGCGAATTTCAACTGAGTACTTGTATACATGGTTGTTGTCCGGAGCGTCAACATCGATTCCTGCGTCGATAATTTCCTCGTAGGTCATTTCAGTGACAGTAATACGGGCATCCACCAGCTCCTTTGCACTCAGTCCGATGTTTGGTATATTCTGCTCTCCGGCTTTAATGTTGATTTTCGGGTTTCTTGTCATGTAGCCTTCGGCGTACACGGAAATAGTGTGCTTCCCCATCGGTAATGCCTGTGTGACTTTACCCTCAGAGTCGGTAACAAGTGTGCAGTCGCCATCGGTTTCAGTAGAGATAAATATATAAGCGTTCGGAATGGGGGCAAGAGTGGTTGCATCAACAACAGTGAAATTAGCAATACCGTATTCGGTGCTACCGGTGTCCACGGATATTTTCGGAATAGTAACAGTTTCGGTGTTTCCACAGCCAGCACAGACGTGATATTTTTCGCCCTCAACTAGAACGGTTGCACTTCTGGTAATAATCCACGAACCATACACATGTCCGCCTGCAGGTATCGCCGTCACATCACCACGTTCTACGCAGCGAGAGCAGTGGTGGGATTTTGATCCTTCGGATACACAGGTCGCGGGTTTGTCAACCGTCCATTCCTCTGAGAAATCATGTCCGTAGGCTTCAACAAACTCAATGTAGTTGTATCCACATTCAGAGCAGACATAGATCACTGAACCGGCCTGCGTGCAGGTGACCGATGACTCTATATCTTTCTCATATGTGTGCTCGTGGTCATCCAGCAGATAATAAGTATAACCGTTCGCCTCAGCCATGGTGTGAACAGCGGAATTTGCATAACAATAAATCGTAATCTTTGCGCAGTTTTGGAATGCGTTTTTGCTGCAGCTTGTTACGCTCTTGGGAATCGTTACCGCAGAAAGATTGGTGCAGGAACTGAACGCATAATCGCTGATGGTTTTAAGATTGTCATTCAAAATAACGCTGACAAGACCGGTGCAGCCGGAGAACGCATAGGGTTCAATTATGCTGGCATTGTTGAGGTCTATCTGACGCAGCCAGGTGCAGCCGGAAAATGCCGAATTGCTGACAGATGTAACCTTATCAGGCAGATTGAGCGCAGTGATGGATGTGCAGCCGGAAAATGCGCTGTTGCCGATCGTGATCAGGCTGTCAGGAAGTGAAAGTGATTTCAGCCCTGTACAACCCTCGAAGGCAGAACTACCAATGGCGGTCAGAGTAGAGGGGAAACTTACTTCGGTAAGCGAAGCGCACTTATGGAATGCGTATGCGGGGATAACAGTGACTCCCTCGGGTATGGTTATTGATTTCAGCGCAGAACAGCCGGCGAAGGGAGTGTAGCCACTGCTTGAGCTTCCGGAACCTGTATCCACTGTTGTCCAGCCAAGAGGATAATTCACGCTGTTCAGCTTGCTG
>JAZUPE010000095.1:0-18803 GCA_045605025.1 Acutalibacteraceae bacterium
TGTGCTTATCCGATTTCAGCCGTATCTTCCAACCGGTATACCGCAATCGCCTTGCTGCAGTCCGGATCAAACACGAACAACCTTCCGCAGGAAGAAGTCGGATCGTAGCCATGTCGTTCTGTGAGCCAAGGAGTTGATTTATGACATTGTCTTCCTAAGACCGCTTGGCCTCCGACTTATAATTCATGTGCTTATCCGATTTCAGCCGTATCTTCCAACCGGTATACCGCAATCGCCTTGCTGCAGTCCGGATCAAACACGAACAACCTTCCGCAGGAAGGGCATTTCCAGACCTCATAGGAGCGCATATCCCACAAACGCAGCATATCGAAATTCACGGATTCGTCTATCTCCGATGCACGACGGTCGGAAAACACGTTGTACACAATGTCGTTTGGAACCATACCGTTCCACATAACCTCTCCGCAGACACACTTTATTCTCGCCATATTCTCCACCCTTTCGCCCTTCCGTGATGAATTCATTATAGGAAACGCTGTCTTTCGGGTCAACCTCGGAGAATCTGGTTTACGAAAAAGTGGTTCATCACAGGAGACAGCGCTCAAAGCAGCAGAGAGGCACGGTAACAGTCGCGCACTGAGCCAAAAGGTAATGGGGCACGTGAGCGTGATTTTCTCCGAAAATCCGAGCGGCCGCAGAGGCGCGTATGCGCCGTGTCGCTCGAAGCGACAGTGCCGAACCAGCAACTTGCGGCTGCAGCAACTCCGCGCCAGACCAAACCGGTAACGGGGCACGTGAGCGTGATTTTTCTCTGAAAATCCGAGCGACCGCAGAGGCGCGTACGCGCCGTGTCGCTCGAAGCGGCAGTGCCTGACCACCGGATGAGGAAAGCGCGTTTTTGCTTACTTTTGAGCGCAAGCAAAAGTAAGTGCCCTGCCGGCATGAGGCAAAACCGGAAGTCAGCACCGCAAAAAAACAAGCGAAGTTACCTTCCCGAAAGCGTATTCATAGAGCGAAGAAAAAGAAGCGCGGAAAAAATATTCAATAACCCTCTTGACAAATAGTTCGGTACCGAAGTATAATACAATTGCTTCGGTACCGAACTATTTGTTGCGCAGATTATTTCCGCTGACGGGCGGGAATGGTCTGCCTTGTGGATCGCAGCCGTATCGCCGTGGCCTGCGGGTCGCTCAGGGAAATGTCCACCGCCTGAATCGGACCTCTCGCAGCACTTGCGCAGCTCCTCCGGCGATACCGCTCCGCGGGAAAGGAGACTGATTTACACTATGGAAAACAATAACATCAACAAGACCGGAAACGACCGTCCCGACGTGATCTTTGCCGTGATGAAGCTCATGCGCTCCATGCGCCGCCGTCCTCCCAGACCGGAGGAGGGGCTCTATCCGGGAATGGGTCGTCCGCTGGAGGTGCTGGCGGAGAACAACAATGTCTCCTCCCGTGAGCTGGCAGAACTGCTGGATATCCGTCCCTCCTCCCTGACCGAGCTGCTCAGTCGTCTGGAAAGTGAGGGCATGGTCGCCCGCACACCCGACGAAAATGACCGCCGTGTCTCCCGTGTTTCGCTTACCGATAAGGGCAGAGAGCTGGCGGAAAAGATGAAAGCCGAGCATGAACAGCGCAAGGCGCGCGCCAGTGCCTGCTTCACCGACGAGGAAGCCGGGCAGTTCTGTGCCCTGTGCGAGCGGCTGGGAGAGCATCTTCAGACCATCGCAAAAGAGGACGGCGAAGACTGCGGCGACGATGATTTCGTGCCGCACCATCACCACCATCACCACCACATGCACGATTTCCGTCATGGACCCAAGGGTGGTGCACGACCCCACTGCTTCCCGCCCCGGGCACGCAAGCTGTAAGGCAGCGTCACAAGACGGGATAATTACCGCATAAATCCGGCCGCCGCAGCGCACACCCGCCTGCGGCGGCCGGATTTGTTCACAGTATATTCGGTTGACACACATCGGCTTTCGAATATAATATAATCAGATCGCTATCGCCGCTTTTGGGCGGAATAACGGCAATATCCCTCGGAAAAGGGAGGATTATAATGCAGGACAATTTCGGTTCCCGGGGAATGAACGTGCGGGTCAGCCGCACCGGTGTTCCTCTGGAGCGCCGCTCAAAAACAATATTATTCATTGCGCTGGCAATGCTGCTTGTAATAATCAATCTGATGTTCGGTCTTTTTGATTCGGTAAGCGGCGGCTGCTTCCAGGTGCTGGAAATGGGCATCAGCGACGAATACATATCTGTATTCAAAGGTGACACCTATCAGCTCAGCGCCGATTCGCTCATAACTGGACAGGGTGAGGTCAGCTATGTCTGGGAAAGCTCTGATTCCGAGATGGTGCAGGTGGACGACAAGGGCTTGATAACCGGCTTGGGCGAGGGCAAGGCGGTGGTTACCGTCACCGAGGAGAATTCCGGCAAAAAGATGACCTGTACCGTCACCGTAATGAAGCTTTCAGAAATGTCCGTGGAGCAGACAGAATATCTGTTGGGAGTAGGCGAGCCGGCTTCCATCGCTGCCTTTGCGGGCAACGGCAACTCCATCGAATATACTTCTGCCAACCCTGCCATCGCTTCGGTTGACGCGGAGGGCAACATCACCGCCGTTTCCGCCGGCGATGTTGAGATTACCGTGTCCGGCTTCGGCTGCGAGGACAGAATCTGCACCGTGTCGGTGAAAAATGCACCGACTAAGATCAAGTTCGACAACTCCCTCGATATCTGCGTGGGCGAAACAAGACTGCTTACCGCCTCTACCGCAGAGGATGAGCATGCGGGCGGTTTCGAGATATCCTGTGACAGCGCGATAATCGAGATAGCAGAAGACGGCTCTATGACTGCGCTGTCTGAAGGAACCGCCACAGTAGTTGCTACCGCCTACAACGGGGTGACCGGTGAGGGTACCGTTACTGTGCGCGGTGCGCCAACCTCCATGAGTGCAGAACTGGGCGACAAAACCCTTTATACCGGCAATACAACCGAGGTGAAAGCAAAGGACAACACCGGTTTCTGCCGGCAGTATGTATACAACACCAGTGATCCCACCGTTGCCACTGTGGATAAAAATGGTGTGGTTACCGCTACCGGCAAGGGCGAAGCCACCATCACCTGCGAGACTTACAACGGTGTCAAGGACACCTGTAAGGTCAGCGTGGATGTAGTGGATTACACAAAGCCCTACACATCCAAGATGGTTGCCCGCAACTGTCAGGAACTGGCGGCAAAATATCCCGACCTTATCAAACTTGATACCATCGGCACAAGCACTTGCGGTACGGAGATAGTACTCGTAAAGATGGGTACCGGCGAAAAGAAGGCGCTGATTACCGGCGGCATCCATTCCCGTGAGGACATCACCGTCAACTACGTCATGCGCTGCATCGAGGAATACGCCGAGGCGTATTATTCCTCATCCGGCAAATACGGCACCTTTAATCTGAACGAAATGCTCATGGAGTGGACGCTGTATATCGTTCCCGCAATGAATCCCGATGGCATTGACATTGCCAACGACGGCATGATTCCACTTTACAAAAACGGTGTGCCGCTGACGGAGGAGGAGCTGTTCGACTACAAGAATACCTCCACCGGAGTCAACCTGAATCGTAATTTCCCCTTTGAGTGGGGTTATGATCATCCCGAAATCAACACCACCACACCGGACATCGACAGCTACGTTGGCAAGAGTGAAGCTTCAGAGCCGGAAACAAAGGCAATAATCAAGCTGTGTGAGGAAAATGAATTTGAATGGCTTTTCTCCTTCCACATCAAGGGCAACATGCTCTACTGGGCGGACAGCATTAACGAAAATGCCGAAAAAGCTGAACTGCTGTCCAACCGTCTGGTTGTCAACTGCAAGTTCAACCTCATGCGCAATTCCTCGGTGTCCGGAGCCAGCGGAGGCATGGAAAACTGGTTCCGAAAGCAGTATAATAAGCCGGGCTTCTGTATCGAGCTTATGGAGGACAAATGGTCCAGCGAGGTCAACAAGTATTTTGAAAAGAAGGTCAACTGGGCCAAGACCCGCTACGCCATTATTCTGGGCATGAGATACGGTTGATGACCTGATTTACTGACAACAAGCACAGCCCCGTCCGGGAAATTCTCCGGACGGGGCTGTCTGCTTATATCAGGTTTTGCTGCGATCGGCGCTGTCAGCGCTGCTTTCGGTGTTGATGTCCGGAGCGCCGGAATCAGTTCTGCCCCTCAGCCGCTCAATGGCGGAACGGAGTGCGGCAGGAAGCGGTACTCCCATCAGTCCGAGATTTTCGATGATGGACAGCGCCTCGTTGGCGATGAGGGCATAGATAGTGCCCGAGCGCAGCACGCCGTCCAGTCCGCACAGCATATCCAGCCGCACGGCGACGATGACCACCAGCATCATTCCCGCCTTGCGGAATAGTCCCGTCAGACCGGCACGACTGTCCAGTGTTCCGGTTACGGTGTGTTTAGAGCGATGAAACACCGCCGCCAGCACTATTCCCGCAAGGTAGTCGATGAGGATGAATACGCACAGCGTGGTCATCGCACCGTCCCAGCCGCCGAAAATGGCGGACAGCACCACTCCTGCAGAAATCATCGCCGCTGTCCTCAGGATAGTCATGCCAGAACCTCCCTCAGCGCAGCACGGGTGGCGGGACCGGCGATACCGTCGGCATCCAGCAGCAGATCGCGCTGGAATTCCATGAGAGCCGCTTCGGTGGACGGGCCGAAATCTCCGTCCACAGCGCATTTGTAGCCGAACCTGTTGAGCGTCCACTGCACATATCGCACGCCGTCACCGGCAGAACCTCTGCGCAGGGTGGCGCTGCTCTGCCTGTAGGGGTTGAGCGGCTTTGTGCCGCCGTGTCCGGCAACGGGACGATCCGCGCCTCTGGTGTTGTGCCAGAAATATGCCTGCGGACGTACGTCGACGTGGACAAACCGTCCGGCAGTGCCGTCGTAGCGTCCGATGCCGGAAAAGCCGGTCTCCTGGGCAAGCTTTGCCAGCTGTGCCGGAGACATTCCGGCGACAACGATGTCCGCGGCCTTTCCCTTTGTGTTGAGATGAAACGACGATGACGCGCCGCCGACATCTCTGTTGTGAGAGGGACAGCGGTTGCCGCTGGTGATTGTAACCGCCCTGCCGGCCAGCCGGCGGAGCATCTGCAGTTTGCGCGCAAGAGTGCTGTCAATACGGGTAACGGAGCATCTGCACCGCTTTCCTTTGCAGTCGAATTCGCCTGAGGAGAAGTTTTTGGTGACCGGAACCGGATTGTCCCTCCGGTAGCTGATAAGTGCCATAAGCACCTGACCTCCTTTGTGTGCGGGCAGTCCCCGAATCATGCCCGCCGGAGCAAGTATACCGCTTCCGGCAGGCGCACCGCTGTCTGTCTGCGCGCACTGCTGTCAGAATAAGCGCACTGCTGTCATTGCCGCGTTGTGTTCATCTGCCGGTGCGCGGTCTGACCGGTTGAGCGAAAGCTCTCCGTGTCCGGCACGGAATAATCAATGCCGTCTCTCCGCGTGTTAACATCACAACACGACACGTCCGGTCGCGGCGCAGCAGCAGCGCCGGATGTTTTGTTTTCTTAACTTTCCTTTAATTCCCTTTTCTTTGATTCCGTTTTATCTTCTTTTCTTTGGGGGGTTATTGTATACAGAAACGGGGGTTTCTGCTGCAATAACCCCCGTTTCCGTTGCAATAACCCGGGTTTCTGCTGCAGATTGACGTCATAATGCACAAAGAAAACGGATCACGCGTCCGGCAGCACCCCGTGTTATTTCATTGGAATAATAAAATCAGGTTCGGATTATGCTTTTTTGCCAAATATTCAAAAAAAGTTAATTTCCTTTGAAGCGAATATGTATTATAATATGATGAAACAGCAAAACTACATAAGCAGAGGAGATAATGATGGACAACCAAAAGATCTTGATAGTCGATGACGATCAGAATATCTGCGAGCTGCTCAGACTGTATGCGGAAAAGGACGGCTACACCGTTGCCCTTGCCCATGACGGTCAGAAGGCAGTGGACTGCTTTGATATAGAACATCCCGACCTTATTCTGCTGGACATTATGCTGCCCGGAATGGACGGCTGGCAGGTGTGCCGCGAAATCCGCAAAAGGTCCAAGTGCCCCATAATCATGCTCACAGCCAAGGGCGAAACCTTTGACAAGGTTCTTGGTCTGGAACTGGGCGCGGACGACTATGTGGTCAAGCCCTTTGAGGCCAAGGAGGTCATGGCGCGCATCAAGGCGGTGCTCCGCCGTTCCAGCAAGCAGGACCCCAACGAAAAGAAGATGGTGTCCTTTGACAAGCTGACCATCAATCTCAACAACTACGAGCTGCGGGTGGACGGTCGTCAGGTGGACACCCCGCCCAAAGAGATGGAGCTGATCTATCATCTTGCCAGCAATCCCAACCGCGTGTTCTCCCGTGATCAGCTGCTGGACGAGGTCTGGGGCTTCAACTACTACGGCGACTCCCGCACCGTGGACGTACACGTCAGGCGCCTGCGCGAAAAGCTGGAAGGCGTGAGCGATCAGTGGTCGCTCAAGACCGTCTGGGGCGTTGGCTACAAGTTTGAAGTCAAACAGTCGTGAAAAACAGAATATCCGACTGGCTCCTGATGACCCGCGGCCGCCTCAGCCGCATATGGGAGCGTATCCGTTATGAGGCGAATATGTTCTGGGAAGCAATTCAGCGTGCGTGGCACCGTATGTGGCGCACGCTGTTTACTCGTTATCTGCTGGCAACGTCGCTGATAGTTATCCTCAGCTTCATCGTGTTCGGTGTGCTGCTGGCCAGTGTGGTTTCCGGTCACTGGCAGGAGGAGAAGCAGCAGCTTCTCGTGGAAAACGTCAACGTCATCGCCCAGCGCGCCTCCCGCTATATAGTCCAGTCAACCAATCCCGACGGCACGCCGGGTAATTACGAAATGAGCGAGGCCGCCGCCAGAACGCTGCGTTCGTCCATGGCGGTCATCGGACAGAGCATCGACGCCAGCATTTTTGTGCTGGGAACCGACAATACGGTGCTTGTCTGCTCCGAAGAAGATACTCTTGCCGTCGCCGCGGCTGACGGCGAAGCCATATGCCGACACAAGAACGCTCTGTCGGACACCTTTTTCGCCGATGCCATGGCAGGCGCGGATGCTTCAAATCTGATCTACAGCACAACTGGTAACATGAACGGCATCTATGATGAATCGCAGTTCATCGTCGGTTCGCCGGTAATCGTGCGCAACGCCGCCGGCAGCGAAGTGGTGGTCGGCATGGTGGTCGCCGCGTCCTCCGCCCGAAGCATCGAGGAATTCCAGGGCGACGTGGTCAATCTGGTGGCGATATCCATCATTCTTGCCTCGGTGGTTTCTCTGGTGGCTATCTATGTCATCACCTACACTCAGGTAAAGCCCCTGCGAGATATGGCCGCGGTGGTGCGCAGATTTGCCGACGGAGATTACGCCGCCCGAATGGACGTAACCGACGAGACCGAGGTAGGTCAGCTTGCCGCGTCCTTCAACCAGATGGCCGGAGTTATCGAGTCCAGTGAGCTGATGAGACGCAGCTTTGTAGCCAATGTCTCCCATGAGCTCAAGACACCCATGACCACCATCTCCGGCTTTGTCGACGGCATGCTGGACGGCACCATTCCGCAGGATCGTCATGCTCATTATCTGGAGGTCGTGTCCTCTGAAACCAAGCGCCTTTCCCGTCTGGTGCGTTCCATGCTGGATCTTTCCAGAATCGACAGCGGCGACATGAAGATAAGCCTTCAGCGCTTCGATATTTCCAAGACCGTCACCAACGCGCTGCTTACCTTTGAGCAGCGTATTGAAGCCAAAAACATCGACATACAGGGGCTGGAGCAGATGAAGCCGCTGTATGTGCGCGGAGATCCCGACCTGATTCATCAGGTTGCGTACAACCTTATTGAGAACGCGGTCAAGTTCGCCAACCCCGGCGGATATATCAGCGTGCGGGTCTACAGCCGCGAGCGCTCCGCCCATGTGGTCATAGCCAACAGCGGCATCGGTATACCCTCCGAAGACCTGCCGCGCATCTTCGAACGCTTCTACAAATCGGACAAATCCCGCAGCCATGACAAGACCGGCGTCGGTTTGGGGTTGTTCATTGTCAAGACCATCATCGGTCTGCACAAGGGCGAGATAGAGGTGCGCAGCGCCGAGGGTTCCAGCTGTGAGTTCGAGTTCAATATTCCGATGTAACCCGACACACAGCCTTCACATTTTCTGCACTTCTTAATCATTTTCTGCCGACATTGACATCAATCACCGGTGTTATATTCTGGGCAGAGAGGAGAGATCCCGATGGATAATTTCTATAACAGCAACGACAATAACGAATATACCCGTCAGCCGGAGAACGCCCCCGCCGCGGGTAATGCATATCCCCGTCCCGAGCCCGCTCCCGCTGCGGACATGGCCCATACACGTCCGGAACACCCTCCCGCAGACGGTTCCTATCGCATAAGCTATCAGCCGGGCACCAACGTGTACCGTCCCAACGAGCCTGCGCGCCAGTATGCACGTCCCGCGCAGCCGCCGTACGGCGCGCCGCAATACGCCGCCGCTCCTCAGCCGGAGCAGAAGAAATCCGGCAGCGCCTTCAAGGGCGTGCTCATCGGCATTGCTGCCTTCGCGCTGGGTGCGCTGGCAGTGTGGGCGGGCATCCGTCTTGTGTCCGGAGCACTGGGAATCGGTTCCGCCGCGGACAAGAGCAACGAAAGCACCGTGACCCTCGAGGTGAGCGAGTCGCCTTCCACCAACATCGATTACATTCCGTACTCCGGCGAGAGGCTGACCTACGCCCAGATCGCTGCCAAATTCCGCAGCGCCGTGGTCAGCGTCACCGTCTACTATGATGCCTACGGCTGGACGAGCTATGTCTATTCCGAAGGCTCCGGATTCATCATCGACGAGGAAGGCTACATCGTGACCAACTCCCACGTCATTGACGATGACAACTACGGCGAGTTCAAGATTACCGTCACCATCGCCGACGAAAACGGCGAGATGAACGAGGTTCCCGCCACGGTTATCGGCAACGATGCCCGCACCGACCTCGCGGTGCTCAAGATCGATCCATCGGGGCTCAATCTTGTGGTGTCCGAACTGGGACAGTCCGGATCGCTGGTGCTGGGTGACGAGGTTGTCGCCATCGGCAACCCCGGCGGCGCGCAGTTCGCCGGTTCCATCACCAACGGCATCATCTCCGGCATCGACCGCATCATCGACAGCGACACCGGCACCGCCGACAACGCCATGAAGTACCTGCAGACCAACGCGGCGATCAGCCCCGGCAACTCCGGCGGCCCGCTGCTCAATATGTACGGTCAGGTCATCGGTATCAACACCGCCAAGATAGTTGATCAGGGCTACGAAAGCCTCGGCTTCTCCATTCCCATCGACACCGCTCTGCCAATCATTCAGCAGATCATCGAGGTGGGGTCGGTGGTTCGTCCCGCGCTGGGCATCTCCTGCTCGGAAATCACCGCCCAGACCGCCAGATGGTATGACGTGCCCGAAGGACTGCTCCTCCGCGGCTTTTACTCCAACTCCACTCTGCCCGCCGCCGGCATCGAGCGCGGCGACATTATCGTCGCCTGCGACGGTAAGGAAACTCTTACCCTGATCGACCTGCAGAGCGTTATCGAAGGCAAGACTGTGGGAGACACCGTGGAGCTGACCGTTTTCCGTGCCGGCAGTGCAAAGACGCTGACCTATACCGTGCAGCTCATCGCGGATAATGATCTGGGCACGCTGGTGAAGCAGTAAGTTTTCCGCGCCGGAGGATACAGCTCCGGCACAATATCGCCTGCGGGCGATGATATGCGCAATCATGAAAAATATAGCAAGCGGGCCGGCTCAGAGCGTAATCTGAACCGGCCCGCTTATTATTTTCCCTTCCACAGCTGGATTTGGAATTGACATTCCAAATCCGGACATACTCAGCATATGACGAATTGTCATATTTGTCAAGCCTGTAAATGACAAAATGACATATTAGGAGGTATGTTGCGTATGTTGAGTAATAACCTGAAACTGGCACGTCTGCGCAAGGGTTATACGCAGGTATATGTACAGATGCAGACCGGCATCGAGCAGAGCCTCATTTCAAAGTACGAAAGCGGTGAGCGCGTTCCGCCCACCGAAACGCTGATGATCCTCGCCGATTTCTACGGCACCAGCATGGATTATCTGATGGGGCGCACCGACGAAGATCGTCCTTATCCGGAGCCGGGAAGAGAAAACATTTTCTGAACGCCGAATATCGCTGAAAACAACCTTTTGCTGTTGACTTTCGCGGTGTTTGGCGTTATTATATTGTGGTATTTAACAATTGAACGCATAAAAGCGTTAAACAGCTGAACAACTTCCTGGAGGGACATTCAATATGCCTATTACCGATTTCCTCGTACGCAACGCAAATCTCTACGGCGACGAGGTCAGTCTGATCGAAATAAACCCCGAGGAGCAGGAAAAGCACGGCAGAACCTGGCGCGACTATGAGCTGGTGGAAACCACCCGCAACACTCCCGGCCGCACCGAAATGACCTGGAAGGATTTTGACTGCCGAGCCAACCGCTTTGCCAATCTGCTGCTTTCCCGCGGCTTCGGCAAGGGTGACAAAATCGCCATCCTGCTCATGAACTGCCTTGAATGGCTGCCCATCTACTTCGGCGCTCTCAAGGCGGGCTGCATCGTTGTGCCCATGAACTACCGCTACACCGCCGAGGAGATAAAATACTGCCTCGAGCTGTCCGAGTCGGACGTGCTGGTGTTCGGTCCTGAGTTCATCGGCCGCGTGGAGAATATCTGCGACCGCATCAAGGGCGTAAAGCTTACCCTCTATGCCGGCGAAAACTGCCCGACCTTTGCCGAAAGCTATGATAAGCTGACCACATATACAAGCAGCCGCGATCCTCAGATCACCATCAGTGACGAGGACAACGCCGCCATCTATTTCTCCTCCGGCACCACCGGTTTCCCAAAGGCCATCCTGCACGATCACGCCAGCCTCATGCACGCCGCCCGCACCGAGCAGAACCACCACGGTCAGGGCAGAGGCGACTGCTTCCTGTGCATACCTCCCCTCTATCACACCGGAGCCAAGATGCACTGGTTCGGCAGCCTTGTTGCCGGCAGCCGCGCGGTTCTTCTCCGCGGCGTAAAGCCCAGCTGGATACTCAACGCAGTATCCGAGGAGCAGTGCACCATCGTCTGGCTGCTTGTGCCCTGGGCGCAGGATATCCTTGATGCCATCGACCGCGAGGACATCGACCTGAAAAACTACAAGCTGGATCAGTGGAGACTGATGCACATCGGCGCTCAGCCCGTGCCTCCCAGCCTTGTCAAGCGCTGGCAGAATATCTTCCCCCGCCACCAGTACGATACCAACTACGGCCTTAGTGAATCCATCGGTCCCGGCTGCGTCCATCTTGGCGTGGATAACATCCACAAGGTCGGAGCCATCGGCAAGGCCGGCTTCGGCTGGGAAGTCATGATCGCCGACGAAAACGGCAGCCCCGTCGCCCGCGGCGAGGTTGGCGAGCTGGCTGTCAGGGGCGCAGGCGTTATGAAGTGCTACTATAACGACGAGGCCGCCACCAACGCCGTACTTCGCGACGGTTGGCTGTTCACCGGTGACATGGCACAGGAGGACGAGGACGGCTTTATCTTCCTCGTTGACCGCAAGAAGGATGTCATCATCAGCGGCGGCGAAAATCTCTATCCCGTGCAGATCGAGGATTTCATGCGCGCACACGACAAGATCAAGGACGTTGCCGTCATCGGTCTGCCCCACGAACGTCTGGGTGAGATTGCGGCTGCCATCGTAGAGCTGAAACCCGGCTGCGAATGCACCGAGGAGGAGCTCAACGACTTCTGCACCGGCATGCCCCGCTACAAGCGCCCCAGAAAGATTATCTTTGCCGAGGTTCCCAGAAATCCCACCGGCAAGATCGAAAAGCCCAAGCTGCGCCAGATCTACTGCGGCGGAAGTCTGGTAGAAGCGCAGATCAGCGGTTGATTTGCTGATATGAACACAAAATCCCCCGACGGCGGAAACGCTCCGCTGCCGGGGGATTATTACGTTCATCAGCCTACAGCAGTCATCTGTTCGTAGGTAAACACGTTCATTCCCGAACCGAAGGCGATGAGGGTGGTGTCGTTGATGAAGAAAACGGTGGTGCACACCATGCCGTCGGCGGTGCGGACCTCGACGGAGGTGATCTTCGCGTCGCTGCCGTAGGGACCCATCAGCGGCTTAGTGCTGATGCCGAAGCTCTCCATGTCGGAGAAGCTTGCCTTTTCGTTGACCCTGAATACAGCGTCGCGGATGGATTCACCGTTGCGGTCAAAAGATGAGCTGCCAAAGGAAATTCCGCTCAGCTGCTCACGGCGCAGGGCTTCGTCGGCGGAAATATCCGATGCCGCGGCCTCCTGATAGATGCTGATGACCTCCCAGCCTCCGATGTACTGCTCGGGCAGTGCGGAAGTCTGAACGTCGGGCGCGGTAGTGGTTGTTGTGGTGGTTTTGGTGGTATTGGTCGCGTCGGAAGCGGATATATCGCTGCCGGATACGTCACTGCCGGACACATCGGAGGGGGAGACTGCCGTGTCTGTGTCAGATACCGGAACGCTGCTGCCGGGGGTGTCCAGCTGAATGTTGTGCTGCTTCAGATAGGATTCCAGATCACCTGTCTTGCCGCAGCCGCACAGCGAAAGTGCTGCAAGCAGGCAGAGCAGTCCGCAGATTATTCTTTTCTTATTCATTGTTATCAGACCTTTCGTGGAACGTAGATAGCCGCGCGGCGGTTCATTTGCCGAAACCGTTGAACCATGCCCTTTCCTCAAAGGGCTTTTTCTTTGCCCGGGGAGCGTCATCGGCAGCGACGCCGACGGGCAGCAGGCATACAAGATCGTATTCGTCCGGCACGCCAAGACACTTTGCGATCTGTCCGCCAATGTCATCGTCGTCGGTAATGTGACCCTCATACCAGCAGCTGTCATAGCCCAGCGCCTTGATGGCAAGGAGCATATTCTGGATGGCGGCGGAGTAGTCCTGCACGCTGAAACACTTGTCGCGATAGGCACAGACCCGCTGAGTCAGCACGCAGATGACTGCCGGAGCGGTGACGCATATGGGCGGATCGGAGATGGCAAGCACGCCGCGCAGCACCTCGGGGTCGTCCACGGCGATGAGTGATGTGGTCTGCTTGTTGCAGCCGGAGGGAGCGGCAAGACCGGCCTCCATGATGAGCCGCAGATGCTCGCGGGGCACTTTTGCGCCGGTGTAGGTTCCGCGGTAGCTGAAGCGGTCGTTGATTACGTTGAAAATATCAGACATACCCTGTTACTCCTTACTTGCTGCACACAAGGCAGCTCCAGCCGCCCTGATGCTCGCGGTGGTTGATGGTCAGTCCGGCGGCTTCAATGGCCTCGGCAACCTGCCACTCGCGCTCCTTGATGATGCCGGAGGTGATGAACGTGCCGCCCTCGCGCAGGCGCTGTGCCGCGGCGGGAGCAAGGGCGATGATGACGTCGGCAACGATGTTGGCGACTACAAGATCGTAGCCGTCGCCGACCGGACCGCTCATACTGCTGTCGTCCAGTACGTCGCCCACCAGCACTCTGCACCGTTCCGCAGGCAGACCGTTAAGCTCCATGTTTTCGCCCACCACTCCGGGAGCGGCGGCGTCGATGTCTACGGCGGTGACGCTTTCGGCACCCAGCAGCAGGGTGAGAATGCCCAGAATACCGCTGCCGCAGCCGAGGTCAAGCACTTTATCACCCTCATGCACGGCCTTTTCCAGCTGTTCCATGCACATGCGGGTGGAATGATGGGTACCGGTGCCGAAAAGATGTCCGGGGTTGAGGGTGAGCACTGCTCTGCCCTCTGCATTCTCGATCTGTTCCCATTCGGGACGCACAAGAATGCTCTCGCCCACGGTAAATGGCTTGTAATATTTCTTCCAGTTGTTGACCCATTCCTCGTCGTCTCTGCCGTCCACCTCGATGCGCAGCTCGCCGAAGAGCTGATCCTTGTCGGCGGCTCGCATGGCGCTCATGCCTTCGCGGATAAGGGCAAGCTGATTGAGACCTGCCTCGTCGTCGGTGAGATACGCGGTGACGGTGGTGGGACAGGTGTGCAGACGCTCAAGGGATTCGTCGATGTAATCCCAGTGAGGGGTGCGGGTCTCAATGAATTCCTCGAAATCGGCGGAATCCTCTATCTGAACGCCGCCCACGCCCAGACAGTACAGTCTGCCGCACACAGCGTCGATGCCCTCGCGTGATGTGTATACCTTGACTTCCAGCCATTTCATGTTGATTATCCTCCGTTATTAACTGCCCTCGCGGGCGGCGTTGATTATTTCTCTGAGCTTCGGGGGCTTGCCGTAGCGCAGCATGCCCGAACGGTAGATACGTGCCGACAGCCACGCAGTCAGCGCGGTGGTGAGCGCCAGCAGAGCGATGGATATCACCAGCTCATGCACCGGCACGTTTTCCGCGGACATGCGGGCAAACATGGTCACCGGCGACCAGAAGGGAATGTAGGACGCAATCTTCATCAGCGGGCCGGGTTCGCTGCCCACCATGCCGGTGAGCGAGACAAAATATCCCACCATGAATACGTACAGCGGCATGGATACGATGCCGGAGAGATCCTCGATCTGGGATACCATGGAGCCCAGCGCTCCGAAGATGAAAGCGTACAGGGCAAAGCCCAGCACGAAGTATATCACCAGACAGACAAGATTGCCTGCCGGAACAGACAGTATCTCCTGTGCCACAATGGAAAGAACAGGGGACGCGGACATCACGCCGCGCACGATGCCGGCGGCAAGACCGGCAAAAATCACTATCTGTGCAAGACCGGCCGCTCCCACGCCCACCACCTTGCCGCACAGCAGCTCAGCGGGGGAAACGGAGGTTGCCAGCACCTCCATGGTGCGGGAGCTTTTCTCCGTTGCCACGCGGGTGGCGACCATCTGACCGTACAGGCCGATGACCAGAAACATCAGAATGATGACGATGTAGCTGTAGACGTACATGCCCGCGCCCGGGATTCCCGAGCCGGCGGTCTCCACGCCGTGCAGGGTGTACCACACAGTGCTGCCTTCGAGAGCATTACGTGCCTGAGCCTCGTCCACGCCCAGCTGAGCCAGCGCGTCCATACGGGCGATGTTTTCCATCGCGCCGCGGATACTTTCGCCGATATCGGAATCGCTGAACAATCCGGCTTCCTCGTGCAGCTCAAACTCGGTGGGGGAGAGGATAACCACGCAGGCATCGCACTCGCCGGCGCCGATGAGGTCGGAGATTTTATCTTCTCCGAGGGACATCTCCTCAATCCGGCAGCCGGGCAGCTCGCCGCGCAGACGCCCGGCCAGCCCGAGTCCCGTGCGGTCGTCCACCGCCAGCGAACAAAAATAGGTTACGGTGTTTCCGGCGGAAGCACCGCCGTCGGTGTAATCCTCTGTGTAGAAAGTGTCGTCCGTGCCGTTCACGGTGGCGGAAAGGAAGAATCCCGCCACGCCAAGCAGAATCAGAATCACCGCGAGGAACACGGAGATGACCCGGAACGGCTTGGAGCGCAGGGTCTCCCTGAACTCCCTTGCGAACACGATGGAAAAGGCAGTCAGAAATCGTTTCATCGCTCCGCACCTCCTTCGTTGTCCTCGCCGGCAACCGAGACGAATATTTCCTCCAGCGTGGGTTCCACAGTCTCAAAGGAAGCGATATCCGCTCCCGACTGAGCGATGGCATTCAGCAGGGCGGAACGATCCGTTTCGCTGTCCAGTGTGACCAGAATGCCGCCCTTAACCTTTTCCGTCTTACCGAACGCGGCAGCGGCGGCGGTCAGCTCCGGTATGTCCGGAGTGATGCGTATGCGGTTTTTGGGACTGCGTGCCCGCAGGTCGGACAGCATATCGTCCAGCACCACTTCGCCTTTTTTCAAAATGACAATATCGTCGCAGAAATCCTCCACAGCGCTCATCTGATGGGAGGAGAAGATGACCAGTTTGTCTTTTGATGCCACCTCCGCGACGATCTGGCGCAGCTGCATGGCGTTGACCGGATCAAGCCCGCTGAAGGGCTCGTCCAGAATGACTACGTCCGGATCGTTTATCAGCGCCAGTGCCAGCTGTATGCGCTGCTGGTTGCCCTTGGAAAGGGTCTCCACCTTTCGGTTGCGGTATTCGCTCATTCCCAGACGCTCCAGCCAGCCGTCCACTGCCTTCACGGCATCGCTTTTGGACATACCCCTCAGGCGCGCGAAATACACCAGCTGCTCAATGACAGTGGAACTGCGGTACAGCCCGCGTTCCTCGGGCAGATAGCCCATGCGCAGACCGGCTTCGGCAATCGGTCTGCCATCCAGCAGCACCTCGCCGCTGTCCGGACGGAAAACGTCCATTATGATGCGCATGGCGGTGGTCTTTCCCGCGCCGTTGCGTCCCAGCAGACCCAGAGGCGAGCCGGAACGGGCGGCAAAGGATACATCGCTCAGGGCTTTTGTGTTTCCAAAGGACTTGCACAGCCCTCTTACGGTAAGTTCCATTGATTTCCTCCTGACGCAGACCGAGTCTGCGGATATCCGAATTACTCCAACATAGTATTATAGCGCATGGGCGGTGAAAAATCAACTTTCAGCAAACACTCTCCGCGGTGATCCGGGCGCGGGAATATGTAATCGCAATTATGTGCCAAATTTTGCGGCAAAAAATTGATATATATCCTGCAAATAACTTGCTGCGTGCGATTGATATTTTTGTGAAAATGCATTATAATGTATTATCAGATTACTATGGGGTCGTTATGCGACCTTACAAGCGTTTTACTCTTTGTACAAAGGAGAGAAATATTCATGCGACAGGATCCGAGGAAAAGCACCGGCTCTCCCCAAGAGCTGACATTCCCCGTGCGGCCCTATCCCAGCTTCGGCGGAGTACGGCTGCCTCACATCAAGGGCACCGAGAATATGAAAACCGAGCTGCTTCCCCTGCCCGAGCGTGTGACCATTTCCATGCAGCAACACGTGGGCGCTCCCTGTGAGCCCACTGTCAAAGCGGGCGACCACGTTGATGTCGGTCAGATTATCGGTGACAGCACCGCCTACGTCAGCGCGCCTGTTCACTCCAGCGTTTCCGGCACCGTCACCGCCATCAGTGAGCTGCTTCTGCCTTCCGGACAGAAGACCAAAGCAGTGGTTATCGACGCGGACGGAAAACAGACCATGTGGAGCGGCATCAAGCCCCCGAAGGTCAGGACTGTTGCCGACCTGTGCGACGCAGTGCGCTCGTCCGGTCTGGTAGGTCTGGGCGGCGCGGGCTTCCCTGCTCACGTCAAGCTGAACGTGCCCAAGGGCAAGTCGGTTGACACCCTCATCATCAACGGCGCCGAGTGCGAGCCCTATCTGACCGCCGACTACCGTGAGATGGTTGAGTGCGGCGACATGGTTCTCGAGGGTATCTACACCCTCAAGGAGCTGCTGGGCATCAAGCGTGTCATCATCGGCGTGGAGAGCAACAAGCCCGAAGCCATCCGCATTCTCACCGAGATTGCCGACGGCAACGACCGCGATCCCGAGGACGAGGTTCGTGTACTTAAGCTGGCAACCAGCTATCCACAGGGCGCGGAAAAGGTGCTCATCAACTGCTGCACCGGCCGACGCGTGCCAAAGGGCAAACTGCCGGTGGACGTGGGCTGCATCGTAATGAACATCACCTCGGTCGCCTTCATTGCCAAGTATCTGCGTGACGGTGTGCCCCTTATCAACAAACGCCTGACTATCGACGGCAGCGCGGTTGTCCAGCCCATGAACGTGCTGGTTCCCGTGGGCACCCACATCATAGACATAATCGACTTCTGCGGTGGTTACCGCACCGAGCCCAGAAAGATCCTCATGGGCGGTCCCATGATGGGCACTGCCGTGTTTGACGACAATACTCCCATCCTCAAGCAGAACAACGGTCTGCTGGTGCTGGCAGCCAGAGATGTTCTGGAGGAGGAAGCAACCGACTGCATTCGCTGCGGTCGCTGCGTTTCCGCCTGCCCCATGCAGCTGCAGCCGCTTACCATCGAGAAGCGCGTTGCCATGCGCGACATCGAAGCCCTTGAGAAACACAGTATTATGACCTGCATCGAGTGCGGGTCCTGTGCCTTTGTGTGCCCTGCCCGCCGCAAACTGGTGCAGTATATGAGAATGGGTAAGACCCTGCTGAGAAAGGCTGGTGAGAAAAAGTGAGCCGTGACGACGAAATGATTACCATAGGCGGCGGCGAAGTTGATGAAATGGAGCTGCTGGTCAGACGTCTGAGAAAAGCCAACGAAATGGTGGAAGAACTGCCGGTCATTGATTCCGATGAGGAGGAGCAGACGGCGGACGAACCCATCGAGATCACCTTTGGCGGTGACGATGACGATGATGATTCCTATGAGGACGACGTCGATTTCTATGACGACGATGATTCCGACGAGGACGATGATTCCGACGAGGACGACGATTCTGACGAGGACGACGATTCCGACGAAGACGACGATTCCGACGAGGACGATGATTCTGACGAGGACGACGATTCCGATGAGGACGACGATTCCGATGAGGACGACGATTCCGACGAGGACGATGATTCCGACGAGGACGATGATTCCGACGAGGACGATGATTCCGACGAAGACGACGATTCCGATGAGGACGACGATTCCGATGAGGACGACGATTCCGACGAGGACGATGATTCCGACGAGGACGATGATTCCGACGAGGACGATGATTCCGACGAAGACGACGATTCCGA
>JAZUPE010000096.1:0-5564 GCA_045605025.1 Acutalibacteraceae bacterium
CTTGTACGGAACGCAATCACACGTTCATCGTCAAGTGCGATCTCTCGCTGCGTAACATTTACCAAATACCATGCAGCATATGCGCCAGCCAAAGCAGCAACAACACCGACAACCATAATGATTCTGTACATCAGACGCTGAGTTTTTATTTCTTGATCTATTTTTTTCATATCATTCCTCCTGTACATCGATTATATCATACATTATATTTCCATTCAATACACTGATACTCATTATGCACATCAGACTCGTGCACGGCAGTGTCTCTATCCTATACACTTTATCAAAAAACGTCTGCCACTGAAAAAACACGTGTTTGTCCGCAGACAAACACGTGTTTTTTCTGGTGACCCATCGGGGATTCGAACCCCGGACACCCTGATTAAAAGTCAGGTGCTCTGCCGACTGAGCTAATGAGTCATATGGCTGGGATGGCTGGATTTGAACCAGCGAATGACGGAGTCAAAGTCCGTTGCCTTACCCCTTGGCTACACCCCAGTATATTCGGCTGCGAGATGCAGTAACCAACGGGAGGCCACGAAGAAAATCTGCAGAAAGCCGGCGTGCGACGCGATGCCGCACGCCTGCTTTCCAATGCGTGGGGTGAGATATCGGACTCGAACCGACGGTCTCCAGGGCCACAACCTGGCGCTTTAACCAACTAAGCTAATCCCACCAAATATGGCGCGCCAGAAGGGACTCGAACCCCTGACCTACTGCTTAGAAGGCAGTTGCTCTATCCAGCTGAGCTACTGGCGCTGATTATGGAGCAGGTGATGGGAATCGAACCCACACGACCAGCTTGGAAGGCTGGAGTTCTACCACTAAACTACACCTGCAATTTATTGCGGCGACGATTATTTTACCACATCAGTCGTCGGATGTCAAGAGAAAGTATTACAATAATATGGAAAACCAGAACTTTTTCTGATGTCTGATATCTCAGGGTAATGATGTCTGCGTAATTCCGTCTGTCATCTCTGCCGCTTGCCCCGCGTTGTGCCTGATGGCATACTTCAGTGCCTCAAGACTGTCAAAGCGCTGCTCCGGACGGATGAAATCCACCAACTCCACCCGCAGCCACTGACCGTAGAGGTCAGCATCGTAATTCATTATCCACGTCTCGCTGAGAGGCACCGGAGAGCCGACCGTGGGACGCACTCCGATGTTGGTCACTGCCGGACGAACTACGCCGTCGGGAGTGCGCACAACAGAAGCATACACACCGTAACGTGGCAGATGGAGGTATTCGGGCAGGTTCTGATTGACCGTAGGGAATCCCAGCTTTCTGCCGAGCTTCTGACCTGTGACCACCTCAAGGCGGTAGGAATAGCGTCTGCCGAGAACCGAAGCGTATTCAGCCACATTACCATCATCCAGCAGGGATCGCAGACGCCGGGCAGAAACGGCTTCACCGCCGGCTGTAACCTGCGGTATGACAACGCACTCCACCCCAGCCTCTGCGCACATCGCGTAAAGATCCTCCGCGCTGCAGGATGCACCGCAGCCAAAGCGGAAATTGTAGCCGCAGACCACCTTGCGCGCATGCAGCTTTTCCATCAGCACGCTGCGAAAAAACTCCTCTCCGGTCATTGCGCATATTTCCTCAAAAGGCGGCGCTGTCAAAATATCCGCACCCATGCGTTCAAGCAGCGTATTGCGGTCGTCGTCGATAAGCAGACGGGATTCCATACGCTGACGGGAACCGATGGTCAGCACAACGCCGGCATGCCCGCTTTCGCAGGCAGAGCGGATAACCGCTTCGTGTCCCGGGTGCAGTCCGTCAAAAAAGCCGAGTGCTGCCGCAGATGACGACAACTCCGGTATGGTGTTGTGTATCAGCATTGCTCCCGGCTCCTTTTTCTATGGAATCAATGAATAATCAGAATTTCTTATAGGGTCTTAGCTGCTCAGTCTGCCGGTCGATACGACCGATACCCAGAAAACCCTGCGGTCCGATGACACGGACAAGCTGCCCGTCATTGGCATTGTCAGGGTGCTTCATGCGCGACAGGTCAAGTTCGCCGCCGTTGAGGTAGCGGACGGACTGCTTGTCGGTAATGCCGCAGAAGGGCAGCCTTTCGAACACGCGCTCCACCGGCATGATGCGCTCCGCCAGCTGTCCGCTCTCCCCCATCTCCTGCGCCTGAGCAACAGTGATGGCATCGTCCAGCGAAAAGCCGCAGGCTTCGGTGCGACGCAGGACAGTCATGACACCGCCGCAGCCAAGAGCGCGGCCAATGTCATCGATGAGCGAGCGTATGTATGTGCCGCGGGAACAGGCGACATCCAGCGTGCCCTCTCCTGTGGCGTGGTCATAGCTCAGCAGCTCGAGGCGGTGAATGGTTACACAGCGGGGTGCGCGCTCAACCTCCACACCTTCACGGGCAAGCTCGTACAGCCTGCGTCCGTCGGAATGAACCGCCGAATACATCGGCGGCAACTGGTCGATCTCTCCGCGGAAACCTTCCAGCGCCGATTCAAGCGCGGTGGTATCCACGTCGGGCTGACAGCTGGACAGCTCTTTTCCGGTGATGTCCAGCGTATCGGTGGTAACACCCAGACGGAATCCCGCAACGTAGCGCTTGTCGTGGTCGGGCATCAATTCCGCCGCGCGGGTGGCCGTACCCAGCAGAACCACCATAACGCCTGTCGCCATGGGGTCGAGGGTGCCGGTGTGACCGATGCGGCGCTGTCCGGCGATGCGGCGCAGCTTGGCACAAAGGTCAAACGACGTAAAGCCTTCGGGCTTGTCAACTATCAGTACGCCGTTGACAGGCGATGCTTCTCTCTTGCTCACAGTATCTTTTCAGCGGTCTCTATGACGATCTGCCGGGCTTCTTCCACGGATGCTCCCTTGATGGTGCATCCTGCAGCCGCCGGATGTCCGCCGCCGCCAAGCAGCTTGCAGAAATCACAGGCATTGACCGCCTTTGAGGAACGGGCCGAGATCTTGCAACCCTCTGCCGTCTCACGGATCATTATGCCCAGATCAACGCCCTCTATGTTGCGCGCCATTGCGGAAAGACCGTCGATATCGCCGTCGGTGGCGTTGTGGCGCTCCAGCATTTCGGTGGTCAGGACGATGATTGCCATGCGTCCGCCGAAGCGGAAATCGAAACCGGACATGATCTCGCGCTCAAGAGCAAAACGAGCCATGGATCTGGTTTCGAACATCACGAGATTAACTGCGCTGTGGTCGATACCGGTCTCAATGAGCTTTGCGGCTATGTGATGTGTACGCGCGGTTACGTTGGAATAGCGGAAACAGCCGGTATCGGTGGACAGAGCAGTATAAAGGGATATCGCTATACGCTCGGTCAGTTCCGCACCCAGATGAGCAAGCAGCTGGTAGATGATTTCACCGGTGGCAGCAGCCTTGTCGTCAACGTAATGATACTTTGCCTTGAGGCGGTTGGAGCCGTGATGGTCGATGCACAGATCGATGCGATCGGCATATTCGTCCTCAATCACGCCCAGCAGAGAGGCTTCCGCGACATCCACTGACACCACGAACTTCTCCCGGATATCCATAGGCTCCAGCTGTTCAAAGATATAGCTGAACTTGCGGGGCAGCATATCGCCGCACAGCACGTTTGCCTTTTTGCCGAGGCTGCGCAGAGCCATGCACAAACCGAACGCGGAACCGATAGTGTCACCGTCGGGATATCGGTGGCAGAGAATGATGATGTCATCCTGCTCCAGCAGCAGTGCCGCTGCTTTTTTCAAAGATACTTTTGCCATATAAGTAATGTTCCGGCCGGCATCGCGAAAAACTCTGCCGGCCGTCCCTTTCGTTTGTTATGTGATGCTGTATGGCTTTACAGGCGCAAGACGATTATTCCTCGTCTTCGTCCTCGTCATCATCGCGATATCCGCCCTCTGGACGGACGTCGATCAGCATCTTGTTGATGTGAGCGCTGCGCTCAATGGAATCATCAGCGATAAACCGGGGTTCGGGTACCTTGCGCAGCTTGAGGGCTCTGCCCAGTTCTCTGCGGATGAACCCGGCGGCGGATCGCAGACCCTTGACCGATTCCTGTGCTTTATCAAAACCCTCGATGCAGCTGACGTAGCAGGTGGCGTAGGAAAGGTCATTGGTGACCTCCACGCGAACCACTGACAGCAGCGGGCTGATGCGTGGATCCTTCAGGGTACGGATGATAGCGCACAGCTCGCGCATGATGTCTTCGTTAAGCCTGTCGCTTCTGTGGCTTGCCATGCTCTTTCCTCCTTGGGTAAATTATTAGTCGCGATACTCCTCGATGATGAATGCCTCGAGGAAGTCGCCTTCCTTGATGTCGTTAAATTTCTCCAGACCGATACCGCACTCGTAGCCCTGCTGGACTTCCTTGACGTCGTCCTTGAAACGGCGCAGGGACTTGATCTGATCCTCGGCGATGACGATTCCGTCACGCACCACTCGGATGAGGGCACGGCGCTCGATCTTGCCGCTGACAACATAGCAGCCGGCAACGGTGCCGATGGAGCTGATTTTGATGGTCTGTCTGACCTCGGCACGACCGAGATCCACAACACGGGTCTTGGGCGCCAGCATACCCTTCATGGCGGAGCCGATCTCCTCGATGCAGTCGTAGATGATGCGGTAGAGGCGCATATCAACACCGCTGCGCTCGGCAAACTCGGCAGCAACGGGATCGGGACGAACGTTGAATCCGACGATGATGGCGTTGGAAGCGTTTGCCAGCATGACGTCCGACTCATTGACGGCACCGACGGCACCGTGGATGATATGCACGCGGACTTCTTCATTGCTCAGCTTCTCAAGTGACTGACGCACAGCCTCGACGGAACCCATAACGTCGCCCTTGACGATGATCTTGAGTTCCTTCATTTCGCCCTCCTGCATCTGGCTGAACAGATTGTCAAGGGTGACCTTGGTCTGCTGCTGGAACTGTTCTTCCTTCTGAGCGTTGCGGCGCTGTTCAACCAGCTCACGGGCAAGACGCTCGTCAGTAACGGCGTTGAAGATATCGCCACCCATGGGAACGCTGTCCAGACCGACGATCTCAACCGGGAAGGAAGGACCGGCGCTCTTGACCTTTTCGCCATGCTCGTTGGTCATGACTCTGATGCGGCCGACAGCGGTGCCGGCAACGATGATGTCATGGTCGTTGAGGGTTCCGTTCTGAACCAGAACGGTGGCGATGGGACCTCTGCCCTTGTCCAGACGGGCCTCGATAACGATACCCTTTGCTGCACGGTCGGGGTTGGCCTTGAGCTCCAGCATATCGGCAACCAGCACGACATTTTCAAGGAGCTCGTCAATATTCATACCGGTCTTGGCCGATACGGGTACGCAGATAACGTCGCCGCCCCATGCCTCGGGCACCAACTCGTACTCGGTGAGCTGCTGCATGACCTGGTCGGGGTTTGCGCTTTCCTTATCCATCTTGTTGATGGCAACAACGATGGAAACACCGGCGGCCTTGGCGTGGTTGATGGCCTCTACGGTCTGGGGCATGATGCCGTCGTCCGCAGCGACAACCAGAATGGCAATATCAGTGGCCTGAGCACCGCGGGCACGCATGGTGGTGAAGGCC
>JAZUPE010000097.1:0-58764 GCA_045605025.1 Acutalibacteraceae bacterium
TCAGGCCGCTCTACAACATACCTGGAGAAAAGGAAGAACAGACCTATTACCTGCCGCAGGGCGTTGACTGGGAGCGTTTTGACGAACTGGTATCAAGTCGGATCGTAGCCATGTCGTTCTGTGAGCCAAGGAGTTGATTTATGACATTGTCTTCCTAAGACCGCTTGGCCTCCGACTTTAACTATATACAGCTCAGGCCGCTCTACAACATACCTGGAGAAAAGGAAGAACAGACCTATTACCTGCCGCAGGGCGTTGACTGGGAGCGTTTTGACGAACTGGTATCTGCCCGTCCTGCGCTGAATGTGTATTTGAATGAGTCTGATGATTCACGAAGGAGCAAGATTCCCGCAAGCCTTATCTCGCTGTCTGAGGGTACGGTTGTGGTATATGACAACAAAGCAGAGGCCGAATATCCCAACGGCATATTCGGCGGTGCTTATCCGAAGGATGCTCGACTGTCATTCTCCCATGAGCTTGCATCGGAATGCACGGTCACAGTGGAGCCTTGGAACGGCGCACAAAGCTATACCATCACTCTTGACGGGACATCAGATAACCTTACCTTTGATATGCCGGACTATACCGCGCATTACATCATTACTGCTTCTCTCTATGGTTCAGACGGAGTGGTGTACGATGCTGAATACCGATTTGATATCGGAGACACATAAAAAAACGAGCCGCAGATTCCGAAGAAACTGCGGCTCGTTTTTTCTCTATTCGAATTATCGTTTATTTCATTGCAAGCACCGAATAATCAAAGGAATTTGCCAGCTCCTCGAGATCGGCTATCGTTATCCCCGCTCCTGTGCCGCCGAATACATTGATGCATACAAAGCATGAATCGAATTCTGCGATAAGCACTGACTTGTATTCAGACATTGCTATCGCAACAGCACATTCGGAAGCAGTTGTGACTACCTGTTCGGAATAATCATCGACATTTCCGATATTGAGGAAAACCGGGTCAAACACGCCCTTGACAGAGCGGCTGAACTGATAATCCATCATCATTCCTGATGCAGCCTGAAAGAATCCGTCATACCGGAATGTTCCGTTTTCATACACATATCCGCTGTACGGAGTGTTGCTGCCGCTGATGACGAATTCTCCGACCGCCGAATCCCAATCCTTTGACAGCACGGTTTCATATCCACTGTGAAGCGACAATTCATACTTTGCGGCAATCTCATCAATTCTGCCTGTCATTTCCTGTGTGTACGCTCCGTATGGGGCGTATTTTTCATCAATATCCTTGTCATTTATCTGATTGAGTATTTCCCCGTCCGGGTCATAGCTTTCCTTGAACTCTTTCCATTCGGAAGCGGCCATATACTCACGACTTCCGATAAAGCCGGCAAGAGAAATCACGCTTTCGGTACTGCCGTCAGACGAAGAAGGCGTTTCCACTATCGCATCCTTTATGCTGAATATTTTCGCCGCAAAAACCGCTGTTGCAAGAATGGTCAGCAGACATAGTGCTGCAACGAGCATTATACTTCTCTTAGTAAATTTCATTGTACTTTTGTCCTCGCTTTTTATAATTATTTTTTCATCAAATGATTTCTCGGCTTCATCAATGTACTCCGGGTCAATAAGATCCATCATATCAAGCATTTCGGCGCCTCTCATATATCGAAGCCCTCCTTTTCAAGATAGGTTCTGAACTGACTTCTGATGCGGAAAAGCGTTGTCTTCACTTTGCTCTGCGTCATGCCAAAGTGTCTGGAAATACTTTCAATGCTGTCCATATACCAGTATCTGCGCACGAAGATTATTCGCTTCTGCTTGTTCAGTGAGCCAAGGAAGTCATTGATTGCCTTACGCAGCGCCTGTTCATCCACGTAACTTTCTGCATCATTCGGAGATGGAATACACTGCTCCATTTCTGAACTCAGTTCAATGATATGAGCGCTTCTCTTAAGTCTGCTTCGATTTCTGCAGTGATTCAGAGAAAGGGTGCGTGCAATACGGAGCAAAAAGGCATACAGATAGCTTCTCGGTTCATTAGGAGGAATAGAGTTCCACGCTTTCAGATAGGTGTCATTTTCGCATTCCTCTGCCGTCTGCTCATCTTTCACTATCCCGAGCGCAAATGCTCTGATTCTGCTGCCGTATTTCTCTGCGGTCATATCTATGGCATCCTCGCAACGCTCAAGATATAAATTAACGATTCTGCTGTCATCCAAGGCTTTCCATCTCCTTCCGTCAGTATTTGAAAGGCCTTCACCCTTATTAACACCGTCAATAATGAAAGGTTACAACTAATAAAACATAATTAGTATACTGTGTAATATCGTACACTGCAAATGCAATCGCCACCAATCTGACTATCCCTCTCCTATCAACTATTCTCCTCCTCTTGACAAATCCACACTACTATGGTAGTATATACACTACTGCAGTAGTCTGTAATGAGGTGATATCACATGGAAGTCAAGCTTTTTGATTCTGAACTCAGGGTTATGAGCGTCCTCTGGCGTGAGGGCGACTGCTCTGCAAAGCACATTTCCGATGTGCTTGCCGAGGAGGTCGGCTGGAATATGAACACAACCTACACGCTGATAAAGCGGTGCATCAACAAAGGTGCCATTCAGCGAACCGATCCGCATTTCATGTGCCATGCGCTTATCCCGCAGGAGGAAGTGCAGATGGCGGAAACCGACGAGCTGATAAACAGAGTGTTCGACGGCTCGGTGGATAAGCTGTTTGGCTCTCTGCTCGGAAGAAAAACGCTTTCATCGGATCAGATCGGGCGATTGAAGCAGATCGTCAACGAGCTGGAGTTAGGTGACCGCCGTGAGCTTGATTCAGATGAGCATTGCCGGAGCGGTAATGATAGTTATTATCGTTATGATTCGTGCGCTTGCGATAAACCGCCTGCCCAAAACCACCTTCACCGTCCTCTGGATGGTGGCGCTGGCAAGGCTGCTGGTTCCCTTTTCGGTTCCGTCGGTTTTCAGCATCTACTCACTTTTCGATAGTACCACGACAAATGTCACAGCTCAGTATCCAGCTGAGAATATTGAGAGCATCGCAGTTGCAACAGGCACAGCACCGGAAGCCGTACAGCAGATACAGCCTCAGATTATCCCGTCAGCAATCGAAAACAGCACGTTCGGACTTACCTTTATCTGGATAATCGGAGTTGTCCTTTCTCTGTCGGCATTCGGCGCAGCTTATGTTGTAAGCTTCCGCAAGCTGAGCAAAGCAAAGGATGTATCACACCCTGCAATTAACCAGTGGATAAACAGTCACAGCGTCGGAAAAACCGTTTCCGTCAGGTCGTCGGGAGATATTACATCACCGCTGACCTACGGACTTTTCAGGCCGGTGATTGTCCTGCCCGACAGCATGGATCCGGACAACGCAGAATGGCTTGATTATGTTCTCAGCCATGAGCTGACACACATCCGCAGGTTTGACCTGCTTAAAAAGCTGGCGGTCATACTTGCTGTGTGTCTGCATTGGTTCAATCCGCTGGTCTGGGTAATGTTCATCATCTTTAATCGTGACATTGAGCTTGCCTGTGACGAGACGGTAATATACCGAACCGGTCACAGCTCGAGGAAAGCCTATGCCATGGCACTTATCGATATGGAGGAGATGCGTTCACTACCGGACACGCTGTACACCTGCTTCAACCGAAACGCTATTGAAGAAAGGATAGTTGCCATAATGAAGATCAAACGTCCCACATTTGTACGACTGGCAATTTCGGCAACGATTGTCGTTGCCGTATGCCTTGGGTTCGCCACTACCGCTTACGCAAATCAGGATAACCGAGCCGAAAATTCCACAGCAGTATCTGCAGTTGATATCGATGAGATCATCAGCACATCTGACGCAGATGAAGTTATCGATGAGATCGCTCCCGAGGCATCAATTGTAGTTATGATTGAAGATGCACCTGAGGATACTGCCGTCACTGCTCCTGAATCCGTACCGGTAAATAACTGGGTCTGGCCCGTGAACAGTGACCGTATCACCAGAGAGTTCGGTCCTTCGGAAAATCCCCTGAGAGGAAGCAGCGACCATATCACCATAGCCTGCGACCGAGGCGACACGGTAGTATCCGCCATCAGCGGCAAGGTGACCGAGGCTGCATTTACCCCCGAATACGGCAACTATGTTGTTATCTGCGGCGAGGATAATGTCCGCACCATGTACGCGCATCTCGATGATATCTCGGTTTCCGTCGGTCAGACCGTGGCAGCCGGTGACAATATTGGCGCAGCAGGCGCAACCGGAATGGTCACCGGTCCCTGCCTGTCCTTCTATGTTTTCGTCAGCGATCAGGCTGTTGACCCCATGAGTTTTTATGAGTGATATTCCCGAATCCCAATGGGTGCGCTGTCCTGTATGTGGAAGCAAAACACGGCTGAAGATCCGGGAAGATACCCTGATATATCGACTTCCTCTGTTCTGCCCCAAATGCAGGCGTGAGATCATCGTCAGCATCAAAAATCAGAAAATTACCACAGAGCCAGATGCTTGCTGATTCCAGACTAATTTGTTTGAAATCGGTAATAGACACAGAGCCTACGACCCAATCACGGGTTTAGGCTCTGTGTCTTTTTTGCAAAAAACCGAAAGGAGATGAGAACCAATGACAAAAGTCTCCGCTTTGATTATGTGTATAGTAATGTTGCTTCTCTTTGTTAGCAATGTTCTTCCGGAGATCACGGGCGTGCAATACGCCGCATTTGCAGCATCCGAGTCTGAACTAAAGAAAAAGCAGGCTGAACTTGAAGCACAGCAATCATCGATTACATCAAAAATCAATCGGCTGGAAACAGATCAGGCAGACGCCCAGGAGCAGGTAAATGCCCTCAACGAGCTGATTGATAATCTTGAATCACAGATAGACACCGTCAATCAGAAAATACTTGTTCAGGAAAACGAGATTGCAGGACTGCAGGCTGAGATTGACCTGACCGAGGCGCAGATTTCAGAGGCATACAGCACCTTCAAAGACCGCGTGCGAGCCATGTACATTACCGGAAACATAACGGGTGGACTGGAATTGCTGCTTTCCACGAAGGATTTCGATGATTTTCTCTCTGTCATGACTTACATTGACGTTATGGCTGCCCACGACAATGCTGTTGTAAACGCGCTGACCGAGGATAAAGAAGGCTACTATGCCCAGAAGGCTCTGGTAGAGGAAAAGCGAGCAGAAATCGAAGCCGAAAAGCTGGTATTGTCAGCAAAGAAAGAAGAACTTGACGATCAGAAAGCACAAGCCAACGCTTTGTTGTCACAGATCGCTGCAGACAAGGCCGTGCTTCAGCAGGAACAGGTAAAAATCGACAAGGAGATGCGGAAAGCAAGAGAAGCACTGGATGCCATTATTGCACGCAAAACAGCCGAGTCTGATGAAAAGAACCATGTTCCGGGCGCCTGGCGCTGGCCTGCACCGGGCTACAAGCGCATAAGTTCCAAATTCGGATGGCGGTCATGGTCGAACAGCTATCACAAGGGCATTGACATTGCTGCACCAATGGGAGCCAATATTGTAGCGTCAAAGGGCGGCAAGGTCGTCACCAGCTCCTTCGATTCAGGTGGTTACGGTAATTACGTCATAATCGACCATGGCGGAGGATATATGACTGTGTACGGACATTTACGAACTCGTCTGGTCAGCGTAGGACAGCAATTAAACGGAGGTCAAACAGTTGGCTACTGCGGATCAACAGGGCGTTCCAACGGTCCACACCTGCACTTTGAGATTCGCGTCAACGGAACTGCTCAGAACCCGACAAACTACGTCGGATAGCTTAAAGGAATACCGTTCATTACTTCAGCTATGCTCCAGATAGAGTAATCCCCTTAGTACAGTCTTGAATCTGCAGCGATTCAAGCGCATGTATTAAGGGGATTGTTTTATCACCGGATTATTTTACTATCGCCTCAACAAAGCGCATAAATCCGCTTCGTCCTTCTTCTGTTCTCTTGAACACACCTGCGTCCTCGAGAACCTCCATGAAGACTTTGCCGACCTCTTTTTCGATTATCCGACGGGCATTGGGCTCTGCAAAGTCAGGATAATCAGCGAGGATCTGATTTGCCCATTCTGCGTGTGATGCAAGCTCGGGAACGGCTGCGATATCTTCACCCGCAAGCATTGCCTTTTCGAGCAATACAAGCTCCTTTGCGAGTCTGGCGGGAAGAACAGCTAGACCCATAACCTCGATAAGACCGATGTTCTCCTTCTTGATGTGATGCAGTGAAGGATTTGGGTGAAAAATGCCGAGAGGACGCTCCTCTGAGGTCAGATTATTTCGCAGAACAAGGTCGCACTCGTACCTATCGCCGCTTTTTCTGGCAATGGGAGTGATGGTGTTGTGTGGTGTTCCGTCGGTTTCGGCGAAAATACCGACCGCTTCATCGGAGTAACTTCTCCACGTAGAAAGAATATCACTGCAGCACTTTGCAAGCTCGCCTCTGTCTTCGGAACTGACACGTATAACCGACATCGGCCACTTGACGATGCCCGCTTTGACATTCGGGTATGCAGGAATCACAAACTCTGTTTCAATTGGTGCCTTTGCCGTTGCGAAGGTATAATTTCCGCCCTGGAAATGCTCGTGGCTGAGGATAGAACCGCCCACGATGGGAAGATCGGCATTGGAACCTACCATATAATGCGGCAGGTAGTCGATTATATCAAACAGCTTCGGGAAGACCGCTGCGTCAATTACCATGGGAATGTGCTTTTCATTGAAGAGGATGCAGTGCTCGTTGTAGTAGCCGTAAGGCGAATACTGAAGCTGCCACGGTTCACCGTTCACTGTCATAGGAACGGGACGAAGATTCTGCCGCGCAGGGTGTGATGCGTGCCCTGCAAAGCCTGCGTTTTCGGGACAAAGCTGGCATTTGGGATATGCAACCGACTTCTGTGTTTTTGCGGCTGCTATATCGCGCGGATCCTTTTCCGGCTTTGAGCGGTTGATGGTGATATCAAGAGTGCCGTATTCACTTTCATACTGCCACTTGAGATCGCGCTCGATTCTGCCTGCACGCACATAATTGAGCTTTTTGCTTATATCAAAATACCAGTCGGTGGCAGCCTCGGGAGAGTCTGCATATCTGCGTCTGAACTCCGCGACGATCTCTCTTGGCATGGGTGTAAGCTCACCCATCAGCTTTGTGTCAAACAGGTCGCGGGAGTTTGCAGTATCGGCAATTATGCCGTTTTCGCAGGCATATTCGATAAGAGGCAGCAGGATTTCATCAATGATCTTTTCGGAACAATCCGCGGTGGTCTCTTCCCAATCGGAAAGCCCCAACGCTTCCATAAGGCGGTTTCGAACAACATAGATATCATCTGCTGTGATGAGCTCGTTTTTGAGCGCATAGTCAATGAGTGTCTGTACTGCGGAGTAAATCATGCTGCCACTCTCCTTTATCAGTCGTTATAACCGTTGAGGTGATTTTTGTGCCAGTTTCATGCACTGCAGGGTCGCCTGCACGTCTAGGTACTTCGACTTCGGGAATGGGATGCCCCGTCACCTTTCTTGCTGTATCGATGACCTCTCGCACCGAATAGCCGATGCCGTTGCCGAGGTTGAAGATATCGCTCTCTCCCCCGCTTTCAAGATATCTGACGGCGAGAATATGAGCCTGAGCAAGGTCAGTGACATGAATATAGTCACGAATGCAGGTGCCGTCAGGGGTATTATAATCGTTTCCGAATATGGAAATGGATCCTCGCTTGCCGTTGGGTACCTGGAGAATAAGCGGAATTAGGTGACTTTTTCTACTGCTTTAGATAATCAGAAAACAAATCTGAAAGTATTCTTGCCCTCTCTTGGAATCTCGTAGCGCTCTGCCAGATCGGGACCGCAGGAATGTGATCCCACACCCCTCATAGCAAGTTCTATGCATACGTTGACAAAATCGTTCTTGGATGTATACAGCAAAGACGCCGCCTCCAAGAGAAAGCTGTGCCTTGTCTTTATCCTATATTTCGCTTTATCCAGTCACGCATCAGATCGTCCATCTGATAATAGGTCATTGCTTCATTGCCGTAAATCCAATTAAAGGACGGATAGACCGAGATGTTCTCCGTCGGGTCTTACCATACAGATCACATCAATGCGCACAGGATTGTTCACGCATCCATCATCCTGCGTAATTCCTTGATAATTCTGCTTTCCCTGCGCGACACCTGCACCTGCGTCATCCCCAGCATACGTGCCGTAACCGTCTGCGTGCGACTGTTACGGTATCGTTCATGCAGCAATCTCCTGTCCTCCTCGCTTAGTTTGCTGACAGCCGACCGAAGCGCGGCTATTTCGATTACCCTGTCGTCAAAAGGTTCCACCGCCACATCTATCTGTCGTTCCTCGTCCTCCTCCGACTGCGCGGTCAAAGAGACCGGTCGCTGAGATGCACACATTGCCAGGGTCAACTCTTCGGGAGCAGTACCAAGAAGTTGAGCAAGTTCACTTACAGCCGGAGTTCTTCCGTGCTCGGCATAGAATCTTTCCGTCTGTACCGCAGCTTTGATTCCCAACTCCTTAAGCCCTCGAGAAACCTTGACTGTTCCCTCTCTCCGAAACAGCTGACGCAGCTCTCCCAGTATCACAGGCACCGCATAGGTCGAAAAGCACACTCCCCTGCTCGCATCAAAGGAATCCACCGCCTTGATAAGCCCCATACATGCGGTCTGATACAAGTCGTCATATTCTATTCCCTTGCCCACATAACGATTGACGCAGCTGCGCGCAAGCCCGAGGTTACGGCTGATTATTTCACTGCGATCAGGCATTGTCTGCGCCTCGCCTGATTATTCTCTTCTCCATCACAACCGTGGTACCGCTGCCTGGCTTCGAGCGCACCTTCACTTTATCCATAAACGATTCCATAACGGTGAATCCAAGACCTCCGCGTTCTTCGCCGCCGGTGGTAAACAACGGTTCCATAGCCTGTTTCAGATCGGCAATCCCGCACCCTTTGTCACGTATCTTCACGCAGATACGTCCGTCTGCGCGGAGCTGTGCATCTATGTAAACGAGGCCTATCTGTTCCCTGTATCCGTGAACAATGCAGTTCGTCACGGCTTCAGACACGGCAGTTTTGATGTCGTTGAGTTCGTCAATTGTCGGATCCATCTGCGCGGCGAATGCAGCTACCGCCACACGGGCAAAGCTTTCGTTTGCCGAACGACTGAGTATGGTTAATTTCATTTCATTGATGATTCTGTCAGACATTATTATTTCCTCGCTTTCATTCGATTCCCTTGATTCCCAGTCGTCCCAATCCAGCCAAACGCATCATCTTCGCCATGCCGGCGGGCACGTTAATTACCTCAACTGAGCCTCCAGACTCCTTCATAAGTCGGAATCTTCCCATTATCAGCCCTATTCCCGAGCTATCCATGAAACAAACCCGTGAAAAATCCAACCGCAGCAGTTTTGGCTCCATTCTGACTGCTGCGCCGTCAATTTCATCACGCATTGCTCTGGTTGTATGATGATCTATCTCACCCTCCAGCAGTGCTGTGAGAGTTTTTTCATCTGCCTGAATCGTAACCGGCATAATAGTACCTCCTGCAAAAAATAACACCCCGTGGGTCATCAAAGAAATGATAACTCATGGGGTGTCAATAATTTGTCGTATTCAGCCGCGGAGTGTATCAATGAGCTGAGCGCGCACTCTGCCTGCAAGGTAAAGCGAACCGCAGATAACAAGCGCGGTGTTATGCTCGCGGGCATACGCCACGGCATCAGAAACAGCCTGCTCCGGAGACTCACATACTGTGGTAAGAGTGAATTCTCCGGCGGTGTTTGCCAGAACATCTGCCGTTTGGCAACGGTCAGAAAAACCGTCAGTGCAGAAAATCTGTTTGAACAGCGGAGCCAGCATTTCCAGCTCGCATTGATAGTCTTTGTCCCGCAGCACTCCCATTATAGCAATTACATCGCGCCCCGCCAGCAAATTAACAACCGCTTTGGACAGAGCCTCTGCACCGTTAGGATTGTGCGCACCATCGAGAATGACAACGGGATCAGTACTCAGCAGTTCCATGCGCGCGGGAATAAATGCCCGGGCAATTCCTGCAACGATAGCTGTCTCGTCCACTCCGGTAAGACGCAGAAGTTCCACCGCGGTAATGGCGTTGTCTATCTGATGCCGTCCCACAAGAGGGATGTGCAGCTTCAGGCCACCATAGAGTATGTCGGTGCCCTCGATACTTTCACTCAGCACCTCTACGCTTTCCCTGTCGGGTACGATGGGCGTGATACCATGCTGAGCACAGCAGTTCACCAGGACCTTGTGTGCCTCAGCAGGCTGTTCCGGCTGGATAACCACACGGGAGCCCGCCTTGATTATTCCAGCCTTCTCCCCTGCTATCTGCGCTACGTTGTCGCCTAAAATATCGGTATGGTCTAGATCGATACGGGTAATTGCCGCGGCAAAGGGCGCGTCGATGACATTTGTTGCATCCAGCCTGCCGCCCAATCCTGTCTCCAGCACCACATAATCGCAGTTCTGCTCGGCGTACCACATCAGAGCAATGCATGTAATGACTTCGAATTCGGTAGTCTCGTCCTCATCGTCAATAATGCCTGCCGCCCGCTCCGTAAGACGCGCAAGATCGTCCTCGGGAATCATCTGACCATCGATCTGTATACGCTCACGGAAGTCGCAGATGTATGGCGATGTGTACAGACCAACCCTGTACCCTGCCGCCATCAGGCCGGCCGCGGTCATGGTGCAAGTGGAACCCTTGCCGTTGGTACCGGCAACGTGTATGAACCGCAGCTTGCTCTGCGGCTCTCCCAATCGGTAAAGCAGCCTGCGTATCTGGTCAAGACCAGGCTTGATACCGAACCGCAGGCGGCTGCCGATGTACCTCAGTGCATCGTTATAATTCATTTATTTGTACTGCTCCAGAGATGCAAGAATGATGCCCTTACGCTCCTCTGCCTTGGCAAGCTTGGCGCGCTCGGCGTCAACAACAGCTGCAGGAGCCTTGTCCACAAAGTTCTTGTTGGACAGTTTGCCGGAAAGGGCGGAGATTTCCTTTTCCACCTTGCCCAGCTCGTTGGTCAGACGGGCACGCTCCTTCTCCTTGTCCACCAGTTCATCCAGCGGAATGAGTATCTTGGCGCCTTGAGAGATGATGGAAACAGCACCATCGATGGCGAAGCTGTCACCAACTTCAACAGAGGAAGCGCCGGCAAGACGCTCGATAAAGGACGCGCCGTGGGCGAATGTGTCGGTGTAGGAGGTCTCGATGAACATACTGGTCTTCTTGGAGGGAGGCACGTTCATCTCATTGCGACGCATGCGGATAGCCTTGATGGCATCCATGATGCGCTCCATTTCCTCGGACTCCTCGGGGAAGATAAAGCGCTTTTTGTAGGTGGGCCACTTCTGGGTCATCAGCACATCGCCCTTGTGGGGAATGGACTGATAAAGCTCCTCGGTAATGAATGGCATGAAGGGATGGAGAAGCTTGAGCATCTCAGTAAGAACATACAGCAGCATGGAGCGGACGTTCTTTGCCTCCTTGCCGCCTGCATTGAGACGGATCTTGGCAAGTTCGATGTACCAGTCGCAGTAGCAGTCCCAGATGAAATCGTAGATCTTCTGTACCGCAACTCCAATCTCGAACTTCTTGAGATTTTCGGTGACTTCCTTAGTAACGTTGTTGAGATTATGGAGAATCCACTTGTCTTCAACAGTAAGATCACGCGGAACAGCAGGCTTGTCGCCCTCCTGAACGTTCATCAGGACGTAGCGGGTGGCGTTCCACAGCTTGTTGGCAAAGTTGCGGCAGGCTTCGACCTTCTTGTCGGAGTAGCGCATATCGTTGCCCGGGCTGATACCGGTGGTCAGGGAGAAGCGCAGGGAATCCGCGCCGTACAGCTCGATAACCTTGAGAGGATCAACACCGTTGCCCAGAGACTTGGACATCTTTCTGCCCTGCTCGTCACGGACCAGACCGTGGATGAATACGGTGCTGAACGGGGTCTCGCCCATCTGCTCCACGCCGGAGAAGATCATTCGGGCAACCCAGAAGAAGATGATATCGTAAGCGGTAACGAGGGTATTGGTGGGATAGAAATACTTTAGATCGGGAGTCTCGTCCGGCCATCCCAGAGTAGAGAAGGGCCACAGAGCGGAAGAAAACCAGGTATCCAGAGTATCCTCGTCCTGACGCAGCTTGCCGCCGCACTTGGGGCAGGTATCGGGAGTACCGCGGGAAACAACGATCTCGCCGCAGTCATCGCAGTACCACGCAGGGATACGGTGACCCCACCACAGCTGACGGGAAATACACCAGTCACGGATGTTTTCCATCCAGTTAAGATAGATCTTGGAGAAGCGATCGGGCACGAACTTTGTCTTGCCCTTCTTGACCACCTTGATAGCAGGTTCTGCCAGAGGCTTCATCTTGACGAACCACTGGAGAGAAACTCTGGGCTCGACGGTGCTGCCGCAGCGGTAGCAGGTGCCGACGTTGTGCTTGATGGGCTCGATCTTTACAAGATAGCCTCCCTCCTCAAGCTCCTTGACGATAGCCTTGCGGGCATCCTCACGGCTCATGCCGCAGAACTTGCCGCCGTTTTCATTGATGGTGGCATCCTCGTTCATCACGTTGATGACGGGCAGATCGTGGCGCAGACCAACCTCGAAGTCATTGGGGTCGTGAGCCGGGGTGATCTTGACAACACCGGTACCGAAGTCACGCTCGACATACTCGTCGGCGACAACGGGGATTTCCTTGTTGACGATAGGCAGAATGACATTCTTGCCGATATACTTCTGATAGCGCTCGTCATCGGGATGAACGGCGACGGCGGTATCGCCCAGCATGGTCTCGGGACGGGTGGTAGCCAGCTCAAGATATCCGCTGCCGTCAGCAAGGGGATATCTCAGATGCCAGAAGCTGCCTTCCTGCTCCTCGAACTCAACCTCGGCGTCGGAAATGGAGGTCTGGCAGCAGGGGCACCAGTTGATGATGCGCTCACCGCGGTAGATAAGACCCTTTTCGTACATACGATTGAAAACCTCGACAACAGCCTTGTTGCAGCCGTCGTCAAGAGTGAAACGCTCACGGTCCCAGTCGCAGGAGGAACCAAGCTTGCGAAGCTGACGGACGATGGTTCCACCGTATTCTTCCTTCCACTTCCATGCGCGCTCAAGGAAGCCGTCACGACCAAGGTCATCCTTGGTGATGCCTTCCTTGGCCATTGCCTCAACGATCTTGACCTCGGTGGCGATGGAGGCATGGTCAGTGCCGGGCAGCCAAAGAGTGCAGTAGCCCTGCATTCTGCGCCAGCGGATGATGATGTCCTGCATTGTATTGTCAAGCGCATGACCCATGTGCAGCTGACCAGTGATGTTGGGTGGCGGAATAACGATGGTATAGGGCTTTTTCTTTTCGTCAATCACAGCGTGGAAGTACTTTCCGTCCTCCCACATTTTATATATACGATCCTCAACCTCTTTGGGATCGTATTGTTTTGCCATTTCTTTTGCCATTATAGCAACACCCTTCTTTTTTTGTTGTATGTTTATTTTTTGCCGATACGGGTCACATCCAGCTCAACTGTATGCTGTCCCATGGCCTCTGTGGATATTTTAATCTTTGCAGGCCCCTTACCGCCCTTGGTGCGCACATAGAATGCCGCCGCACCGGCGCTAAGAGAAAACAGTCGTGAACCAATAACCTCAAGCGAGCCATCAACATCCACGCTGACAGCGTCAAAGCGGTCGCGCAGACGGTTGCCGCTGCCGTCAACAACGGTCAGTTCAACTCGCACACAGTCGTAGGTGGCATCGCTGACCAAAACGCTCCTGTCGCAGGTAACACGCATGGACGCTTCGGTAACCGGAGCAATAACACGCACACAGGTAGGCAGACTGTTGGTAAGTCCTTCAAAGGTAAACGCGGCTGTGCCGTTTTTCCCGACACAATACTTGTCGTAGAGCCGAACGAGCTCTTCCGCGCTCATTTTGAATTTCGCCGCCACACTCATGGCGGAACGCATGCGGGCATCAGCAGGCAGCGATCCGTCCCTGCTCATGGCGAGCAGCTGAGCCTTCAGACCGGTCAGATCTCTGGGCTCCACGCCGTCCTCACTGCATGGCAGATCCCCGATGAAATCATCGATAATCACCGGCGGATGCGGCAGGTTCGGATACTGTTTACGTGCCGGTTTGAACTCCGCGACAGTCTTACCGTTACGCTTAAGCCGGACACTGTCGCAATTGGTAAAAACGTAGATCTCGCCGTTGCTGCCAAGCCCCGGGAACAGTTCAAGGAAATCTCCCTTGCCTCTCTGCGACTGATACAGCCACGCGGCAGGCTTGGATATACGGGAACAATCGGTCACACCGCTGCGGCATATGCTTCCGTCAGAACCGGAAGCATTATGCACGGGATAATCGCTCAGATCTCCGCCGCAGAACCCGACAATATCCGGATCACCCATAGCGGCGTTGAGCGCCTTTGCGTGAATCAGCGCCTGTTCAAGCAGACGGGTATCGTCAGCCATGTGAGCCTCGTATCTTCCGCCCTTATGTCCCACTACAAGATAAGGACATCTGGGCTTGTAAATATTCTTCTTGCGCTCCAATCCGTTCTCGGAACCAGAGAAATCATCAAAGCAGTAGATGTCTTCGCTGATGGACTGCTGTCCGGATACTGCCCGAACATTGCCTATGGGTCTGGACGGGTCAAGTTCACGGATTATCTGTGTCGCCTTGCCGGAAAGCTGAGCGTCATCAGTTGTCAGCGCGATCTGGGACGACCACATGATTACGCAGGTTCTGCTGCGGTCACGACGAACCAGTTCACGCAGGTTTTCCATCAGGCATTCCTGCCAGTTATCGTTGCCGACATACTCACTTCCGGGAATCTCGTCAAAGACCAGCATCCCCAGTTCATCACAGGCATCAAGGAATCGCTGCGAGGGAGGAAATCCACCAGTCCGGACAAAATTACATCCCAGCTGTTTGAGTATTTTTACATCATCACGCTGATATCCGGCTGCAGCCGCGGCACCCGCTCTCGCATAGAGCTGATTGCGCGTAAAACCGATCAGCTTGACTTTGTTTTCGTTGAGGTAATATCCATCCGGCTTGAAGCGCGAATCACGCACACCGGCTTTGAACGTAACGGCATCCTCATCGCCTATGGTAATCTCAAAGTCGTACAGTCTCGGATTATCCGGCGACCATGCTTCCAGCTTAAGTGCCGGCTGCCATCTGGTGCTGAACTCACCGTTTTCAGTAAAGACAACCTTTGCCCCCAGCTTTTTTTCGCCGTCATAGATATTGATTTTCATTTCACGGCGTTCTTCTGTGGAAATACTTCCGCAAAAGTCCAGAACCCACTGATCACCCTCAAGGCAGGAGGACATACGCCAGTCGGTAATGTACTCTCTGTCTGTGGCTTCCAGCCATATCTCACGATAGATTCCGCCGTCATGCAGTATGCCTCTGCCGCCGTAAGGAGCGGTATCCTCACGCTCGGTTGAGTCAACAACAACAGTAATGAGTATCTCATTGTCGCGGACATTCTCGCCGACCGCCTCCGTTATGTCACACTCAAACGGCGTGTAGCCGCCCTTGTGAGCACATACCGGCTTTCCGTTGACAAACGCCGCAGCGCACCCCATTACCCCCTCAAAGTGAAGAATCAGCCGCCTGCCTTTCATTCCTGCCGGAAGCAGGAACATCTTCCTGTAGCAGCATACCCGCTGACAATTCTCTTCAAACGCGCTATCGCGCCATTCTGCCACTGAGTGCGGCAGATCCACAAGCCGGAAAGCAGTGTCCTTGAAATCGGGACGGATGTATTCGGGTCTGAAATCCTCACTGTAGCGCCAGCCAAAATTCATATCCAGCCGTTCGCGGCGCATTCCCAATCCCCCTGTCTCATCGTCACATGGACGTATACTCTGATTTCATAATTATTTGAACAGATCAACAAAATTCCTGATCGCTCCGACGATCTTCACCCAGACACCCTTGAAACCTTCAGCTTCATCATCGTCAGTCGCTGCATCTTCCGCGTATTCTCTGCGTCTGAAGTCACTCTTTGCGCGAGACTCGCCGGCATCATCATAATCGTCATAATCATCATAATCATCACGATCGTCGGAATCATCGTAGTCATCACCGGAATAGTCCTGATCACCGTAATAATCATTACCATCCTGGTAATAATCGTCGTAATCATCCTCGTCATAAAGATCGTCCTCATAATCTGTGCGGCGCTGGTTGGAGCCACCGGAACGGGGACGCTTGTAGATGTCGTGGTTACGATCGGCATTCTCACCAGAGTAGCCGGTATAATGCTCCCTGCTTCCCTGTCCGCTGCCTTTTTGGAGGATGCTGTCGATGATATCCATCTCATCGTCCTCGCGCAGCAGATCAAGTTCGTCTTCCTCCGGCAGTGTGCCTTCCACTTCAGACCGGATGATCTTGTAATATTTTGGATTCGCCCTGCTGAACAGAGCATCTCCATCCAGCAAATATGCCTGACAGAGATAATCCTGAGCTTTTCTTCGTTCTCCACATTCTTCGAGACACTGTCCGATTCTGAAATTAATCTGACCTATCTCCCTGCCGCCCGGACAATTAAGAGCCTTAAGGAAACACTTTCCTGCCTCAGAATAGTCCTTCATGGAAAAATATTCCTCGCCAAGAGCGGTATAAATAAACGTGCTGATGGAATAGTTGGATTTAGGATCGGGCACAAGAGCAAGCGCTTCATAATACTTCGAAATCGCAAACTCATCCTCACCCATCTGGACAAGGTTACCCGCGTGTTCACAAATAGATCTTATCTGCTGAAATAATTCAGGATCAAGTTTAGACACGGCACATTCCTCCCGGAGAGAACTTTTCATTGTATTATAGCATAATCACGCGATTCCGACAACACAAAATACGCAAAAACCTTTACCATTTCGGCAAAAAAGAAAATCGCCGGCACAAACCGGAGTGAATAATCCGATTTGCGCCGGCGCATTGCAACTAAAAAGCCTTGTAATCAGAAATTTTCTGCCTCGTCAGCGGTAACGGCAACAATGGTCTCTTCGGGGTACTTGCTCTCAGCACCGCCGACTCCGTATACAAAGAAGTCACCCTTTCTGGTCTTGTAGAGAGTCTCCTCGTAACCGGCAGGATCACCGAAGAAGCTGACGGTGTTGGTCTTTACGGCAGTAGCGGTCTCGGTGTTGTAAACCTTTTTGTTGATGGTCTTCTTCATTTCGTAACACTCCTTGATTAAATAATACTGTCTGTATTTCTCTTTACGCGATTATTATACTCATTTATTCAGAATATACAATATGTCTGCAGAAATTCCTATGTATCAAACAAATTATCCGCTCAGCAAACAAGATATCAATGCAAAATGTGTACAATAATCAGCTTTACATCACCGTTATCCGCTGAATCAAGAGGTTAACCGCGGTTCAGTGTCTGACCTCCGCAACCCCATTGAGGAACCGTTTCACGCTGTCCGCGGCGGGCTGAGCAGGCATTATTTCGCTCAGAGTCCGGTTGGGAGTGTACTGATAGTTAGCGGCGATGATCTGATGATCCCAGCCGTTTTCATCCCACAGTCCGAGCATCAGTTCACGAAGCCGCGGCTGTTCGAAGAGAACCTTAACGGTGGTATCAAGACCGTAAGAATATTGGTTGCAATTCTTCAGATATGAACGGATCCGCTGCCATTCGTCTTCCGGAGCAGAGGAAACAGCTGCGATGATATCATAATCCCCCTCCTCTGCCAGCCACATACCGTACTGTGGATCGTAAGAAGCAAAGTCGCTTTCATTGAGCACAAATTTCACAACTCTGCTTTCTCCCGGATGCAGGAACACTTTCTCGAAATATTTCAGCTCCTTTACAGGCTTTGGCAGTGTGGATACGGGGTCGGAAATATATATCTGCACAACCTCAGCACCTGCACAGTTTCCAGTGTTGGTAACTGTCACGCTTCCGTGAAGTTCACCTCCAAACTCCTCCGCGTCCACAGTCAGTCCGGACAGCTCAAAGGTCGTGTAACTCATACCAAAGCCAAAGTGATACGCCGGTTTGATCTTCTTTTTATCGTAGTATCGGTAACCGACGTAGATACCCTCTCCGTAATTTACTTCTTTTCCTTCTCCTGGGAAGTTGATAAATGTGGGTGTATCCTCGTATCTGCGCGGCCATGAAAGCGGCAGCTTGCCAGAAGGACTGCGTCTTCCGGTCATGATATCGCCAAGCGCACGTGCCCCCTGCATTCCGGGCAGGAAGCAGACAAATACCGCATCAATGCTGCTCTCATATTCTGTGATGTCCACGGGACCGCACACATTGAGCACCAGGGCAAGCGAACAATCCCCCTTATCCTTCAGCGCGCACAGCCGCTTAAGGGCATTACGCTCCTCTGACGGCAGCAGCATGTCGTTGCGGTCGTTTCCTTCCATACCACCCACCTTTGCCACGTATATCACCCGCGCGCCATTGTTTGCTGAGATATACTCCACACAGCTGTCACTGTCGGCAAGCACCGTCACCTGTGTCGAAGGCAATCCGGCTGCAACAGTCTCCGCCAGATCGGAATTGCGATTGGTGGTGATTCCCGCGCTGCCCGAACCGCACATCATCAGCTCCTCCGCTCCGCTGCCTGTTATCACAACCGGCACTCCGCTGTCACTCAACGGGAACAGATTATCCCGATTCTTCAGCATTATAATCCCCGATGCAGCCGCTTCGTAGGCAATGCGGTCGGTTTCACTGCGCAGCGCATCCGGATCGCTTTCTTTTTCACCATTGTCTCCTGCACGGTATGCGATAATTCCGAGCAGACGGCGGACAGCTGTATCCAGCACCGCCTCGTCAAGACGACCGTCGCGCACAGCGTCTGCGATCGGCTCCCACGGCAGCGGGCCGGGCATGGCAAGATCGTTGCCCGCAGCCAGAGCTTCCACAGGATGATACACCGCGCCCCAGTCAGAAACAACAGCCCCCTCAAATCCCCACTCGCCGCGAAGCAGATCAGTAAGCAGCCAGCGATTCTCACTGCAGGGAATGCCGTTTATTGCGTTGTAGGCACTCATAACGGTTTTTACTCCACCCTCCGTCACACACGCCTTGAAGCCCGGCAGATAAATTTCACGCAGCGCGCGGTCAGAGATGGTTTCGCTGATTCCCACGCGATTGGTCTCCTGATTATTGGCGGCAAAGTGCTTGACATTGGCGGCAACTCCTGTCTCCTGCACACCTTTCACCAGTTCCGGCGCAAGAGATGACACCAGACACGGGTCCTCGGAATATCCCTCGAACAGTCTTCCGTTGAGAGGATCACGGTGGATGTTTACGTTGGGTGTACCAAGCAGGATATCGATTCCGAACAGGCGTGCTTCTCTGCCCAGCGCGGTACCCACTTCATGCACCACCTGCCGGTCAAAGGTTGCGCCCAGCAGAATTCCGGGAGGATAGCAACCCGGAGCGTATTCCTCTCCTGTTATGGCGAGCAGGCGTTCCCTGACCCACTCGTATACTTTCTTATCCTCATCAGACAACTTCTCCGGATGATAAAAATCCTCTATCACCCTGAATAGCGATGACGAGCTCATCATACCGTTGGTACTCCCTCCTGCAGCCTCCTCCTTTGAGAAGAAGTCACCGAAAAGCTGTTCAAAATTGATGCCGGTGCCGCCGTCAAGCAGCATAAGCGACGGAACGCCCAGACGCTCGACGCCGTTCATTCCAAAGAACGTAGCACCGTTGACCAGCACAGCCTTTTCCTCAACGCTCATCTGCGCAAGGATATTTTCTATATCAATGACATTACCGTTTCTTTCTGAATTCATAATCTCATCCTCCTGCGGGTGATGCAATAATTATAGATAATTTCCGACAATAACGCAATGCGCAGCGTGTGTTTTTTCAGCACCACAGTCAGTTGAAAAAAGTATTTAGCTATGATATCCTAACCGAAGAATTCAACATATCGTGAGGTACACTCAATGAAACATATCATATCGTTAATAAAAAAGGAAATGGTACTGTTCATCACTGCGCTTTGCGCCATCGGCACCATGTTTCTCGTGCCGCCGGACAGCGCCTATATCGGCTACATCGATCTTAGGGTGCTTTGTCTGCTGCTCAGTCTTATGGCTGTGGTGGAAGGCTTTCAGGCTTGCGGCTTCTTCCGCTGGCTGACCTGTCAGATGCTCAGCCGTAGCGCAAGCGGACGTATACTGAGCGTGATGCTGGTACTGCTGCCGTTCTTCGTATCCATGGTTGTAACCAATGATGTGGCACTTCTGGTGTTCGTGCCCTTCACTCTGCCGCTGCTGACGCGCATTGGCTGTGACGGCGCCGCCGTGCCTATGCTTGTGCTGCAGACCATCGCGGCAAATCTTGGCAGCATGGCCACTCCTGTAGGCAATCCTCAGAATCTGTATCTCTATTCTACATATAATCTTTCCGCCGGCGAATTCTTTGCCGCAATGCTTCCTTTGACCGGAGTAAGCCTTGTGTGTCTTGCCGCAGCTTCGCTGCCTGTGCTGCCGGACAAACTGTCCGCTACCGAGCTGGAAAAAGAATCTCTGGGCAGTCCTGTTAAGCTCACGGTCTATGCCCTGCTGTTTGTTCTGTGTCTGCTTACTGTTTTCCGCGTTGTGCCATACGGCATTACTACGGCTGTGGTTATCGTCGCTCTGCTCATCATGGATCGCAGATTGATCGGCAAGCTGGACTTCGGACTGCTGGCGACATTCGTCTGTTTCTTCATCGTTTCCGGCAACCTCAGCCGTGTAGATGCTGTGCGTGGTTTTCTGCAGTCGCTCCTGGGACGCAGCACCCTGCTGACCTCTGCCGCCACCAGTCAGGTCATCAGCAATGTTCCCGCCGCTGTACTGCTGTCCGGCTTTACCGACAACTGGCGTGAACTGCTGGAGGGTGTCAATATCGGCGGCCTCGGCACTCCCATAGCCTCCCTGGCAAGCCTCATCACCCTTAAGCTGTACATGCGCCATCCCGGCGCAAGGGTCGGCAGATTCCTCTGGATTTTCACCCTTGCTAACATCATAGGTCTTGCTGTTCTTCTGACTGTCGCGCTTATATTCTGAACATAACAAAAGCACCTGCCGCGTTCTTTGTCACACGGCAGGTGCTTTTTCATTCTTTAGTTATCGTGAATTTTAGTTATCGTGAATTCTCGTCAGTTCTTCGAACATCCTCTCTACATCATCGTAAATGTAGCCGCCCTCGCTGACAAAATTATACCCATCCATATCTACGGCAAGCACTGCATCCCAGACAACGTCTTCCGGATCAAAATAGACCAGCATAAAGACGTAATCTTTGTCGTAGCTCTCGTCCGGCTTAGCGTCATCGGCAAAGGCCAGCATATTATCATAATAATAGTCTGTCTCCACCATATCGAACTGATCCGCGGGTATTATCACGCTGTCATTCACGACGGTGAAACCAAAGTCGCCATGACACACAAGCAGATCTTCCTCGCTGCGTTCGGCCGTAATGTTGCCAAGATAAATCTTTTCAGCCGCCTGACCGCTGTTTGTCAGACATGCCGACGCCGGCAGACACAGTATCATACCTTCCTCTTTCGGAAAGCCGTAATTCTGGATATCTACACCACCGTATTCTTTCAAGAGAGCGAAGGTGTTCTCCTGCCACGACCACAGATCCATGTACGTGCGGAAAGTATACTTGCCATTATCTTCAATGTGAGTCATATCGAAGATCAGTTCCATCTGACTGCATTCGTCATCCTCAAGCAGCTCATAGCTAACCAGTTCGGAATCCTTGCGCAGCGCGTCAACAAACTTATCAACAGGAAGATTAACTGTGATCTTGCTGCTGCCATTGTGAACGGATACAATTCGATACTCCTTTTGTATCTGCGGATCATCGGAGCCGAATACCCAGGAGGTATTGTTAAGCTGACTCTTCAGGTAAACTTCCGGAGTAAGAATCTTCTTCATTCCCGCCTCGTACTCTTTTGCGGTAAGCGCGTAGCTTCTGTGTATTGTGCTGCCGCTGGCAAGATGATATTCCACTGTGAAGACACATCTTGCATCGAGACCTCTGTCTTTTTTGGGAACAGCCTTGTGTATCTCAATGAGCTTCGCAATATCCTCGCCGGAGACTACCTCAACATTATCCAGCTGGGCGCAGTTTCCGTAAATGTAGTCGCGGGAGAACGAGAATTCCGCGCTTGCAACTTCCTTTGCATCAGGAACAAGACCGGCAAAACCCATGCCATGAGAAAGATAAAGCACCAGACAGACCGCAACACTGACAGCCATGGTCACAGCGTATCTGAGGGTTGTTTTGTGGAATTTTGCAAACCCTTTGCCGCTGATAAGTTCCATGATGATGTAGACGATAAATGTGATAATGACCATCGCGGTAAAGGGACCGCTGACACGAGAGCCGTCAAGCTCGCTCAGCTTGCCGCTTTCCGGCAGAAGCGCCACCATAAACAGCGCCACAATTGTAAAGATAACCGCCGAGGGCATTACCAGCTTGAATCCGGAATAGACATAGGGACTGCCCACACGCTCTGCACGGCGGAATCTAATCAGGAAATAAGCACCCACAAAGCATCCGATTGTGATGATGAGCAGCGGGATCATTATTTCGGGACGCAGAATAGGCGCACGATAATCCTCCATATATCCTGCGTTGATTATGGATAACATTGTTGACCCAATCAGTCCCAGAGGAGAAGTGGCCCCCAGGCTCATGAATTCGTAGTCGCTGTTGTATCCGAAGCCGTAGATGCCCTGAGTAAGATTGATAACGGCGACCAGATGAATAATCGGAATGACAGCATTAGCCACAAAGGGCATGATGCGGGATTCCACCACGCGGCCGCAGCAGGACATGACCAGCAGGCAGATGCCCATGAACATGATGCACGCGACCACACCGGTGAACACCAGCTGCATGATTATGCCGAAGATCACCGGAATCTCCTCCGGCACCGCATCCATTTCTTTGAAGGGCAGAGTCCAGTAGAATGCGCCGCCCACGGCAATCGCGCCGAGATGAGGAGCAAGACTGCCCGTCAGAGAAGCAAGCAGGTCGCCGAAGAATCTTGTATCATCAGAAACCGGCAGACTGTAATCCATGTCCACCACAGACTTTCTGTGCAGCCAGCGGAACGCCTTGCTGACAAAAACATAGTTCATCAGGAACATTGCCGCCAGCATGAATACGCCGATAACCATGGACGTACCCATCAGGCTTTCCAGAACGTCAGACTTTTCAATCAGCTTCAGATATTCCGGCAGTCCCTGATAATCCGGAATACTATAAAACTCCTGAATCCGGTTTTCGTTTCTGACGAACAGGTTCAGAATGAACATAACCGTCGGATAGGACAGCAGCGCAAAAATGCTGTTGAGTATGGTCAGCGTGCGCAGAGAGCGCAGCTTGTAACCGTAATAGGCACCGAATTTTGAAAAGTTACCTTTCAAGTTTGGAGCTGTCATAGCCCAGCACCTCCATTTCGTGAATGAATATCTCCTCAAGACTAAGAGGCATCTCGTCGTAGATCTTGGGACCGAGGGCATTGACCGAAACACGGATAGCTTCGCGGTCGCCACGGGCGATGATGTTGGTCACGCTGCCCGACTGCTCAATGTGCAGCACATCAAATCCTGTGAAATCTCCGGCAGTTACCGGACGGTCGAACACTGTCTGGAGCTTGACCACCTGACCCTTGACACTATCCAGTTCGCGGTCGAAAACCACCTTGCCGTCGTGCATAAGACCCACACGGTCACAGAACTCGTCGATTTCATTGAGGTTATGGGAGGAGAAGATAACCGTCAGCTTGTTGTCCAGCATGGCATCAATCAGCATCTGCTTTACGATGATGCGCATGGTTGGGTCAAGTCCGTCAAACGCTTCATCGAGGAACAGATAGGGAGTTTTGCAGGAAATGCCGCAGATGACAACCGCCTGACGCTTCATACCCTTAGAGAATGTACTCAGCCGTTTGTCCATCGGCAGACCGACGGTTTTCTGCAGCTTATAAAAAAGCTCATCTGAAAAACCGGAATAGAACCGCCTGTAATAGGCGCGCATCTCGCCAAGGGTCATGTCGTTGAACTGCGCTGTTTCGTCGTTTATGAAAAACACGTTTTCCTTGACTTGAACGTTGTTGTAAACCCGCTGACCGTCTATGGTCACCTCACCCGAATAAGGGCGGTAGATTCCGGAAAGCAGCCGCAGAAGAGTGGACTTTCCCGCTCCGTTAGAGCCAAGCAGACCGTAGGCGCACCCCTCGGGGATGGTCAGATTCACACCGTCCAGTGCGGTAATATCATCGAAACGCATAACCGCGTTTTTAATTTCTATCATTGATTTCCCTCTTTTCTGTCGTCAGACCATATTTCATTTACCGCCTGCAGCGCTTCCGTGCCTGTCACGCCGCATGATTTTGCATCTGCCATGGATTTGCGCAGCTTTGCCAGCGCATTATCGTGCAGAGCGTTTACCGCTCCGGGATCGGCGGAAACGTAACTTCCCTTTGCCGGAATGGAATAAATCAGTCCGTTCTGCTCAAGCAACGCATATGTTTTCTGCACGGTGTTTGGATTGATTCCCATTTGCTTGGCAACCTCACGCACCGCCGGCAGACGCTCGTCCGGCTTCATATCTCCAGAGGATATAAGCCTTGAAATACCGCTGTACAGCTGCTCATAGATCGGAGCCTTGCCCTCAAGCCTGATATCGAACACATTCTGACCTCCTTTGTTGTAGCAACATGTGTACCACACGTATTAACTGTATCACGGTCCGTAGTACAGTTGTATTATATGCACTAATACAGTTATTGTCAATACACTTTATCAAATTTTCCCTCAAAATAAAAAAAGACCTGAGATCAAACCGACCTCAGATCTTTTCGCAAATATGATCTATGCCTTTTTCTTATCCTTTTCGATGAGAATCTTCAACGCTTCAACGCCTACCGCGATAGCGTCTGCGGTACTTTCTTTCGGCGCCTGACGACCGGTTTCGCTCTCCTGATTCCACACGACATGGAATACCGAGCCGCATCGCAGACCTCTTGCAGCAGCAACGGTGAACAGTGCTGCCGATTCCATTTCACTGGCAAGCACACCAAGGCGCTTCCATGCTTCCCATTTTGCTTTCAGTTCGTAGCCCACCGGCATGGAATCAGGGTCATGCTGACCGTAGAAGGAATCCTTGCACTGCACCACGCCCACGTGATAACGCTTGTCCAGCTTCTGTGCAGCCTCTGTCAGAGCCAGCACCGCCTCAAAGTCAGCAACAGCAGGGAACTCGATTGGTGCGTATTCTCTGCTGGTGCCCTCCATACGCACCGCTCCTGTAGCGATAACACAGTCGCCGGCGTCGATCTTTGGATTCATTCCGCCACAGGTGCCCACTCGGATAAAGGTGTGGACTCCCAGCTCATGCAGTTCCTCCATACAGATAGAAGCAGAGGCACCGCCGATACCCGTGGAAACAACCGAAACCTTTTCGCCCAGCAGCGTGCCGGTGTAGGTGGTGTATTCACGGTTGGACATGACGAATCTGGCCTCGTCAAAGTATTCTGCGATCTTTTCGCATCTGCCGGGATCTCCGGGCAGAATGCAGTATTTTCCCACATCACCCTCGCGCAGCTTGATGTGATATTCATATTCGCCGTTTTTCATGGCATATACCTCCGTTTCGTTAGTATATCATTCGCTCACAGCGATATCATTTTCATCTGTTTTTTCTCTTGAAAAAGGAAACTGCGCAAGCACCGAAGCACCCAGCATCAGCGCGCAGCCCACAAGTTCTCTCGGAGTGAACCCGTCGCCAAGCAGAATATATCCTGTCAGCGCCGCAAATACCGATTCGAGGCTCATGATGAGCGATGCGGCAGCGGGGGGCGTGTCACGTTGACCGAGAGGCTGCAGTGTATAGGCAATTCCGCAGGAGAACACGCCGACATACAGTACCGGCAGCAGCACGCCTTCAATAGCTCTCTTATCCAGAACCGGCTCATTAAGGAACGGCGTTGCCGAACCGGTTGCCATGCCGATAATCATGGGCACGGAAGAAATTACCGCGCAGACAAGGAACTCCATGCACACCATACGGAAACAATCCACATCCGACGCAAAATGGTCAATTGCCAGAATCTGAATCGCCCAGAAAACGATAGACACCAGCAGGATAATATCCCCGCCGGATATGGTCAGTTTTTCCGTAACACACAGCAAATACATTCCAACCACGCCGAGCACAACAGCAATCCAGACATTCAGACCGCACTTTTTACCGAGAAAAAGCCCAAGAAGCGGTACGGTAATGATGTACATACCCGTAATCATACCCGCCTTGCCTGCAGTGGTGTATATTATGCCGATCTGCTGCATGGTAGTCGGAATAATCAACGCTAGTCCCGCTATCATGCCCGCGATCCAGGAGCGTCTGTTCATGGTTTTGACTGCTTCAGCATCGCGTTCAGGATTTCGGCGAAAAGCAATCCTGTCGCTGACAAGTATTATCGGCAGCAGTGTAAGCGCACCGACAAAATAGCGCAGAGCGTTGAAAGTGTAAGGTCCGACGTAGTTCATTCCAACGTCCTGTGCCACAAACGCGGAACCCCATATCGCCGCTCCGATGAGCAGCATCAGGCTTCCGCGCAAGGATTTACCGTTCATTGATCTACCTCTTCCAAAGAATTTATTGTGCGTCGGCTTTAACCATAAGCAGGGCTCTGCATGGAGCACCCTCACACCCGGACAGTTTAAGCGGCTGTGCCATAAGGAATGCTTCTCCATCTGGAGCGGCGCTCAGATCAAGCCCCTCAAGGATTCCAACATTAGCACCAAGCAGAATAACATGAACCGGCACCGGATCACCCGGCACACCGATGGCGTTGCGCTCAACGCCAACCATGATAATGCCGCGGTCAACGATGGCTCTCGCAGCCCCCTCGCTGACAGTGACGTCCCCTTTGATTATCAGTCTGCGGCAACTCCCGGGTAGCGCAAATATATCCTCTGCACAGATGGTATCCTCATAGGTACGTACCAGACATTCACCCACAAACAATTCAGGAGGGCACTGAGCCACATCTCCGCCGTCGCGAATGAAGTGAAGAGGTGCATCCACGTGAGTACCGTTGTGCACGCACATGGTCAGCTCGGTAAGATTGTAGTCCTCTCCCCTATCCATGCTGTGGGCAAGGCGCATACGAGGACAGAGGTCGCCCGGTTCCTTTGAGATGTTCTCAAGAGTGCGTGAAATATCGATAAGTCTGAGACCTGAAGTGTCAAATAAACTCACAGCTTGCCTACCTCTTTCATCAGATCGGCAATACCGATGGCCACCGCGGCTTCAACTGCGGGCAGCGCGCGCGGCACGATGCAGGGATCGTGTCTGCCGTTGATGGCAAGAATCGCGTCACGCTTCTCACGCAGGTCAACGGTATGCTGTTTGGAGGCAATTGACGGTGTCGGCTTGATCGCGGCACGCAGCACGATAGGCATACCGCTGCTGATTCCGCCAAGAATTCCTCCGCTGTTGTTCTGTGTAGTAACTACCTTATCATGTTCAATGGTAAAGGGATCGTTGCATTCGCTACCGCGCATTCTTGTAACATTGAAGCCTGCACCGAACTCCACTCCCTTAACCGCAGGAACGCCGAAAACAATAGAAGAAAGCACATTCTCCACACCGCCGAACATGGGCGAACCCACACCTGCCGGCACACCAACTGCGGCAACTTCCACAATGCCGCCAACACTGTCGCCGTCGGAGTGTGCCTCCTCAACCAGCGCGCGCATCTGCCCTTCCATTGTGGGATTGTTAAGCGGAAAATGAGACTGGGTAAGTCGTCTCAGATCCTCCGGGCGCACTCGCAGCATATCAAACGGACGGTCATAAAGATTGCCGATTGCATAGATATGACCGCCAATGGTAACTCCGCGACGGGCAAGAATCTGCTTGCACACCGCACCGGCAAAGGTAAGCGGTGCAGTCAGACGTCCGCTGAAATGTCCACCGCCGCGAACATCGTTATATCCGTTGTATCTTACCGCACCGGTGTAATCAGCATGACCGGGTCTGGGCAGGCGGGACATACGTTCGTAATCAACCGAACGGGTGTTTGCGTTCTCTATTACTGCGCACAGTGGGGCACCAGTGGTGGTATCCTCAAGGATACCGGAGCAAATCTCCGGTATATCGCTTTCTCTGCGCGGTGTTGAAGTAGGGTCGTTGCCGGGTGCGCGGCGGTTCATCTCAGTCTGCAGCGCGTCAATATCCAACTGCTCACCTGCGGGAAGTCCGTCTATTACCACGCCGATACCCATTCCGTGACTTTCACCGAAAATGGAGATTTTAATATTGTTGCCAAATGTCGAAGCCATTGCTTGAATCCTCCGGATTAATTTGCTTATTTTGCCCAGTCAGGAAGGGAACCGATAAAGAAATTTCTCAGTTCTACAACATTCATGCGGTACAGATAGCCGTCGCCGACCGATTTGATAACAGGCAGCGTCATGGTACTTCCGGTTATGTATCTGTCCTGAGCAACCGCCTTAAGCAGACGCTCGGCAGGTATATTTGTAGAGACAGGAAGACCATGCTTCCTGACAATCTCTTCCACTCTCTCAGTCGTTCCAACCTGAGAAATGCCAGCACGCTCACTGGCAGCACAGGTAATGACCATAGCCGCAGCAAGGGCTTCACCGTGATCAAGGCTGTATCCACTCACCTCTTCAATGGCGTGCGACATCAGACTGCCGAAGTACAGCAGCGATCTGTGAACAGAAACACGTTCATCTTTGCCGATAAGCTTGATTCTGGTGGAAATGGCCTTCACGACAAGTTTTTCCATGTCGCTCTGGGCTACGTCAAGTTCTTCAATCAGTTTATCAGAAACCACACAGCCCATTCTTATGATCTCCGCGGCACCATTACGTGCGCTGCGCTTATTCTGTGTTTCCAGAACCGCAGTATCACACAACACCAGAGACGGCAGCCATCTTACGCCAAGAACTCTGCGTTCTTCCGCAAGATCGACATTGTTCAGATTTCCCACAGTCCTGGCAACCTGAGCAAGCATTGTCGTAGGCACGGAAATAAACGGAGAGCCTCCAAGGAATAAAGCCGCGGCCATTCCTGCTATATCGCAGACATCCACGCCGCCAAGCGCAACAAAGAAGTCACCTTTCTTCATTCCCGCCTTGGCTGCCTCAGAGCAGATTTCCGAAACCGTATTCAGCCTTTTCACGGTATCGACCGGTTTAAGCGTATAATTAACCACAGTATATCCTGCAAGCTTGAACGACATCACTACATCAGGCAGATAAATATCACTGACGCTGCTGTCACTAACAATCACAACAATAGAGGCATCCTTGGTCGCCGGCAGCGCACGGGCGCATTTGCCAAGTGTCTTGAGTAAACCGCTGCCAACTGTAATGTCATAACCGTCGCCTAAATTGACTCGTATGGTCTTCATCAATACAAACCTCTTTTCTTCCTTCAGTATTCTGACTATGGCGTATATTATATCATATCTGTTCGGCAAATGGAATACATTGTTGCAAAGCTAATCCTTCAAAATGCACCTTTCGACAATGCAAAACAATTACCGCCGGCTCTGAAAACACAGAACCGGCGGCGAGACTGGTGATGCTATTTACGTTGCTGAGAAAGCACTGCAACATCAGACTTAGCTATGGTCAGCACCCAGATATTTAATGAGAGGAATAACGCTTGCACGGAAGCGCATGTATTTGCGGGAGTTCCTGAGAATCTTCTTTCTGCGCACCTTGCGTATTGTGAGCGTAACTTTTCCGTTCTTTCTGCGTTCACGGCGACGCTCAAGAACGCGCTGTTTTTCCTCTTCCTGACGCTTCTTTTCTTCCTCTTCCTTGACCTTTTGCATATATTCTTCATAATGCTCGTCACGGGGAAGAACTATAACGCCTTCGTCCTCGTAGGAGTATTCCTCCTCCTCGACCGCATAATTCTGCTTCTTAGCGGCAGAGGCATTTGAACCGCTTACAGACGCAGAACCGCCGTAGTCGCGGGAGTAACGTGCTTCGTACTCCTCCTGATCAATGTCGTCAAAGTCATGTACAACGATAACTCCGGTATCAATTTCATCCGGCGAAGAATCATCTTCATCAACCTGATAATCATATCTGGCTGAGGTCGAAGAACTGCGTGCCGCAGGAGCGGCGAAGGATTCTTCATCACCGTAATCGGGATTGTAGTCATCATCGACAATGATAGGAACCGCTTCCATATCTGCCGGCGAGTAATCGTCATCATCCTCACCGGTAATCGGCTTAGGCGGCGCGGCAGGCACGCTGGGCTTCCTGCCGCTGTTGGCACGCAGAGAAACCACATCGCGCTCGGAATCGTTCAGAATGTCGTTCTCTTCATCATAAGCGATGGAAACCGGTACGTATTCTTCGTCGAAATCCTGCTTGCGTGAAGGCATCGCAACCGGAGCCGCAGTGCGCTTACTGGGATCGACAGGAGCCGCGGGCATTTTGCTCTTCTTTTCCGGAGCCCCCGGAGCTGCCTTAGCGGCACCATCGGGTCTGCGGCGTGCGGGATCTCCACCCTGAGGAGCGCCCGGACGCTTGCGACGTGCAGGGTCTTCCCTGCGGGGATCCTGTCCCGCAGGAGGACGGCGTCTTACGGGATTGCCGTACTCATCGTAGTATACTCTCTCTTTGGGATAAGGCGGTTCACGACGGCGCACCGGCTCACCGTATTCATCGTAGTAATATCCTCCGCCGTAATAGGGATCATAGGGCGGCGGGCGGCGAATCGGACGACCATATTCGTCGTAATAATACGCTCCGCCGTAGTACGGAGCATAGGGTGGCGGACGGCGTTTTTTTGCGCCCTGCTGTGCTCTGGGATCTCGAGGATCACGCAGACCTTCGCCGGCAGGAGGACGCTTCTTGCCCTTTGTTCCCTGCGGGGGACGCTTTCCGGGCGGGCGCTGTCTGGAACGATCTCCTTCTCTTTGAGGCTGATCTTCAGGACGTTTACGGCGCTTTTCCTTGCCAGGTTCTTCACTTTCGACAGCGGATTCAGTCTTCTGTTCAGAATCTGCGGGATCTCCGTCCTCTGCCTCCATGGCTCTCATTCTGATCTCAACGTCATTGAGTTCATCATCAAGTATGCTGGACATATCTTCCTCCTCCCGCTGCACGAGAGCAGCATCCTGAGTGTCGTCACTCTGAACCACTACCGGTACATCCTCAACGGGATCAGCATCAACGGCCTCTTTGACCGCGACTTCCTTTTTGTGCGCAGGAACATCAGCCGCTGATCCTGCACGATTGGCTACACCGCTTGAAGCAAAACGATTCAGTCTTTCTCTTTTATTTTCTTCGTCAGCAATGAGATCAAAAATCTTGTCGATCTCTCTTTTATCTACACTCGTGTATGGATAGCGTTCGTTTCTTACCCTCTGCTCATGCATTCTGCGCCTTGAACGGGACACCAGAACAAGCAAAGCGATAAGGCAGACAAACACAGTGATCTCGCAGACGATCGCCATTGTGGGGGCTTTGTTCAAAAAGCTTATGACACATAACGCACCGACCGCAATCAGTCCGATTGCAAAAACAAAAGAAGCCACAGAATAAATTCTATCCACGCTTGCGGCAGCGCGGGCTTTCTGTTCTTCTTCCGTCAACGATCTTTTGTATTCAAGACCGGTGGTATTGTCCTTGCGAACAGCCAAGAGACACACCTCCCCCAATTTAACAATTATTGTACATAATATGTTACAATATCCACTTTATTTTGTCAAGGCAAACATCGGTCGGGCGCTCAAAAAGCACCCGACCGATAGTTGATCTGAAACATATTCTCGCCGAGGTCCTATTTAACCAGTTCTCCTTCTTCAAGAACCAGATACCCGGCAGTCTTGTCCGAATAGAAATAATAGTCAAATATATCGCGTGCAACCTGAGCCATGCTGCTGCCGTAACCGCAGCGTTCACCGACAATAGCAACACCGATTTCCGGCTCATCGTATGGCGCAAAGGCGATAAACAGTGCATTCGCTGTGGCTTCTTCAGTGGTATCAGCCGTACCGGTCTTGCCGCCGACAGGCACCTTGTAGTCACCCAGAACCTCACCGGCGGTACCGTCCTCGGCCACCGCGCGCATGCCTTCCTTAACGATGTTTATCATGACCGTGTCAACATTGAGCTCGTTGTAGACCACAGGATTTTCGCTGGTGTCTTCAACGACAGTCTCTTCCATGTCGTATGTCTTGACCGTCTTGATAATTCTTGCCTCATATCGCGTTCCGCCGTTGGCAATAGTGGAAATGTAGGCACAGAGCTGCATGGGCGTGAACTTGTTATCGTTCTGTCCGATGGCAGCGGTCAGGGTATCAGCTTCGTACCAGCCCATTTCACGTGACTCGCGGTTTTCACGACCTGCAAGAACACCCTTGGCCTCGCCCATACCGATACCGGTAGCAACACCCAGACCCAGCTGCTTGCAGTAGTCGTTCATTCTGGTGATTCCCAGACGATAGCCTGTGGCATAGAAGAAAATATTGCAGGACACTCCGATGGCTTCTACAACATCGCAGGTGCCGTGTTCATGCAGACAGTACAGTGTAAAGTCCTGATACTTGTCAAGTGTGAACTCGCCGTATCCCGCTCTTCCCTTCGGAGTAGAGTCCACACAGGCAAATGTAGAAGAAGAATTAATCCCGTGTTCCGGATCATCCTTACCAACCTGCAGACCGGCAAGGGCAATAGCTGGCTTGAAAGTGGAACCGGGAGCATAGGTACCGTTGAGCACACGGTTGAACAGCGGAGCCGACTTATCGGCAAGCATCGCGCTGTACTGCTCGTTGTAATTTGCCAGATCAAAGGACGGATAAGTCACCGCCGCAAGCACCTCAAATGTGCGAACATTCATTACAACCAGCGCGCCTGCATCAGCGTCAATACCGCTCTTGGGACCACCGGTGGATGATATCTTGTGTATCAGGTTTCCAATTGAATCCTGTGCCACTTTCTGAAGCTTGGAGTCAATGGTCAGAACAACCGTGTTTCCAGGCGTGGCGTCTCTTGTGATTTCTTCATAAACTATTTCACCAGTATCATCACGCTGCACCTTTCGTACACCATTGGTTCCCTTGAGGTAGCTTTCGTAGGTCTTTTCAATACCGAACTTACCGATGGTTGCATTGATGCTGTAACCCTGAGCTTTGAGTTCTTCGTACTCTTCAGCGAAAATAGGGCCGGTGTTGCCGATAAGATGAGGGGCGATTGTTCCGTCGGTATACTCACGAATGGGAACAACCTGAATTTCAACACCCTTGAGCAGTTCACTGTTCTCCGCGACTTTTTCGACAGTTTCCAGAGAAACGTCCTCGGCAAAGATATATGGATTGGAGCTGGAGAACTCCATCAGTTCCATATTGAGTCGCACGCCCATGATTACGCGCGCCACCTCAGGACTCTGATTGGTAAGCTCATACTCCTCATACATTGTATCAAGGCAGTTCTGCGCGGTTGCGTAAGACTGGAGATTCAGCTCTGCTTTCATATCCGCGATAGCCGATTCCATGCCGTCGATATATCCGGCATAACCGGATTCATTAATCACTATCGGACAGTTATCTATCCATTCTTCCCCATCCTCCGCGAGAATACGGGTCAGTTTCCAGATGGTATCGTTCCATCGTTCGCGATCCATCTCGGCACGATTGAACATGATGCTGTAACCCATTCTATTCTGGGCAATAGCACGACCGTATCTGTCAACAATCTCGCCTCTGGCAGCAGTGATGCCCAGCGAGGTGGCAGTATATTTAATTGCCTGAGATTTATACTGATCGCCGTTTACAAGCTGCTGGCGCATCAGAATAATCTCAAACGCTATCATGACTACGATTACAACGCTCATCAGGATAGCAAAGCGTCTGAAGTATTCTTTATTGTTTTCTTTCATAAATGTTTATCCCTGAATAGCTGCGAGGTTTTTCCGTCAGTCCTCCACAGTAAGATGGGTAGCGACGGAACGGTTGAAGAAAAACGCGATCGGCATAGTGACCGCGGTGTAGATGACCTGCGGAAGCATAAACGCATAAAGATTATACCAGATCTTCGGATCGCTCCACAGAACATAGAAGAAAAACCAGCGAACCAGCCCGAGTACCAGCAGTCCGCAAACACCCAGCACCATCGCTGATACAATATTATTTCTCATAAGATAGACAACCATTGCGCCGCACACGTAGCAGATTATCATCAACATAAGTCCGTTGAATCCGAAAACGCCGCCCGCGCTCATATCCATGAGCAGACCGGCAGCCAGTCCGATCCACGTTCCGGCTCCTTCGCCTTCAAACATGGCAATACTGATAGCTGTGACAACCAGCAGCAATGGTTTTACCCCCAAGAAGCTCGGAAGCAAATTGGGGGTGGTCTGTATGATGTACACTATAAAAAGCTCAAGGGCATAAGCCAGCCATTTGATGCGAGGGTTAATCCAGTTTTTCATTTCTCCTCCAGTCGAGGCGAAGTAATAAAATGCAATAATTATTCGGCATCGGACGAGGAAGGCGGCAGAATAGCGATCTCCCCATCTACCACAGCACCCTGTCCTTCAAAATCGGTAACAACATAGACATCGGTGCATCCATTGACGTCCGCAGCAGGGTTGATTACCGCATAAAGCGAAATATCCTGCGATTCGGCGCGGATTTCGGTTACCTCTCCGATAATCAGATTCTTAGGGTAAATACCACCCAGCCCCGATGTTACGATCAGGTCTCCCACCGTAACGTCGCAATCTCTCTGCAGATAGCTGAGCTTTGCGTAACCGGTCTGAGCGAGTTCCTGATCTCCGCCCAGTACTCCACCGTCCTTGGTGCGCTTGTCGATAGCGCCAACATCGGTAGACGGACTGAGAATAGTTGTAACCTTACTGGAAACAGGACCGACCTGGGAAACATATCCCACAAGTCCGTCTTCAGTAATGACCGGATCCAGATAAGCAACTCCCTGCAGCGTACCCTTATCAATAATAAAAGTACCGTAGGCATCCGTGGCATCTCTGGAAATAACCGTGGCAGGGATAAGTTCCATCTCTCCGCTGTCATCTTTCAGCTTAAGCAGGTCACGAAGATCATCGTACTTCTGCTTGTAGGTTTCGTAATCCACCAGCTGAGCCTGAAGCATCCGTATCTTGTCCTTCAGCAGCTCGTTTTCAGCACGGATCTCGTCGATATCAGTCAGATCACCGCCGAGGTCATTGATACCGCCTGAAACAAGTGCGCTGAGTTTCTGGATCGGTGTGGTAATAAAGCTGGCAACCGATGAAAAAATATTCTGCTGTCCTGAATTACTGGCAGAGTAAATCATAATACCCAGCACAAGAAACACCGCAGCGAGCATGATCTTGAAATTTTTGGATTTAAGCAGATCGCGCATGATTGCCTGCCCTTCCTGAAAAAATTATCTGCGTCCGGCGTCCCAGTATGCTCTCGGCATGATAATATCCAGACGCTTGCCGGTACCATCAACCACGCAGTCCAGCGGACGTTCGGCAATGTGAACGGGCATACCGGTTTCCTGAGCAACCAGCTTATCAAAGCCGCGCAGCAGGGCTCCGCCGCCGGTAAGCATAATGCCGTGGTCAATGATATCAGCAGAAAGCTCGGGGGGAGTCTTTTCCAGCGTACTCTTGATTGCGTCAATAATGCTGGCAAGAGGATCGGCAAGAGCTTCACGCACTTCAGCAGCAGAAATGACCACGTTCTTAGGCAGACCGTCAACCAGATTACGTCCCTTGATGGACATGCTCTGCTCGTCTTCGTAAGGGAACGCGGATCCGATTTCGATCTTGATCTCCTCAGCGGTACGCTCACCGATGAGCAGGTTATACTTTTTCTTGACGTAGGAAACAATAGCCTCGTCAAAACGGTCGCCGGCTACACGAGCGGACTCGGAGGTAACAATATCACCCAGAGAGATAACAGCAACCTCGGAAGTACCGCCGCCGATGTCAACGATCATGCTACCGGTAGCCTCCGCAACAGGAAGGCCTGCGCCGATAGCCGCAGCCATAGGCTCCTGAATCAGGTCAACGTCACCGCCGCCTGCCTGCTTTGCGGCGTCCTCAACGGCTCGCTTTTCAACCTCGGTAACACCGGAGGGAATACAGATGACCACACGAGGACGGGAGAACAGGCTGGTTCTGACCGCCTTGCGAATGAAATACTTGAGCATGGTGGCAGTGATGTCAAAGTCGGCAATTACACCGTCCTTGAGAGGACGAACTGCCACGATGGAACCGGGAGTACGTCCGATCATTTCCTTGGCCTGACTGCCTACGGCAAGGACAGTGTCGCTGCGCACGTCAACCGCCACAACCGACGGCTCACGCATAACAATACCCTTACCTTTTATGTAAACAAGTGTGTTTGCTGTTCCAAGATCTATACCTATATCTTTGGTAAAGAAACTCATACCCATAAGCTTTGTCTCCTTTCGCGTCCTTAAGACCGCGCGCAAAAATACCTAATATATAATAAGTTAATAAACAGTTCAATACAATAATTATAAACCCGCATGGAACTATTCTCAACAACAAATTATTTAAACCGAAAAAATTAACCTGAAGTTCACAAAATCGGATTATAGAATCTTTTGTCATATTCTGAAGCCGCACGCACGGAGCTGCCTGATCAACAGTCCGACCGGCAAGCCAAGAAGATTATTGTAATCTCCGTTTATGCGTTCTACCAGCATGGAACCCATTCTGGTGATGTCGTACGCACCGGGTCTTGACCAAAATTCATTATATTTGAGATACTCATCGATTTCTCTTTCACTCATCTCGTACATCGTAACGATAGTCTTGTCCGAGAAACTGGTTTCGATATAGTCGCCGCATATGTGGATTCCGGTATAGACTTCATGCTGTGTGCCGGAAAGCCTGCGGAGCATGCGTCGTGCATCCTCCGCATCTCTGGGCTGACCGAATATCTCATCGTCCACCCGGACAACGGTATCCGCACCCAGAATAATCTCACCATCATTGTTGTGCTCCCAGACCGCCAGTGCTTTCTGCGCGGCGAGAGAACGTGCAACCTCAGACGGAGGCAGACGGCGGCCGGTAACGCCGGTTTCATCAATATGCGGTGCGCGAACCTCAAAATCAAAGCATCCCGCACGCTTGAGCAGTGCGGCACGGAAAGGAGATGTCGAAGCAAGAATAAGCTTAATCATAACAAAATCCTCCCTGTTAATAATTCAGACTGCAGGACGTTCAATCAACACGAGTTTGAAGATATAAACATTACACCACTTCTGATTGGCGCCCTGTCCGTACTTGCATTTGTCAATATGATAACCGGTTCCTTCAGCAGAGTTGCTGTCATTGATGGACCCGATATCCTCTGTGAGAAATGATTCAAACCAGCTCTCGACGGTTACATGCTCTATTCCGTCATCAAAAATCAGATAGAACATATCATCGCCACTGAGGCTGCATTTTTGCATGATATCGTAAATAACCTGCTGCCCTTCGTAATTCAGTTTTGAAATTACGGCAGCTTTTTTTCTGTAATAATTCCACTTTTCGGAATTGCACTCCGGCAGAGGAAAATTGTAAGCATTGACCGCATCGTCCCCCCACTGTATCGTGCTCTCTGTGAGCATCATATAATTTGGAGCGATCTCATGTGTAACGCAAATTGCTTTGTCTGTAAGGTTAAAATAGTTGTAGGAACGGATGTTGTCCGCACTGTATCCTGTCGGGTCGTTGTTGGTGACATCAAGATGGTACCATTCTCCACCAATTGACACCAGATTCCACATATGACCGTTATCCGGTTCATCCAACAGTGTTCCATCCACAGTCATGCAGGAAATACCAACCCGGTTAAGCATAAGCTTCGCAGTAAAAGCATAGCCGGTACATACCGCTCTGCTTTCGATAAGCGTACCATAGATAGTCGCCGCCTCAGGCACCATATCCATGTTTTCAGCAGCCGCGTGATCATATTCCACATCGCGTACAATCATATCGTGTACCATCAGTTCACGATCATACTCGTTGAGACCGGAAGGAATCTCTCCAAGCATCGTCCCTACACGGCGATAGATCGCAGCGGAACCGCTTTCAATTTCTTCTGCAGTAAGCGTACTGTAAAGAATAACATAAAGACCGTCGTGACTATTGCGTCCCAGAGTGTAATTTCCGTTGAACCAGAACGCCTCAGGATGATCGCTCTTGAGCGCTTCCTTGACCTTGAAAATCTGTACCGATTCAAGTGACGGTATCAGCGCGCGGCAAAGCTGGAGTTTTCCATGCTCTCCTCCGTCCTCCGACGTAAGGCGGAACAGGCTCTGTTCCATACTGAGATATGCCTGACGTTCCTCGTCAGTATCCAGAGCGTCATAACCGTTCTTGTCCTCGACAGGCGCATAACCCGGATGACGCGGCAACGTAACAGAAAGCTGAACAAACTCCTGTTCCGGTTCTCCAAACAGATTGACCGAAACAGCATTCATAGTCTCGGAAAAAGACGAACAGCTCGTAAATTTGTTCGTTGATGCGCATCCGCAGAACTGGACAGCAGAAAGCGCAGCCAGCACAGATAAGCAAATAACAAGCAATTTTCTCCGGGTCATCGTCGTCCTCCTGTTTTGATGCCGTAAAGACGGGGAAATCATTCCACTCCCCGATAATAAAGTCCGCGGGTTATGTCACCTTGTGAGGCATTACCCTTGCGATACGCGCTCAACGCGCGCTGCACCTGACCCGCGTCCTCTGTAGTAAATCTCATTATGTGATGTTCCACACCGGAAATCTCGCGCTCACGACCGGTCATATCCAGCGGAACGCTGTTATAGATCTCTGTGCATCCCATGCGGCATCGAGTGGAAAACCGCACTCCGCGGCGGTCGATTATTCCGCATTCTCCGCAGGGTTTGCCAGGACAACCTGAAAGCGCCGAAGGGCAATTGCGTGTGAGCACCAGCGGCAGATAGCCGTACACTATCACACCTCGGGGCATTCTACCGCCCAGTGCCGCGATCCTGCCCAGCGTAAGCTCAAAGCTGAGTTCGCTTCCGGCAAGACCGAGACGTTCAAATTCTTCAATTGAAGCAGTGTTGGTAATATTCAGTCCGAAGCCTCCGTAGGGAACCATTCCCGCCGAAAGCACCGGCTCGATAAGTCCGATATTGTGTATCATACACACGCAAATACCATGAGAGCGAGCGACGCCAAGAAGTTCACGTATGCGTCTTTCATTGCCGAACAGACCACGCGGCGCTTCCACGCACACCTCGTATCCAGCTGCAATCATGCGGTCAAACGCGGAGGGATCGCTCTCCAGCGGCAGATATACGCGTTTGACATAATTAGGCATGACATCAGGAACCTGCGCAATATCAGCAAAAACCGCATGCACCTCGGTACTTCCCGCTATGTGGGTGACTACCCGTGACTGCTTCCACGCGCATTCAACCGGTACGGCTTTCCTGCGCTGAGCCGTCAATCCTTCAATCGCCTGCCTGCGCAGCCCGTTCACTACCGAAGCGGGCATAAACAGCCCGTCCTCCACCTCACATCGGATATTCCCGGGAACAAAAGCGGTGCCACCGGTCTTCGCAAGACGCGCTGAAAGCTGTTCCGCGGACAAACTTCCACCGTCACTGACCAGCGGAATGTCCCCTGTTACAGTAACGCTGTTGCCGTCTGCATCCACAGCGGTAAGTTCAACCGGTTTTCCTGCCTGTACAATAGCCTTCATTTCCAGCGAAACACGGCCGCGTTCCTTCTTATAGAGTTCGTGCAGAGAGGACATCACCGAACTATCGGCAGCGGTAACGTCATCTTTTGTGCGGTATCCGAACATTGCCGGACCTCTGCGCGCAGTAAAGTATCCGTCAGTAAATCCGGACCGGGAAAAAACCGCCGAAAGGCTTTCCGCCAGCTTGGCGGGAATTTGCTCTCCTTTTGCCGCCGCAGAACAAACAGCGGTGGCAGCGGCACAGTATTCCGGACGCTTCATACGTCCTTCAATTTTCAGCGACCTGATCCCCATCTCCGACAGCCGTTCAATATGACCAACATGGGACATATCTTTCAGGCTCAGCGCGAATTCCTTCTCGCCCGACCTGAACGGCAGACGGCATGGCTGGGCACATCGTCCACGGTTACCGCTCCGGCTGCCGAGCATTGCGCTGAGATAACACTGACCGGAAACGCACATACACAGCGCTCCATGTACAAACACTTCCAGTTCAACCGGCGAACCGGATGCCATCTCAGACAATTCTTCTTCACTGAGTTCACGTGCCAGTACAGCCCGCGAAAAGCCCATACCGCGCAGCGTTTCCAGCGCAGCAGGGCTATGTATGGTCATCTGTGTTGAGGCATGCACAGGCATTTCCGGAGCGGCCGCACGCATAAGCGAAGCAAGACCAACATCCTGTACTATCACTCCATCCGCAGGCATGGAACACACCAGTTCGAACAGGCGTCCCGCCTGCTCAAGCTCGTCATCAAACAGCAGTGTGTTCATTACCACATACAGTTTCACACCGTATTCACGGCAGTACGCCGCAGCCTCCATCAGTTCCTGTTCAGAAAAATTCTGCGCCGACTGCCTTGCGTTCATGCTGCCCGCGCCAAGATAGACCGCGTCTGCCCCGGAGCGAACGGCGGCAATAAGCTGTTCAGGCGAACCGGCAGGAGCCAATACCTCAGGATAATTATGAGAACTCAACGATCGTCCAGTTCGGCAAGGCGCAGTCTCAGGCCCTGAAGCTCACGGCGCAGACGCTCAACCTCACGCTTGGCTTCGTCAGCCTCAAGACGGGCGCGCTGGCTCTCCTCAAGGTACTCCTTGATCTGGGAACGCAGATTATCCGCAGTGCCGTTAGCCTTATGGCAGTCGTCGGCGTATGACAGAGCGCACAGTACAGCAGCCATGGTGGTGGATACACGGGAATTCTCCGAAAGCATATCGTTCATCCGCTGATCGACCTCATCGCCGATCATTCGCATGTACATATCGTCATCGTCAGAAGTGATATAATAATCTCCGCCGCAGATGGTCAGTTTTACCTTGTTTTTCATAAGATTGACTTGCTCCTTTATTACTCATTGTTGAACAGGCTTCCGCCATTTTATATACATAAGATATTATACAATATCTTCGAACTCTTGAAAAGAGAAATATCGTATTTTGTGTTCATTTTTTTGCATGAATTTTCTGATCAGGTATCTCTGCGGAATGCAGAATACCCCAGATATGAAAACGTGACAAAATGAAGCACGACCGAAATCGCACATACCGCAAAACTGCATCCGCTGCCATAGGCTACGGCACTAAGGGGAACAGTCAGATCAAAGCAGAACGGCAGCGCCATACCGGCTATTCCGGAATCAATCAACCCCGCAACCGGCCCTGCAGTCATTCCACCGACCGCAAGCGTTGCAGTGCAGATACCGGAAATCCCCCTTGAACGGGTCATGTTTCCGAGCGCAGCACATAAAGCCACACAAACAGACACCGACGCGCAGCAGCACAGGAATACAGTAAAGATGTGCGCTCCCCAGCTTGAGGAATAAGCGCTTCCGTTTATGTATCCAACATATTCACCACTGGTCGGGTTAAGCAGTACGCCGCATCCTATACCCGCTGCCACAGAGGCAATTCCCATGAGAAGAACACCCAGCAGCAGAGCTGTGACAAGCTTGGCTATGTATAGCTTGATACGGGTTGCGGGTCTCGAAAGAATGACTCTTATCGTGCCGCGCACAAACTCACCTGCGAAAATATCAGAAGCGTATATCACAGTAACTATCGCAACTACGGGAATCATCAACCACATGCAAAGAATAAGCGAATAACTGTTTCTCCAGTCCCAGAGTGCAAGATTATTTTCAAGCCTGTACTGAGCCACAGTCTGTTCGCGAACCATCTTTGCCATCTGCCGCTCCAGAACGGCTTTTTCCGCGCCGGAAGCATCGGAAATCAGAACAGCTGTGTTCTCTATCTCTACTCCGTAATATTCAATATCTGCAGCGATATTCTCACGCCAGCCTTCGTTTTTAGGTTCTGCAAATGCCGCTTCCACATGGACATTATCAAATATATCTCTCATGTCAATTCCGGATTCGCGGATATTGGAACAGGCAAAAGAAAGCACGAACGACAGCACAAATACAAGTACAAAACAGCCAAGCAGACTGCCTTTGCTCCATAGTTTTCGCTGCTCTGCTTTCAGCACACGAAGCAATTTACCCATCGTATTCACCTCCGGTGTAAGGATCAGAATACTCCCGTCTTGTCACTGGCTTGAGCCGGAGCATACGGTAATACGCCTCCTCAAGAGTCATTTCCATCGGTGTAACCTCATAAACCAGATGGCCACGGGAAAACAGCATGCTGATAATCTTTGGTACCATCGCCTGCTCTGCATCGACAATTATCGAATCTCCTCTGACCTCGGTAATAACCCCTGCAGCCTCACAGATATACGGAGCAGCGGCATCCGGACGATCAAGCAGCAGTCTGTGCCGCTGCTTGCTGCAGTTAGCTTTTTTCAGCGTATCCACAGTTCCCACGCCGATGAGCATACCGTTATCCATTATTGCCACACGATTGCACAGTTTTTCAAGCTCCAGCATCTGGTGCGAGGTAACAAGCACGCTCATTCCGTAATCGTCGGCGAGCCTGCGCAGCAGTCTTCTCAGATCTACCACCGAAATGGGATCAAGACCGTCCAACGCCTCGTCAATTATCAGCAGTCTCGGCGAATTGATAAGCGCTGCAGCAATCGCAAGTCTCTGTTTGACTCCTGCAGGATAGCTGCTGAATTTATCATCGATATAAACGCTGAGTTTGAGCTGTTCAATGATATCCTCAATGCGGTCATCAGGAATTCCACCGTACATGTCAGCGATAACCGACAGATTTGCTCTTCCGGTCATGTATGAGTAAAACTCCGGGCGATCAGGCACAAAACCGGTCTGTCGCATGCAAAGTTCGAAATTGCTGTACATGCTTGTTCCATTTATCATTATGTCGCCCTTGTCCGGCATGACCAAACCGCCAACAAGCCGCATCAGCGTTGACTTTCCAGCACCGGTAGGACCAAGCAGACCAAGAATTTCACCAGGCTGCACAGACAGAGAAAAATCGCTGATGGCAGTAATGGCTCCGAACTTCTTGGTTACATTCTCAACAGACAGTGCAAATCTCGACATTTTTCACGCTCCTTTGCCCGCTACAGAAGGCTTAACTCCAAAATAAATTATAGATTAATATAATACCATATTCGACTTATCGTTGTAAATACCTTATAATTTGTATATATTCACATATTGACTCTTGATAAATTTTGTTGTATATTTATATTAACAAAGATAAATAATAACAAAATATTTTTATCAAATTCATCCTTTTCGACACACTGTCCGGCAGAGTTATTGTAAGGAGGTTTCTATTATGGCAATTGATGAAGGACGTCTTAGAACAGTAATCAGCAGTCTCAAGGGAACATGCATCTCCCTTTCCGACATCGAGAAGGAAGTTAATCTGCGCAACAAGTGGGGAAAACGCCAGCATCCCGGAATGATCGACTTCACCACAGAAGATCTTCAGTCTGCCATACAGAACTGGATGCGGTTCTGAGCCGTGTATGACCTCCGCTGTGATCACTACAGCTCAGGATATTTTGCTTATTTCCATGGTACCACCAGATAAACACCAACAGGGCAGTCACGCTTCCAAAGTGTGGCAGCCCTGTTGGTGTTTTGCGATGCAAATAAATGCTTTTTTCTATTGTACACAAACGAATTATATGATAAAATATATCTGATAATCAACTTATTCGGGAGGAATCCAATAATGTCCGGACATTCCAAATGGAGTACCATCAAGCGTAAGAAGGAAAAGACCGATGCTGCCCGTGCGGCGGTTTTCACCCGCATCGGCCGCGAAATTCAGATCGCCATCCGCGAAGGCGGTGGAGCCGATCCTGCTTCCAACTTCAAGCTGCGTGACTGTATAGCTAAAGCCAAGGCAAACAACGTCCCTAACGACAATATCGAGCGCATTATCAAGAAGGCAGCCGGCGGCGGAGACGGCAAGGAATACGAAGCACTCACCTACGAAGGTTACGGCCCCTGCGGCGTCGCTGTTATCGTCGAAACTCTGACTGACAACCGCAATCGCACCGCTGGTGAGATGCGTCATTATTTTGATAAATTCGGCGGCAATCTGGGCAACTCCGGTTGCGTTTCTTTCATGTTCAAGGAGAAGGGCGTACTGGTTATTGAGCGCGAGGGCAACGATGAGGATACCGTCATGGAGCAGGCACTCGAAGCCGGTGCCGCAGATTTCCAGGCAGACGACGATGTCTATGAAGTCTTCACTGAACCTGAAGATTTCACCGCTGTGCGTGAGGCACTTGAAGCCCACGGCTACGCCTTCGTTTCCGCTGACGTGGAGAAGGTTCCCGACACCTACACCGCCATCACCGACGAGGACGCTGCCATCAAGATGCAGAAGCTCCTTGATATGCTGGAGGAGAACGACGACGTTCAGGCCGTCTGGCACAACTGGGAGAACGCAGGCGAGTAATTTTCTGCGCTGACTGATTAATCCGGTGCTGTCACTGATATCGCAAATCTGGATTTATGCCGTTTTTTCAGCTCAGTTATGACGTATCTTCAGCAGTTGAAAAAATTATAATACCGAATCACCCTTTTGCGGATATCCGTGAAAGGGTGATTTTTTGTCGTAAACAAAGAAGCCGCGGCGAAGTCACGTTTGTGATACTTCGCCGCGGCTGATATAATATTTTATTCTCTAAGCCATTTATTTGACGGCTTCAGCAAGGGTGATAGCCAGACTGTCACTGATCACGGCAGCACCACCGATTATATACAGAGATTCTGCTTCGGTACCCTTAATGAAGTTGACTGCGGTACTGGAGTTCTTGGATGAAACCAGCACAACAGGCATCTTCAGTTTGGCACACAGTGCGCCTCCTGCCAGTGCATCAGGGAATGACTCACCAGTAGCAACAGCTATGGACTTTCCGGTAAACAGACTCTTGCAAGCCTCGTTGATCTTGACCGAAGTATCATAACGATTGCTGCCGCTGATTCTGGTGATTGAAACACCGAGATCAGTCAGGGACTTCTCTCCGGCTTCGGATATGGCTGCAGTTCCGCCAAGAATAACGCCGGTCTTGCACTTGCTGTTTTTAACAAACCCAGACACCTGCTTTTCAGCAGCACCGGTGGTAGGAACATAGAGGATAGGATTGCCTTCGATGGCAGCAGCAGCGCTGATGGACAGAGCATCGGGATAGTTATTTGCATTGGCGAAATAGAACTTGGTAAACTCCTTACCCGTCAGAGTGCGGAGCATTTCGGCGATAGCCACAGAGGTGGCATAACGGTTGTTTCCTGAAATGCGCTCTACTGTATAACCAGCGTTCTCTATTGTGGTAACGATAGACTCGCTGACAGAAGCAGTACCGCCAAGCACATAGATCTTCTTGGCACCCAAACGCTTGATTTCATCGAGCACGCTCTTCTCAAGACCAGAGGACTTGTTCTCTGTCAACAGGATGGGAGCATCAGCAGCGGCAGCCAGAGGCACACCGGCCAGAGCATCAGCAAACTTGAGACCGTTTGCCAGAACAACATTCTTTGCAGAATTCCAGCCTTCCTTGCTGATTGCAACGGCGGTCTCAATGCGGTTGGCTCCAGACAGACGCTCTGCAGCACCTACGCCTGCCTGCTCAACATTAACGGTCACAGTCTTAGAGGGATCGGCCTGAGAGGTAAAGGTAATAGTCGCGTTACGGTCGAAACTGCTGTTTGCAGCAGCCTTGACAGTGAGAACAGTGGTCAAAGTGCCGTCGGTGTTGGTTGTGGGGCCCTTAACGCTGGGAACAGTCAGCCAACTATCACTGGACTTGACCACAAGCTGGCAGTTGGAGTGAATGGTGATGTCCTGAGATGATCCGGCAGCAGTATAAGACAGCTTAGTGGGAGTTACTTCAATGATAGTACTCTTTGCCGCTGCGGTAAGTTTACCCAGCGCAGTACCTTTCTTTGACGTAATATCCTTATCCTCAGCATCAGGTTCATAGGCCCGCAGGACATACTCGACGGCCTTATCGGTAGTATTCGCAGGGATCTTGAATGTGTTTGCTGCGATTTCCACGTTCTTCAGAGGCTTTTCGGAAGAACCTACAGTAACAGGAGTACCGATCATTGTCTCTCCGCAGAAAAGAGCAACCTTGTTATGGATGTTGGTACCGGTGAGAACAGCTTTGAATGTGCCTCCCAAACATGAAACATGGGTCTTATTCTCTTTGTTTCCGGTATCAATATCGGTAGCAGTGATTTTGTGCGCAGGCTCGGTAATATTAACGGTAAAGGCAATCGTATTGTATGCGTTATCCTTCACGGTAAAGGTATACTTTCCGTAACCGGACAGGATAACACCGTTTTTTGCATCAGTTTCCGCCACATTAACCGTGGTGCTGACCTTACCGGTGTCAACATAGACATAGGAAATACTGTTCATCTGACCGTCATCAGTAATGACGACCTTTACCGGGTAATTGGAATTAAAGACGTTGTTTGCGGCTTTGTTCGTTTTATATTCTGCCTTCTTTTCCGCACCGGCATTGTCAATACTGGTAACAACTGCAACTGGCACAGCACTTCCGCTGTTGGTAATGGTGACCGTAACGGTAGCTGTGTTTGCCGGCTTGGCATCATCTGTGGCAACAATTGTGTACACACCGTCGTTCTTAATAGTACCACCGGAATATACCGAAAGAGCGGTAGTTTTGGTGTCCTTTGCTTCCTTATAGGTAAAACTTGTAAGCTTGGAATTATCCGCAGCGGTCAGCTTAACGACACCGCTAACGTTAAAGTCATCACCATCTTCAAGAGAAACGGATTTCTCCTTACCGTCAGCCATATATGTGGCGGTAACAACAGGCTTGACACTATCTCCGGGCATGAAGTACTGGCTGCTTCCGAAAGCAATGTGACCAACTCCGTCGGTGACCTTGACATAGACAATGCAATAGGTTTTGCTGTTACCGGTGATGGAGATGGTATCGCCGGAGGACAGCTCTGTCCAGCTGCTGCTGGCATTCTTCATTGCGTTGTATCCAGCATATCCGGCAGCGTTGGGCCCGGAATTGCCGTATCTTACCATGTACTGGATGGAAGCAATGCCGCTGACATTGTCCTTGGCATCGATCTTAAGCTTAACAGTTTCGCTGAACTTAAAGTCGTCGTCTTCCTTATCCGCACTGTTGGCAAGACCGTAAACGATACCATCGATGATCTCCTTGTGGGTCTTGCCCATAAGTATCGCGGTGTAGTTCCTGTTAAGATCGCCGGTAACATTGATAACGGAAACAGTGGGTGCGGTCTTGTCGACACTAAGATAGGGAGTGTTGGCAAATCCGTCGGCACCCTCAACATCCTCTGCGATGGCATAGAGAACACCGCTCTTGCCAATATCAACCATTTTGTTATAGACATACCAGCCGTCCTTTTCGGTCAGCTCGCTTATCTTAATTTCGGTATAGGGAAGCTTACTGAGCTCGGTGGCGTTGGTTACAGGCTCGGCAGACAGATAATAACCAAGGTACTTCAGTCCGCTTGCGAACTTCCCATCGTCTCTGAATTTGATCTCAGCTTTCAGAGTTTCCACGTCGAAACATACCGGATTCTTGACTGATGCGGAAGTCTCGGAATTCCATGTTTTCTTTTCAACTGTGATACTAACATCAGGTCCGGTGGTATCCTTGATAATATCGGTGTCAGTAGTGATTACCTTATAACCTGCAAATTTGTTTTCCCAGGTGTAGAAATCATCGTACTTTCCCTGGGTCCACTTGCCGCTGCCAAGAAGGCTGAGATCAGCCTGAAGAGCTTCTTCACTGTTGTAATAATCTTCAATCTCATATACAAATGTGAGATCCTTGTGACAACCTGCAAAAGCAGTCGCGCTGACGCTCAGAGGTTTATCAAAATACACCTTCTTCAGCGCTGTACATTTATCAAAAGCACCGGAATGAATAATGGCACCGCTTTCAAAAGTAACAGAACTGAGCTTGGTACACTCGCTGAACGCGCCGCTGTTAATTCTCTCGACATTCTTCCCTACAGTCAGGTTTTTAAGGACGGAATCCTTTGTGCAGGCATTCGCCGCAACGGAAGTAATATCGTAGTTTGTCACTTCGTCGTCTTCAGTACGATGATAAAAGGTTGCCGGAATTTCCATTGTCGCGTAAGATTTATCGTAAACTCCGACTACCACAGCGGTCTTGGAAGGTGAGTCAATCTCAACCTTCCAATCACCGGCCTGAGTGTAGGCAAATGCGGTCATGCCCAGGCATGCGAAGGCTGTTACCAGCGCAAGCAGTACTGCAAGGCTTTTTCTTAATAACCTTTTCATTGTAAATCCTCCGATCTTTTCCACGGTGCAACGCCGTTATTCAAAACGGCGCATTTCCATATATTAGACTAATTATAACAACTCTTGCTTATATTCGCAACTACAAATACTGGATCAAGTGTAAAAAATGAATAAACACACAATCGTAAGCTATCCAATCAGAGCCTTTCACCCGCAAAACATAAAACAGCAACGTCCGGTATTTATGTTTTGCATCGGTCATCGGTCGCAGTCGGAATTACAAGCCGATCGGTCACACATTTCCTACAGGCGAACGCCTAAGATCTATTACAACCAGCCACATCAGAATCACACTGAAACCGGAACCATCGCCTCATAAAACACCATCTCGAATCCGGTGCCGATGTTTATAAGCCGGCATTTGTTGCAAGAATACCGATTTACGTGCAGTTTATGATTTACGAGAAGCTCTGTATTTTCCAGGCGTGACACCTTTGATCGACCTGAACACCCTTATAAAATGGCTGCAGTCGGAAAAACCCGTTTCCTGACTGATACGGTTGAGATCATGGTCGGTAAATATGAGATAATCTGCCGCCTTGCTCACACGCAGATAATTGATGAACTGCCTGCAGCTCTGGCGGTATATTGCCTTAAAGCTCTTGGCAAAATAAGAATAGCTTATACCGCACATCTCCGCAAGTTCGGTCACCTTAAGCTCTTCGGCATAGTGAGCGTCTATGTATTCCGTTATGGAATATATAGGATCACTGTTCAGACGCGCAGCGGAGTGTTCCAGAGAAAAGCCGCTGTCCATCCACAGCCGCACAATGCGGGTAAGCAGGATATACAGCCCCGCGTCCATCACTGTGCCGTAGCCGTAACGCCGGTTGTTCATCTCGTCGATGCACTGACATATCAGTTCTTTCGCGCCAATATGTCTGCACTGATCCACGTCAAACGTCATGCATGCATTCGGATCGCTTTCTGCACGCCGGAACACCTCACTGAAGCGCGGAGAATAATCTGAAGCTATCCGCAGACGATTGACATCAAATTTAAGCAGCGAATAAACAGGAAGGCCACTGTCACCTCCACGGATGGAATGGACTGCCTTCGGCGGAAAAATCGCCATCTCCCCCATCTCCAGCCGACCGGACCTGTCCGAACAGGTGTACTCCACGCTCCCTTTGTGCAAATAGATTATTTCCATAAAGTAGTGCCAGTGATTTTCAATGGGAAATCGTTCCTGTGACGCGTCAAAAACCATGGCATCAACCGGAGAATTAAGCACATCGCTCTTTTCAAAAAGATTATCCATTGCTTTTCTCCCATCGTTAATAATAGATTTATACAATTTTATACAGCTTTTATTATAGCATCACTTAAAGTGAAAAGCTATAATAAAATCAGCTTTATGCGTAAAATTACAGGAGGTTCATAATAATGCTTGATTTTACTTTCTACAGCCCCACCAAATTCGCTTTCGGACGCGACACTGAAAAACAGGCCGGCGCGCTGGTCAGGGAGTTCGGCGGAAGCAACGTACTCATCCATTACGGCGGCGGTTCGGTCGTCCGTTCCGGACTGCTGGATCGTGTCAAGACCTCCCTTGACGAAGCCGGTGTGAAATACACCGAACTGGGCGGTGTTCACCCCAATCCCCTGAGTGATCTCGTTTATGAAGGTATTGACATCTGCCGTGAGCAGAATATTGACTTTATTCTCGCTGTTGGCGGCGGCTCTGCCATCGATTCCGCCAAGGCCATCGCTCTTGGCACTCTGTACGATGGTGATTTCTGGGATTTCTATTCCGGTGCAGCCGCTCCAAAAAATGCACTGCCCGTCGGTACTGTTCTGACCATTGCTGCAGCCGGCAGCGAGGGCTCCGGCGACTCGGTCATCACCAACAATACTACCATGGAGAAGCGCGGTGCCGGCGGCGAGTGCATCCGTCCCAAGTTCTCAATCCTCAACCCTGCTCTGACTCAGACACTGCCTGCATATCAGACTGCCTGCGGCGTTACCGATATCATGGCTCACGTCTTTGAGCGCTATATCACCAACACCACCGACGTTGAGATCACCGACCGTCTGTGCGAGGCCGTTCTCATCACCATGAAGAACGAGGCCCCCAAGGTAATCGCCGATCCAAACAACTACGAAGCACGCGCCAATATCATGTGGGCCGGAATGGTCGCTCACAACAACATTGTCGGCGTCGGCCGCGCTCAGGACTGGAACAGCCACGGCATTGAGCATGAACTGTCCGGACTGTACGACTGCGCACACGGTGCCGGTCTGGCTGTAATCATGCCTGCATGGATGACCTTTGTCATGAACCACAACGTCATGCGCTTCGCTCAGGCTGCTGTACGCATCTGGGGCTGCGAAATGGATTTCACCTATCCCGAGCGCACCGCCCTTGCCGGCATCAAGGCATTCCGCTCCTTCCTGCACAGCATCGGCATGCCCATTAACTTTGCCGAACTTGGCGCAAAGGAAGAAGACATCCCGGCTCTGGTCGAGAAATTCGGCATCGGCGATGGCAAGACCGGCGGTTTTGTCCAGCTTGATAAGAACGACATCGCCGAGATTTACCGCATCGCCGCATACGCTGAGCTGTAATCACTACCGCAAAGGAGTAGAAATAATATGAAAATTCTTATGATCGGCGGTACCGGTACCATCAGCACCGCCATTTCCCGACAGCTTCTCGAGGATACTAACCACGAACTGTACCTCATCAACCGCGGCGGACGCAACGACGTTCTGCCCACCAACGTAAATATCATTCAGGGCGACATCAACGACGAGGCTGCCATGGCCGAAAAACTCAGCGGCATGACCTTTGACGCTGTTTGTGACTTCATTGCCTTTGTGCCTGGTCAGCTGGAACGCGACTACCGCCTGTTCAACGGTAAGACCCGTCAGTTTGTATTCATCAGCTCTGCTTCCGCATACCAGAAGCCTCTGAGTAACTATCTCATCAACGAAGGTACTCCCCTTGCCAACCCCTACTGGGAGTATTCCCGCAACAAGATCGCCTGCGAGGAATACCTAATGAAGATGTACCGAGATAACGGCTTCCCCGTCACCATCGTCCGTCCCAGCCACACCTACGACGAGCGTGCAGTCCCCATGGGCGTTCACGGCAAGAACGGCAGCTGGCAGGTCATCAAGCGCATGATGGAAGGCAAGCCGGTCATCATTCACGGTGACGGCACCACCCTGTGGACCATGACCCACAACAGCGACTTTGCCCGTGCCTTCATCGGTCTGCTGGGCAATGTCCACGCCATCGGCGAGGCTGTACAGATCACCTCCGACGAGTCGGTTACCTGGAATCAGATCTTCAGCTCCATCGCCGCTCATCTTGGCGTAGAGTTCAAGCCCTATTACGTTCCCTCCGACTTCCTCGCAGCCGTCAGCGATTACGACCTCGAGGGTGGACTCATCGGTGACAAGGCAAACACCGTCGTCTTTGACAACAGCAAGCTGCATCGTCTTGTTCCCGGCTTTGACGCAAAGATCCGCTTCGATCAGGGCGTCGCCATGACCCTTGATTACGTCCTGAGCCACAAGGAGTGCCAGATCGACGATCCCGAATTTGACGCATGGTGCGACAAGGTTATTGCCGCCATGGAAAACGCAAAGAGAGAGGTTCTTGCATAATGACTAACATAAAGGGAAAATGGGCACTGGTTACCGGTGCAAGCCGCGGAATGGGCCGTCAGGCAGCGAAGTTTCTCGCGGAACAGGGCTGCAACGTGATCCTTCACAGCCGCAGTCTCGAGCACACTGCTTCCCTCGTTGATGAAATCAAATCACTGGGTGTAGAGGCAGTTGCTGTTGCCGCAGAGCTTTCCGATCTTTCTCAGGTCAGCGCTATGCTGTCTGAGATCGATGCGCTGGGCAAGCAGATCGACATTGTACTCAACAATGCTGCAGTGCAGATTGCCTACCGCACCGACTGGCTTACAACTCCTGCCGAGGATTACACCACCAGCTTTGTCATCAACACCACCGCTCCCATGATGATCTGCTATCATTTCCTCCCCGGAATGATCGAACGCGGTTTCGGGCGCATCGTCAACACCACCAGCGGCATCGACAAGGAACCTCAGCAGGCAGGCTACTCCGCCAGCAAGGCAGCGCTTGACAAGGTCACCCGCGATCTGGGCACCACCGTCGAGGGCACAGATGTCATCATCAGCCTTGCCGATCCGGGCTGGTGCCGCACCGATCTGGGCGGTCCCAATGCCCCCAACTCCGTTGAATCTGCAATGCCGGGAATCGTGCTTGGCGTATTCGTGGATGACGGCAGAAGTGGCCGCATCTTCCACGCACAGGATTACTGCGGAATGACCCTTGGGCAGGCTCTCGAAGCCGTCAACGGCAAGTAATCATAAATGAACAAACATAGCAAAAATATCAGCAGGGCAGTCTTCACCGCGTTGACTGTCCTGCTGGTGGTCTTTATCTTCGGAAATTCCTCTGCAGACGGAGACACCTCATCCGGACTCAGTCAGATGGTCACCCAATGGCTGAACTCTGCACTCGAATGGCTGCATATTCCGCTGGAGCTATCCAACCTGTTCGTCCGCAAGCTGGCACATTTCGCTTCATATTCCCTGTTGGGCGGTCTGCTCACAGCTACGACAGCCTCGTGGCGTGTAAAGCAGTGGAGATTCACACTTGTTAGCATTCCGATAATTATCGGTGGTTGTATCTCCTCGCTCGATGAATACTTGCAGACATTCATCCCCGACCGCTGCGGATGCATCTCTGATGTTATGCTGGATATGTGCGGCGTTGTCTGGGCGGCAGCAGCAGTATCTCTGCTGCTGCCCCGAAGAACAATGTGTAAAGCTGAAAGCGTTACACGTGAAGAATAGCATTTCACACACGATAACAAAAAACAGCAGACCAGTCATCCATTTATCGACCGGTCTGCTGTTTTTTTATGTTCACTTTGGTCCTCTCGGGCATCACAGCAGAATATTCTCCAATTCGCTGATTTGCGCGATGATATAATCCGGCACTGTATCTCCCGTAAGCGGTTTTCCTTTTGGATTGTACCAGCATACCTCCATTCCAGCCGCCCCGGCTCCGGCTATATCTCCCGAAAGACTGTCGCCAACCATCATGCACTCATATGCCTCGCACTGAAGCCGCTCCAGAACATGACCAAAGAACTCACCGGTCGGTTTGATTGCTCCCACCGACTGAGAAATGAACAGGCTGTGGGTATATGGCATGAAATCAACCGTGCGCGCGGTCTGCATTTCAGTCATGCCGTTTGTTGCAAGCACTATGTGGTATTTTTCCGAGAGCCTGCGGTACACCTCGAGAGAATCCGGTTCCATCATCACCCGCGAACCGGACACGCTGGCGATGTAGCATTCTTTCAGTGCATCCTCAGAAACATCGCTATTGAAGGTCTCGCACAGATACATGCACTGACGGCGCAGGTATTCATGGTACAGCTTGTGGTAATCACGCTGCACAACCGGCGATGAAACATCTCCCATTCCGCACTCGTTCCACGCCCTGTAACCACAGGACTCCGCGGTTTTGATATATTCCCCGGAACACTCCATTCCCAGCAGAGAGGCCATGCCCATCTGTGCATCATAGAACGCCTTGCCGAAATCAAGCAATGTATCATCAACGTCGAAGATGATGTATTTGTATTGCTTCATTACTATCGCCTCTGATTATTCAGACTTAATATCGTCAGTTCTTCTCAAATATGTATGTGTTCAGCGTAACCTCGTACTGCTTGAAGCGTGACAGTATGGTCGTGCGGCTGCCCACACGGACAAACCCCGCCTTTTCCGCCACACGACAGCTGCCTGTATTTTCAACGATAGCTTCCAGAAGAATCCTGCTGAATCCTGCAGAAACCAGTTCATCGACCACTGCCCTGAGCGCTTCAGTCATGTAGCCGTTGCCCCAGAACGCTCTGCCGGAGCAGTAACCAATGACCGGCATTCCGTCGCGGTATCCCACAACGTCGATCATGCCCATAAGCACACCGTCGCCGCGGCGTTCGATACCGTAACGGCGGCAACCGCTCTTTTCGTACTCTGCAATCCAGTAGTCCATGATTCTTTCAGTATCAGCAACCGTCTGATGTGTCGGCCACGTGAGATACTTTGACACCTCGTCGTCGCTCGCCCAGTTGTCGAAAACCGCTTGAGTGTCCTCGCGGGTGACCGCACGCAGAATCAGACGCTCTGTGTTCAGTTCTTTCATGGTATTCTCCCTTACGTCCACAGTTTTGTGATAAACATCGGGCTTGCGTCTTTTGCTTTTTCAAAGCCGCAGTGCTCATAGAATCCGATTTCATCGTCATAGGCAACCAGCACCACCCGCAGGTAGTCGCTGTATGCCTCCTTCATCAGTTCAACCAGCCGTCTGCCGATGCCTGTGCCGTGATACTCGGGACGCACCAGCAGATAGTGAATATATGCGGTCATAACGCCATCGTCCATGGCACAGATAAGCCCAACCAGCCGCTCGCCGTCCCACGCGGTATAAACCCGCTCAAAATTGCGCATCGCAGTCACCAGTTTTTCCGGAAAATGTCCTGACGACCATTCCACCGACAGGAACAGCTCCTGCAGCTGCTGAGCGGTAAATTCATGTGTATCTCTGTATGTGATTTCCATAGTAACTCCTCAGATGTCGCGGACGAACAGCTGATCTGTCCAGTCATAGATGGTTTCGTACTCTCCGATGGCGATGAAGCCGAATTTCTCGTAAAGACCTTCTTCGCCGCTCATTATATATATCTTTCTATAGCCGAGGGTTCGGGCGTATTCGATGGCGGCTTCGATCATCTGCCCTGAAATGCGGTGACCGCGATAACGCTCGTCCACAAACACGAAACCAATGAATGGCGAGATATCGTATTTATCCGGCATTTCGTCCTTTTCGGAAAATGTGCAGTAGCCTGCGACCTTTCCGTCCACACAGGCGGCAAAGACACGCTCCCAGTCGAGAAAGCTGTTTTCTGTCATCAGCTTTGCCAGCAGTCCGCCGGCTTCCCACGAGCAGCTATTTGCAAGCTCAAGTGTTTCTTCCCACAGGGGGTGGCCCTGAGTCATTGCATGAATCTCAAGCATATTTCCTCCTTATCTTCACAGACGTGACGCCAGCTCAAAAGCAAGCAGTGCAATCTTCTCCTTGTCGTCCAGACGGACGTTACCGTCCAGACTGCGCGGATCCCACTTTGAATGGTCGAGGTTGTCTCCTGCGTAGAAAAACTGGAAGAACTCCACCCCGCGGAAATCACACAGCGCCTGAACCGCAGAACATTCCATCTCTACGCACACCGCGCCCATCTCCTTGCGCGCAGCGATTTTCGCCGGCGTCTCGCGGAAGAAAGCATCCGTGGTCCATGTCACGCCCTCCACATAAGGATAGCCAAAATTCTGACACACCGTCTTGAATGTATCGGTGTGCTTGCGGTTGACTGTTATCTGGTCAGCGGCTGGAGCGTAATGATAGCTGGTACCCTCGTCGCGGATTGCCGCAGTGGGTATGATAATACCACAGTCGGCAATATTCCTTTCCAGCACGCCGCAGTTGCCCAGCAGAATAATACGCCTGAATCCCATTGTCAGCACTCCCTCAAGATTGCCCACACAGGCAGGCGCGCCCACTCTTGCCTTGGAAAAACCGACGCGTTTCCCGTTGTATTCCACCTCATACACCGGCCATTTCCCATCGGCATCACAAGGTGTCCCGAGCACTCTTATCCCTCCGCCAAAGAACGCCAGCACGCGCTCAAACAGCTCTATGGAGAATATGGACACCACAGTCTCGGGGCATCCCTCCACCGGTTTATGTTCGTCTTCCGGATTGATTACAGCTTTTCTTTCCTTATCATATTGCTCAAGCAGCATGACACTTCCCCTTCTGTACTGATTTTATTTGGGTTGCTTATTCCTGTTGCCCGTTCTTTGCTCTGATTTCCTCCATTTCCGCTATCAGTTCTGCAAGTGGACGGTACTCTCCTCCCCAGTATTCAAAAACGCGCATTCCCTCATCCTCAAGAACCGGACCGGTCATGCTCATATGGATACTCATCTGTGAGAGAATCCCCTCATAATCCACCGGAACATACTCAAACGGAGTAAGCTTTGAGAACTCCCTATAGGAAACGCCGTAAACGATATTCTGAATTCCCAGCGAGGCTATTGCCATCAGGCAGCGCTCGCAGGGCGCACAGCTTGTATACAGCGTAGATTCTCTAAGAACATCATCGGAATAATTGTTGGCACACCTGTGAACCAGATTGAATTCAGCATGACCGAACAAACCTCGCTGATAATCTGCTGTATTTTCCGCTTCCTCCAATATGGTGCCGTTGTGAACAAGCAGTGCACCAAAGGTGTCAAAGCCTTTTTTTCCTGCACTGACTGCCAGCTCATAGCATCGCCTAATGTACTTTTCGTTGTCTATGCTCATTATTCATCTCCTTATTTGTTTTCTTCTTATTGTTTTTTCGTTGCCAAACCAATTGAGCACACCGAGAATGTCCTCCTCTTTCATATGGCCGGCAATCTCCCAGAAGCGGGCGTTCTGGCAGTCTATGCGGATATTGCAGTGATCTTCCGAACCGAACTGCTCGGCGGCGTATACCGCAAATATCCTGCCGCGATGCAAACTTCCCATGACATCCTCATCGTATATCACGAAGTACCGTACTTCATTCTTTCTGTCGGTCAACACCGTGCCGCGCCGCAGACGAAGAAATTCCTGCTCCGTCATGACGTCACCCGCCAATCCGCCGATACATCACAGAAACGCTGTCAAAATCCATGCCGACCTTCTTATAGAATTCGATGTTATACGGGATCGACATGAGCTGAACGGTACTGATACCCCGCTTTTCCAATACTACCTCCAGAGCAACCAGCAAAGCCCTGCCCACGCCCTTGTGCTTCCATTCCGGAACCACAAACAACTCTGAGATATAGAAAAAATCCTCATCCGCATAGGGATCGACAAATCCCAACACTCCGCCGATTATCTCGCCTTCATGGACTGCCGCCATTCCAAGAGCATTAAAATTCCCGAGTATGGATCGGACACGTCGCTGCGCCTTTTCTTCCGTCCAACGCTCGTTCCACGGATCCTCACCATACGCTTTCATCATCGCCATGGCCAGTGCATGAATGTCCTGTTCGGTTACTGATCTATATTCCATTATTTTCCTCTCCTGTATTCTCAAGCCATAACACGCCTGAAGTCACTGTTTCCCATTCTCTCTGTAACGCCTGAATATATCTGTCAGCAGAATCTTCCATCTTCTTTGTGCCACTTTCTCAACCGCAGTATCAAATCACCTGCGTATAATGTCCGCCGATAACACTGGAATCAAGTTTTGTTGCGCATAATCCCCATACCATCTGTATCGCTCTGCTCATACAGCTCTACTCTTTCAATAATGCACCCATCTTTTCTTTCTACGGTAACTAATTGTATATTCTATCAAAACACATTAGAGATTGATAGACCTGTAACCCAAGCCTACCTGCAGGGTGACTGCCTGTTTGTGGATTACCTTGCCGATTGGCTCCGCAAAGAAAAAGAGCTTATTGATATATCCACATGGAGCAGCTATCGTCTGATTGTTGAGAGCCATGTCACTCCATACTTCAAGCCATACAACTACACCCTTACCGACTTAACCCCTCAGATAATTCAGCGGTACTACGATACCAAAAAGGAGTCTGGTAGACTTGATGGCAAAGGCGGCCTATCCGCCAAAACGGTCATTCAGCACCATGCGGTCATCCACCAGACCCTCAAGCAGGCGCTTAACGAGCTTCGTATTCCATATAACCCTGCCGACCGTGTACGGTTGCCCAAGAAGGAACGCTTTGAGGGAGGGTTTTATACCTCCGAACAGATTGACCGGCTGCTTGCCTGCTGCGATGAAGAACCGATGCGTTCCATCATTATGATGACCGCATTTTATGGACTTCGCCGGTCTGAGGTACTCGGACTCAAGTGGGGCGCTGTGAACTATGAGCGTCAGACTATTCGTATCTGCCACACGGTAGTGCGCATAGGTGAGATTATCCAGAAGGACAAAACTAAAAACCAGACCAGCCGGAGAGACTATCCCATCACTCCGAATATTCTTGAGTGTCTTAAGCAACTTAAAGCCCGTGAGGAAGCAAACCGACGATTCTTCGGAGCGGAATACCAGGAAAGCGAAGTCGGATCGTAGCCATGTCGTTCTGTGAGCCAAGGAGTTG
>JAZUPE010000098.1:0-25508 GCA_045605025.1 Acutalibacteraceae bacterium
CCGCGAAATTTGGGTTTCGCGGCGGCCGGCGCATTTTAAGGCATACTTATGCGGGGGGAACATAATTGACTCTTCGCGGAAAGCACTTCCATTGAAACCCGGTGTTCGACAATTTGGAACAGGAGATAGTTTAAACGAAAAACAGCCACCCTTGCGGATGACTGTTTTTCGAAGAAATCAGAGTATTCGGAAAAAGGTGTAAGCATATCGGGAACGCTGTTTACCTCCGCTGCAGCGGTACAGTCAAGGCGGTAGGAGTGGCGGCGCGGTTGTCGGGGGATGACATTCGCGCCGTCCGCCTGCCGTATATCCTTCAGCGCTGCGTGTGTGTTTTGGGTCGGCACACGCTCCGACCGGTAATAGGGGAATTTGAATATGAAAGAAAAAAGAAAGCAAACTGGCAATCGATGTCGCCGGTCTGCTTTCTGACAGATCAAATCATTTTAAGATCGTAAGACTGCAGCTGGCTGACACCATAATAAAATGGGAAGTCCCTATAGCTTTGCGTAACCGGCTTTCACCGGGTTTGCCGTTTCCTTATTCACTTTACAACTATATTATATTCATTTCCAGAATAAAGTCAAGACCAATATTACACAACCTTCACCGCTCTTGCTTGTGCATAATCACCGCACATTTGCTGCGCAAGGTAAAAAATTGTGTAGAAATTATACCATTTTTGACTCGCGCCGATCAGAACATCATTGCTCTCATGTTCACAGACCATATGAAAAGCAGCAGATAAAGAGCAGGAATTGCAACCATTCCGATAATAGACAGCACCCGTCCCGCGATCAACAGGAAATGACGGCTACCGCGGCGCTTTGCGTCAAGGCTCAGTACAAATCCCAAAAAACCCGGAATCAGTCCCAGCGGCAGAAAAATCACGCTGATAAGTCCGAACACAAAGGACGCGACACTGTAGCCGTCACCGGATGTGCCCGCAACGGGAGCGGGATTCACTGCGGTGGGATTCACTGCGGTGGGATTCAGTGCGGTGGGCTGTACAGCAGATGTGACTGCTGCGTTCGGATTGGAGGTAATGGGCTGGTTGTTCATAATGCTGTCTCCTTTTTATAATGTTCCTGTTGGCTCAGAGGTAACTCCGTTCCCTCAGCCAATCCACCGAGCGGCGAAGACCGTCGATAGTCTTGGTCTCCAGCACCACCCTGCAGTCGTGCTCCGCGGCAAGACGCAGACAGCCGTCCACGTCCAGTCCGCCGGTTCCGAGTGCCAGATGATTCTTTGCTCCGGAGGCATCGTGCAGGTGCATATGTTTCAGGCGAGTGGAACGCTCCATGATGACCGGACGGTCGCTTCCGCCTATGGCGTGGTCGTGTCCTACATCGAAAGTCAGAGCGAAGGCAGGGTGTTCCAGCAGCAGGTCGAGAGCCTCCCGCTGAAAATCCGTATAGCCGTCGGAATTTTCCACGCAGACGGTCACTCCCGATTCTGCGGCGCGGGGACCGCAGGTGTCGCGGAAAAGAGTCATTCCCCGCAGATAGTCATCACGATAGCGATCATATAGGTACACCCTCCCGGCGGGCAGGGTAAAATACACGCCCCGTGAAAGGTGCATATTCACTACCGGTACTCCAAGACGGGCGGCGATGTCAATTGTTCCCTCCGCGGTGAGATTGTACGCCCTTGCGATATCGGGGTTGAAGTCGCATGGGTTGAAATTTTCGTCCAGATGAATGGTGTAGTAAAGCCCGTATTCCTGTCCGAGGTCACGCAGCTCACCCGCGTTCATGCAGTGCAGCTGATAGTCGGGCAGGTTCATATTCAGTTCGATGAAGCTCAGCCCCAGCTGACTGCACAGTTGCGCGCAGTCAGCCGGAGATTTGTTCTCGATCAGGGTGGGCATACCAAATTGCGGCATGATGATACTCCTTTGTGACGCGGTTTACGCCATCAGCTCCTCCAGCTCGCGGACAGTGTCGTCAAAGACCTTCATGGCACTGGCGACGGTGTCGGGCTGGGTAAGGTCGATGCCCATGATCTTCAGCTCGTTGAGGGGATAATCGCTGCCGCCGGTGGACAGGAATTCCAGATACTTCTCTGCGGCACCTTCGTTGAGGATCTTTTCGGCGATGGCAACGGCAGAGCAGAATCCGGTGGCGTACTGATAGACGTAGAAGTTGCGGTAGAAGTGGGGGATATATGCCCACTCGTAATCCATCAGCTCGTCAACAACAGCACCGTCATAGTAGGTGGTCTCAAGATCGCGGTAGACCTTGCACAGGGTCTGGGCGGTCAGAGGCTCGCCCTGCTTGCACAGATCGTGAGCCTTGCGCTCAAACTCGGCAAAGAGGGTCTGGCGCAGCACAGTTGTGCGGAAGCCCTCAAGGAAGTGGTTGAGGATATATGCCTTGCGTCTGGGATCGGTCTCGGTTTTGAGCAGATATCTGGTCAGCAGCACTTCGTTGACGGTGGAAGCCACCTCGGCAACGGTGATCTTGTAGTCGTGGTTGACGTACTCCTGCTTCTCGCTGGAGAGGTAAGAATGCATGGCGTGACCAAGTTCGTGAGCCATGGTGAAGGCATCGTCCAGAGTGTCGGTGTAGTTGAGCATGACAAAGGGATGGAAGCCGTAAACACCGCAGGAGAACGCGCCGGTGGACTTGCCCTTGTTCTCGTAAACGTCCATCCACTGCTCGGCGTAGGCCTTGTCCAGCAGAGCCTGATAACCCTCGCCCAGCGGCTCAAGCGCCTTCTTTACCAGATCCCTGGCTTCGTCAAAGGTGTATCCCATCTCCACGTCATCCACCATGGGAACGTACATGTCGAACATGCTGATTTCTTCCAGACCCAGAGCCTTTTTGCGCAGCTCAATATAGCGGCGCATGGTGGGCAGAGCGTCGTGAATGGCGGCGGTAAGGCTGTCGTAGACGCTCACGGGTACGTTGTTGGCAAAGAGCGCCGCTTCGCAGGCGCTGTCGTAGCCGCGCACGTCGGCGTTGTAGCAGTCCAGCTTAACCTGTCCGCCGTAGAGAGCGGCAAAAGTGTTAATGAATTTCTTATATTCGCCCAGATAGGCGCGGAAGGCACCGTGACGCACTTCGGCATTCCTGCTCTCGCGGAACACGCCGAAATTGCCGTGGGTCAGCTGCTCTTCCTCTCCGCCTTCGCCCTTGATCCGGGGCAGAACCATGTCTACAGAGGTCAGCATATCGTAACTGTCGCTGGGGCACTGGGCAGCGTTGCCCAGCATGGCCAGCATCTTTTCGCGCTCGGCGTCCAGAGTGTGCTTTCGTGCGCGGGTGATGTCGTCGATGGTGTGCAGATAGAGATCCAGATCCTTGTTCTTCATGTAGGAAGCCAGCTTCTTTTCGGGAATGGCGAGGATCTCCGGCTCCAGGAACGAGATTGCTGTGCTGAAGGCAACGTACAGACCCATGGCCTTGCCCTCGCGTTCCTGATTCTTGGCGTCGCCGTTATCTCCGGATTTTGCCAGCATGGAGTAGATATACAGCAGTTCCACCTGCTCGGCGGCAGAGAAGACGGTGTCCAGACCGGCCTTGAGGCTCTTTGCGGACTTGCCAAGAGTGCCCTTTACGGCATCGATGAGCTTGACGGCTTCCTCGGCCTTGGCGAAGGCCGCCTCATAGGCAGCTTCGTCGGCGAAAATGTCGGTCAGTTTCCACTGATAGGCGGTGTCCATATCTTTGCGTTCACGCAGTTCCATAGTGATTATCCTTCTTTCCTGATTGAATTTCGTATGATGGCGTATGTAAATTACAAATGGTATATTCAGTTACTGTCTGCGTTCGGGCGGTTTCCAGTTTTTCGGAAAAACAGGACCGGGCTGTGACGGCTGCCGCGGCTCGGCATACTTCTGCTCATATGCTGCGCGGCGGTTGCGTTCACGCTCCTGGCGGTATTCTTCGTAGGCATAGTAGTCCTCGTCCGGTTCTTCCCGACGGGTGTAATACATGCCGTCGTTGTAGGAGGGACGGGCAACAGAAACATTACGTCCGCGGCGATTGTACAGTGGACGTTCTCCGTACCGGTAGGTATTGGGATCGCCGACAGGATCGGGAACCGGATCATAGCCGTAAACGTCTCTGCGCTTGAGCGCCTGACGTATTGCCATGATCAGACAGACCACAGCAAGAACCGCTCCGCAGATAACCGCGTACCACACCGTTGGACTCATAGTTTCCTTTACAGGAGCGTCTCCTCCGGCGATGAGGGGAATGGACGCCAGTTCCTTGCCGTCCAGAACCAGCGTAACCGTGCCGTAATTGTCACCCTTTGTGACCGGAGCAGCCGCGGAGGTAAGCCGGAGATTGATCTTTTTTTCGATGGTGTCCACGTCGAAATCCACCGGCAGCATCGCAACGGCACTTTCGGCATAGACCAGCGTCAGATAGCTCAGTTCTCCGCCGGAAAGGGGAACTTCCGTGACCGAAAAGCCCGCGTGGGCGATGGTCTGCCAGGCAAAGGCGTTGAATCCCCATTCCAGAAGCCGTTTGCTTTCGGTGAAGTGCTCATAAATCAGCACGCCATCCTCGTCCGGAACCTTTTCCGCTCCCAGAACAACCGACATCAGTCTGCGGTCAGCTTTTTCCGCAGTGGAAACAAGACAATAGCCCGATGACTTGGAATATCCGGTTTTTACGCCGGTGGCGTAAAGATAGCGATAGTTGGATGCGCCTACCATAAGCGCGTTGGTGTTGGTCAGCAGACGCTCGGCATTTTTGTTGGTGGCAGGAATTGTGTATCTGCGCGCGGAGACGATTTCGGCAAATTCCGGATAGTTCATTGCTGCCTGCGTTATCAGATACAGACTGCGGGCGGACGCAACATGTCCCTCCGCAGGATACCCGTGGGTATTGACAAAATTCACGCCGGTGCAGCCCAGTTCGGCGGCACGGGTGTTCATTCTCTCCACGAAATCATCCACCGATCCCGACACACGGTTGGCAAGCACGTTGCACACCGCACAGTCGGAGGTGAGCATGATGCAATAGAGCATATCCCTGACGGTCATTATCTCTCCGTTTGCCACCCGCGGATTGACCGTGCTGGCGTCCCACGGAACAGACGAAAGCTGCTTTGAGTCGGCAACGACATTCTCATCAAGAGAAATCTGTCCGGCGGCAACCGCGTCCAAGACCAGCAGCGCGGTCATTATCTTTGTGGTACTTGCCGGCGGCAGTGCTTCATCCGCGTTCTGCTCATACAGCACCTCCTGGGTGTTCAGGTCGATGAGCAGTGCGGCTTTTGCCTTTACGGTGCCCAGATTCAGATCGACCGGAGCGTCCGTATCGCTCACGTCACCGGAACTGACGTCACCGGCTTCGTCCGACGGGCTGGTCACAGCCGTGTCGGTACCGCTGGCGACATCGGAAGGAGAAGCGGCAAAGACCGTTCCGCTCTGAAGCAGCATGATCAGCGTCAGCAGCAGAACTGTCGCACTGCGCAATATTTTATTGTGCGGCATCGGCCTCATCTCCTATACAAAAAGTAGTAATCCGACTTGATTTTACTGATTCCCGGCGAAAAGACGTTCTTTATGGGGCTCCAGCACACGCCCCAGAAGCCAGCCCAGCACACCGCAGCTGATAATCTCGCCGGCACCGACGGTCAGCGCAAGATACCAGAATGTTTCCGGAGTGCCGTAAACGTACATCAGCACCAGCGGCACGATGACCGTGTTGGAGATGATGTTGGGCAGCAGCGCAGGCAGACGGTGTCTGCGCAGCACGCGGCACAGCACCGCACCGATGAGTGTGGCAAGACTGCCGAACACCACGTCCCACAGGGCGCATCCGGTCAGCAGGTTGGCGATGATACAGCCAACGAACAGTCCGGGCACCGCGGCGGACGTAAAGCAGGGCAGCACGCACAGCGCTTCGGACAGTCTGACCTGAACGGCTCCGCTGGCAAGACCCATCAGAGCCGAAACAAAGGTAAGAACCACATACAGCGCGGCGATAACCGCAGCCTGGGAAAGATAGATAAGTCTTTTGTTGCGCATGAAGTATTCTGCTTCTCCTTGCATTGTCATATATTGTTTCTGCAATAATTAATTAAGTATAGCACATCCATAACAAATAAGCAATAAGCCGTATCGACCATATTTTCTCAAATATTCCGGTCTGCCGGCCATAGGCACAAGCCGCTCGAACCAGCCCTCCACCGAGGCACGGTGGCTTTTATTATTCTCTTTCCTTGTTTTGTTGACAAAGCTCTGCCGCAGGGTATATAATAATGTCATATATTATACAGAAAATTCCATTTATTACCGGTTTCTCTCCGAACCAGCCGCGCGGCGTTCAGCTTTTGCCGCGAAAAGCGCCGGAAACCGGTACCAACACATGTTCATCCACGGGAGATAGCCTATGTCTGACACTTTCATTGCCATATATTCATCAGGCGAACTGGTTCTTGGCGACCGCTGTGAACCTGCCGGAACTTTTGCCGCCATGGCGCTGAATCTGCCCAAGAACGCCGTTTCCGCTCTGGAAACCCTCTGCCGTCAGCGGGACGAGGATTCGGCCGCGCGTTTTCAGCGCGCGGTTTCCGCCATGGATCCGGTCAGCTCCACTGCCATCCGGATGCCGCTTGATGACCCTGCCGGTCTGGTGGACGATATCATCTGCTTCCGTGTATACATGCGCCGTTTTCTTTCCCTGCCGCTGACCGGCATCGGCGCGGAGGATTATGCCGCCTTCCGATCCTCGCTGGAAAGTCTGAGCGCTCAGCTGCGCCGTGAGGACAATCTGCGCCGCACGGTGCTTAACACCGAACTCCAGCCGAAAATCAGCTTCAGCGTGGAAAACGGACGGCTTTGCGAGCGCATTGCCTTCGGTTCCATGCGCGAGCTGCTGGTTTTTGATCTGCTGCGAGCCATGGAGCGTTCCCACACTCCCCGCGCCTGCCGCTGCTGCGGGCTTTACTTCGTGCCCGCAAGATCCGGGGAGGTTTACTGCACAGGGCTTGCTCCCGACGGCGACGGAAAGACCTGCCGCGAGATCGGCGCCCGCCGCAAGTTTGCCGAAAAACTCTCCGGCAACGAGATTCTGCGCCTTTACCGCGCGGCCTGCGGACGGGTCTACACCCGCAAGAGTCGAGGAGGCATTTCCGCCGACACCGCCGCCGACATGATTCACCAGTGCACCCTCCTGCGTGATCAGGCACTGGCTGGAGAAATATCCATCGAGGAGCTGGCAGATCAGCTCTCCCGTGCAACAAGAAGCCGCAAATAACCGGCTGACAACAGAATAACAGAACAACGACAGCAGGCGCCGCCGCGAAGACAACAACTTCACGGCGGCGCTGATTGTTTTTTATTCCCCTGTCAGATCAGCATAGAGCGAAGCAGCCGCGTCCCACGTGAGCGGACCGACCACACCGCTGGGCTTCAGCCCGTAGAGGTTCTGCAGGGCGATGACCGCCCGCTCAGTGGCGGGACCGAACACACCGTCCACCGTCACCGCCGGAATGCCGCTGACACTCTGTGATATGCGGGCAAGGAAGCGCTGGAGGGTGGATACATCATCTCCCACCGTACCGCGCGACAGCGTCAGCCCGGGGTACAGGGAAACTCCGGTGGTGGACACGCCGTAGGTGTTTACGATGTTGAGATAGGTGGGATAGAGCAGACGCCACGTGGAGGGACCGACTATGCCGTCAACCGGCAACCCTGCCAGCGCCTGAAAGTCACGGACAGCCGCGGCGGTCTGTTCGCCGAAGATGCCGTCGTATTCAATCGGGCGCACCTCGGGATAGTAATCGCCCACCACCGCCAGCATATACTGCAGGTCGCGCACGATTCTTCCGGCGTCTCCCTGACGGAGAAAATCGGGATACTCGCTGGGTATCTCCTCCGGACGCAGCCCCTCGGAGGCAAGCTCAGCCAACTTTTTTACGCTGGTGTAGATATACGCGATGCGGTACCACGTCGCGGGACCCACAATGCCGTCGGGCGTGAGGTTGAACACCCGCTGAAAGGCGGTGACAGCCTCCTGCGTGGAACGGTTGAATTCGCCGTTGACCAACCCTATGCGGGGTATGGAGGGATAGTTGCGGGCGATGCGGTTGAGGCGTATCTGCAGCTGCTGGACACTGTTGTTGGTGTCCCCCAGCGTCAGCGGCCGGCCGGGGTAGCTGGGCCGGAAAGAGCCAACCGGAGCATCGGTGACAAGATTTACATCGTCGCCGAAGTAGTAGCGGATTATCTGCAGCGGAGTGTAGCCGCGACGGGCCAGCTCCACTGTTCCCGTCTGGGAAAGACCGCTGCAGCTGACCTCCACGCCGTCACAATATGCGGCAAAGAGCGGCTCAATTGAATTCCCGCGGCGAAGGTAGCTGTTGAAGGTATCGTCAACAATATTGCTGATGTTTTCAAAAATATCCCTGTCTTTTACAAAGCTCTGGTCGTAGGCGGTGCTGTTGGTGATGTCAAAATCATAGCCCCGGCTGCGATACCATTCGGTATACACGCGGTTGAGGGCAAAGCTTATCTGGGCAAGAATATTGGCTCTCAGCGCCGATTCCGGCCATGTGGGATATATCTCACTGGATGCCACATTCTTGATATATTCGGTAAACGGCAGAGTCACGTTCTCTGCCGGCTGGTCCGGTCGTCCAAGGTGGACTGTGATGGTGTCGGGAATATAGGGCAGCGTCGGCATATCAGAAACCAGCCTCCTTTCCGGGAATGAGCTCCACCGGCAGAACACCGGTCACTCCGGGGAAAATCTGCGCGTTGAGCGCGCCGCTGGACAGATAGTTATCCGCGGTAACATACACCCTGTATACGGCGTAGGGCACCGACCCTTCCCGCGCGGGTTCCACCGGCAGCTGCAGGGGCGGCGTTCTGCCGTCGATGTCGGTGCGCATGATTTTATATAGCACCTCGCCGCCGTCAGCCGGCAGGGTGACCACCACCTGCGCTCCCGCCACAGGTTCGGCACGGCGGGCGGTGTATACCTGTACGATGAGAGTACCGGAGCCGCCTCCCGCAGGCTGTTCTCCCGGCTGGCTCTGGGCGGTCACCCTGCCGGGAACGGTGGGTTCGATGGGCACCGTTCCGTCCGGATTGCGGCGGGGCTGAGGAGGCATCGGGTTCTGCCACGTTACGGGCTGCGCGGACACAGGCGCTGTCACCTGTCGGGATTGGCTGAGCCAGTATTCCCTTTCGGCAAGCCCCTGCTCGTACTCCCGTACTCCCTGCTCTTTATCACGCAGACCCTGCTCAAGGTCGCGAAGTCCCTGTTCCAGCTCAAGTCTCCCCTGTTCCAGATCACGCAGCCACTGTTCGCGCTGACTTTCGGGTGCCGCAGCTGCTGACACCGCAGGCGAACCGAACGGGTCATTCGCCGAAGCTTTCCGGACACGCCCGCGTTCCTGTCGATGCAGTTCCGCAAGGTACTCTTTCTGCAGCTGTTCCAGTTCACGCAGACCTTCACGCAGTTCTTCCAGACCGCGTGTGAGATCCTCACGGGCATGTTTCATATCCCGCGCGCCCTGTTCTTCTGCCCATTGAGCCCGATGCCGGTCGTGCTGACCCTGCCGGATATCCCGCAGCCCCTGCTCTCTGTCGAGCTGCGCCTGATGGATATCCCGCTCTCCCTGTTTTCTGTCGAGCTGCGCCTGATGGATATCCCGCAGCCCCTGTTCTCTGTCCCGCTGTCCCTGACGGATATCCTCGATCCCCTGATTGTATTCCCTGATGGCTTCGGGCGTACGCGGTTCGTCCAGCGGCTCCGCGGCTTCCGGACGAAGCGGACGCTGCTCACTGCCGTAAAGCGGCTCTGACGGTTCGGGGCGTGGCATCCGCCGCGTCTGACCGCCGGCTCCCTCTCCCCCGCTGTGTGCCTGCCCGCCGTCAGGCGCGGTGCTATGGCTCTCCTTTTTTTCGCTGTCTGTGTGCCTCGAGCCCGCGCCGCCCATTTCCATGAGCTCTCGGTTGTATCGGTCGATCATTTCCTGCAGACTTTCGCCGCCGGAGGGTCTTACTGGTGACATACACAATCCATCCTTTCCTGATGCAGGTGATGTGACATTTTTATGCCGGAAAAGGACGAATTATGACCGCGGCGTGGAAAAACAAAAACGGACGATCCAGCAAAAGGATCGCCCGTCCGGTTATCGTTTGGGTGTATTGGTCTGTTTGAGAATATAGTCAATGGACACCCCGTAAAAATCCGACAGTCTGATAAGCACGTCGGTGGGGATATCACGTTGTCCGAGTTCATAGCGGGAATAGCACACCTGAGAGCAGTTCAGATAGTCTGCCAGCTGCTTCTGCGTAATATCCCTGTCTTCCCGCAGATCTCTCAGTCTTGTGTCTGCCATGTTCGCTCCTTATATCTATTTTAGAAATTCGCAAAATATATTTTACGCAAAAGGAACGAACATATCATAAATTATACCGTATTGGTGTTGTGAGAAAAATCGGCTGAAATCACGCCTCCTGCCGTCCTGCGGCATGACGCGGTTATTCTCAGCGAAGCAGAGGAAGGTTGCTGTCGGTCAGAAAGTTTCCAATGCTGTAGCACACCAGCACGCCGTCAAATCCTCCCGACTGCAGCAGCTCGCTTACCGGCTTGCGGTAGTAGCGCGGATCCACCAGCACCACCGTTTCATAGCTTTCGGCAAGGAACGCACCCAGACAGCTGGCATAGGAATCACGAATGACAAGAAGCCTGCCCGCTCCGCAGGCATCATTGTTGTTTATCTCCACGACGGAATGATTGCCGTCCAGAAACACTGTGTATTTGTCCAGCTCCGACAGACGTTCCTCATAGAACACGCCCTCGTGTACGTCCTCGCTTTCGCCGTTGGTGACGGTTATCGCGCTGTCCGTTCTCCATAGCTGTATATCCTCCGGCGGACACAGCCACAGCCCGCTTCGGGAATAAGTGGAACCGCAGAATCCCGGATGGCTCTCAACGGTGAATTCCTCCGGCTCCGGCATAACCCGTCCGCGCCGCCCCGTGTACTCCCTGCAGGCGGTATACGCTCCGAAGCTGGTCCAGTGGTGATCAGTGCGATAGTACAGTTCACCCTCTCCCCGGGCGGCAGTCAGCGCGGGCAGCAGATCGACGCAGGAAACGCCGTCCCCCGCCTGTCGGTATATCTCCGCGATTATCTCATCGTCGGCATAGGGGTTCTTCAGTCCGGTGACGGTATCCTCATAGATAAATCCCGCCGAGGGCACAACCATGAGATCCACCGGCACCTCCGCCGCAGCGGCAAAGGAGTTGATCGCACCCATGTTTCTCTCAACGGCGCGGCTGTCCATGGACACCGGTGCTTCCACCAGCCTGTTTCCGGCGGCAGTATAGATGTCTTTCGTCACCTGACGGTTGGAGCAAAGGTCATAATAGGCCGAGAGCATGACAAACCAGTCTCTGCCGGGCACATGGTCGGCGATGTATTCCTCCGCCTGTTCTCCGAATTCACCGGATAGCAGGCTCTCTCCTGTGAGCTCCGGCGCGTCTGCCAGATAGCGCTTCTCCTTTTCAGAGAATTCCTGAGAGGGCAGCACGAGGAACAGCACCATCATTCCCAGCAGAAATCCGCCGAAGATCACAACGGTCAATATATCCGTAAGCTTGTATTTCATTGTGCGGCCTCCTCAGAAGCGGAAGTAGATAAAGGGATTGTAGCTCTGACTGATCAGCGCGGCAACGCTCAGCACCATCAGCACCGCCACAGCAGCCACACCGGCTGCCCTGCCCCACGCCCTGTCCTTTATCTTTCCATAACAGAGCGCGCCAAGGGGAGTGGCTGCCACCACTGCCGCGGCAAACAGCGGCATATAGGCAAGCACTGTGTTGAGAGCGGAAACGCTTTCCGCCGCGGGCACAAACAGTCTGCCGAAAAAGCCGCACAGCGCGGCGGTGTCCTCAAAACAGAACAGCACCCAGCCCAGCATAACCGCCAGCAGAGTATAGATATGTCCGATAAACCGCGGTGCTTTCTTCAGCACACGCAGCAGCACCGTTTTTTCGATTATGAGAATAACGCCGTAGTAAAGACCCCACAGCAGGAAATTCCAGTTGGCGCCGTGCCACAAACCGGTCAGCACCCACACGACGAGCAGGTTGAGAATCTGACGGGGCAGACCCTTGTGGTTGCCGCCCAGAGGGATATACACATACTCCCGGAACCATGTGGAAAGAGAAATGTGCCATCTGCGCCAGAATTCTGTGACTGTGGAGGAGATATACGGGTAATCAAAGTTGATGAGGAACTCAAAACCCATCATCCGTCCCAGACCGCGCGCCATGTCGGAATAGCCGGAGAAATCAAAATAGATCTGCAGGGTATACGCGGCAACACCCGTCCACGCCGCCAGCGTTCCCGGCTGCTCCTGCAGCGCCAGCCACATGGCTCCCATCTGGTTGGCAAGCAGCACTTTCTTTGCCAGTCCGACCACAAACAGCCGCACACCGGAAGCAATGACGTCCAGCCGCTCTCTCCGCCCGGAAAGCTGCTTTTCCACATCGGAATAGCGGACAATCGGTCCGGCGATGAGCTGCGGAAACAGCGTGACGTATGTTCCGAAGGCAACCGGATCCCTCTGCACCTGAGCGTCACTGCGATACACATCAATGATATAGCTCATGGACTGGAACACATAGAACGAGATGCCTATGGGCAGCGCAATCTGCGGCACTTTCACCGCTTCAAGGGCGGGTATGAGCTGCTGCAGGCTCTCCATGATGAACGCGGCGTATTTGAAAAATCCAAGAATGAGCAGATTCGCGACTACACCGAACACCAGCGCCGGTTTGCCGCTTCCGCCTTTCCCTCTCTGCCATTCAATCGCCCGGCCGCTCGCATAGTTGAGCAGTATGGTACCCAGCATGAGCAGCACGTATACCGGCTCGCCCCACCCGTAAAACACCAGACTGACGACGAACAGCGTCAGGTTGCGCAGTTTTCGGGGCGTGAGGTAATAAAGCACAAGGACTGCCGGCAGGTAAAAATACAAAAACACATTGCTTGAGAAAAGCACCCTCGGACCTCCAGAATAAACACGTAGTAAGCAGCCCGTCGGCATAAGCAAACGGTGCCGCGGTTGGATTATATCATGCGCTTTCAGTCAATTGCAATAGCCGCAGCGGGTTTCATTCCCTTCGCGGCACGGCTGTTTTCTCGGCTTGTATGACAGCATATAAGCTTACCGGAGCGCATATAGTTGACCACCATCATTTCAAGGAGGGCATTGAATTTGGATATTTACAGAATATTCGCCAGAAAACAGCTGCTGACCATCGCCCTGTGCGCAGTCTTTCTCACGGCGACACTGCTGACCGTCACCGGCGGCGCGGCTTCGGTGACCGCCTCTGCCGAAAAGCGGCTGCTGCCCATCTATTCGGTCGGCAGAGAGGATAACGACAAGCAGATCAGCATCAGTTTTGACGCCGCATGGGGCAACGAGGACACCCAGACGCTCATTGACATTCTGGGGCGCTACAACATTTCCGCCACATTCTTTCTTGTGGGCGAATGGGTGGAGAAATACCCCGAATCGGTAAAGCAGCTCAGCGACGCCGGTCACGAGATCATGAACCATTCGGACACCCATCCCCACATGTCCAAGCTGAGCCGCGAGCAGATGCGTCAGGAAATCGAAAGCTGCAATGACCGCATCGAAGCCATAACCGGAGTGCGCCCCACACTGTTTCGCGCACCCTACGGCGAATACTGCGACGGGCTCATCGAGGTACTCGGAGAACTTGGAATGCACTGTATCCAGTGGGACGTTGACTCTCTGGACTGGAAGGATCCTGCCCCGCAGGATATATGTTCCAGGGTGTGCAGTCATGTTGTTCCCGGCTCCATATGCCTTTTCCACAATGCCGCGCGGAATACTCCCGCCGCTCTGCCCATGCTTATTGAGCAGCTGCTTGCAGACGGCTACACCTTTGTTCCCATCTCAGAGAACATCTACACCTCCGGCTACACAATCGATCACACCGGCAGACAGTGGCCCGATCCCGGCACCACGGAATAGCGGAGCAGCGTTCTGCCGGTCAGTCTGGCATGCCCGTTCCGCAAAATGACATTATACTGCATTTTCTTTCCATAACGTGACAAAATATGCTTCCACCCCTTGTTATAAATTCACCTCTATGGTATAATTCATGCGGAGGTGAAACCAATGACCTTTTCTGAAAAACTGTCATATCTGCTGGATCTCAGCGGTGCGTCCAACGCAGAGCTTGCCCGCTCGGCAAGCATTGACCCGTCGCAGGTCAGCCGTCTGAGAAGCGGAACGAGAAACATTCCCAAGCGGATTCACACCATTGAACTGATGGCGGAATTCTTCGCGGAGATGTGTGTCAGTGACTATCAGCGCACATCGCTTGCCGAGACCCTTGGTGACAAAAAACTGCTCACCGACCGCAGCGTACAGTACACCTCCGACGTGCTGTGCAGCTGGCTTCGCTCAAGGCAGTCCGATTCCAGCGCGCGCCTTGATCATTTCATGCGCAGCTTCGAGGGCTACAGCCGTGTTTCCGATGAGGGACGCTGCCTGACTGATTCCGGACATTCGCTTCAGCCAACGGTTTCCTACTGCTATCACGGTAACGAGGGACGCCGCAATGCAGTGTCCGACGTTATCAATTTCCTTTCGTCCAGAGACTCTTGCGGCGAGGTTCTGCTGCTCAGCGACGAAAATCTGCACTGGCTGGCACAGGACAAAGCATTCACCGATTCCCTTATGGAATCCATGCTCAGGCTTTCCGAAAGAGGCTTCACCATAAAGCGCATCGTTTCCCCTCTGCGCGATTCCGTTTCCGCCATCGAATCCCTTGACCGGTGGATGCCGATGTACATGACCGGATCGCTTACCACATTCCATTATCCGCGTATGAGGGACGGCCTTTTCCGTCGTTTTCTTCTCGTGTGCCCGGGCAATTTTACTCTGTCGTCATGCTCAGTAGGCGACCAGCACGAGTGCGCCACCACGTATGTTTGCTATGAGCAGCCCGTTATTGACGACGATGTGCGGTTCTTCAACAGCTATCTGAGCAAGTGCGTACCTCTTGCCGAGCCGTACATCTACGAACGTGATCCGGTTATCTTCTCGCAGCATCTGCTGGATTTCCACAACATTCCCGCCGACGGAATAAGCAAGTGGCTGGGCATGACCTGCAACGTGGTGCCTCCGGAACTTATTGACAGCCTTGAACAGAGCTGCACCAACGAGGACAGTCTGAAAATCATCCGCGTGTTCCGCTCCATACAGGAATCCTTCGAGCGCAGTCTTTACAGCGGCAAACGCTTTATTGAGATTATCCGCCCCTGTACCGCCGAACAGGTGCTCAACGGAGAAGCGTGGATTGCTCCGTCTCTGCTTCTCCCCGATTGTTCCCGGAGCTACACCTGCGAGGAATACCGCCGGCACCTTTCCTATATCCTTTCCATGATGGAAAAGCACCACAACTACTATGTCATCGTGGACGTGGGAGATATGGCGGAAAACGAACTGCATCTCAAGGACGGCCGCGCGGCATTGCTTGTGCGCACCTCGCTGCCCTTTACCATTTTCAGCACCTCCGAACACAGCACCCTTTCCGCTGTGCAGGAGTATCTCATGCTGCAGTCCACCCGCTACGGATCATCGCTGGTAATCCAGCGCCGTCACTCGCTGGACAAGCTGCAGTCACTGATAAACGCTCTGAGCTGACCCCCGATCCTGACACAAAAACAGCTGCCGCAGATTTTCCGCGGCAGCTGTTTTCTGTTCTGTTTCGCTATCCGGTGATTACTCAGCCGGAGAATCCTCAGCAGGGGACCTGAAAAGCTTTGAGAAGATGACCGGCCAGATGAGAATAACCCACACGATCACGATGCCGTAGCGCAGCGCGTCAAAAACCAGCGCTTCCTCTGCTATCAGCGCAAACATCGCCTTGAGACCGGATTTAAGCCCCAGCGTCACGGCGATGCCCACGACCACCTTGACAATCTGCTGCCAGAGTTTCTCTGTCCCGGTACTGAATCGCACAAAGGTCATTTCCAGCGGACAGGCAATGGCAAAACCCACAGACGCGCCCACCATCTTGCTGATATCCTCGGCATAATCAAAGGCTATCACGCCGGTGCTGTGCAGCCAGAGAGCCCAGCACAGCGCGCCTGCGCCCAGCACGGTCAGCGCAGCTCCCGCAATGGCAAAGAAGCGTAGATTCATGCTGTCGGTGAAATAGAAAACCGAAAAAAGCAGCACAAACGCCGCCGTCACTCCAAATCCGACAAGCACGTCAGCGGGAGTGTGCACGCCAAGATACATACGGGAAAATCCTACTACCGGTATGGCGAGCAGGAAGATGGCCCGGAGCCGGTTATTTCTTGTCATGGTGCCAAGCGAACCATACAGCGCGGTGGCGCTCTGGGTGTGTCCGCTGGGGAAGGAATAGCTGGTGGCTTGCCCCTTTGCCCCCTCCACCACCTGAAACGCAGGATCGATTATCCACGGGCGGTCAATTCGGCAGGTGATCTTGAGGGTATTTACGGTAATACCGGAGAAAAAATAGGCAAGTCCTACCCCGTACGCCATCTTTTTGTTGATGCACCAGTAAAGCAAAGCCACTACAGCGATAACAATGGATTCCTCACCCAGTCTGGTCAGTATGAGAAAAAGCTGATCCAGAAATGGCGTGCGCCATTCGGCAATGGTTCTCAGAAATTCCATGAAAGCACCTCCGTAACGATTGTTTCCTTAATCATACGATTGCCGCCGCGGGATGTCAAGGGGAGCGGAATCCATCAAGATATGAGACCGCTGTGAATTTTGGCAGCTTCTGATAATTTTGGCCGGCAATCTTTATATGCACACAAATATGTGATATAATATTGAAATCGGGAAACCGGTATTCTGAATTAGCGATTGGAGATTTGCATGAATATACTGGTCATCGACGGCAACAGCATCATCAACCGCGCCTTCTACGGCGTGCGTCCACTGTCCACCCGTGACGGTCGTCCCACCCACGCCGTCTACGGCTTTATGACCATGCTCAACAAAATCATGGAGGACACTCAGCCGGACAGCGTGGCTGTGGCCTTTGATATGCGCGCGCCCACCTTCCGCCACCTTAAGTATGCCGGTTACAAGGCCAAGCGCAAGGGTATGCCCGAGGAGCTGGCAAGCCAGATGCAGCCGCTGAAAGACCTGCTGACCGCTCTGGGCTACCGCATCGTCACCGCCGAGGGCTGGGAGGCGGACGATATTCTCGGCACGCTCGCCGAGGCCGCCCGCCAGCGCGGCGACCGGTGCGTCATCGCCACCGGAGACCGCGACACACTGCAGCTTGTGGGCGGCGGTGTCACCGTCCGTCTGCTGGCCACCCAGCAGGGCCGTCCTACCGCTACCATATACGACGAAGAAGCAATAAAGGAAAAATACGGCGTGGAACCGCCGCTGCTGCTGGACATCAAGGCCATTCAGGGTGACACCAGCGACAACATCCCCGGTGTACCCGGCATAGGCGAAAAGGGAGCACTGGATCTGGTTTCGCGCTTCGGCACGCTGGACAGAATCTATGAGAATATCGACAGCCCTGACATCAAGGCGGGCACACGCAAAAAGCTCATCGAAGGCAGGGAGAGCGCCGAACTGAGCCGCTGGCTGGGCGAGGTGCGCACCGACGCGCCCGTTCCCACCGACCCCGCGGAATATATCGTATCCGCTCCCGACAGCCGCAAAGTACGGGCAATAATGACCGATCTTGAGCTGTTCTCACTGCTCAAGAAAATGGATCTGCCGGAGGACGGCGGCGCGGCTCAGACGGGTGATCCCGCGCAGGCCGCGGACGCTCCCTCCGCGCCGAAAGAGGTTTCAGTGTCCTTCGGTTCCGCCGACGAAGCGGTCAGGGCTGCATACGCAGCAAAATCCGCCGGCTTTGTTGTGGGCTGGAAAGACGGAGCGCCCGAATGGACCGCCGTATGCGGTGACGAGGGCGTATGTCTGCTGGACGGCGACGAAGCGCGCACCTATCTTGCCGTGGTGGGCTGCGAGGAGATCATCGCCAAACGCACCCATGACTGCAAGCGTCTGAGCCGCTGGCTGTGCATGCAGGGCGGCGGCCGCCCCTGCGGTTTTGTTTTCGACACGGCACTGGCGGCGTATCTGATCAACCCCTCCGCTTCCGATTATGAGCTGGATAAGCTGACGGGGCAGTATCTGGGTATTTCCGACCTTGCTCTGCCGCCCTTCCTTGAGCGCGCGGCGGATGCATGCCGGTTCACCGAACTGTGCGACAGGCTGACCGCTACCCTTGAGGAGCACGGGCTGACCGCGCTGCTCCGGGATATCGAACTGCCGCTGTCGGTGGTTCTCGCAGAAATGGAAACCGCCGGATTCGCCGTGGACGCGGCGGGTATCGAGCAGTTCGGTCTGCAGCTTGAGGAACGTATCTCGCAGCTGGAACAGGATATTTACGAACTTACCGGTTATGAATTCAACATCAACAGCCCCAAACAGCTTGGTCAGGCTCTCTTTGAGAAGCTGGGACTGCCCGGCGGCAAAAAGACCAAGACCGGCTATTCCACCAGCGCCGATGCCCTCGAAGCACTGCGCGGACACGAGGCGGTGGACAAGGTGCTGGAATACCGCGGTCTTGCCAAGCTCAGCTCCACCTACTGCAAGGGTCTGCTTCCGCTGGTGGGTGCCGACGGACGTCTGCACACCACTTTCCAGCAGACCGAAACCCGCACCGGACGCATCAGCTCCACCGAACCCAACCTGCAGAACATCCCTGTGCGCACCGAGCTGGGCAGAGAGCTGCGGCGGTTCTTTGTGGCGGACAGCGGCAATGTACTTATCGACGCCGACTACAGCCAGATCGAACTGCGGGTGCTGGCACACATGGCACAGGACAAAACCATGATCGACGCCTTCAACAACGGCGCGGATATACACCGTCTCACCGCCGCCCAGACTCACGGAATCCCCATCGAGGAGGTCACGCCGGAAATGCGCTCGGCGGCAAAGGCGGTCAACTTCGGTATAGTTTACGGCATCTCCGCCTTCTCGCTGGCAAAGGATATCGGCGTCACGCGGGAACAGGCACAGGGATACATCAACGGATACATGTCCACCTATTCGGGCGTCGCGCAGTACATGACCGACGTAGTCAGCCGCGCAAGAGCCGACGGTTACGCCAGCACCATGCTGGGTCGCCGGCGTTATCTGCCCGAACTGGCGGCAAGCAATTTCAACGTGCGCTCCTTCGGCGAGCGTGTGGCGCGCAACATGCCCGTACAGGGCACGGCAGCGGATATCATCAAGCTTGCCATGGTGCGCGTTGCCGACCGTCTGCGCACAGAAGGTCTTGAAGCCCGGCTCATCATGCAGGTACACGACGAACTGATCGTTGAGTGTCCGAAGGCGGAAGCCGACGTTGTCGCGCGGCTGCTGGAGGAGGAAATGACCGGAGCCGCTTCGCTGGACGTTAAGCTGGAGATCGATGCCCACACCGGCATCAACTGGCTGGAAGCCAAGGGCTGATTAATCTACAGGAAAAGAGGAGAACGGTATGGAACAGAAATTTTCCGGACTGGAAAAGGAAATTCCCGCACCGGAAAAGAAACCGGGAATTGCAGCAAAGATACTCAAATGGGGTGCTCTGGCGCTGGTCGTGGCGCTTGCAGCCGCAGCGGTGATCACAAGCGTGGAGTATTCCAGACATGTCACAACCACGCAGAAAGGCACCGTTATCGACCTGACGGACAAGGGAGAACTGAGCCGGAGTGAAATGGACTGGCTGCGCAAGGCTTTTCCCGACGCGCTTATCCGCTACAACGTAGCCATTGGAGATCTGATTATCGCCTGCGATGAAACCGCCCTTACCCTGACCGACGGACAGGGTGTAAGCGTTCAGCAGCTTGCAGACGCGGCGGAAAAACTGCCCTGGATGTCCTCTCTTGACCTGACCGGAATGAGCATGAGCTTTGAGGATTATGAGCAGATCCGGCAGAGTTATCCTGACGCGCGAGTCCAGTGGACGGTACCGGTGCTGGGTGGTCTTTCGCCCGATGTCACGGTGCTTTCGGTCAGCGATATGGCTTCCGTGCGGGAGCTTGCTGCCGCAAAAAAATGGCTGCCCGCCCTGACGCGTGTGGACATGACCGGCACCCCTCTGACTAATGACGAACTGCGCGAGCTGAGCGTTGATGCCCCATTCTACGGCTTTGACGTGGACTGGACCATCACCGTCTACGGACAGATCTGCGATTATGACACCACCTCGATCACCCTCAGCGGCGGACATATCACCGACCTTTCCGAACTTCATCGTCTGCCGTCGCTGTCCGAGCTGACGCTGGACGGCGTGAGCGTCACAGATCTTTCGCCGCTGACCTCGATAACCACACTGCAGAGCATCACTCTGAAGAACATGGAGGTGGACGGAATAGGCGTGCTGGGCAATATGTACTGGCTGGGATCATTCTTTGTCAAGAACACAAATGTATCATGGGATCAGCTCAACGCCCTGCAGAGCAGTCTGCCCGAGTGTATAGTAATGATGATTGAATAATTTTCATTTTTTCAATAACTACATAATATCTGCGTAATATCCGCGCACATAATAAGGAGGTATCCTGCATGGAAAAACTGCTCAGGTGGCTGGCGGACATTCTTGCCCGCATGCATGACAAGCTCATGTCCATCAACGACGGACGTTCGTGGGGGCTCAACGACAAACAGATGCACTTTGTGGTTGTCGGCCTTTTCGGGATCGGTCTGTTTTTCTGTGTTCAGCTGGTATTCAAGTGGCTGGCAAAACGCAGCGTAACGGCTATATCGTGGATTTACACCTTTACCGTTGTACTGGTGGTAACCTTCGCCATTGAGGCCGGACAGAAAGTAAGCGGAACCGGACAGATGGAAACCCGTGACGTTTTCTACGGCGTGTGGGGCTTTATCGTTGCTTTCGCCGGATACCTTGCCGTCAAGGGCATCGTGCTGCTGGTTCGCCGGATGATCAACGGCAAGCAGGATGAAACCCCACCCGGTGTGCGTCATTTTATCGGTGACCGCAGAGGCGGAAGAAAAAAGTAATTGTTATTACAGAACCTGCGGCACCGTGATTTCACCGGTGCTGCGCTCAGGGAGATCCGCAGTATGAGGAATTATTTGAAGAAACTGCTCGAAACTCGGGAAAAGATCGAATCCACCGCCTTTTTCAGCCGCGGGCTGATATATATTCTGGTGCCGGCGATGACGCTGCTGCAGTGGCTCATGGTGCAGCTGTGCTATCAGACCGTGGGTGAAAGCTTTGCCATGTCCCCGGTGTATATTCTGCTGGAGGCCTCGCTGCTGTTTGTGCTGGACGCGCTGCTGGCGCTGTGCACCGGCAGATGGTGGATCGGCTATGCGGTTACGCTTCCGGTTGCCTTTGTCTACGGCGTGCTGAATCATTACGTCATAGACATGCACGGCACTCCGGTCAGCGTCCGTGACGTGGGAAACATCGGAACCACCGGCGAGGTGCTTGCCGGCTACCGTCTGGAAATCAGCGGTTCGGTGATCCTGCAGGGAGTGCTGCTTCTCGTCGGACTGGCAGGCATATATCTCCTGCGGCGCGTCGGACTGCGGCAGCAGCGCTGGGACAGAACCCGTGTGCTTGTCCGCGCAGGCTGCTTCGCGCTTTCGGCGGTGCTGATATTCTTCGGATTTTTCGGTCCCGCTCCCCTCAAGCCGTCAGTCACACGATCCTGGGACTGGGCTCCCCCGCTGCGCACCTACGGCGCGATGAGCTGCCTGCTGGAAAACGCTCTTTCCGCAAACGACATTCTGCTCTGTCCGGAGGGATATTCCCCTGAGACGGCGGAAAAGATCGCCGCGAAGTATGACTCTCCGGCTGCCGAAGCGGAGGTTCAGCCGGACATTATCTTCATTCTCAACGAAACCTATTACGACGTATCGCTGGTAACCGATCTGCACACCGACGTAAATCCCTTTGCCGCCCTTGACCAGCGGGACGATCTTATCCGCGGCTATGCAACGTCGCCCGTAATCGGAGGCGGCACCAACTGTTCGGAATATGAATTTCTCACCGGAAACTCTCTCCACCTGACCCCCGGCATCACACCCTTTCAGTCACTGGATATGCAGGGAGCCGACAGCGTGGTAAGCCGGCTGGAAGCTCAGGGCTATTCCACCATCAGCGTGAATTCCGAACACAGAGAGAACTACTATCGTCACACCGGTTACCCGGGGCTGGGCTTTGACCGGGTATACAACGACCTTGATTTTACCCATCGCGAATACTACGCCGACCGCTGCTACGAAACCGACCGGTGCCTCTACGAGCATATGATCGACTGGTACGAGGATATGGGCGATGGTCCGCGTTTCGCCTATCTGCTGACCATTCAGAATCACGGCGGCTACGAGCTGTGCCAGCCGGAAGACGACACCGTTCACGTGCTGGATGACTACGGCCGATACAGCGACCAGATGAACGAATATTTCACCAGTCTCGCCCTGTCGGCTGAGGCATTGTGTGACCTCATCGAATACTTTGAGCAGGGCGACCGCCCCGTTGTGCTGTGTATGGTGGGCGATCACACCACCTGCTTTGCCCCCAAGATCATCAGCGAAGAATTGACCGACGAGGAAACCGATCTGATACTGCGCAGCACTCCTTATGTGGTGTGGTCAAACTGCGGTCTTGAGGATGATTTCCTGCCGGAGTATGTCAGTCTGCACTCTCTGGGTCCCTGCGTTCTCACCGGAGCCGGTGTCGGCGGCCGCTACGACCGGTTTGTCGCTGAGATGTGCAGCGAAGTACCGGTGTTTCTTTCCGGCGGAGACTGGTACGACAGCGAGGGCAGCCGCCACGAAGCGGAAAGTGTTGAGCAGATGCCGGAAATCCTGCAGGACTACGTGTATATGCTGCACAACAATCTTGCCGGCGGCGAGAACCGTCAGGATGATTTTTTCCGCGGTGAATGACCGGTTCTTGCGCTCAGGACAAAAATCTGGTATAATCCAGCCGTGGAGAAAACATTACCGGAGGATATAATATATGAATATATGGCATCACATCGCCAAGGAACGCATCTCGCCCGAGGATTTCATGGCATGCATAGAGATCTCCAGCGGCAGCAGAAATAAATACGAACTGGACAAGCAGACCGGTATGCTCAAGCTGGACCGTGTGCTGTACACATCCATGAACTATCCCGCAAACTACGGCTTTATCCCCCGCACATATGCCGCCGACGACGACCCTCTGGACGTTCTGGTACTGTGCGAGGAGGCCATTCACCCCATGACGCTGGTCAAGTGCTACCCCATCGGCGTGGTTATGATGACCGACGGCGACAGCTCAGACGAAAAGATCATCGCCATACCCTTCGGCGATCCTTCCTACAACCATTATCAGGATATCAGCGAACTTCCCCGTCACATTCTTGATAAAATCCAGCACTTCCTTGAATTCTACAAGACCCTCGAAGGCAAGCCCATCAAGGTGGGCGAGCCTCAGGGCAGAGAGGCTGCTCTGGATGTCATCCGCAGCTGTCAGGAGCGCTACGATCGCGTTTTTGCCGGACGGGTGTAACCGTCGCAAACGCATATATTGTGTTTAATATCATAACAATACATATTTTCGGGGATAGTTAACAAAAAGTTCATAATTAACCATTGTCCGCAGCGACGCGTATATGTTATATTTATCATGTATATTTGTAACAACGCCCGCTGCGGCTTTGTTTTGCGAAAAAACGGGAGGTAACGAGTATGAACAACCGAAGTAATCCCAGACATATCATGAGGCTGCTTGCCCTTGTGCTGTCTATCGCGCTGATATTCAGCGGTATTTCTGTATTTTACGCTGCCGAGGGTGACGGTTCCGCCCTTGTCACCAGCGACGGAGATCAGAAACCGGAGCCCGCTCCTCTTAACGAGCAGACGGGCAGTAATTCAACCTCTCCCGGTGATGCCGCCAAGAACAATCAGGCAACTTCTCCCGGCGATGTGTCCAAGCACGATCTGACAACTTCCCCCGGCGATGCCGCCAAGGAAGATCAGGTGCCTTCTCCCGGCGATGTGTCCAAGTACGATCTGACAACTTCTCCCGGCGATGCTTCTGATGACGAAAGTGTAACCTCTCCCGGCGATGCCGAGGAGGAAAAGTGCCCCCTGTGCGGCAGCACCGAATACGACGAGCAGTCCGGCTGCTACAAAAACGAGTGCCACTATCACAACGACCTTGACTGCTTCTCCTGCGAAGATTGCGGCAAATGCATTGATACTATGTATGGTGACCACTGCTACACTTCCGGCGGCACTCTTTGTGTTCCCTGTGAATGCTTCGATCTGATTATGATCGGTTCCGCTCCCAAACACATCTACACTGTCGATGAATCGAACGCCCTTCTTTCCTCGAAGGATCCGGTTAACGTGAACCTCTCCGATTTCGTGTATCTCATTACTTCCGACGGCGGTTCGGTTCCGTTCACCCGCGACGCGCTTCTTTTCAAGGGATACAAGATCACCGAACTGGAAATCGGCGCGGATCCCGCATACGAAGACAAGTGCATAACCTTTGAAACACCGAAGCTTGGCAGCAGTTATGACGCCAGTTATGACGCCATGTTCTCTTACGCCATCATCGCTCCCATTCCCGACAAGACCACTATCAGCTGTTTTGGTACTGTCACAGTCGAGAAGGACGGCGTTGAGCGCTTCCTCCCCTTCAACTTCTCCGTCAGAGTCAGCAACTCCAACGAAGACGATATTATCACAGACATCAAGCTCGCTGACGGCAGCGAAAAGCTGGTGCTTGAGGTCGGCGAAAAAGCACTGGTCAAGTACGAGGTAACATTGAGCCCGGACTATACCGGCGGATATCACGTTATTCCGGTCAATCTGAGCAAAAACATTGTTGACTGCTCGGTCATCAGAGAGCAGGACGGCAGCCGGCTTATCACCGTTGTATCCCTTGAGGGTCAGGAGGTCGGCAACAGCGTTATCTCCCTGATCTTTGCCGAAGGCTCCGAAGAATCCAGCGGGTATCTCGACACGGAGCGCCGCACAATCTCCGTTGAGGTTGTAGAGCCCAGCGCTCCCGCGGCTCCTCCGGTTTCTGTCGATTTTTATGAGCCTGTCATCAAGGCAGGCGAAAAAGCTACCCTTATAATCAACGGCTGGTTTAACGGCGATTCCATTGCAGATTCCGATCACTGCTATCTGCCTGCGAAGTGGACTGTCCCCTCCACCCCCACCGTCACTCAGGAACTGCCCGATGGCGGAGCTTCCGATTATGAAATGCGTATGATGCTCAAGGGAGACCCCTTATACACAAATCTTGCAGTTGGAGAATACACCGCACGCGTTATTTTCCAGGGCTATGAGCGCAAGGCTGATGGCTGGTATCCGGTCAGCGGCGATGAGCGCGTAGGCACCGCCAAGCTTAAGGTGGAAGCAATTTCCTCCGGCGGCAGCAGCGGCAGTGGTACCGGCAGCGGCAGTGGTACCGGCAGCGGCAGGGGGACCGGCGGGGGGAGGGGGACCGGCGGGG
>JAZUPE010000099.1:0-2206 GCA_045605025.1 Acutalibacteraceae bacterium
AATGGCAGTAACATCACTCTGGGCAATTCACAGCCATCTCAGCTATCTTGTAGACTATGCGGAGAACGCAGAAAAGACACTCGATCCGAGCTGTAAGTCATTGTACGATGCCCTGCATTATGCCGATGATGATACAAAGACGGAGGAGCGTTATTTTGTTAAAGGGATAAACTGTGATGGCGATGATGCTTATGAACTGATGATGGAGGCTCATCGTATGTCCAATAAGCCGGTTCGTGTGCCTGGGTATCACGGCTACCAATCTTTCAAGGAAGGAGAGGTTGATCCTGCTACTGCACACGAAATAGGTGTCAGACTTGCCAAGGAGCTATGGGGTGACCGTTTTGTGGTGGTTGTCGCTACACACCTCAACACAGGAAAGATTCACAATCATTTTGTTATCGGTTCGTCCCCTATTGACGGCGGCAAGCGTTTTCACAATGACCACGCAGAGCGTGACCGCATGGCACGAACCTCTGACAGGCTGTGTCGTGAATATGGATTGTCGGTTATTGAATCTCCGAGAGGCATATCAAAATCCTACGCTGAACGCAGAGCAGAAAAGGAAGGCAAGCCAACTTACTCAAGCCTTATCCGCAGCGATGTCGACCTCGCCATAGAGCAATCCCTTGTTATGCCGCATTTCTTTGCCGCAATGGAAGCTCTTGGGTATGAGATAAAACACGGAAAATATCTTGCTGTCCGAGCAAAGGGCGCAGAGCGTTTTCGTAGGCTGAAAACTCTCGGTGAGGACTACACCGAAGCAGCCATAATACGGCGTATCATGGCAAACCGCCGCCAGAAAGCACCTTACAGAGAGAATTATACCTCTGCCGGAACATATCGTTTCAGAGGTACATTCAAGAAGTATCCACGGCTATCCGGTTTTCGGGCACTGTATTTCCATTATCTTTACAAAATGAAGATCCTCCCGCAGCACAAGGAGCAGGGCAAACGAGCCAAGCCGTTGTTGAGGGAGGATCTTGTTAAATTGGACGCTATCATCGAGCAGAACAAATTTCTTCGCCTATACAAGATCGACACATCAGAACAGCTTGATACTCATCGTCAATCAACCGAACAGCAGCTTGCGATTCTGGACACTGCAAGAGCACAGCTTCGAGCAATACTGCGCCGCAAACTTCCGCAGGCAGAGCTTGAGCAAACTCGCATAGAACTCACCGACCTTTCAAAACAGATGAGAGAGTTGCGAAAAGAACTCAAACTGTGTGATGCCATCGAGGAACGGTCTGCAGAAATGCAGAAGAAGCTCAAAATCGTTCAGGCTATCGAACAGAACGAACGGCAGAAGCAGAAAGAACAGGCTGCTCGGAAGCGTGGTTACAGATGATAAATGGGGAGGTGAAAGCTATATTTCAAAATCAAAGACGGAGGGAGGTGAATCAATATGAACGCATCAAGTGATGCTGCCGAACAGGTAGTCAGACTTACGCTTGAAGGAACGGAGTTTGCCGTCAAGATAGTCGGCAAGGGAGCCAAAGAGATTGCGGCTTTTCTCTATGCCGCAATGCGTGGCAGTACCCGAACCAAAGGCAAGACAAGGCTTACCGGTATGCTTCGCAGCGGCAAGGAACTCAAGGTGTTTTCTCTCAAGGAGAGTGACCTTAAGAAGTTCGCTCAGGAGGCAAAAAAATACGGTGTGCTTTATGCTGCACTCAAGGGTGTAAAGAAAAGCAAGGACGGTATGGTTGATATTATGGTCAAAGCAGAGGATGCCAGCAAAATCAACCGAATCTTTGACCGCTTCTCCATTGCTGCAATCGATACGGCGGAGATCAAGAATGAGATTCTCCGAGCCGCAGAGGAACGTGCAGCCAAACTCCGTGAAGCACCCGACCAAAGCGCCAAGGTTGTTGCCGAGCAGCAGCAGGCAAGTCCTACCGCAGAGAAACCACACAGCGATAACCGTACTCTGTTCTTCACCCCCAAGGACAAGCAGCCTGACATCGTAAACCCTACTTCAGCGAGGATGGCAAACCCGAATCGGTCCGAGAGTGGCTCCGGGAACAGCAGGAAATACGAGAAGGGCGATACGGCGTTTGAGGATACACGCTCCAAGCCCTCCGTGAGAAAACAGCTTGAGGAAATCCGTGCCGAGCGCAAGGATTCTTCTGACACCGGCAGAACTCCCCGCCAGACCTCGCCCCAGCACAAACACAATCACACTAACAAAAAACTCAAACAT
>JAZUPE010000100.1:0-9012 GCA_045605025.1 Acutalibacteraceae bacterium
TCTATTACCTCGGCTTCACCGCTGATCTCATGGGCATCATTGAGGGCGCTGCCCTTATCGTCGCCATGCTGCTGGTCATTCCTGCCACCGGACTTATCAACCGCAACAAGTCCCCCCTGCTGTGCACTGTCTCCGTGCTGCTCAGCTTTGCCGGTGTGCTGACTCTGGGACTGTTCGTCCGTCCGGAGAATGTCAACACCCAGTCGGTGTTCAACCCGGTGCTGCTGGTAGGTATTTTCCTCATCGGAGTGGGTTATGTGATGATGCTCCAGACCCTCACCGTCTGGTCTAAGCAGCTTTATCCCGAGGACGCCCGCGGACAGTTTGAGGGCATCCGGATACTGTTCTACGTACTCATTCCCATGGTGGTCGCTCCCCTCATCTCCAACCCTGTCATCAAACGCAGCGGCGAGTTCGTGGACGAGAACGGCTTTACCCAGTACCTGCCCACACACTCTCTGTTCCTCGTGACTTCGGTGTTTGTGCTGCTTACTCTGCTGCCGCTGATTTTTGCTTCGGTACACCACAACCGCCGCATCAGAGCGACCGTGTCCGCTGTAGAGGAGAACTCCGCTGAAATCGGCGCAGAGACCGGTCTGGAAACCGTTTCTGAGCCGGTGGCTGACGTTGAAGCGCAGACCGGAGAAACAGCAGAATAACCCCGCGTAGATTTACTGAGAAATGAAACAGACCGCCCGCGAATGCCGGTAAAAAACGGCTCTCGCGGGCGGTAATTATTTCCTTTTTCAGCTCAGCAGCAGGGCCAGTGCAGGCTCATACTTTTTCCGGTAATACTCCAGCTTTTCCTGAGAAGGCATCAGATCCTCGCTTCCGGCAAACCGGCTCTCGTCCATGTTGTGGCGCAGGTCGGCGAGCTTGACTGCCGTTGCGATGGGATTTTTCTTGATGGCGGCGACGTATTCAAGATAGGGCGAGCCATCGGTATGTGTCATCAGTCCGATAGCTTCCAGAACCTCTTCGGGGAATCCTTCAGCGCGCAGGTCGTCCATGGTGACAAAGGTGTCCTCGACCACATCGTGGAGCAGGGCAACTATAGTGGTGTACTCGTCGGTCATCTGCTCCGCGAGGTGTACCGGATGCAGAATGTAGGGAATGCCCGATGAATCCACTGCTCCCTGATGGGCACGATAGGCGATGCGTATGGCTTTGTTGGTCAGCGCGGTGTAAATCATTTTCATCATCCCTCCTTAACTAATTATACATCCTTTCAGCAACATCATCAATCCCTGTGAACAAAAAAGCCTGCCGGCATCTTGCGCCGGCAGGCTTCTGTTCGATTGATAACGCTTATGCTGTGCATTCAGCGTGTGTGATTATCTCATTGGACTCACCTTATATCAAGATTTACGGCTTTTTGCCGCTGTCCGTTCACTTGCGGTGCAAGCGGGAGTTGTTATCTCATTGGACTCACCTTTATCTAAGATTTTCGGCTTTGTGCCGTTGTCCGTCACTCATTGCATGAGTGGGAGTAATCATTTCATTGGACTCACCTTTTCAATTATTCTGTGAAATATTCAATTGAAATTGTCAGTCACTATTCAGCTGCCTCGGTTCCCGCGGATGATCTTTGGGTGTGTGCGTACCCAATATCTGCGGTCTCTGATACCGGCGGTTATGCGGTTTCTGTTCGGGTGGTATACCCGTTAATCACGCATCCTTCCGATATTCTCAGTTCCGCACATCTACGCGCAATCACCGGTCGGAATTCATCTCTTCCGCTTGAATCCGAAGCATCTCATAACAACAACAGTTGAGTCGGGCATCTGCTGCCGAATCGGTAGTCCGCACTGTTGCGCGGGCGTCGGCGCTTTTCAGCCGCAAAATTGGATGATCGTCAATTCAAGATCATTGCGGTGCGGGAACCGGGACCATAGAAATGTGACTCTTCAGCATATCTCATTGGCCTCACCCCGTTTTCTTTCTCTATTCACCATGAATCCGTTTTGTACCGGTCAGCCGGTCTGCTGTTAATCTCCGCTGTAGCGGTAACAGTGTTTGCGGATAAATCCGCGTACATTTGATCCGTTGTCTGGAAATAATATAAATTGCTGAACAATTTAGAAATATATATCCACACAGACCGTCTTTCCGAACCCGTATTCACGGTGTTGGCAAATTCTTTCCGCATTCGTTCCGGTGTCATTTCCACCGGTGGGAAAGGATTTGTGACATCTCCTTGTGTCACCTATATAATAGCAGGTTGTATGTAAAATGTCAATAGAAAAAATCAACTTTTTTGATAAAAATTAAATTAAATGCCTAACGAAAAATAGTGGTTGACTTGAGGCGCAATAACGGTTACAATCGTTAGTGGCAGATAAATTATGACGTATAACGGAGGTAATGATATAATGGCTGATAAGGAATACAGTGCCGATATAATCACCCTGATCGATGATGACAACGTGCAGCACGAGTTCGAGCTGCTGGATGCCATCGAGACCGACGACGGCCGCTATGTTGCCCTGCTGCCCTATCTTGGCGACGATGCCGAGGGTGCCGCTGACGGCAGCGAGTATTATATCCTGCAGGTTGTTGAGGTCGAGGGCGGCGAAGAAGAGCTGACCGAGATCGAAGACGAAGAAATGCTGGATACCCTTGCGGAAATCTTCGAAAGCCGCTTCTCCGAAATCTACGGCGAGGAAGACTGATTTCCTTGATTTTCCGGTGATATTTCCGCTGTAAGGTGATATAATATTACTGACGGACGGTTGTCCGTGAACCATCTGCTTTACCCCTGCCCAGTGCGTGGACTGTGCTTATATAACCCTACAATTAATTAAACGGGAGTTGGTCTCCGGCGACGGATTGCAGACCTCCCGGCACAGTCTTTGAGCTGTGTTGGACGAAGGGAGCGCGAAAGCGTTGGGCTGACACCCACCTGCTATCGAGTAGCAGGTTATTTTAAGCGCAATACGGCTGGGCGGGATCATACTTACAAATTACACCCCGGAGTTTTTCCGGGGTGTTTGCATCAGAACGCAAAAAGGTCGCGCATCCTTCGGGTGTGCGACCTTAAATTATTGGCGCAGGCTTACAGCGACCGGTCAAGCAGATGCCAGCCGTCGCCCAGCTCCTCAAGATTCCGAAACTTGCGCAGCTCCGTACTGTCCGGCGCGTACAGCAGCGAAACCGAGGAGTACAGATCGTCCCCGCTGTCCGCACAGCTGAAAACAAAGCCCACGTAGTTGTAGCGCCGGTATAGGGAGGAAGGTCTGTGCTCGCTGAAAAACTCCCTGATATGCCCGGTCTCCTCGTCGGTGAAGTACCGGGCATATTTCCCGTATGTGGAGCCATGCATCTGAAAGGTGGTTTCGTATTCGTTTCGACCGTTCAAGTAGGCATCGTCGTTTTCCAGCATGATGCGCGCCAGGCGGTCAAAGGTCTCCCGATCCTCGGCAAAGAGCAGACGAACCTTGTCCGGTGTGTACGAGCAGTCCGTGGAATAATATGGAAACTCATGGCGGTAGCAGAGGTGTCTGACGTAAAACACGCCTGCTGCAGATAATAAAAGCACGAAAATCAGCAATGCGCACAGTTTCTTCGGCTTTTTCATCGGCGTCCCTCCTGACGGATATTATCAGCCTGATGATATTACAGCCCGTCCGCAAAGATGTTAACATGAGGTAAATTAACCATGAAGGTTTTCCTGCCGCCCGTCGTCAGTGAACGGAGTTTCCGCAATTTACCGCCCGTAATTTCCCTTCGCACGGGAAAGCTAACCGCAGAATCACTATTTTTGCGGAGGGACGGGATATGCACAGTGAAGGAAAGCGAGGACGGCTGCTGCCTGCAATTGGCGGTCTTGCGGCAGGGCTGATAAACGGCTTGCTGGGCTCGGGCGGCGGAATGATCGCCGTACCCGTGCTGGAACGAAGCGGAGTGAAAGCCAACCGCGCCCACGCCACCTCGGTAGCGATCATGCTGCCGCTGTCGGTGGTCAGTGCGGTGTTCTATCTGTGGGGCGGAGACGTTTCCCTCTCCGATGCGTTGCCTTACATTCCCGGCGGTATCGCAGGCGCGCTGCTGGGAGTGATCCTGCTGCGAAAGGTCAGACCGAAGCTGCTGCGGCGCGTTTTCGGCGCGGTGGCGGTGTATTCCGGTCTGAGGATACTGCTGAAATGAGCGGCTGGCTGATATCCACCGCCGCAGGCTTTCTTGCAGGTGCAGCGGGTGCCATGGGACTGGGCGGAGGCAGCATACTGCTGCTCTACCTCACGCTGATCGCAGGCGTCAATCAGATCACCGCGCAGGGCATAAACCTGATGTTCTTTCTGCCCTGCGCCTTTGCGTCGGTGCTGTTTTCCATAAAATCCGGATTGATTGCAAAACGCCAAGCTATTCTCGGAATTGCGGCGGGTGTACCGGGGGCGATAGCCGGCTGCCTGCTTGCCGGATGGCTTGGCGGCGGACTGCGCACGCTGTTCGGCGTGTATATGCTTGCGCTAGGATTGCGCGAGCTGCTACGACGACCTGCGGAAGACTGATGCGGCGGCGAATAATCACGGTTGCTCCCGAATAAAGATATCACAGCAAGATATACAAGGGGGAGAGGATATGAACTGCCGCATAGCCGATCTGCGCAACAAGGACGTTATCTGCGTCGGTGACGGAAGCTGTCTTGGATGCGTGGGGGATGTGGAGATAGACACCTGCACCGCCCGTCTGGTGGCGATCATCGTTTACGGCCGGCCAAAGTGCTTCGGAATCATGGGCTACGAGGACGACTGCGTCATCTGCTGGGAAGACATCAAGCTCATCGGGGAGGACACCATCCTCGTGGATTGCTGCCGGCACCGGCCGTCCAGATCACGCCACAGCTTCGTGGATTCCCTGTTGGGCAGATGCTGTGACTGAAAGCGCAAAAAGGGCAGCCGGGGGAAATCCACGGCTGCCCTTTATCTGCTCATGCTCAAATCAAACCACACATTGCGTATATTTCTTCAATGCATGGAGATTTATATTGAATATACTTATCCATGTCATCCGGATACAGTTTCGCTGCGGTTTCTTTAACAGAGCCGTACCTTTCTACGGCTTCAGGACTCCTTCTGAGGAAATCCCTGAATGTAATGTGACGGTGCAGTTCCTCGGAAGCCTGCGGACACACATACAGATGGTGCTTCATCAGATGCGGCTTATCTGAGTATTTGAAAGCCTCCCGATGCTTGATTCCAAGGTCGCCCTCATGTCTGTAGCCGATGGATTCCAATCTGCTGACGACCTCGCGAAAAACCGTATAATCTTCGATGATCACATCGATATCAATGACGGGTTTGGCGGACAGCCCGGGTACTGATGTACTTCCGACGTGTTCGATGCCGATAATCAGATCGCCCGCTGCTTTTTCGATCTCCTGTCTGATAGCTTCGAAAGCTGATACCCACGCTTCGTCATAAGGAAGAACTACAACGCTTTTCATCCCCGTGTTTACCTCCGGAATCTGTTGTGACAATGATATTCTTGTGGATACATTCTGTCAACGCATCGTTTTCACAGGCTCATTCAAAGTCTGCAAGAACGCCCTCCAGCACCTTCACTGCATCAGCTATGATTCGCGGACACAGAGTGCGAAAGAGATTCTGTTCCCTGATCTGCACCATATCCTCAGGCTTTGACAGATCATAATCCAGCAGGTCGCGGCAGACGATAGACCCTCTGACTGCCTTGAAGCGGCGGATAAACTCGTCGGTAACGGCGTAGGCGCGAGCCTTGCCTTCGTGATCCTCGGAGAGGTACTGACCGTACTTCAGCCCCAGAACCATCAGTGCGCCAGATATGGCACCGCACACCTCTCCGCTTCTGGCACCGCTGCCCAGCGAAGTGCCGAGCTTAAGCGTCAGATGCTCGTCCAGTCCGAAATCCGGTGCAAATGCGGTCAGTACGGCCTGTGAGCAGTTGAAGTTGCTCCCGAATAATTCCAATGCGCGTTCAGCCTTTGTCATAATCATTCTCCTTCACCTTTCGCTTTAAGATAGTCAAGATAAGTCTGCGCTTTTTTCAATCCCTCATCGGAAATGGAATAATATATCCACTTGCCCTCCTTGCGGCCGGATACAATACCGCTGTCGCAGAGGATCTTCATGTGGTGGGAAAGAGTCGGCTGTGTGATGCTCATTCCCTCCAGCAGCCTGCAGGCGCATTTTTCTCCGTCAAGCAGAATCTGCAGGATTCTGATGCGGTTTTCGTCACAGAACGCCTTGAAGATGTCGGCGGTTGATTTTGCATCGGGATACATCGGAACACCTCGCATCGATAAATTTCGATATGATAATACAGCACAGATAGATGTTTGTCAATATGTATTTTGTAAAAAACCGTCGTGCATGGACTAATTACCCACGCACGACGGTTTCGTATATACTCTGATATCTTCGATTGTCCGTATTACTCGCCGTCTTCGGCTTCAGCTTCTTCCTGCTCCAGAGCGGCTCTCTTTTTCTTATAGGACGCGGCAAGGATGCTCATTATGACAAGGCAAATAACCGTAGTGAACACAAATCCGAAAGCCGCGGCGATGAGCGAACCGATGACCTCGCGCTGGGACAGGTATATCATCAGGAAGCAGAGGACTGCAACCACAGCGCCGGTAAGCAGGCTGAGCAGCAGATTGGTCTTGAAATCGGGCTTGAGCTTGCGGTCCCATACGTTGTCCCTGCGGCAGCGCACAACCATATACACACACAAAACCATAAACACGATCCATTCGGGCAGCATGGCAGGTACTTCGTCCAGCAGTCCTATGGGCTGCAGTACCATCTGCGCCATTATGACGATGAGCAGCAGCCAGTAAGCCAACCAGTAGCCTTTGCTTTCACTCTTGAGCAGTGCCTGTTCCTGACGCTCGTCCAGATTGTTCTTTGCGGCTTTAGTTGTTTTCTTCATCTTCATCTTCCTCCCAGAATAAATCGTCTAATTTCTTTCCCAGTGCGCGGCATATCGCTCTGCACAGCTTGATTGAGGGGTTGTATTCCCCTTTTTCGATGGCATTGATGGTCTGCCGCGATACGCCAACCATGTCTGCCAGCGCCTTCTGCGTTAAGTCTTTTTCCGCTCGGGCGACTTTGATCGATAAGTTTTTAGCCATTTGATCACCTCACGACTGCATAGTAACATGCTTTTGATTAAATGTCAAGTGAACTTGACAGAAATTATTATAAAAATTACTTCAAGTCGCGTTTCTGCGACCTGGGCTATGAAACAAAAATGGCATAACAAAGCCGCGGATCCGGTCGGTCTGACCATTATCCGCGGCTGGAAAATTATTGTTTATGCTCCGGAAACTCTCTGAAAACAAGCAGCTTGTATGCGTCAATCTCAAGTGCGGTGGCTATGTTGAACAACGTTTCAAGGGAGATAGCCCTTACAATGTTTGGCGCCTCTATTGCACTAAGATGTGCTCTGCTTATCCCGACTTTCTCAGCGAGTTCCTCCTGAGTCAGATTTGCGTGCTTTCGGTAATATGCTATGTTGTATCCTACCTCGATAAATTTGTCGACGTTATCAAAAGATATGGATCTACCTCTGGACATCTGAACTCACCTCGAAAACATTTTAACCAATTACGTGTGTTTTCAAAGGAAATAACAAATAGCAATTGTTATTTAACAGATAACAAAGTATAATTGTTAAATAACATTTGCTTGGTGGTGATATCTATGACAGAGACAGAAAAAAGACGCCGCCGGTGCGTCATTGCGGGACACAGACCGGAACGTCTGAAAATGGACGAACAGCGGGTCAGAGAGTTTCTCGAACATGAGATACAGGCAGCATACAGCTGCGGTATGAACGTGTTTATCAGCGGTATGGCGCGCGGTGTGGATCAATGGGCGGCAGAAATCGTTCTGAAAATGAAGAAAGGGAATCCGGATATCAGATTGATCTGCGCGCTGCCATACAGCGGTTTTGAGCAGAGATGGAGCGAAGAAGACCGAAGAAAATGCAAGGAGATTATCTCCCAGGCAGATCTTATCCGTGTGATATGCCGCGGCTATGAGCGCTTATGCTATCATCGCAGAAACAGGTGGATGATCGAGCACGCCGCCAGACTGATTGCCGTGTGGAACGGTTGCCCGAGCGGTACCGCCGAGACGATAAATTACGCCTGCGATGCAGGGGTAGAAGCGGTTATTTATATATACAACAAATGGGAAGTGAAATAAAGCCTGTTCTTTGGCAAAATAACGCTTGCCAAGCCATATCCGCTGTGCTATAATACTAAAGCCAATTCACACGCCGTGCGTGTTTTTCCGGGGTCGGGAAAGTATCCCGCCGGAAAAGCCGGCTCGCTGTCTGTCAGCGCGCGGCGGAGGATAATAACCAAATGGAGGATTTTAGAAATGGCAGTAGTATCCATGAAGCAGCTTCTCGAAGCCGGCGTACATTTCGGTCATCAGACCAGACGCTGGAACCCCAAGATGGCCGAGTACATCTTTGCAGAGCGTAACGGCATCTACATCATCGACCTGCAGAAGACCGTCCGCAAGCTGGAAGAGGCTTACAACTTTGTTAAGTCTGTTGCCGAGCAGGGCAAGTCTGTTCTGTTCGTCGGCACCAAGAAGCAGGCTCAGGATTCCATCAGAGAAGAGGCTATCCGTGCCGGTGCTTTCTATGTCAACGCCCGCTGGCTGGGCGGTATGCTCACCAACTTCACCACCATCCGCCGCAGAATCGATCGCCTCAACCAGCTGCGCCAGATGGAAGCTGACGGCACCTTCGAGCGTCTGCCCAAGAAGGAAGTCATCAAGCTCAACCTCGAGATCGAAAAGCTCGAGAAGTTCCTCGGCGGCATCAAGGACATGAAGAAGCTCCCCGGCGCTCTCTTCATCGTTGACCCCCGCAAGGAGAGAATCGCAGTTTCTGAAGCAAGAAAGCTCGGTATTCCGATCGTTGCTATCGTTGACACCAACTGCGATGCCGACGAGATCGATTACGTAATCCCCGGCAACGACGACGCTATCCGCGCTGTTAAGCTCATCGCTTCTACCA
>JAZUPE010000101.1:0-3753 GCA_045605025.1 Acutalibacteraceae bacterium
TCATGACAACCTCGAAGGCTACATCCGCAAAAACATGCTGCCCACGCTGTAATCGTTCTTTTAAAAGTAAAATTTAAGTTTGCACGCCGGGAGGACTTGATTTCTTCCCGGCGCGAATATATAATAGATATGTTATACGCCGGTGTGGCGGAATTGGCAGACGCACTTGACTCAAAATCAAGCGGGAAACCATGCCGGTTCGAGTCCGGCCACCGGCACCACGAAAGAAACCTTTTTTGTCTACCAAGACAAAAGAGGTTTTTCTTGCTTTTTGGGGCTAAAATAGGCGAAAATACTGAAAAGCAGGGGCTGTGACAGTCGTTGAGGCTGTTTCAGCCCCTGTTTTTTGGTTTGCAGAGGCAAAAATGGCAGGTTACTTTTTGGGTTTCTTTGCTCAGCAAAGAGTTCGGCAAACTTACGGGTGACAGGATTTGAACCAAAAACAAGCGCCAAATGTCGCTAAAAAGTGACAGGTGCGGCTTGTGAATCAATGATGCTTGTGCTATACTTTATAATGATATAGTCTAACCATTTATGGTGATAGCTCGGAGGTGCAATATAGCGCAGGATAACAGCCAGAAAATAAAACTGCTCAAGCTATATGAGTTGTTGCAGCAGGAAACAGATGAGCAGAATCCTCTGACTACCAACACTATTATTAAACGGCTGGAAGAGACTGGGATTTCATGTGAACGCAGGACACTGGCAAAAGACATAGCTCTCTTGAATGACCAAGGGTACGAGGTTATGACTCGGAAGGTTAATAAAGAAAATGGCTATTTTGTTGAGGATAGAAAGTTTTCCGTACCAGAACTGAAGATACTCATCGACGCGGTACAGGCAGCCAGTTTTATCACTGAGAAGAAAACATCTGAGCTGATTAACAAGCTTGCTTCCCTTGGAGGAAGTCACCGAGCAGACATACTGAAAAGCAATATGGTTTGCTTCAATACTCGCAAGCATAGCAATGAGACCATATTTTATAGTGTTAGCTTTCTGGAAGAGGCAATTCAGCAGCAAAAGAAGGTTATTTTCAGATACTACGACTTGAATGAACACGGTGAAAAAGCATTCCGTAAAGATGGGCATCATTATGTTGTAGAACCAGTAGGGCTTATATTCAACAATGACAAACGATGTCAACATAAAAGTCTGTTCCCGCTGCGGTGCCCGCGACGAATCGGAAAAGATCACATTGGAGGAAGCATCCAGAAGAAGGGCTCTGGCAGATGCTGAACGCGACGAGGCAATGCGCAGAGAAGACGCAATGAGCGAGATGCGTTCAGTTGAGATCAAGTGCTGATCCGCGAGGCGGCGGGATGAGCCCGGCAAAGATGAATCGCTGTACAAGAGAGGAGAACAGACATGGGACTTTTTACACCGAAATGGATGTCGGATGACCAGTCAAAAGCACTCAAAGCAGTTGAGAAGATCACTGACCCTCGGAAGCTCGCTGAGGTGGCTGTTAACGCGAAAGATCCGTTTGTTGTACGCAAAGCCATTGAGCGCATGGACGATGGAAACCTGCTTGCGATCCTGCGCGGCCATTCAGCAGACAGCACAATGTACGTTTTATGCAGGGAAGCCATTCAAAACCTGTCTCCGACGGCGCTGGCAGAGGTAGCGCTTGACCCGAAGCTCGACGGTTGGCTGAGGAGCGAGGCGATCAAACGCATTGACGACGAAGATGTTCTCTTTGCCTGCGCCAGGGATACAAGCTTTGAGAGGCCAGGCGATGCGCTGTCGCGTATGCATACGGGAGAGAGAATTGTGGACGCCGCCATGGGGAACGATCTCTTTTTCTCCGGCTTTCGTAGATTGAGCGAGCTGAATGACAGGAAGAATATGAGGGTCATGGCGCTCAATGCGGCAAATGCGCGTTCCGGCGACGCGATGTGGGTTGTCAAGGCCTTTGAGACAGACACAATGTTCTTGAACAAGCTTGCGAATCAAGCCGTTTCGGAGTATGTGCGTACCGGAGCCTTTCAGGCGCTTGCGCGGAAAGGCCTGGCGACAGAGGAGATGCGTGGGAATGCCTTGGCTCGGGCGCGTGAGCTGATCCGGGCGGAGAACGCCGATCGGGATTTGATTTTGGATCTGCTGAGAGGCGGCGGGCCAGGGCAATGCGTATCTGCGGAGGAGAAGGAATTTCTGTATAGCCGTTTGAAAAAGTCGCCGTGTGATTACTTCTCTATGGACTACCTGTTCCGTGCTGGAGATCCTGTAGGCATTGCGTTCATGCCGTTTTATCGGGTGTTATATGAAGAAGAGGAACGACGGCCTCTGAGTGAGGAAGAGATTGGCCGCGTGCTTGCTCTGGACGAGGACTTTGCGCTGGATTATCTGCTGGCCTTTATCCGCAACGGAGAGTTCGGGAACGGAAGGATTGCTGGCCCGCGGATAATGATCACCCCCTGTGCCAAGGTTATTTTCCGCATGTATGAGGCCGGAAAAGCCCGCGCCAGAATCGAGCGGGAGCTCCCCGAGACGAAAGAATACAACTGCAGGTATGAATACTGCGACAGTGAAAACGATATCCGATATAACAGCGACCGCTTCTCCGTCCGCTTCTGGGGCAGGGATGATGGCTCTGGAAGATGCTGAACATGACAAGGCAATGAGCGAGATGCGTTCAGTTGGGATCAAGTGCTGATCCGCGAGGCGGCGGGATGAGCCCGGCAAAGATGAATCGCTGTATAGGAGAATGGAACAGATCGATCAGATCATGGTCCGCCGCAGGAAGATCGAGCGGTTCATTGAGAGCGTGAAGGACATGCCGGAGCTCATCACCGAGTTTGATGAGAGCCTGTGGGCCGGGCTGGTGGGTAGCATGACGGTGCACAACAAGGACCGGATCGTGTTCCGGCTGACCTGCGGGATGGAGATTGAGGCATGAACAGAATGAACCGGCCCTGTTTTTTGCCAAATGTGGTGTTCTTATCTGTACATGCGCTTTAGCTATGTGTTACAATAAATTAAATTAGTACGCAGATGGCAAGAGACGCTGCCGTAATTGACCGCTGCTGAACATGAATGTTGGAAGTGAATATCATGGCATGTTTAATTGAGCATAAATGGGATGGCTGCAAGTGTACAAAGTGCGGGAAGAGGAAAGACGAGGGCCATGATAGGGATCTCTGCAAAGGTAAATGCTTGTATAAGAAGTGAGGAAAGTATTGATATGAAAGTGAATAACACATTCTTCTTATACTCGTAAGGATCGATAGCGGTATGTATTTTTCTGACTTTGCTTATTCAGCTGATTACGAAAGGGAAAGCCGGGAAAAAAGAGCATTGTTCTTCTGGCGATCATCGCCTTGTTTGGTTCATTTCTTGCGATCCACAAAGATAATATCGGAGAATATACAAGAGAAGATTGGATCAGAAAAACGGCGATTGCGTCCATCATTGTCCAGGCGTTTCTGACAGTTGGATTTGGAAAAGGCATTGGCGATGCAATCTATCATAAGCTTGTTAAGCCGGTCTCTCCTAAAACACCTGTGCCAAAGGGAACAACGGAGTATAGGTCGATTAAGGCAGTTAATCCATCGGAGCCAAACGAGGTACTCACCTGTCCGGACGGAAGCCTGCACAATTTCGAAGAAACGAGAGAATGGCATGATCTCGGGTTTTCGGATGACGATGATATGAAAGCACGCAAGGGCTATTACGAAGTGACTTATAAGTGTAAAAAATGCGGATATAGTTACAGTGAGAAAATATAAAGATCCCGCAGCATATCATCCTGAATAA
>JAZUPE010000102.1:0-10685 GCA_045605025.1 Acutalibacteraceae bacterium
TACATCTATTTCTACAATCACCAGCGCATCCAGTTAAAAACCGGAGTGGCGCCGATCACTCTGCGCCACTCCGCTTAAACATCCTATATTTCCTTCATTAAGGGGCTTTTTTGTGCTGTCCGCACAATCTGGGGCAATCCAGTTGACACAGGCAGCGAGGGGATGTTTTTCTAATATTTTTGGTGTAGCCGTCAGTAAGTTGCGTTCTGTATTTATGTGTATGGATACAAATTAAGCTATCAAATCATATCATACCAGAACAAAACCAAGAATTCGTGAATTGCTCAATGAAAGCAGTTCTATTACACGAGTAGTTTCGGAATAGACCGATTTGCCCGCTTTTTCAACTATAACTGAACACGCATTCTTGGATCGCAGCGCCGCCTCTGCATTGTACATCGGATTTCCTGCCACACAAATTGAAATGCCATCTTTCATGTACTTTGCTACGTTGTCGCACACTTCCATCGAACAGGGATCATCAACAGAGCTGATAATAACTATATTATCAACACCCTCAGGACATACCGCGCACAGCTTTGCGGCCAGAAGCCTGTATTCCTCGTTTGCGTCTATTTCACGTCTTTCTCCGTTCCACTTTTCCAGCATCAGATCAAGGCGTGTGTTGTACTTTCCTGCCGAAAGATGCAGATCGGCAAGAACCGGGATGTTATAGTAATCATCTACAGCCTCACCGCAATAAATTTTAGTGTTGAACAAAAATCGCGCCAAAACATAGCACGCTACTGCAAAGGCGCCCAGCACACATCCGATAATTGCGAATTTTGCAAAATCACCAACACTCTTGTCTTTAGCCTGAGGATTCATCGATGCCGCAAGTTCTTCATTCTGCTGCTGAAGCTCGGCGATTCTGGTGTTCAGGTGTTCATTCGATGCCGGAAGTGAAGTATCAATCGCATACTGCATGCCGGCTATTTCATTCTCATAGCCTGCAATCGTGCCTTCAGTTGTCTTGATCTCCGCTTTCATTAACGAAATTTTGTCCGTCAGATCTGAAATCTGTGCGATCAGCTCTGTGCGGATCTCTGTCGAGGCATTGTTTATCAGGCGATTTGCTTCCGCGTAAAGCTTTTCATATGTATTAAGATCCTTCTGCTGTCCCTCCAGCTTGATCTTTGCTGCAGCGATATCATTTTCGCGTACAGGAATGGTATTCCTGTTTGAAGATATCTGAGCGTTATTATTGTTGATACTTTTCTGCAGTTCAGCTATACTTGCGTTATTGCTGTCTATCTGTTTCTGGTTGGTTGCCACCAGCGTTTCATTCGGAGCAATAACCCCAGGTGCTTTCAACGCACAAAAGCCCGCCAGTACTATCGCGCCGGCGAGGGCGGCAATCAGGATGATTCGCCACAGTTTGAAGTACTCAATCGCCAGCCTTTTTATATCGATGGCTCTTTCTTCATTAACATATGAATTCATATTGCACCTCATTAAAAATATTACACAGAAACCACGTTGTGCATGTATACGGTTAAGCCAAACAGATAAACCAACCGTATGTAGTTTATCATAAAAACAACAAGCTGTCTATAGAATCAGATGAAATAATAATGTATGAAAAATGGTAGTCATTGTGCATCTGCCATGGCAACTTAAGACCATATTACATAAATGCTTCCCGTGCCAGATGCGATAAATATTGCTATGTTTGTCAAACAGTTTTTCTATCGCAATACTTATAGTTTGACCGCTCTGGTGGCAATAGACGAAAGAATATATTGATCCAAAGCAGTGCCTCCGATATCTTCGTAAAAGCCCACAATCGCAAATCCTGCCTCTATCTGACCTTGAATCTGTTCCTCCAGTGTGTGACTCCAGATATATCCATCTCTCTCAGCAACTCTTCTCGTTTCGGGATCATCCATATGATCAACGTCCGCGTACGGAATCGTATTTACCACAGATAATACGCCTTTTTCTAATTTCCCAACGTCAAAAATATACTCTATCGGGTTACCGAATCCGGATAATAATACGCCGTTCCTTTTCAGCACTCTGGCACATTCTCTCCAGACCGGCAGAACATCATCTACAAACCCGTTTGACCAGGGGTGAATTATGCAATCAAAGTATTCATCTTCAAACACAGATAAGTCCTGCATGTTTCCCTGAACAACATTGATTTTCAGATTATCCCTTTCAGCAACCATAGCGTCCTTCTCCAGCTGCCTTGTGCTGTTATCAAAAACCGTTACTTCCGCACCGGCTGCGGCCAATATGGGGCCCTGCTGTCCGCCTCCGCCTGCCAGACACAGAATCTTTTTTGCTTCAAGCTGCTCAGGAAACCAATCTGACGGAACCGGCTTTGACGGCGTCAGCAAAATGCTCCAGACCCCTTCTCTGGCAAGGTTAACCATTTCACTCGTTACGGGAACCGACCACCTGTCGTCGTTTTCGGAACGTTCATCCCATATTTTTCTGTTTTCTTCTATGTGGTTCATTTTTCAACCCATTTTCTTTCTGAACTTATTCAAATCGTTCGACTGTCTGATAAGACGGCAGGCAAATCCGGATAAACCGTTTTCGATTCCGACTTTATTCTATCACATACGGATATGAATTAACAAGAACACCAGCCGTAAACATGTGTCTGTTCTTCTCAAGAAATAATTCTTCAGGATGGAAAAGATTATTACTGATTGATAAGCAAAAGGCCGGGGCGCTATAATTTCCCCCGACCTTAACTTTTACTTTTTTACAGTCACCGGATTGCAGCGGAATCCTGATATCGCCGGAATACCGCTGAATATCCTCCCCCCGGCTTTCCTGCCGGCAATTATTCCGCGGCGGACTCCACCTGTCCGCTCTTTTTCTCTCTCTTTCGCATCAGTATCTTAAGTATAATCATGGCTGTGACGCAGACGACCACCGTAACTCCGGTGACAATTAACGTGAAATCCATACGCTCAAGCCAGGAGGCGTATGGCGGCGAATACATCTCCGGATGCTGTTTTTTGTCGCCAAGCACGTGAAAAAGCTTGCCGACACAACCGCCCAGCTCACACAGCATAAACATCTTGAAAAAGTTATAGGCTTTTTTCATCTTTTTTATTCTCTTCTGTTCATAGTTCCTCGATTTCCGTAGTGACAACGCCGTCCACGGTTTTCACGATCTCAACGGTGTTGGACCATTCCGTATCAAGGAAATGCCGCGCTTCGATCACGATACCGGGATACTGCTCCAGCAGCCGCTGAGCCACATGGGTCAGACATGCCCCGTCGCTGCCGAATTCGTCGGTGTAACTGTTCCTGCCGAACACCTCCGAAGCGACGGAAAAGGCGCAGTCCTGAACACTGAAATCATAGTACGGATCCTCATTACCCACGATGAATCCCGTTTCAGTGTCGCTAATTTCCAGATCTCCCGAAACAACGGGAAAAGCCTGTTCGATCGTCTCGCTGCTGCGCGGTACGCTCATGCCGCAGAGAATCATTTTTGTGAACTCAAGCAGAAAGCTCTGCCTGACCGTTTCTTTGTCAACCGCGTTTGTTTCAACTCTGATCATATTGCACCTTGTAATATTTCGCTCGCATATAACTGTTCGCCGATAAAACATCTTTATGGGCAGATTTATTATAAGCCTTTTCGCTCGCTGAAGTCAAGTTTCGGCGACAGAACGCCGCTCAACAATGAATAAATCAGAAAGAATCAGCAGCAATACCGTGTACGTTCTAACCGGAACGAATCTGAAGTATTATTTTAGAGACAGCTGGATGGCATCTGCAGGCGGCAGCCGTGGAAAGCGTTGGCACGACGATGTAAAAAAAGTGTGTACAGCACTACAAATTTATTGACATTTTTCCGTGCATCCTTTAAAATTATGCCGTAATTTAAAGCCGTAAACTGAAGCAGAACGATAGTCGCAAAGAGCAGAGCCATGCGGAATCGCAGCAGCTGCTGACAGCGAATTCTGACACCATAGGAATTGCTCCGGACAGGACGCAATCTGTATGAGACACAGGCGGGTTGACCCGCAGAAAGAGAGATAAATATCATGCGTGTTGTTATTCAGGATAATTACGATAAGATGTGCAAATGGGCAGCGGATTATATCGCTGCGAAAATCAACGGGCACAAGGAAACCCGACCCTTTGTCCTCGGTCTGCCCACCGGCAGCTCCCCCATCGGCGTATACAAGGAGCTGGTGAGACTGAATCAGGCCGGCAAGCTCTCCTTTGCCAACGTCATCACCTTCAACATGGACGAATACCTTGGACTGCCCCGCCAGCACGACCAGTCCTACTGGTACTTCATGCACGACAATTTCTTCAATCATCTGGTTGATATGAAGCCCGAAAACATCAATATCCTCAACGGCATGACCGATGACCCGGAGAAGGAATGTGCCGATTACGAAGCCAAGATCGCTTCCTGCGGCGGCATTGATCTGTTCATGGGCGGCATCGGCGTTGACGGTCACATCGCTTTCAACGAGCCTTTCACCTCTCTGAATTCCCGCACCGGTGTGCGCGACCTCACCACCGACACCAGAATCGTCAATTCCAGATTCTTCGGCAACGATCCGGAGGCTGTGCCCGCACAGGCGCTGTCCGTCGGCGTAGGCACCGTGTTCGATTCCCGTGAGGTTCTCGTTCTTATCAACGGTCACAACAAGGCAAGAGCTCTTGCCGCTACCGTGGAGGGCAGCGTCAGCCAGAAGTGGACCTGTTCCGCTCTGCAGCACCACAACGCCGCCATCATCGCCTGTGACGAGGCCGCATGCGACGAGCTGACCGTGGGTGCCTACAAATACTTCCTTGACATCGAGAGAGGGGAAAGACTGTGATGTATACCATCAAGGATCTCTACGATCTCGACCACACCCTGGCAGGAGATTACCTTTCTCAGTTCACTTATCCATGGGAGGCGCTCAAGGGCATCAAGGAGCTGATTCTGCAGCTCGGTCCTGCTCTGGGCGAGGAATATGAGGAAGTGTCTGAGCATGTCTGGGTGCATAAGACCGCTAAGGTTTTCCCCTCGGCATATCTGGGTGCTCCCTGCATCATCGGCCCCAACACCGAGGTGCGCCACTGTGCTTTCATTCGCGGTTCGGCTCTTGTAGGTGCCGACTGCGTTGTGGGCAACTCCGTGGAGCTTAAGAACGTCATCCTGTTCGATCATGTGCAGACCCCGCACTATAACTATGTCGGCGACTCCATCCTTGGATATTACTCCCACATGGGCGCCGGAAGCATTACGAGCAACGTCAAGAGCGACAAGAAGCTGGTGGTCGTCCGCAACGGTACTGAGCGTATTGAGACGGGCATCAAGAAATTTGGTGCAATGCTGGGTGATTATGTCGAAGTGGGCTGCAACGCTGTGTGCAACCCCGGAACGGTGGTCGGCCGCCACAGCAATATTTATCCCACGTCCTGCGTCAGGGGTGTTGTTCCCGAATACAGCATCTGGAAGGACAACGGAGAGATCATCCACAAGGAGGATAGGTAAATGGGCAAATATTTCGGCACAGACGGCTTCCGCGGTGAGGCCAACAAAAACCTGACCTTTGAACACGCCATACAGATCGGACGCTTCCTTGGATGGTATTACGGAGTCAATCAGGGCAAAAAAGCCAAGGTCGTCATCGGTAAAGACACCAGAAGAAGTTCCTATATGTACGAGTACGCACTGTGCACCGGCCTGATGGCCAGCGGCGCAGACGCATATATCATGCACGTTACCACCACTCCCAGCGTGGCATTCATTACCCGTGTGGATGATTTCGACTGCGGAATCATGATCTCCGCGTCCCACAATCCATATTATGACAACGGCATCAAGCTCCTCAACGGCAACGGCGAGAAAATGGACGAGGAAACAATCCTCAAGGTGGAAGATTACCTCGACGGCAAGCTGGAACTGCCGGTTGCCGAGCGTGACGACATCGGCCGCACAGTTGACTACGTTGCCGGACGCAACCGCTATATCGGCCATCTGATTTCCATGAGCAAATACAGCTTCAAGGACGTCAGAGTCGGTCTGGATGTCGCCAACGGTTCTGCATGGCAGATCGCCAAGGCTGTGTTCGAGGCCCTCGGCGCAAAGGTTTACGTCATAAATGACCGTCCCGACGGATTCAACATCAACACCGACTGCGGCTGCACACATATTGAACACCTGCAGCATTTTGTGATGGAAAACCAGCTGGATGTCGGCTTTGCATACGACGGTGACGCTGACCGCTGTCTGGCAGTTGACGAAAAGGGCAATATAATCACCGGCGATCACGTCCTTTATATCTACGGATTGTACATGAAGGAGCGCGGAAAGCTGCTCAACAACAAGGTCGTTACCACGGTAATGTCCAACTTCGGTCTTTACAAAGCCTTTGACCGCGTCGGAATCGAATACGATAAAACCGCCGTGGGCGACAAGTATGTTTATGAAAACATGGTGCAGACCGGCAACCGTATCGGCGGCGAACAGAGCGGTCACACCATTTTCTCCAAATACGAGACCACCGGCGACGGCATTCTGACCTCCCTCAAGATCATGGAGGTCATGCTGGCAAAGGAAAAACCACTGAGCGAACTTGCCGCACCTGTGGTGTTCTATCCCCAGGTGCTGAAGAATGTCCGCGTAAAGAGCAAGCCCGAAGCACAGAACGATCCCGACGTGCAGGCGGCGGTCAAGGCGGTTGCCGACGCGCTGGGCGACACCGGCAGAATCCTTGTGCGTGAAAGCGGCACCGAACCGCTTATCCGCGTGATGGTCGAGGCGGAAACCGACGAAATCTGCCAGCAGTACGTGGATCAGGTTATCCGCGTGATCGAGGAAAAGGGACATCTGGCATAACCTTCATCCCATGGACCGGAAGCGTTTCCGGCGGAAAACCCTCGTATAATAACAAACAAAAACCAGCGGGGAAGCCGTCTTTCACGGCGTTTCCCCGCTGGTTTTTTCATATTCTGTGATCTGTCAGACGCATGGAAAATCATACGTAGAAGTACCAGTCTTTGTTCAGCTTCATTGCCCGACTGTCCGCCTGCGTCAGACGACGTGCTACACCGTTATTTCAATCAGATTTCCTTCAATGCCTGCGACGCAGCTTTCGTAATAACCGTCCCCTGTCGTTCTCGGGCCGCTGATGACTTCGTATCCATCACTCCGCATTCTCAGCGTGAGTTCGTCAACGGCGGCTTTGCTGCCAAGGCTGAAGGCAATGTGAGCATAGCCCGTCCGTGACGGCGTTTTCTCGCTGTCCTCCATTGCGGGCTTGTTCATAATCTCCAGACGCGCGCCATCGGCAAAGCGCAGAAAAAACGAACGGAATCCGGTTGTTCTGTTATGATAGCCCTCGTTCGGCACCGCGTCAAAGTATCTGACAAAAAAGTCTCTTGCTCCTTCAAGATCATTTACATACATCGCAATGTGTTCTATGCGCACAACTTTCCCTCCCTGATTACCTGTCACTGCCGTCTCTGTGGGTAATTTTACTATACAGCCTGTCTGTTTGCAAGTAATCGGATCAAAAGCAACACCGAAGCGGCAGCCGCAAACACTCAACACGTTTGCGGCTGCCGCATAAATTTATACTTATTGAGCTGTCACCGGCGCACTGCCCGCACAGACAGTCTGGTCAGACCACGCAGCGTTGCCCACGTTCCCGGCACGATGCGCATGCGGGTAAAATACTCCTCTTCCCTGCTGCCGCTGTCCGGCAGCACATCACCCATATTCCCCGAATACATCAGGTGTTCGGCAAGGCAGTTATCCAGATCACGTATATTCCGGAATCTGCGTCCAAGCACCAGACCGGCAAAGCCGAGGCAGGTGTAGGCGTCGGTAATGTTCACGCTGCGGCCCACGGTGGTGGCAAGCGCGTCAAAGTGATTGTATATCATGCCCGAATCCGGATTTCCGGCGGCGGAAAAGAGCCGCTTCAGCCGGCAGTGTTCCTCGGAAGAAATGTCCATGCGGAAAATACGCACCGGAATATCTCCGCCCCGTGCAAGAAGCCGTTCTGACGACTCGCTTACATATCCGCCGTACAGCGGCATATTGCACCGGTAACGGGCAAAGGAAACCCACGAGCCGAGTGTTGGATCAAGGGTCATGGAAACATGGTTGTACTCATAACGGGTAAAGCAGCGGATCAGCCTGCCCATGCCGCCCTCTGTGCGGGATATCATCAGATACAGGCTTTCGTTTTTCTCCATGCTTTCATCTCCTTTGCCGGAAGATATACTCCTGTAACATTTCTGTAACTATTATATCACATTCCCCTTCGGTTGTATATAGCTTTTACGCCAGATCTTCCGCGCTGATGTTTTCCATCTCCCTGCCGCCGACAATAAACCGGTGTGCGCGCTGCGTGAGCGCGTCGGCGAACGCCTTGCTGGTACCGACTCTCCGAGGAAGAACGATGCCCGCATGACCGACGCGGTAATCCGAAGCGTCGTGAATGTCCCCGCCGCAGGTGACGATACAGCCGTCCATGCTGCCCGCGAGCTCCAGAGCCTGCACATTTTCTCCGGGCAGATTGCCGGCATTGTACACCTCGATGCCGTCCACGATATCACTGCGGGGGCCTACCGCCATATTGACGTAATAACGGTCGCGGTAGGGATGCGCCTGGATGACCACACCGCCGGCGGCATGCACCCGCTCCACCAGCTCGTCAATGGTTATCTCCGGAATATCCGGATTGGCAAGCAGAAAATCCAACTCTACGCCGTAGATCAGCATTTCCTTGCCGTCCCCGTATGCGTGTTCGATTCCGAAAATCACGTCAAAATCCAGCCCCTGAGCCTCCTGCTTCGCATCAAGAAACGCCTGATAATAGCAGCGCATACGCTCCGCCCACGGCAGGACGCTGTCCACTGCGGTGTTGCCGAAGATGAAATGATCGGTCAGCACCATGCCGGCATATCCGGCGCTGTGATAAGCGCGCACCATCTCCTGCGAGCTGCTCCGCCCGCAAAGGCTGCACTGCGATGAATGGACATGTGTTTCGTACAGATAGGACACTGAGTTCACACTCCCTGAGAATGCACAACGGCACGAATGTAATCGTTATCATAATAATATCATTATTTCTCCCGTTTGTCCACGGTTAATTACACAAAATGAAACAACCACATTCCGCGTCATCCTTGAAATTTCCTGCCGCTCTGATATAATGAGCGTAGACACCCCATCAAACCGTAAAGGAGATGCAAATCATGAATATGTCCGGCTGGAAATGGCTCAACGAAAGCCGTATCATCTGCGAGGGTGACGAGGTCGTCATCTCCGCTCCCGGTCACACCGACTGGTTCAACAACCCCGTACCGGAAAACGGTGTTCTGAGCGCACCGGTTGCCAACGCGCCTTTTTTCTATACCGATGTCACCGGTGATTTTGTGTTCCGCGCAAAGGTGCGCCCCAACTTCCGCACCGTGTACGATGCCTGCGCTCTGATGGTCATTCAGGACGAACGCCTGTGGACCAAGGCCGCCTTTGAGAAGTCTGACTTTGGCACCACCGCCGCCGTATGCGTGGTCACCAACGGAATATCAGACGATGCCAACGGCTGCAACATCGAGCAGGACGAAGTCTGGCTGCAGATCGTGCGCAAGGGCGATGTTTTCTGCACCCACTATTCCCTTGACGGCGAAAATTTCTATATGGTGCGCCTTTTCCATCTTCCGGTGGAAAAGACCGTCAAGGTGGGCATCGAGGCACAGAGCCCCGCAGGCGAGGGTGGACTGCGGTATTATTCGGATATCAGCCTTGAGAACCGCACAGTCGAAAACCTGAGAGCGGGAAAGTAAGCAAACGGGTATCATCATGCAGAAAAACGGCGGCCGCGGATAATTCCGGCGGCCCTCCTTTTTTGCGCATTATTTCAGCGGCAGATTATTCCCCGTTGCTTCTGCCGGGACCGGATCAATTCTCCCGGCGGGTACGCCACCGTACCCCTGACCAGCGATCACATCGAATCCGCAGACTGTACATTTCTGTTTGAGATAAGCATTGCAAGCCACATATAAGTTATGATATAATACAAACGTCAAACAGACCGGTAAACTTGAAGTCAGAGGTAGAAAATATGGTTTATTACTTTTTTATGAGCCTGTTCTGGATTATTAACGGCATATTGAGCCTCTTCTTTGGGATTCAGAATGTACCGCGAAAATTTAAGAACACAGAATATGAGAAGCCCTATAAAAAGTTCGCGGGCTTTATATATTTGCTGTTCGGAGTGTCTTCTTTTGTCATTTGGCTTCTGGCGGAAAACGAAATTATTTCACTGGAGAAGGCACTGGTTATCAGTGCAATATGCTTTATTCCGCTTATTCTTTGTGCAATCATCGGAGATATCTGCTTCCGCAAGCGTCTGAGCAAGTAAACCCATTCAAATATGTATACAAAATGCAACAAATCCGAACCCGTCGCCCATCGGCAGCAGGTTCGGATTTGCTTATTGTGAATCAAATACCACGCAGGCGCTTTTCGCAGCGTTTCTCGTCCGAACCGTCCTCGGCAAAAGAAAAAGACCTGATTCTTTCGAATCAGGTCATATCTTTTGGTGGAGCGAAACAAGCAATATCCGAACCGCCACCAAAAGCACACATTACCTCAACAAGTTCTGCGGTTCGGGCGTTTTCTTTGAAATTATACACTACTACGAGCCTGTCGTCAAATACATATACAGCGTTTACGAAGATACTGACAA
>JAZUPE010000103.1:0-1893 GCA_045605025.1 Acutalibacteraceae bacterium
CGTCCAGATTAAAAATCACTTACAGTTTTAACTAAAAAATACCCCGCCCGGTTTTTTCCGTGCGAAGGATTTTTTGCATGCTAATTATCTGTTATTGATTGCGCCATCTCATGAGATGATAGTTTGATTTATCGTCTTCAAATCCTATTGAGCTATACAGGGGATATCCTGCATCAGTCGATTTCAGCTCAACAACGCATAACTCCATCTCTTTTGCGTCAGCGAGCAATTTTCGCATAAGCTGTGCGGCATACCCCTTGCGGCGATGATCGGGGCAAGTGTATACATTGAGTACCGTGCCCGTTCTACCGTTAATGAACGCAGGGCTCATCGGTTTTTCCACCAGAAGCAAAAACGCGCAGGAGGCAATCACGCCGTCCTCCTGCCATACATAGCAGAAAAGATCTCTGCCCAGATGCCTCCTGAAATAATCCGGCAGAGCCTTCTCTACAGCCTCGGCGTCACCCTCGTCAAGCTGACCGTTATCCTCCTTCAGATAGGCAATCCGCAGCCTGACAAGCGCATCAATGTCATTCCTGTCTGCTTTTCTGATGCCCATCATTCAGTCCTCCCCATGTCGGAGTACATTTTGTACAGGGAGCTGTACAGTCCGCCTTTTGACAGCAGCTCCGCGTGGGTGCCCTGTTCGGCGATGCCGTCTTCGGTAAGGACAATGATTTCTGTGGCGTTGACGATGGTGGTCAGACGGTGCGCAACGGTGAAAGTGGTACGTCCCACGGCAAGCTCACCCAGGGACTGCTGGACGATATGTTCGCTTTCATTATCAAGAGCGGAGGTGGCTTCGTCCAGAATGAGGATGGGCGGATCCTTGAGAAACACACGGGCGATGCTCAGGCGCTGCTTCTGTCCGCCGGACAGCTTTACGCCGCGCTCGCCGATGTATGTGTCGTAGCCGTCAGTGAGCTTTTCGATGAATTCGTGAGCACCGGCACGCTTTGCGGCGGCAATGATCTCCTCATCGGAAGCTCCCGGCTTGCCGTATTCGATATTCTCGCGGATGGAACCGGAGAACAGATAGACCTCCTGCTGCACCACGCCGATGTTGTTTCTCAGCGAAGCGGTGGTGAGGGTGCGGACGTCGTGACCGTCCACTCTGACCGCGCCGCCGGTGACATCATAGAATCTGGGGATAAGGCTGCAGAGGGTGGTTTTGCCTCCGCCGGAAGGACCGACAAGTGCGATGTTCTCTCCCCTGCGCGCCTTGAGATTGATGCCGGTGAGCACGTTGCTGTCGGTGCCGCCGTAACGGAAGCTGACGTTATCGAATTCGATGTCGCCGCGCACGTCAGTCAGTTCCTCCGCATCGGGAGCGTCCTCGATGTCCACAGGAACGTCCATAACGCCCACAAAACGTTCGATTCCGGTCATGCCGCGCTGGAACTGCTCGGTGAATTCTACGATGCGACGGATTGACGTCAGCAGCGTGGTGACATAGAGCAGATAGAACACGAGGTCGGCGACATCGATCTTTCGGTCGATGACAAAGAGCGCGCCCACCACCACGACGAGGATATACATGAAGCCTTCGGTAAGGCGGTTACAGGTGGAAAATCCGCCCATAATGTAATAGAACTTCGATTTGACCTTGAGGAAGGCCTTGTTGCCTTCGGCGAACTTTTCGTTCTCGATATCCTCGTTGGCAAAGGACTTGACCACGCGGATGCCCAGCAGACTGTCCTGAATGGCAGAATTAAGCTCGCCCACCTTCTCGCGGGATTCTCTGGAGGTCTGGCGCATACGCTTGTTGAAGAAGCGGGTAACGAGAATCATCAGAGGCAGTGTGGCAAAGATGATCAGGGTAAGGGGCACGTTGACAAAGCACAGCAGTATGAACGCGCCGAGGATCTTTACGCCGGCGATGAGGAATTCCTC
>JAZUPE010000104.1:0-11547 GCA_045605025.1 Acutalibacteraceae bacterium
CTTTCGTGTCTGACCAGCCCGTAAATGCAGAATGTGTAGAAAAGCTTGGCGTGGGAAAGAAATTAGCGTATTCCGATATGGCGGGCAGGATGTTCTTGCCGAAGTCGTCGGAGCTGTCCTTGTCAAGCTCATCCATCTCAAGATACTGACGCAGCTTTTCCCATGTGAAGATATAGATACCCATGGAAGCCTTGTTGCTCTTGGGGTTCTTGGGTTTCTCGTCGAATTCGTAGATGCTGCCGTCCTCGTGGCAGTTGAGGATACCGAAACGGGAAGCCTCTTCCCAGGGAACCTCGATGACCGCGATGGTACAGGCGGCATTGGCCTTCTTGTGAGCGTCCAGCATCTCGGAGTAGTCCATCTTATAGATGTGGTCACCGGAGAGGATGACGACATACTCGGGATCATAACGCTCCATGAAGGGGATGTTCTGATAGATGGCGTTCGCAGTGCCCTTGTACCAGTCGCCGCCCTTGGCGCGCTGATAGGGAGGCAGGACATGTACGCCGCCGTTCATGGTATCCAGATCCCACGCGCTGCCGGTGCCGATGTAATCGTTGAGCACCAGGGGGATGTACTGGGTCAGAACGCCGACGGTGTCGATGCCGGAGTTTACGCAGTTGGACAGCGGGAAGTCGATAATTCTATACTTGCCGCCGAAAGGAACTGCGGGTTTTGCTACGTTCTTTGTCAGGGTGTACAGACGGCTGCCCTGACCGCCGGCCAGCAGCATCGCTATACATTCTTTTTTAGGAAACATATTTACTTTTCCCTCCAATTGTGTGATCTGACTTTCCGGCTATTCGCCGTACACAGTCGGAAATTGTTTTCTGCGCTGGTGGTATTGATGTAATAAACGCTCGATGCGTTAATTGTGCTGTTTTGATCCTGATTATTCTGCAGCTGTGGTTTCCTCTGGCGGCATTACATCCGTACCGCTCAGGTCGCTGCCGCTGAGATAATCGCTCTCGCTGACGGTATCATCGAAATAGCTGCCGTCAACTTCCTCGTTTATCGCATTCTCACCGGCATTCTCCTTGACGCATCCGCTGCAGATGCATGAGGACAGACCGATGAAAAGAATCAGAAACAATAATATTGCCGCAACAGCCGCTATTCCCGCCTTAAGATATTTATTCTCCCGCTCAATGTCGTCGGGGCGGGCCTTGCGTCCCTCAAGTGAAAACCCGCAGCTTCTGCAGTTTTTTGCTTCGTCTCTGTTAATTGTGTCACAACGCGGACAGATCATTAAATGGTATCTCCTTTCGGTAACGCTTTACAATGCCGCACTTGCGTGTTTACTGTGCCGCCTTTGGTTTGCGTCCGGGCTTCTTTTTCTGCACCGGCCGATCTGCTTCAGTGGCAGGTTCAGACTCTGCTGCAGGGGGCTTAGCGCTTGCGGGCTTACGCGCCGGTTTCTTTTCGGCAGTGGACGCAGGCTTATCTGCACCGTCTGCTTTTTTTGCCCTGCGTCCGGGCTTTTTCTTCTTGAGTTGAATATATATTACCGACATGGGCGGCAGATTGAGGGCCGCCGACTGTTCCAAGCCGTGCATGGGCTGGTCGTCATCGGTAGTGAACATGCTGTTGGTCATTCCGCTGCCGCCGAAACGTGCTTCGTCGGTGGAGAAGATCTCCTCATAGGTACCTGCCCAGGGCAGACCGATGCGGTAATTCTCTCTGAATACCGGGCAGAAGTTGCACACAACGATAATCTCCTTGCCCGAGGTATCCTTGCGGCGGAAAGCGATGACGCTCTGGGTGAAATCATCGGGAGAGATCCACTCAAATCCTTCCCACGATACATCGTTTTCCCAGAAAGGACGGGTATCAAGATAGAAGTGGTTCAGTACTTTGGTGAATTCCAGCATCTGGCGGTGTGCGGGGAATTCCAGCAGTACCCAGTCGAGACCTGTTTTGAAATCCCACTCCTTGAACTGAGCAAATTCCTGACCCATGAACTGGAGTTTCTTGCCGGGGTGAGCCATAGAGTAGGCAAAGAACGTGCGCAGTCCTGCGAACTTTTCTTCATAGGTTCCAGGCATCTTCTCGATGAGCGAGCACTTTCCATGGACGACCTCATCGTGAGATACCGCAAGGACAAAATTCTCGGAGAAAGCATAGAAGAATGAGAATGTAATGGCGTTATGGCTGCCCTTGCGCATAACGGGATCAAGGGACATATAGCGGAGCATGTCGTTCATCCATCCCATGTTCCACTTGTAATTGAAACCGAGACCGCCGTCCTCCACGGGCTTGGATACCATGGGCCATGCGGTGGATTCCTCGGCGATCATCAGAGCGTTGGGGAATTCCCTGAAAACCGCGGTGTTGCAGGCTCTGAGGAATTCAATAGCTTCGAGATTTTCATGTCCGCCATACTGGTTGGCAATCCATTCGCCATCTCTGCGGTTGTAGTCAAGGTAAAGCATCGATGCTACGGCATCTACGCGCAGACCGTCCACATGGAACTTATCAAGCCAGAACACTGCACTTGAAATGAGGAAGCTGCGCACCTCGGGACGACCGAAATCGAAGACGTTAGTGCCCCATTCCTTATGCTCGCCCTTGCGGCTGTCAGCATACTCATAGCAGGGGCCGCCGTCATACATATAAAGGCCATGGGCATCCTTAGGGAAGTGGGCGGGAACCCAGTCCATGATGACACCGATACCGTTCTGGTGCATACGGTCGACAAAGTTCATGAAATCCTTGGGTGTGCCGAACCGGGATGTCGGCGCAAAGTAGCCGGTAACCTGATAGCCCCAGGAACCATCGTAGGGAAATTCGGTCATGGGCAGAAGTTCAACATGGGTATAACCCATTTCCTTGATATACGGAATCAATTCATCAGCCATCTTGGAATAGCTGAATGGATTGCCGTCGGGATAGGTGCGCCACGAGGCAAAATGCAGCTCGTAGATGTTCATCGGACGGGTAAGATGCTTATCTGCGTCCTTACGGCTGCGCCACTCGCTGTCGTTCCAACTGTAGCCCTCGATATCATAATATCTGGTAGCGTTATTGGGACGTGTTTCAAAATGGTAGCCGTAGGGATCGCTCTTCATGCGAACATTGCCATCCGCGCCCTCAATATGATATTTATATATATCGTATTCTTTGATATTTGACGCGTAACACTCCCAGATTCCGCTGCCATCCACACGCTTCATGGGAGACACGGCGGGATCCCAGCCGTTGAAATCACCAACGAGGGAAACAGATCTGGCATTGGGTGCCCATGTACGGAACACAACCTTGCCATCGCTGCAGGGATGAGCGCCAAGATATTGATAAGCACGGTAATTCGTTCCCTGATTGAACAGGTACAGTGCGAGATTATTCTTCTTTTCCGGCATTGTTTCAACTCCGTTTATACAATAATATAATAAACAGAAGGGTATAATTCACCCATCGTATTTGTTATCTATGCATAATAATAGCAGATAAGGCAATGTATTTCAAGTGGTTTTTGGCGCTTTTCTTACAAACCGCAAAGTGTTCACATTTTGTTTTTGTGCATTTCATCAGATGCTTTTTTGGCGATTTTGACGTTTTTCTGCATCTTTCATTTTGCCTTATACGATTTTTAAGAATGTGAAATTGTAATACATTTTGCGTCCGCAAATATCACACATACTGCATATTGTGTTTTCCCGACTCAGCATATACTGCAGATAAACAAGTTTTCCGTTTGCTTATCACAGGTAAAGAAACAGCCACCCTGACCGAAAGTAACTCGGTAAGGGTGGCTGGTAATTTTGTTGATCTGATAGGAAATTAGTCCTCGATCAGCTCGATGAAGCACATCTCAGCGGCATCGCCTCTGCGGGCACCGGTCTTGATGATGCGGGTGTAGCCGCCGTTGCGGGAGGCATACTTGGGAGCGATCTCGTCAAAGAGCTTCTTGACGACATCTTCCTTAGTGATGAACGCCATAGCGTTACGCTTGTTAGCCAGAGTGTTGTCCTTGGCCATGGTGATCATCTTCTCGGTGAGAGCGCGGACTTCCTTTGCTCTGGCGACGGTAGTCTCGATCTTGCCGTTCTCAAGCAGGAAAGTAACCATACCCCTCAGCATCGCTACTCTGCAATCAGTAGCCTTGCCAAGCTTTCTGGATCCGGGCATCGTTTTCACTCCTTTTCGTTAATCTGATGATTATTAGGAAAAATGTAGTAGTATAATTGATTATCAGTCGTCTTCCTTGCGGAGAGTGTAGCCCAGCGTTGCCAGCTTGGCGACGACCTCCTCAAGAGACTTTCTGCCCAGGTTACGCACTTTCATCATGTCTTCCTCAGTCTTGCTGATGAGGTCCTCAACATTGTTGATGCCTGCGCGCTTGAGGCAGTTGAAGGAGCGGACGCTCAGGTCGAGCTCCTCGATAGTCATCTGAAGCACCTTTTCGCTGCCGGTGCTGGAGGTTTCAACCATGATCTCGGTGCCTTCGAGGCCCTCAGAGAGGTCAACGAAGAGGTTGAGATGCTCAGTGAGCACCTTGGCGCCGAGGGAAACAGCTTCCTGGGCGTTGATGGTGCCGTTGGTCCAGACTTCCAGTGTGAGCTTGTCAAGGTCGGTAACGTTACCGACGCGGGTATTTTCCACGCGGTAATTAACCTTGAGCACAGGTGCATAGATGGAGTCAACAGGCAGCACACCGATCACGTTGTGCTGGAGAGCTGCCTTGTTGCGGTCGGCGGAAACGTAGCCGCGACCCATTCCGAGGGTGATCTCCATGTAGAGATGGGCGCCCTCTGCCAGAGTAGCAATGTGCATATCGGGATTGAGAATTTCAACCTCGCTGTCGCATAGAATGGAGCCGGCAGTGACTTCGCCTTCGCCCTCAGCGTCAATGACGACTGACTTGGGACCATCGCCATAAAGCTTGGCGGTGAGGCCCTTTATATTAAGGATAATCTCCGCGACGTCTTCCTTGACGCCGGGAATAGTGGAAAACTCGTGAACGACGCCGTCAATCTTGATGTACTGAACGGCGACACCCTCCAGCGAGGAGAGCAGCACGCGTCTGAGTGAATTTCCAAGAGTCGTGCCGTAGCCTTTCTCAAGAGGCTCGACCACGAAGCGACCGTACGTTCCGTCCGGGGTAAGCTCCGCTACGTCGATTCTGGGTTTCTCTATTTCGATCATTCAAAACCCTCCTTAGTTGGTTATGTTTGACGCATAAGTCGATTATACCATCGACTATGTGTCGCAAAACGGCATTACTTGGAGTAGAGCTCGACGATCAGGGTCTCTTCAACAGCCAGATCGATGTCCTCACGCTCAGCAACAGCGAGAATCTTGGCCTTGGCATTCTCTCTGTCCAGCTCAAGCCACTTGACGATGGGCTTGGAGGCGGTGGACTCGAGGACAGCCTTGATCTTTTCGCTGGACTTGCTCTTATCAGCCAGTGCGATGACCTCGCCGGGCTTGGTCAGGTAAGAGGGAATATCGCAGCGCTTGCCGTTAACGGTGAAGTGGCCATGAGTGACCAGCTGACGTGCTTCCTTTCTGGAGGAAGCCCAGCCGCATCTGTAAACCACGTTGTCCAGACGGCTTTCAAGGATAGCCAGCAGGTTTTCACCGGTGATACCCTTGCGCTTGGTAGCCATCTCGTAGTAGCCTCTGAACTGGCCTTCCAGAACGCCGTAGTAACGTCTGGCCTGCTGCTTGGCACGCAGCTGGAGACCGTACTCAGAGGTCTTCTTGCGGCCCTGGCCGTGCTGGCCGGGGACATAGTTTCTGCGCTCGATGGCGCACTTGTCGCTATAGCAGCGGTCGCCCTTCAGGAAGAGTTTCTGACCCTCGCGGCGGCACAGCTTGCAGGGAGCGCCTGGATATCTTGCCATTTAAGGTTACACCTCCAATAATCTATTAAACACGTCTTCTCTTGGGAGGACGGCAGCCGTTGTGAGGAATGGGGGTAACGTCCTTGATCATGGTTACCTCCAGACCGGCGGCCTGCAGGGCACGGATGGCAGCCTCACGGCCGGAACCGGGACCCTTAACGAAGACCTCTACAGACTTGAGGCCATGCTCCATGGCAGCCTTGGCAGCGGTCTCGGCGGCAGACTGAGCCGCGAACGGGGTGGACTTTCTGGAGCCTCTGAAGCCCAGCTCACCGGCACTCGCCCAGGAGATCGCGTTGCCCTGAGTATCGGTCAGTGTAACGATGGTGTTGTTGAAAGTGGACTGAATGTGCGCCTGGCCTTTGTCAATATTCTTGCGCTCACGGCGACGACGTACTGCAGCACCCTTTCTGGCTACTTGCTTTGCCATATCGTACTATTCCTCCTGATTACTTCTTCTTGTTGGCTACGGTTCTCTTCGGACCCTTACGGGTACGGGCGTTGGTCTTGGAACGCTGACCACGGACGGGCAGACCCTTGCGGTGACGCACGCCACGGTAGCACTGGATATCGATCAGGCGCTTGATATCGAAAGCGACGTTTCTGCGAAGATCGCCTTCCACGACGCAGTTGTGATCGATATACTCACGCAGCTTGGAAATATCATCCTCCGTCAGATCACGGACGCGGGTATCAGGGTTGATACCGGTGGCAGTGATGATGTCGGTGGCAGTCTTGCGGCCGATACCGAAAATGTAGGTAAGGCCGATCTCAATACGCTTATCTCTGGGCAGGTCAACACCGGCTATACGAGCCATATTGTTTTAGCACCTCCGAATTAAATTTGTGCAGCAATCAGCCCTGACGCTGCTTGTGCTTGGGGTTTTCGCAGATTACCATGATGCGGCCTTTACGGCGGATAATCTTGCACTTCTCGCAGATTTTCTTAACGGAAGGTCTGACCTTCATAACAAAAGTCCTCCTTACAATTAAATGGTTGCGGTCGGATTACTTGCTTCTCCAGGTAATACGTCCGCGGGTGAGATCATAGGGCGACATCTCCATTGTGACCTTGTCGCCCGGCAGAATGCGGATAAAGTTCATCCGCAGCTTGCCAGAGATGTGGGCGAGAATGATCTTGCCATTGGGCAGCTCGACCTTGAATGTAGCATTGGGAAGAGCTTCCTTGACTACGCCCTCAATCTCGATAACATCTTGTTTTGACAACGGAAAACCTCCATTTCGTCAAGCGTCGCGGCCGTTGGTCTGAGCATATTGTCTCAGGCTACGGCGAAGCGCCCTGTTGGTTTGTACGTCCTCCAGAGGAAGACGGTCGTCCGTTATGATTATGTGGCGGGGATTCTTGCGTTTAGGCCGCTCAAGCGGTCTGCGTCTGCCGTCGCACACCAGAAGGAAGCTCTCATTCTGATCCACGCAAAGCAGGTACGTGCCTTTATCCCTGCCGGTTGACGACAGGACTATCCTGCCCACAGCGCTGTCCATCAGTCCAGAGCGGTCAGAATGACCGTACCGTCGGAAGTGATGGCCACCGTGTGTTCAAAGTGTGCCGACAGCGAGCCGTCGGCAGTGACGGTAGTCCATTTGTCTTTGAGTACCTGCACTCCGGGTCCGCCGGCGTTGACCATCGGTTCGATGGCCAGAGTCATGCCGGGCTGGAGGCGAGGTCCGCGACCGGGCGTACCGAAATTCGGCACTGCCGGGTCTTCGTGCAGGCTCGAGCCTACTCCGTGGCCGGTAAATTCCCGTACCACCGAGTAGCCGCGCGCCTCGACATACCGCTGAACAGCCGAGCCAATATCGCCCGTCTTGTTGCCGGCAACGGCGTACTTTATTCCCTCATAGAGCGATTCCTGAGTGACGGTCAGCAGCCGCTTTGCCTCTTCAGAAATATCACCGCAGGGGAATGTGTAGGCGCTGTCACCGTGGTAACCGCCGATGTAGGCTCCGACGTCGATGCTGACGATGTCGCCTTCCTTCAGCTTGACTTTACCACTGGGTATGCCGTGGATGACCTGGTTGTTTACCGAGATACATGCGCTTGCGGGGAAGCCGCCGAAACCGCAGTCATAATTGAGGAAGCTGGGGATAGCACCGTTTTCCTCAATCGTTCTGCGGACAATGTTGTCAAGCTCTATGGTGGTGACACCCGGCTCAACAGCCTTGCCTGCGGCGTGAAGCGCTCTGGCGGTGATGAGACCGGCAGCACGCATCAGCATAATCTCCCGTGAGGATTTCTGGATTATCATGGCTTAGGCCTCCAGCGCTGCCATCACCCGGGTGGTGATCTCCTCAACAGAGCCGTCACCGGGGATCTCGCGCAGCTTGCCGGTACCGCGATAGTAATCCTTCAGGGGTTCGGTCTGCTCGTGATAGACGCGAAGTCTTTCAAGAACAGTAGCGGGTTCGTCATCCTTGCGCTGTACAAGGGTGCCCTGACACTTGTCGCAAACATCTTCCACAGCGGGCTTCTTATGCTCGATGTGGTAGGAGCTGCCGCAGGTGCCGCAGACACGGCGTCCGGACAGACGGCCGGCTATCACTTCGTCAGCGACGTCGATGTCGATGACCAGATCAATGATAACTCCCATGCTGTCAAGCGCCTCGGCCTGAGCTATAGTTCTGGGGAAACCGTCGAGAATGAAGCCGTTTGCACAGTCATCCTGAGCGATTCTCTCCTGGAGCATTCCGATAACGATCTCATCGGGGACGAGCGCGCCGCCCTCCATATAAGACTTGGCCTTCATGCCCAGCTCGGTGCCGCTTTTGAGCGCCTCTCTGATAATGTTGCCCGTTGATATCTGGGGAATGTTCAGGCGGTCGGTGATAACCTCAGCCTGAGTACCTTTACCTGCGCCCGGAGCGCCGAGAAGTATGATCTTCATAGTAAAGCCCTTTCAACAGTGAGATTTTTGCCGGATGAGCGCCGCGCCTGCAGCGCTCATCCGATAAAAGCAATAGTGATTAGTCAAGGAATCCCTTGTAGTGGCGCATGAGCATCTGAGACTCGATCTGCTGAACAGTCTCAAGGGCAACACCAACAAGAATGATGATGGAGGTACCGCTCATACCGATGTTGATCTTGGCAATACCGGCGATGATGATGGGAGCGATAGCGATAACGCTCAGGAACAGAGCACCGATGAGGGTGATTCTGCTGATGATCTTGCCGATATAGTCAGAGGTCGGCTTGCCCGGGCGGATGCCGGGGATAGCGCCGGAATTCTTGCGCAGGTTGTTTGCCATTTCTACGGGATTGTACTGAATAGTAACGTAGAAGTAGGCGAACAGGATGATCAGCACGAAATAGACGATGGCATAGCCGACGCCCTGGGTGCTGAAGATGCTCAGAGCCTTATCCCAGAAACCACCCTTGGTGGGGTTGGTGAACAGCTTGATAGTGCCGGGGATGGAGATGATGGAGGAAGCGAAGATGATGGGCAGAACACCGGACATATTGACCTTGATGGGAATATGGGTGCTCTGGCCGCCGTACATCTTGCGGCCGACAACTCTCTTGGCGTACTGAACGGGGATGCGTCTTTCTGCACTGTTCATGAAGACGATGAAGCCGATCATGGCGAGGAACAGAATGACCATCAGAGGAACCAGGAACAGCATCTTGTAGTTACCTGCCAGACCCTCCATAAACCAGGCATAAACCTGACCGGCGAGCTGGGGACCACGGGAAACGATACCAGCAAACAGGATGATGGAGATACCGTTGCCGATGCCCTTCTGGTTGATCTGCTCGCCCATCCACATGATCATCGCAGAACCAGCGGTGAAGGTGATGATGATGAGCAGAGCGACGAAGAAATTGGTGCCGCTGCTGAACTTGTCTCCTGCAAAGCTGTCAAGGACAACATTGCCGGTGTTCTTCAGGTACATATAGAATGCAAAACCCTGAATGAGACCAAGGATAACAGTGGCATAACGGGTAATCTTTGCGATCTTCTTGCGGCCCTCTTCGCCTTCCTTGCTCATACGCTCAAGAGCAGGGATAGCGACGGTGAGGAGCTGCATGATGATGGAAGAGTTAATGTAGGGGGTAACACCCATCGCGAAGAGGGTTGCGTTCTCAAAAGCACCACCGGACAGAATGTTCAGATAGCTGATGAGGGTACCGGGATCGTTCTGGGTAGCAGTCTCGATAGCCTGCTTAAGGACAGCGTAGTCGAGGAAAGGAACGGGCAGGGCGGCACCGATTCTGAACACGATGATAATGAGCAGAGTGTACAGCATCTTCTTGCGCAGATCAGGAATTGCCCATGCGTTCTTGATGATCTTAAACAATTACATCACCTCAGCCTTTCCCCCAGCGGCCTCAATCTTAGCTTTGGCCGACTCGGAGAACGCTGCTGCCTTGACAGTCAGGTTGCGCTCAAGCTCGCCATTGCCGAGAACCTTGATTCCGTCGAGTGCTTTCTTGATCAGACCGGCGCTGATGAGCGCCTCTGCGTCTACGACGGCACCGTTTTCAAAAGCGTTGAGCTGACCGACGTTGACGGTTGCGTACTGCTTTGCAAAAATGTTGTTAAAACCGCGCTTGGGAATACGTCTCTGGAGGGGCATCTGGCCGCCTTCGAAACCGGGTCTCATGCCGTGACCGGCTCTTGCCTTCTGACCCTTGTGACCCTTACCAGCGGTCTTGCCGTTGCCCGAACCGTGGCCTCTGCCGATTCTCTTGGAAACGTGAGTGGAGCCAGCAGCCGGGGATAAGTTTTCAAGCTTCATTTCTTTCGCACCTCCCTGCGTTTATCAGTTGACCTTTACGAGGTGGACGATCTTGTTGATCTTACCTCTGGTCTGGGGATTGTCGGGCTGGGTGGTGGTGTCGCCGATGCGGTGAAGTCCGAGGGCCTCAGCAGTGGCGATCTGATCCTTCTTGCAGCCGATGGTGCTCTTGACCAGAGTAATCTTGATGTCAGCCATTGTTTAGCCCTCCTTAACCGATGATATCCTTGACGGCCTTGCCGCGGATGGCAGCAACCTGCTGAGCATCACGCAGAGAGAGCAGACCGTTCATGGTAGCCTTGACGACATTGCTGGGATTGTTGGAGCGCAGAGCCTTGGTACGGATGTCCTTGATTTCTGCAGCTTCCATCACGGCGCGGACCGGGCCGCCGGCGATAACGCCGGTACCGGGAGCGGCCGGCTTGAGCAGGACGCGGCCTGCACCAAACTCGCCCAGAACCTCGTGGGGAATGGTGGCACCATACAGGCTGACCTTGACAAGGTTCTTCTTGGCGTCCTCGATACCCTTGCGGATAGCGTCGGGAACTTCGCCCGCCTTGCCCATGCCGACGCCTACGGTGCCGGCGCCGTCGCCAACGACGACCAGCGCGGAGAACTTGAAGATACGACCGCCCTTAACCGTCTTGGATACACGGTTGATGGCGACGACTTTTTCTTTGAACTCAGACTGTTCCTGAGTCTTGGGTGCGTCAAATCTAGCCAAAGTTATTTCCTCCTCCTTAGAACTTGAGGCCGCCCTCGCGGGCGCCTTCGGCCAGCTCCATGACACGGCCGTGATAAATGTATCCGCCACGGTCAAAAACTACAACGCTGATACCCTTTTCAAGAGCACGCTTTGCGGTGAGTTCTCCAACCTTGCGGGCTGCCTGCTTGTTTCCGCCGTACATTCCAAAATCCTTCTCAACAGAGGAGGCGGAGCACAGTG
>JAZUPE010000105.1:0-3485 GCA_045605025.1 Acutalibacteraceae bacterium
GCGCCCCAGCCGCCCACTTTGGGGCATATGGGGCGCTTGGGGCGGGTATTTTGAATTCGAGCAGTAACTTATCTGCCGTATCGGTTGTGTTCTTTGTGTTTGGTTGCCTCGGGTGTTTCCTCTGTCCGAAGATTCTCTGCAATAGCCTCCGATCGCTCCATTACCGCATTGGCATTCTTCAGGTCTTTGCGCAGTGCAGTAATGCTCGTTGTCAATGAATACCTGTGCTTGAGTAAATCGGGCAGCAGCGATTCATCTTTGCAATGTGCGATTTTGGAATACACTCGTGAGCGTTCTCTGACCTGCTCCGTAATAGCCGCCTGCGTGTCGCCCATAAACCGTTCAAGCTGCTCGGAGGTGTCTATCTCGTTCTTGCAAAGAAGCCGTACCTGTGCTGAATAAGCGTCCAGCCGCTTGAGATCCTCACGCAGAGATGCATTGTAGTAAGGATGACGGTTGTTCCTCTCGATCACATTCAGCAGGTAGCAATAGTGCAGGAATAACCCTCGAAGGCTCTTAACGCCGAAGTCGAATGGCTTTATCCTCTCCGGCGGTCGGTAGGGATACTGTGCGTGCCATGCCTCCATAATCCGTTGCCTAATTGCTTTCTCGGAGTAGTTCTCACCAAGCGTCTTGAATCGTGTGGGATGACCGACTCCGGGCATCTGAATGGTGGCGTACTTGCGGTTGTTGTCATAATTTACGATATATCCCATCTTGCGAAGCTCACCGAAGAAGAACTGCATGGTCATAGAACGGCTGATGGCATCGTCGATGTCGTGACGCATGATGTTGTAGCGAGTATCAAGCCCCTCACGTTCCTCAAACCACACCTTTCTCGGCGTTCTTGTAGTACTGTGCCTTTCGATTACGGAAAGTCCATTCTCGCCGCAAAGCTCATCGGATACGGCACGAAGCTGTCTCTTAAGTGCCTTGTTGTCGTTGAGCCGCTTGCCATCAACGAAAGAAACTGAGTTGACCACAAAGTGATTGTGCACCGAATTGGTATTGAGGTGAGTTGCAACGATTACCTCGAAGCGGTCGCCCAACATTCGCCGTGCGGTTTCAACGCCTATCCTGTGTGCAAGCTCCGGTGAGGCTTCGTGCCCCTTGAAGCTCTGGTAGGCGTGGAACGCCACCGTTCCGCCTGTTTTGCCATAACGCAGTTTGGTCATGGTCATCTGTTCGACTGCTGTTTCGGGAGTGCAGTTTATGCCGGTAACAAACTGACGGTGGTCGGTCTTTGTATCGTCCTGCACATATTCAAGAACATCAAAAAAGCCCTGCTCCACCTCGATTGAGGCGTCAGGGCAAACAGTCTTCTCGGGATTCTCTGCGTATTCGATTAAGTCTTTGAGCCGACCGTGTATCGGCCAGAATGATGTCGCTGCCATTACACTCTCCTTTCCGGCAGAATGAGTGCTGCCTGTAGTTGGAGGATTGCCGTTTGCAGTGCCTTCGCGGCTTCGTCTGTGTGCTGAAGTTTCAGTTCACTGTACACATCGGTCATCGCTCTGATGAGTTCATTGTACTCAATGGGCGGCGACTCCTTTGGGACATATCCGTTGACCAGCATTCGGATATAGTTTGATTTGCTCAAGCCACTTCGCCTGGCGTTTCGTGTGAGCTTGTCCATCTCGCTCTGAGAGAGACGGATGTTTAGTTGAGTGTTTCTGTTTCGCATATCATGCACTCCTTTCTTCGTAGATTTTGTTCCGGGGTTATAGGGGCTGCGCCCCTTGTAAGGTTTCACCTTACGGCGGAGTGGGTCAATCGCCATCGGCGGTTGGCTATACAAAGCCATTGCTCGCTATTCAATAAGACGCGTATTTTTCTTTGGAGTTGAAAACTCACCCTTCACTTTTCGCGTTTTCTGTTTCGTCTTATCGGCTATCGCAATGATATTGGGGACTGAAGATGCTCACGGTGATCATCTTCACTTTGCCCTTTTGTAGACATTTAGAACCTCGCTTTTGAGGGGAAAGGTCAAATCACCTTACCATCTCAATTTTGCAGTTCGAGCACCGCATTGCTATGCGCTTTTTACGCCTCTAAATGTCGCCGTTGCATAGCTCTTTTCCATCGTTTTTGCTCGGCTTTCCTTCGCCGTGTCTGCACCTCTGCACAGCTCGCACAGTATTTCTGCCTGTTCGACGCAGGTACATACGCCGCTCCGCAGCACACGCACGACTTACAGTTCTGCGGCTGCATAATTTCTGCTTCGAGCTGTGCGTCATTGGGCAGAACGCATCTCGCAAAGTAATTGCACATGATACTGCTGAACGAATTGGTTTGCACGCAGGCGTGAGTATCACCGTCGTCCAGAAGCAGACAGTTGCCGTCGCAATAATTGCAGCAGTGGCTTTTCACCAGCCGATTGACTTTGCGTGATTGTGCCGATGTTAGTTTGATCGCCATGGTTTCTTCACCTCTTTTCTTTGTTTGATTTGTGGGGGCAGTATTCATTAACCGGTGATAGAAAAAGCGTCCATTGAATACCGCCTATGATTTTCGGTAGCGGCTACCGAAAAAATTTTTCTCAAGCTGGTTCACAGCGACATCATCTTTTTGTTACCAACCGGAGAATAAAAACACAGCCGCCCGATCAGCAGCTGTCCGTTCTCATTTGATTTGTGTTTGCCTTCTCCATTCCTTATTCGGCTGGTTAATAAATATATTCCATCAGTCTTACTACACTCAGTCTTATTACGTTCTGATTAGCAGAAGTCAAGAGTTCTGTTTTTCAGAAGTCTCAACAGGCAGAACATAGATCATCGTTGGATTGCCTTGGCCTTGCCTTTGCCGTTCTATCAGCCCAAAGTCCTCAAGCTCTGTCAGCACTCTGCACGCCTTGTCGTGAGCGCACAGCAGCGTTTCACATATCTCCCGTATGGTAAAGAAGATGAACACTCGTCCGCTGGAGTCTATCCATTCGTTGCTCAAGGATAGATTTGCTCGGTCTGCCATAAGTGCATAAAGCAGTTTTGCGTGGACTGACAAAAAGCGGTACTTATCGCCGTAGATGAGCAATTTCGGCATTCGGATGAATGCATTTTGGTCATTTGCTTTCATATTCTCATATCCCTCCAATTGTATAAATGGGTAAAATCTTAAAAAAGAGCACTTATTACGCAACAGTATTTCTGAATTATATGCAACATTGAAATACCGCTTAATGGTGCGTGATTTGAGCGTCAGTGCATTCTGTTATTGAATTTGCGTAACAAAAAAGCACCTACTATTTCCACAGTAGATGCTCATCAGATGATTTTCTTTTCGGTGAAGCCATAGTCAACACCTGCGAACTTTTCGTACGCCTGACCAATCTTGCGTATTCGCTTGAAAACACCGCTGTGATTGGCATAGCCAAGCTGTTCGGCTATCTCCTCAAGGGTTGCTCCTTGCATTCGCAGTTCAAGTATGCGGCGGTCTTTATCGGTGAGGGTACTCATAAAGTCCTCAACCATAATTTGGGCGGTTACTTC
>JAZUPE010000106.1:0-15566 GCA_045605025.1 Acutalibacteraceae bacterium
TCTACATCGCATACGGTTAATATCCAAATTAAATTCTCAGCGTCGCAGGACACCATCTCCTGCGACGCCGATCTCATCTTAGGAGGTATTTTTATGAAATCGCATTCCTTCATGTTCAGAAAAATAATAGCAATGCTCCTGCTTGCTGTCATGTTCTGCTCCTCGGCAGCACAGGTCTTTGCAGCCACGCAGGTATCCATCAACTGTGTCAATCTTCCGAGAGGTGACGATCCCAACAAATCCAACTGGGGACACGGTCAGCTCACCCTCATGAGCGGCGTCACATACAACTCCACAGACAAATTCGTTGCCAAAGGCGTCAATTCCTACACCGGCAAGGTGGCATACTGCGTCGAGCCGGGCAAGGTTCTTCAGGACGGCGACGGTCTTGTAAAGGACGAGAACTTTTGGGAAAACCTTGAGGACAACAAGACCATAAACGCAAGCACCATCCAGATGTACATCAGCCGTATCATGTACTACGGATATTCCGGCAAGCTGGATGTGCTTTGGTCATCCAAGAATTCTGCCGATGCCAACGAGATGGGCAATATGATCGCCACGCAGATTCTCATATGGGAAACCCTTGTTGGAGAGCGTGACAGTAAGTTCAACAAGGTTGATGCCTCAAAATATGGCTGCAACAATATCCTTGATACCATCGCAGCCAACCACCCCCTCCGCAGCCAGATCATGAGCAACTACAACCGCATTGTCAGCTCGGTTCAGTCCCATTCGGCTCTACCCAGCTTCATGTCATCCAGCAGCAGTACGGCTGAAAGTATTGAGCTGACATACGACAGCAGCTCCGGCAAGTACAAGGCTGTGCTTACCGACAGCAATAATGTGCTGTCAAAGTTTTACTTTTCTTCCTCTGATCCGGGCATTTCTTTTTCAGCAAGCGGAAACAAGCTGACCATCACATCGAATACCGCTCCTTCGGGAAAGGTCAGCATCAGCGCAACCAAATCCAACTGCACCACCGTCGGAATGATCATCTGGTCAGCAGGCGGTGTCCAGAGCGTTGTTACCTACGGCGAGGAAATCGAAGATCCTGTTGTGGCTCATATGTCCATTGCGGTCAGCGCAGGTACACTCCGGATCGTCAAGACCTCCGAGGACGGCAATGTTACCGGAATCGAATTCAACATCACAGGTGATAACTTCTCCAAGACTGTCAAGACCGGCTCTGACGGTACAATTGCCATTGACAACCTTGCAGCCGGTGTTTACACGGTGACCGAAAAAGACATCGACGGGTACGCACCGCAGAGCGCACAGCGCATCACCGTTGTGAGCGGTCAGACCGCTACCGTTACCTTTGACAATACCCTCCGCCGTGGATCTGTAGAGGTGGTCAAGGAAAGCGAGGACGGCAGAGTAAGCGGCGTAAAGTTCCGACTCTACGGCACTTCTCTGAGCGGTACTGCCGTTGACCTTACTGCGGTTACCGATGACAAGGGTGTTGCTAAATTTGATAATGTCCTTGTTTCCGGTAACAAGCCATATTCCATCGAGGAAACCGGAACATCGTCAAAATATGTGATCCCCAAGGCACAGAATGTGACCGTCAAATGGAACGAAACATCGAAGCTCACCTTTGAAAACAAGCTCCGTAAATTCTGTGTTACCGTAACCAAGTCGGATAGCGAAACCGGTACGGCACAGGGCAACGCAAATCTTGCCGGTGCTGTATATGGACTGTATCTCAACGGAGAGCTGGTGGAAAGCTGCACCACCGACAAGGACGGTAAGTTCACCACCGGATATCATCCCTGCGGCGATGGCTGGACTATCCGTGAGATCAGCCCCTCCGAGGGATATATGCTGGACAAGACGGTCTACACCGTGGATGCTTCGACCAGCGGCACAACCAATGTGGAGCTGAATAACGCTCCGTCCATTTCTGTTAAAGAGCAGATAATCAAGGGTGACCTCTCCATCATCAAGCACACCGATGACGGCTCCACACAGATAGAACCCCCGGAGGTCGGTGCCACCTTTGAGGTATTTCTCACCTCTTCCGGCAGCTATGACGCTGCAAAGGAATCGGAACGCGATCTGCTGGTGTGTGACGAAAACGGCTTTGCTCTTTCCAAGAAGCTGCCCTACGGAACATACACCGTAAAGCAGACCAAGGGCTGGGACGGTCGTGAGCTGATGAAGCCCTTTGAAACACAGATCTCCGCCAACGGCGAAACCGTTCGTTACATCATCAACAACGCACAGTTCGAGGCATACCTCAAGGTTGTAAAGGTAGATGCCGAAACCGGAAAAGCCATTCCGTATGCCGGAGCCGGATTCCAGATTCTGGACTCCAGCGGCAAGCCGGTTACCATGAGCTACACCTATCCCACCGTTACAACCGCCGACACCTTCTACACCAATTCCGATGGCAGTCTTGTTACTCCGGAAAAGCTTCCGCAGGGCAAATACAGCCTTCTGGAGGTTCAGGCTCCTCACGGCTATGTTCTCAATTCCGAGCCGGTGAGCTTCGTGATTGATGCCGAACACGCCTCCGATGACGGCGGCGTCACCGTAGTAAAGATCATCAAGGAAAATATGGCACAGAAAGCCACCATCGTCATTACCAAGACCGGTGAGTCCTTTTCCAGCGTGACCGCAAAGAGCCATGCAGAGGAAAAAGAAGGAGAAACGACTGTATCCGATACTATCTACACGCCGGTGTATGCCGAAACCGGTCTGCAGGGTGCGGTGTTTGAAGTCAAGGCAGCTACCGACATCTATACTCCGGACGGCACTCTGAGATATGAAGCCGGAACGGTTGTTGATACCATCACCACAGGCGCAGACGGCAAGGCTGTTACCAAGGCACTGTACCTCGGCGAATATTTCATCACCGAAACCGAAGCCCCTGACGGATATCTCTGCAGCACGGAGGTTCACAGCGCAGAGCTGGAATACGCCGGACAGCAGGTGGAAATCACCGAGAAAACCCTGTCATATTTCAATGCCCGACAGAAAGCCACTGCCCGTGTTCTCAAGCAGCTGGAGCCTGATGAGCAGTACGGTATTACCGGTGATTACAGCAAGGTAACCTTTGGTCTGTTCGCAGCAGAGCAGCTGACCGCTGCAGACGGCACAAGCATTCCTGTTGATGGTCTGCTGGAAATTGCCCATGCCGATGCAGAGGGAAATATCGCTTTCAAGACCGATCTTCCGTATGGCAGCTACTATGTAAAGGAACTGTCCACCGATGACCGTTATGTGCTTTCGGGAGAGAAGTACGAATTCGACTTCTGTCTCCTGAACAACGAGTATGCCGAGATTGTCATTCCGGTAAACAACGGCGAACCGATAGTCAATGAGCTTGCATACGGTTCGGTGTGCGGCATCAAGACCGATAACGCGGGGGTATCTCTCTCCGGTGCAATCATCGGTATTTTTAAGTCCGACACATCAGAATTTACCGAAGATACCGCCATACTCACCACCACATCTGCAGAGGACGGACTGTTCAGATTCGATAATATTCCCTGTGGCTCTTACATCATCCGTGAGATCGCTGCCCCGGACGGTTATGTTCTGAGCGATGAGGCGTTCAAGGCTGACATCACCGAAAACGAACAGATCGTAGAGATTACCCTCATCAACAGGAAGATTTCCGGTAGCGTTCAGCTCACCAAGGTGGACGAGGACTATCCGGAAAACAAGCTGACCGGAGCTGTTTTTGAGGTGTACATTGACGCGGAAAGTGACCTTGCTTTCGATGCTGAAAAGGACACTGCCGTCGGCACTCTCAAGGAAATTGAGCCGGGTATATACCGTCTTGACGGTCTTGATTACGGCGATTACTTCCTGCGTGAAACCAAAGCACCGGAGGGCTTTGTGCTGGACACCGCATTCTATGCTTTCTCCATCAAGAGCGACGGTACTGTTGAGAATATCGAAAACAAAGCCGGTGTCGGCTTCATTAACAAACCCATCACCGGTACTCTCAAAATCACCAAAACCGATCTGACGGACGGTAAGCTGATCCCCAACGCCGGATTCCGTATCAAGGACGAAGCCGGAAATGTTGTGGTCGAGGGTTACACCGATGAGAACGGTGTGGCAGAATTCGAGCTGCGCTACGGCAAATACACATATCAGGAGTTCGACGCTCCGGATGGATATCAGCTGGATGAGTCGGAATATCCCTTTGAGATCACCGAGAACGGACAGATCGTAACCGCAGGCATGACCAATGAGCTGATCCCCGTGGAAACGCCCCAGACCGGAGATAGCTCCTCCACATGGCTGTGGATCACTCTGATGTGTGTCGGCGTTATGGGCATGGCGGCTCTGACCACCCTCTACCTCATGGGCTATGCCGAGCAGCTGGAGCTCAAACGCTATGCCCTTGCTGCCGCCGGTGTCGGAAAGACGCTGGCTGTTCGTACAGGAAACTATATCTCGAAGCTCTCCGGTACTGTATGCCGTTTTGCAAAAACAAAGCTGCTGTGTCGGTTTGCTCTGACATCGAAATAATACAGGAGGAATCAGAATATGAAAAAGCTGAAAAGGCTGCTGCCGGTGCTGGTCATTCTGCTGCTGGCGGCTGTGATTTTTTCAATGAATGTCTTTGCTGCAGGAGATGTCTCCGGCGCAATCGAGGACACATGGAACACCGCACAGGCACAGATCCGCTCTGTGGTGGACAATGTCGTATTCCCGGTAATTGATATGATTCTGGCAATCATGTTCTTTGTCAAACTTGGTACTTGTTACTTTGAATATCGAAAACATGGACAGTTTGAGTTTGCTGCCCCCGCAATACTGTTTGCCTGTCTGATATTTACACTCACAGCCCCGCTGTACATCTGGGATATCATTTAATCTAACACCTGTTGTGTCAGTTCTAACACTCGCTGATGCTGTATGCTTGTCATTAATCTCCTTATACTAATACTTAAAGTGTTACAAGTAAGACTGATTGCGTTAGTGTGGAGGTTGAAATATGGCTGACAAACGCATTGGAGCAAGAATAAAGGAATACCGTGAAAAGGCTGGAATGACGCAGGAACAGTTATCTGAAGCAGTTGATCTTTCAACCGGATTCCTATCCAGCATTGAGCGTGGAGAGAAATTTCCTCGTATAGAGAACCTGATTGCCATTCTGAATGTATTGAAAATCTCTGCTAATGAAGTGTTCATTGATGTTCTTGACAATGCTAACCTGATTAAGGCTTCCGAATTGACTTCGCGTATCAATGCTCTGCCAATCGTGGAACAGCGACGCATACTTGCTGTACTGGAAACACTGCTCGCCGATGCGGAAAGCAGGAAATAATCGAATATGTTATTAGTGAATCTGCACCTGACAACCGGGTGCAGATTTTTCTTTTCAGTATAACATTATTCGACTTTTTTCGACAAACCAACCGTGATATACTAATACCACGAGAGTTAGTTGTAACACGCAACGAGTTATAGAAAAGGACAACAAACATGGAAAAGAAACAAATATGTGCATTCACCGGACTGCGCCCCGAAAAACTTCCGGTTCTCACCGACACCACTTCTCATGAATATGCTGTTCTTCGGCAGCGGATCAAGAACGAAGTGTACAGACTGATCACCGAAGATAATGTCAGCACTTTTCTGTGTGGAATGGCAAGAGGCATAGACCTCATCTGCGGCAGAATAGTGCTGGAGCTGAAAGAACAACATCCCGACATTACCATTGAATCTGTCATCCCCTACGAAGAGCAGGCAGCAGCTTGGAGCGAAAGCGATCGTGATGAATACTTCGATATAGCCGAGCATTGTGACATAGAAACCATGCTGCAGACGCAATATACCAGAGGCTGTCTGCAGAAACGCAACCGTTACCTCGTAGACAACGCCGACATCGTACTGGCTGTGTGGAATGGCACATCCGGCGGCACTGCATACACGGTATCCTACGCACAGAAAAAAGGTAAAACGCTGGTTATCATCAATCCTGACGAACCGGCAGAATAAAGGAACAGGCGGCTGTTATGCTTTGAGCATAGCAGCCGCCTGTTGCGTTGGGAGGTATTCAGTTGCTCAAATAACGATCAATGTACTCGTTATGCACCGGAACACCCTGATTTTTGACCCATTATACACTTTTCTGGCAGACTAATCAACAATAAAACCGGAAAAACAGGAGGCGATTATCAATACTTGACTGGCTGATCAAAATCATTGAGGGTATCGGTGATGCCATCGGTGAGGTGTTCACCTTCCTTGGAGAGGAAATCTCCAATGTCATATGGGACACCATGCTCCAATGGTTCTATACGACCATATTCAACGCAGTAGCCGAATTTTTCACCCTCATGGGCAACATGGGAGCGGAAATCTTTGAGCTTTCATTGGTGAGCGCAACTGTGCGGCTCTTTACTCTGCTGGGCTGGTCGCTGTTTGCCGCAGGAACAGTGGTAGCTGTATTCGACATTGCCATCGAATATCAAAACGGCAGAGCCAACCTCAAATCGGCAGTAATAAACATCATAAAAGGATTCTTTGCAGCAAGTCTTGTGGGCATCCTTCCTGTGGAGCTGTACAAGTTCTGTATCTCTCTGCAGAACGTGTTTTCACAGGATCTCGCAGGCATCTTTGCTGGAGGACAGAGTCTTGACTTGAACGGACAGAGTATGACTGTGCTTGAGGGTAGCTTCCGTGTCGCAGAGGATGTAACTCTCTCACTGTTCAATCTTCTGGCATTGATCGCGTTCGCCTATTGTGTGGTAAAGATATTCTTTGCCAACATCAAACGAGGCGGCATTCTCCTCATCCAGATAGCTGTCGGAACACTGTATATGTTCAGCGTACCGAGAGGATATGATGACGGCTTCAAGCAATGGTGCAAGCAGATAATCGCTCTTTGTCTGACCGCTTTCATGCAGACAACGCTGCTTTTTCTCGGTCTGCTCACCTTCACCGACAATATGCTGCTCGGTCTTGGAATCATGCTTGCGGCAAACGAAGTGCCGAGAGTGGCACAGCAGTTCGGACTTGACTCCAGCGTAAAGGTCAATATGATGAGCGTCGTACACACCACATCGACTGCCGTTAACTTAACACGAAGCCTTGCAAGAGGCGGCAAATAAAGGAGGAATCAAATCAATGACAACCTATATCTATCCGCAGAACCTCAAGGCGCACGCAAATATGTGGCTGTGGTCGCTGCGGGATTTTGCCATCATCTGTGTGGCTCTGCTCATATCCGTGCTGGCGCTTACACAGACCGGAATTCTTTTCCCTCTGGCAATGACCATCGGATACGGCTTCCTGTCCATTCAGATGGACGGCACAACTGTGCTCGACTATATCGGATATGCTGCAGGCTATTTTCTCACTACACAGCAGCAGTACGAATGGAGGTGTGACTGATATGGGAATCTTTTCCGGGCGAAAACGCTCCACAAGAGAACTCATTGGTGCAAAGACCTTCACCCGGTTTGGTCTGGAAACAACCAAAGGTGAGCTGGTCATATTCGAGGTGGCTCCCACTAATATTTCTGTTCTCTCTCCGGCTTCCATCGAGTTGAAGATCCTGCGGCTGCAGCACTTGTTCCAGACCATGCCGGACATCGAACTCATATGCTGTGATTCCTGTGAGTGCTTTGATGCAAACAAGGCATATGTAGCCTCACGACTGGAGGAAGAAAACAATCCCAATGTCAGAACTGTGCTGAAAAAGGAACTGGAATTCTTCGACAGCATCCAGACCGAGCTGTCCACAGCACGGCAGTTCATGTTCACCTTCCGCCTGAAAGCAAAGAAGCCGGAGCAGCAGCTCGAAGCAGTCAACCGTGTTGAAAAGTGCATATCCGATCAGGGCTTTGAGATCCACCGGATGGAAAAGCCGCAGCTCAAGCGAATGCTGGCTGTGTATTTCGGCGCAAGCAACGACGGTGATGCCATTCCTGACTTCGACGGCGAACAATATTTAATGGAGGAATCAGACGATGAAGATTAACAAATGGATATTTCTTTCGGCTATGGTACTGTGTCTTGCTCTGGTGGTCGTCGGTACAGTCTTTACTGTGCGTGACTGCACACAGCAGCGGAAAGACAAGGAGGTTTTCGAGCAGCTTTCTGTGTTTATTCCGGAAGTTGTTGTGTCTGAAACGGACTTGGGGTCAAGTGGTGGTACAGTATCTTCCGGGGATGTAGCCCCGGCTGAAAAGCCCACCATATACTCCGGAAATCCCGAATGTATCGGGTGGTTGTCCATCGAGGGTACCAATCTGAGCTACCCGGTGATGCACACACCTGACGAACCCACAAAATATCTCAACCGCAACTATTATGGCGATTACAGCAGTGCCGGTGTTCCTTTCCTCGATGCACGCTGCGACCTTTCAAACAGTGACAACCTCATATTCTACGGTCACCGGATGAAGAACGGTACAATGTTCTCCTGTCTGAAGAAATATACCGACAAATCCTTCCGGGACAGTCACTCCACCGTCACTCTGCAGACTGAGGACGGTGTTATTAATTTCGAGGTGTTTGCAGTCATATCCACCGACAAGGTTGACCGCTGGTACTGTTTTACCAACGCCGTCAGCGCTGCAGAGTACGACTCCATGATCGACTATGCCATCGATCACAGCCTCTACAACACCGGTATCAGACCAGCGCAGGGCGACCGGATCATATCGCTTTCCACCTGTTACGGCAGCGGTAAGGACGGCAGGCTCATCGTCATAGCAAGGGAGCTGAAGCAGTCATGAGGAAAAGAAAGGTACTTACACCGGAGCAGATAGAGGAAATCCGCACCAAGGACTTCTTTGACATGATTCTCCCCGGCGTCATTCGATTCATGAATGACTATTTCATCTGCGGCAGCACATACCGGAGTGTGTGGGTAATAAGAGAATACCCGCCCTCGACAGCGGAACAGGCGATACTGTCCCAGCTTGCCGACCGCACAGGTGTTACCCTTCGCATCTACAGCCGGCTTGTTGATGCTCATGAGCAGCGGAAGATCATCCAGAACGCCACCCGAAAGAACCGCATGGCATCGGGCGGCAATGATGTTACGGAAACCATTCAGGCAGAGGGCAATCTGCAGGATGTGGTTGAACCGCTTGCCAACATGAGAAAAAACAAGGAACCGCTGCTTCATTGCACCGTGTTCATAGAGCTGAGAGCAAAATCCCACGATGCGCTTCGTGAGCTGCAATCTGAAATATCGATGGAGCTGAACCGTGCGAAAATTTCTGTTGACCGGCTTCTTCTCCGGCAGCGTGAGGGCTTCCTGTCTGTAATGCCCATCGGCGCAAACGAATTTGGCAGTCAATACGAGCGTGTGCTCCCGGCATCAAGCGTGGCAAATCTCTATCCCTTCAACTACTCCGGCAAGACCGACCCGCAGGGCTTTTACATCGGTCGTGACAAATACGGCACGAATATCCTTGTGGATCTCGACCGGCGCAGCGATGACAAAACCAACGCAAATGTTCTCATTCTCGGCAACTCCGGTCAGGGCAAATCCTTCCTCCTCAAGCTGCTGCTCACCAATCTGAGAGAAAGCGGAAAGCGAGTGATAGTGCTGGACGCAGAAGCTGAGTACGATGACCTGACAAGGGAGCTGGGAGGATGTTGTATAGATTTCATGTCGGGCAGATACATCATCAATCCCCTCGAACCCATAACATGGTCGGACGGCGACGATCAGCCGGATGGGGACGCACCCGAAGCATTCCGCAAGGTCACAAGGCTGAGCCAGCACATCGCATACCTCAAGGACTTTTTCAGAGCCTACAAGGACTTCACCGATCAGGAGATCGACACCATTGAAATTATGCTTGCCAAGCTGTACAGCAGCTTCGGCATAACGGATCTGACCGACTACAATCTGCTCCGGCACGCCGACTATCCTACAATGGGTGACTTCTACACTCTGCTGGAGGACGAATTCCAGAATTACAGCCGTCAGGTAAAACCTCTGTACACCGACGAAACCCTCCAGAATGTGTGTCTCGGACTGCATTCAATGTGCCGGGGTGCAGAATCAAAATACTTCTGTGGTCATACCAACATCACCGATGACGGCTTTTTGTGCTTCGGGGTAAAGGATCTGATGGACACCAACAAGCGGCTCAAGGATGCCATGCTGTTCAATATCCTCTCCTACATGACAGGACAGCTCCTTGGCAGAGGAAATGTCGCCGCATCTATCGACGAGCTGTATCTGTTCCTTACCAACACGACTGCCATCGAGTACATCCGCAATGCCTCAAAGCGTGTTCGCAAAAAGGACTCTGCAGTCATCCTCGCAAGTCAGAACATCAACGACTTTCTCATGCCGCAGGTGTGTGAGCTGACAAAGCCGCTTTTCTCCATACCCACACATCAGTTCCTGTTCAACGCAGGGCAGATAGATCCCAGAGCCTACACAGAAACGCTGCAGCTTGAACCGGCAGAGTTTGAACTCATAAAGTATCCGGAGCGAGGAACCTGTCTGTACCGCTGCGGCAATGAACGGTATCTGCTTCAGGTCAAAGCCCCGCCCTTCAAGGCGGAAATGTTTGGAAAGGCTGGCGGTCGATGAGCGCAGCGGTAGGAGCGGCACTCAAAAAGATCGCCGTAGCTCTTCTGAGCAACAAGAACGCCATCAAGACAGTCGGCACGATTATTCTCATCATTCTGATCGTTATATTGATGCCCATTATCGCCATCGTTGGAGTGTTCAGCGGCGGCATTGAGATCGACAGTGACCGACTGTCACAGATGGTGATCGAAAATATGTCACAGGAGGAATCAGCCATGATGATGGAAATTCAGAACACCCTGAACGAGATCGACCGTCAGATGTCTGCGGCGGGTTACTCCGAACGGGTACAGGAGGCACAGGTTCTGTATGTCATAGGGCTGTCCGGCTACGGCTCGGACACAGGCTTTGTATCCCGGCTTGTCGACTGCTTCTCGGAAAATCAGACCGATGCACAGCTTGTATCCGTGGTCAACAACAGGTTCTCAACAAACATTTCCCTTGAATATTTCAGAAGCATAATGAACGGCATCCGGGCTGTTAAGATCAAGACCGACAACTATGTCTCACCCGAAACCAAGAACAATCTTGACCTCGTAACATGGGCAATCAACGCAGAGCAGGCTGGTTGGGGCTATGTATGGGGAACCTATGGATCTGTGCTTTCACGCTCGTATCTCCAGTCAAAGGTAAATCAGTACCCCGACCATGTCGGCTCAATGGAGGACTTCATCAAGCGCAACTGGATGGGAAAGCGAACCGCTGACTGCGTTGGGCTTATCAAAGGATACGGCTGGCTCAATCCGGAAACACAGGCAATCGAGTACGGTACAAACGGAATGCCTGACATATCAGCTGATGATATGTACCGAAATGCCACCGAGAAGGGCTCCATAAGTTCCATGCCCGATATCCCCGGTCTGGCTGTCTGGAAAGAGGGTCATATCGGTATTTACATCGGTGATGGCTATGTAATCGAAGCGATGGGAACCCGCTACGGTGTTCGCAAGACCGAGCTGAGCAAACGCTCATGGACACACTGGCTCAAGATCCCGTATATCACATATGAGGAAACACAGTGAGCCTGACCTCGCAGCCCAGCTGGAGGAACGATTCCGGCGTTGGGATGCGCTGTATGAACACGGCGGCTCTGACCCGTTCTATGCCGACGGAGTAAACCTTAACCTTGTCCGCAACCACATTCTATATTGCAAGAATCAAATGGAAGAAAAATATGCTGACGGTGATATGCCGGAGGTGTATTTCCGTCCCACTCCTCCGGAGGTGGACAACGACTATGTAGCCCGGAGCGATGAGATCCGTGCCGCAGCCGGAGCTGTACTCGAATCGTACATGGCAGATCCACATTACAACTATCTGAAATCGCACGCTCTGATGCTCGATGCTGCACAGGCAAAAAGTACCTCCATCAGAAATGTTCTCGGATATGCCACAGGGCTTGAAAGAGCGATAGCTGATGATGACCTGATAACCATGCGCCGTCACTTGAATTCTAACGCATATCTGCAAGCTTTTGCTGAATGTGAGGTCAGGGTCAGAGAGGTACTCAATCAGCCACAGACACAGCTCAGTCTTTTTTCTATGCTGTGCGACGACGATCCGGACGATGACCAATCAATGACTATGTAACAAGGAGAAGATAATGAAGAAAACTACCATAAACCTTGCATATGATGACGAAAAGCTGGCAGCACTTCGTATCTACCTCGATCAGAAGAATACTACAATCGAGAACGAACTGCTCACTACTTTGGAAACTCTCTACACGAAATATGTCCCCGGTAATGTCCGGGAGTTGATCCAGTTCCGGCAGGGAGCACTCAAAACCACAGAGAAGAAGCCCCGACCATCCGCAAACACCGAATCCGACAAGCCTGCACCGAAACGGAGTGACACCGATTGAGATCACAGCGATTCGGCGTTGAAATCGAGATGACCGGCATCACAAGAGCAGCCGCTGCTCAAGTGATAGCCGGTTATTTTAATACCACCGCTTCCCATTTGGGAGGACAGTACGATGCGTATGCTGTCCGTGACAACTCTGATCGTCTTTGGAAACTGGTAAGCGACGCATCCATACGCTGTGAATCCAGGCGTGGAAGTTCCAGATCCAGACAGTATTCTGTGGAGATGGTCACCCCGATCTGCAATTACGATGACATCGAAACGCTTCAGGAGCTGGTGCGAAAGCTGCGTGCAGCCGGAGCTAAAGTCAACTCCTCCTGCGGCATTCACATTCATGTGGATGCCGCTCCTCATGATGTACGGACACTCAAGAACATCGTAAACATCATGGCGGCAAAGGAGGATCTGCTCTACAAGGCACTTCGGGTCGAGGTGTCCCGTGAGCATTACTGCAAGAAAACCGACACACGATTCCTCGACGAACTCAACGACAAGCGACCTCGCAACATGGATCAGCTTGAGCACATCTGGTACAACGGTGCGTCCGGGCGATGGCGGCACTACGATGATACCCGGTATCACGGGCTGAATCTTCACAGCGTTTTCTCCAAAGGCACCATCGAATTCCGCCTGTTTAATTCCACCCTTCATGCCGGTGAGATCAAATCGTATATACAGCTTTGTCTTGCCATAAGCCATCAGGCACTCGTGCAGCGAAGCGCTTCACGCAGCCGGACGCAGACCAGCAATGACAAATACACCTTCCGCACATGGCTGCTCCGGCTTGGTTTGATTGGAGATGAGTTCAAAACTGCAAGGCTGCATCTGCTCAAGAATCTCGAAGGCAACATCGCATGGAAAGATCCGGCACAGTCAGAAGCACAAAAGCAGCGAATGGCGCAAAGAGCGCTTGAGCGTTCAGAATCCGGAGAAGACAGCACGCAAAGTGACCAGCCGGAGGATATCTCTGAGGACGGTTCAGAGGACTCATCGTTCTCAATGACAATGTGAAAGGAAACTTACAATGAAGAAAACACTATACGCTGCATATGGCAGCAACCTCAACAAGATGCAGATGAAATTCCGGTGTCCCACTGCAAGACTCCGTGGAACAGGCGTCATACGGGATTACGAGCTGCAGTTCAAAGGGCGTCCCAACAGTGCCTTTGCTACCATTGCGCCGAAAAAAGGAGCATCCGTCCCTGTTGCCTTGTGGGAACTCAAACCGTCAGATGAGCTGTCCCTCGACCGGTATGAGGGCTATCCCTCTCACTATTTCAAGGAGAATATCCCCGTCGAAATAGACGACAAAAATGTGAACGCAATGGTGTACCTCATGAACCTGCGAATGGACTACGGACTGCCTTCCGCCTATTACTACCGCACGGTTCATGATGGCTACAAGGATTGCGGGCTAGACACTTCGGTTCTTGAGTGTGCGGTCAGAAGCAGCGCAGACAGATTCTACACCTCTGCAGCCAGACGCAGCGGTCAGCAGTCCATATTCGATCATGACGGTGTCGGGTACGAATTCGACAACAGCGACGATCCGGACGAGAGGCAGGATGAGAATCCGGATGACGATCTGGACGATGAGCCTGACGAATCAGACCCGTTCTATTGTCCGGGCATGAGCTAAGGAGGAAACGCCTATGAAGTTGAAGCGTCGACTTCAATCCGAGCTTGGAGACCGATATGTGTACCAGCGGATACTTACAGACAGAGAGATCTACTCTCTCAAGGCAAAAGGTGTCCCACGCAATTCCGATTACATTGCAGCCACACTCGAAGCTGGATGCGTTCGCATACAAGCTGTGATCTATGACTCCGTAGGTGGAGCAAAGCTCGGATACGATATCTTTGTAAAGGATGCTCCGGATACTCCCGAATGGATCTGCTATGACAGCCTCGACGAAGCAATAAGCGCCAAGGAGGGAGATATGCTCTCTGCTCTAAACAGGGTCGTAGAGGACAACGGACTGTCATACACCGAGTGCAGCTTCACTCGACTTGAAGGAGTAACAAAACCTGATAAAACGGATCCGCTTGAATAACCACGCTATAGGCTTAATTTGCCCCTGTGTGACGGTTTCGAACCCCCGGTCGGGAAAACACCCGATCGGGGGCATAAACCGCGTGTAAAGCGATTTTGAGAAAATTGTTTTAAGGCCCTTATCAACGATATTCTGAGGGTCGAAAAAGAAGCAGGATAAAGGAGTTGTCAACATTCATAGTGACAACTCCGGTTTACGCCCACCGGCAACGCCGTTGGGGGATTTTCAAATATATCAAGAATCAAGAAAACTGGCAAAAATGATAGCAACATGATTGCTGCGTGGCATAATCATGCCTTTTTCAGCTGTCAGACTTTATATCAAGGAGTTTTTTTCATGAGCAACAAGACTTTTACCGGCGTATATATCGACGAAGCCCTGCTTGATCAGATATCCGCTTCTCTCAGGGATGCAAACTGCCGGTCACGCAATGAATTCATTATTGAAGCCGTACGTCATTACATTTCATACCTGCATTCCGAAAACTTCGGTGATATCGTATCTCCGGCTCTTGAATCGGTCATCGGAGCCAAAATCAAGGACACCGAGAACCGGCTTGCGCGAGTGCTGTTCAAGCAGGGCGTTGAAATCGCCATGATGATGCACGTGGTTGCTGCTACCAACAATATCGCTCTCTCAGAACTGGAAAAGCTGCGGAGAATGTGCGTTGATGAGGTGTCACGTAACAGCGGACGATACAGCTTTGATGACGCTGTCAGATATCAAAAAAGCTGATAGATGGCTGGTATCATTCTCAAATCACCATACCTCAAGCCGAACGCAAAAACACATCTTGTCAACTATGCACACTACATCGCTACCCGCGACGGTGTTGAGATGACCGATGATACCTCGCGCTTTCTTGATGCAACCGCAGTTCAGAAAAAGGAGATTGAATCACTTCTCAGAAAGTATCCGGACAGCGCCGAGCTGTATGAGTATGCCGACTATTGCACCAAACCAAATCGAGGTAACGCAGACGAATTTATTCTTCGGATCGCTGAACTGCATCCGGAAATCTTTGCTTCGCGCAAAGGCTATGTAAGCTACATTGCCAACCGACCGGGAGCAGAGCGAACCGCAGGCAACGGTCTGTTCACTGATGACGG
>JAZUPE010000107.1:0-56893 GCA_045605025.1 Acutalibacteraceae bacterium
ATTGCAGTGGGGCCGTCGGCACCACTGCAATAATCGTCGGCAGCAGAGCAATGTACTTTCTCACAGTAATACCTCCGTTTCTTTCATTTCATATGTACTGTCGATGTACATTTTCATTATACCCTACATTCCGAAATAAAGCAACCGATAAATAAATACATATATCCAGAGCGGATCAGGTTGATCAATCCGTGCGGTTCTCCTTTTGTTTTGTATGCTATACTAACAGCAGCACGTAAGTGAAATCATGAACCACGGCAAATCAGTGATAGGTGTTCGTCTGTTGCTGCATAAAGACTATCTCCAAGCAAATGCCGAAAGAGATCGTTATGTCCGGCGTGGAGAGCTTGAGAAATATCTTGCCGACAGAGGCCATGCAGAAGTATAGAATACAAAATAGCAGGTAAACAACGATTGAAATCCATAACAAAATTGTTATAACACTTAAATGATAGCAGGAGTATCAGAGTTTTGGATAATATTGGTAATGCAAATTATCGGATTTGTTTCAGAGAACAGAAGCAAAACCGATTAAGCAAAGTTATTTGACTTCTGTCAAGCGGGAATAAGGCGGTTTATTCAGTCAATAGTATTTTATATTTTGAAGACCTTGGTCCTCTTCAGCGATGACCAAGGTCTTTTTTGTTTTCTGATTCTTGCACTAAGAGTATTATTTTTCGTTTTTCAATAATCTTACTGGATTATTTCTGACGGATAATGTATACTGAATGCATTGTGTAGATTTTCAGTAAAATCTTTGCTGCTATTGGAGGATACTATGTTAGAAATAATTACGTATATCAACAACATTCTGAATGATTTTATCTGGGGTGTTCCCGCCATGGCCTGCATTCTCGGCGTAGGTCTGTATCTGGCCATCCGTACCGGATTTATGCCACTCCGCAAATTCGGCTACGCCATGAAAAACACTTTGGGCCGACTATTCAAAAAGGAAACAGCTGCTGATGGCGCATTGACCCCCTTTCAGGCTGTTTGCACCGCGCTGTCCGCGACTGTCGGAACCGGCAACATTGCCGGCGTGGCAGGTGCCATCGCCATCGGCGGCCCCGGCGCTGTATTCTGGATGTGGATCTCTGCTCTTCTGGGTATGGGGACCAAGTTCGCCGAAGTGACACTGGCGGTTCACTTCCGTGAGCGCAATAAGAACGGCGACTATGTAGGCGGTCCCATGTACTACATAAAAAATGGACTTGGCAAAAAATGGATGTGGCTCGCCTATCTGTATGCCTTCTTCGGCGTATGCGCCGTGTTCGGCACCGGTAACGCCACACAGGTCAACACTATCACTTCCGCTATCAACACCGCACTGATCAACTATAACATCCTCAGTGCCGATTCCCTCTTCGGCAGCAATCTGGTCATTGGTATTGTCATCTGCATTATTGTTGCGCTTATCCTTATCGGCGGTATGAAGCGAATCGGCAGTGTATCCGAGAAACTGGTACCCGTCATGGCAGGACTATACATCGTGCTGGGCATTGGTCTGATTGTAATGCGATTTGACAAAGTGCCTGCGGTGTTCGCTTCTATCTTCCAGGGCGCATTCAACCCCTCAGCCTTTACCGGCGGTGTTGTGGGAAGCTGTTTAATCAGTCTGCAGAAGGGCGTATCCAGAGGCATATTCTCCAACGAGGCTGGTCTGGGTACCGGCTCCATCGCCCACGCCTGCGCTGACACTAACGACCCTGCCAAGCAGGGTCTGTACGGCATATTCGAAGTATTTATAGACACCATCTTGATTTGCACTCTTACTGCACTGATTATTCTGCTCAGTGGCATTGACATCCCCTACGGTCAGGCTTCCGGCGCAGAATTGACTATCGGCGGCTTTACAGCTGTTTACGGCAACTGGATCTCCATCTTCACTGCAGTTGCCATGTGCTGCTTTGCTTTCTCCACTATCATAGGCTGGGGACTGTACGGCGCACGATGCGCTGAATTCCTGCTTGGAAGCAAGATCCTGCTCCCCTTCAACATTGCCTACTGCCTTGTTTCCGTTTTGGGCGCCACTACTGATCTGGGATTGATCTGGGGCATCAGTGAAACCTTCAACGGCTTTATGACCGTACCCAACCTGATTGGCGTTTTCATGCTGACCCCTGTAGTACTGCGGCTGACCAAGGAGCATTTCAGCAAGCAGCACGATTGACATCGCCCTGTCAGTGAGTGTAAACATAGCCTCCCAATAAGTTGCATTTTTGCACCATTAAGATATCACAAAGAGGCTCCCGCTGTTTGTGCGGTAGCCTCTTTGAATTTTCTACGTAGAATGTAATCTCATTATGTATAGCAAACGATTTTTTACTCCACACAGTAAATAACCATCTCGGAACGGATGCCGGAAACACTGATGATGAACTCGCTGTCAGTGCAGACAGATTCATCACCCACCGCGCCGTTTTTTCTGCAAACAACAGCACATTTTCTGCCGTTGTTAACGTTTTTATATGCACCCGGGTCTGCTATGTGATTACTGAATCTGTGCAGAACTGATTGACATCAAGCCCTACGCAGACACCATCTATGGTTATTTCGAAGTTGGTTTTACCTGCACGCTCAACACTGCCTAAAACATCCCTGCAGTAAACCAGCTGCGCGTCACCGTCATATTCAAGGCGGTCAAGGCGAAGGTCTTCGAGCAGTAGCTCCTTTGTTGATGCATCTATCTCGCAGCGACTTGTATATATAATTGACCGGCAGAGTAATGATCACATCGATAGAAGATCCGGTCTCGTAGCGGCTGACACCCATTTGCGCTACGCAGTCGTTCATCCAGTCTGTTTTGTTTTTCGGCAAGCTCGTTTTTGTTCAGTGAAATCAGGTTTTCAAGGGTTTCCGACTGCAGTCTGATGTGTATCTTATCGTCGCAGCCCGATATGATGAGTACGCTTCTTGCGCCGAACAAATGATCACCAAGCGCAATCTATTGAACACGCACATTGCTCTGGCATAAAAGACATAATTACAGCAGCAACAAGCCGTTATCATCATATTTGAAATCCGGTCCCCACGCAACCTCCCAATAATACCCGTCCGGATCCGCAAAATACGCATGATAGCCACCCCAGAACACTTCCTGCGGTTCTTTAACGATGGTTCCGCCTGCGGCTCGTACAAGTTCGATCACTTCGTCGACTTTTTGCCTGCTGTCTACATTATACGCCAAAGTAATGCCGCCAAAACCATTGCCGGTTTCCGGAGGATTATCGGGGTTGATATCTTTTGCCAGCATGTCCAACGGATACAATTCGAACTTTGTGCCCGGTGTATTAAAGAAACACACCTGAGGATCATTGTCTTTGCAGTCCGTGTGAAACCCCAGTTTATTCCTGTAGAACACAATCGCACGTTTCATGCTTTTCACGCCCAGACAGATGCAGGTAATTTTGTTCATTGAGACACCTCCAGAAATCTTTTGTTCTACTGATTTTATTATACCACGCGCTGCCCCGGTATACAAGAAGCAGCCCCGGCGGCAACACCGCGGGACTGCTTCCATTATCATATGAGAATATTACTTGCGGCGCATTATCACTCCGGCAGCGCAGAAGCCGGCAAAGGCTATGATATCCGCGGCAACGATGGTGCTGCCCACGGGAGTATCGGCGAGGATAGACACCAGAATTCCGATTACGGCGCAGGACACCGAAACCACTGCCGAGCAGACGATCACCGAGCGGAAGCTCTTGAACACACGCATTGCTGACAGCGTCGGAAACACTACCAGAGCAGAGATAAGCAGTGAGCCCACAAGATCCATCGCCAGAACAACGATGACCGCGATGAGCACAGAGATGAGCAGGTTGTAAAGTCCTGCCTGTGTGCCAGTGGCTGTGGCAAAACTCTCGTCAAAGGTGACGGCAAAAATCTTGTTGTAGAAGACCACGAACACGGCGATGACCAGCACGGACATTCCCACGCACAGCCACATCTCCGCCGTGGAGATAGTCAGAATAGAGGTGGAGCCGAACAGGGTGCTGCACACATCGCCTGCCACATTCGAGGACACAGGGAAGATATTCATAAGCAGGTAGCCCAGCGCCAGCGCACCAACCGACAGCATGGCTATCGCCGCATCGCCGCGCACTCGTGTCTTCTGACCAATGTGCAGCAGGAGAACAGCGCAGAGAATGGTAACGGGCATTACCAGCAGCATATCGTTGGACAGCCGCAGCACTGTAGCGATGGCAATTGCCCCAAAAGCCACATGTGATAGACCGTCGCCAATAAACGAAAACCGCTTAAGCACCAGAGTCGCTCCCAGCAGTGATGAACACAGGGCAATGAGCACGCCAACGATGAGAGCATACTGAACAAACTGGTACTGGGTTATATACGTCCACAACTTTTCCAGACCACTCATCCGCGCTCACCTCCGTTCATAGCTACATAGAGGCAGCCAATCTCGCTGCGGAAATAATCGGCGGCTGTACCGAAAAACAGCGGTTCATGACAAATGTGCAGCACATGGCTGGCATATTTTTCGGTGGCAGCGATGTCATGAGTAATCATAATTATCGTGATGTCTGATTCCTTGTTGAGCCGGGCAATGAGCTCGTAGAGTTCGGCGGTCACCACCGGATCAAGACCGGCGGTTGGTTCATCAAGCAGCAGTAGCTTTCCCGTAGCACACAGCGCGCGAGCCAGCAGCACACGCTGCTGCTGACCACCGGACAGTTCACGATAACATGCCTCTGCAAGATCTGATATTCCAAGCCGGAACATGTTTTCAGCTGCTCTCAGTTTTTCCCTCTTGCTGTAGAACGGACGTAATCCGCAGCGGTTAAGACAGCCGGACAGCACGATTTCTCTGACCGACGCAGGAAAATCCTTCTGCACCACTGTCTGCTGCGGCAGGTAGCCGATCTCTCTGCTTTTCAGTCCATCGTCGAATTCTATGGAACCTGAAACGGGCTGTCTGAGACGCAGTATTGTCTTCATCAACGTGCTTTTTCCCGATCCGTTTTCACCGACTATGCAGAGATAGTCGCCGCTGTTCACCGAGAAATTCAGTCCCTCAACCACCGTCTTGCCGTCATATCCCAGCGTGAGATCACGGCAGGTTAGTAAAGCCATTATTCTTCTCCCTTCCGCACTCACATGTCATCTGCCGCATTCGCCGCATCGTCCGTAGAGTACGGTCATTTTTTCGTCTATATCAAAATCGCCGCAGGAACTGACCGCACGGCGCATGGCGCTGGCAGCTTCGTCATCAAGATGAGTGATCTGCCCGCAGCTTACGCACTGAAGGTGCAAATGACGCGCACACTGTCCGCCTATGTACTGATAGACGGCTTTTTTGCTTCCGCCCGCTGCCGACCGGCGTACAAGACCATCCTGCTCAAGCCGTTCGATATTGCGGTAAACAGCACTGAGACTAATCTCTCCGCCTTCCTCCGCTATGAGCTCTGCGATCTGCTCGGCAGTAAACTGGCAGTCGCAATGCTTTTCCAGAACTGAAATCAGGCAGCGTCGCTGACCGGTATTATAATCTCTCATAAGCATCTCCAGGCAATATTTGCGAATAATTCGCAAATCAGTATACTATATGCTACGTCCCGTGTCAATGCACACGCCCCAAAACCCGGCAATAATTATTCAATGCACGCTTGAAAACCGGCAAAAGGACTGCATGACCATAATCAGAGAATGCACCAACTGCGATACCGATAAGAGAACCATCTTTCCGATATGGCTCAGAAATACGCCCCGGAGATCCGATGCTGCAGTCAGCGACTCCTGCGTGCCACGATCTTATTGGATGCGTGCAGATGTTTTGCTACACCGGGATGTTCGTCTTCAAAAACATAGCTTTTGAACTGCAGTATCTCCCAATCGGAATACAGGTTTTTGATTTCACCGTCTTCTGCAAGACCAACAGCAAAAGGCGCAATATCATCCGAGGCAGGCACTGCATCCGTGAAAATCTGCATAATATGGACCCCTCCGATGTTGGTGTGTTCCTTTGCACGTGCAACGAACGCTTTCCAGTCATCTTTGCACACAAAATGCAGCGTACCGAAGCACATAACAAGGTCATACTCCTTATCAAATTCGTATGAGGTCAGATCGTCAACAAAGGCTTTCAACTGTATATCGTTTACCTCGCATATACGTCTGAGCTTAGCTATACCGTTTTCCGAAATATCGAAGGCATCGATATTCCGGAATCCCTGCCGCGCAAGATAAACTGAATTCTGTCCTTCTCCGCAGCCGACTTCCAGTATATTTGATTGTTTGCTGAGCAGGTGTTCAAACTCTCTGACAGTTTGGTTTGGCTGTATGGAAAATGTTACTACGCTGTCATTCTGATAAGTTATTTCCCAGAATGGAATTTGAGACTTGTTCATTGATTTCCCTCCGTGCGGATAATATAAAGGAACTGCTGCGGATACACGATCCACAGCAGTTCCGGATAAATATCGAATTACTCGCCCTTTTCCAGAGCCAGAGTTCTGGTGGTCAGATCACAGACCTCGGTGGGGCCGAAGTACTGTATAGCACCGGGATAGACGAAGCAGGTCTCAAGAGCCCACTCAGCTCTGTGAGCCTCGAAGAACTTGAAGGGCTTGCCGTCCAGCTCAACCAGAGCCTTGCGAATAACGGGCTTGTCTTCACCGTTTCTTCTTTCTATGTTCATCATCTTGGTGATGGGCATACCGCCGGCGACCCACTCCTCAGCAGGCTTGGACAGGTTGGAAACCTTGGACAGGTATCCGGTGTAGCCGTACTGGATGAGCATGAAGGCGTTGTAGCCCAGAGAGTAGCAGTAGTCGGCATCGAAGTTGGAGGGGAATGCGCAGCGACCTTCGTAGCCCAGGAAGTGATGCAGGGTGGAGAACTTGCCGTTGTAGGTACCGGCAGCCTTGCGGGCAGCGAGGTTATCGGCAACCAGAGCGGAGAACAGCTTCTCGGACTCAATGAGGGAAACCTGCACGTTGCCGTGAGGATCGCGTTCGAGGAAGAGCTGCTGCTGGATGCTCTCGGGCAGGATGGCGAAAACAGCCATGGCTTCCTTGCTCAGACCGTTCTCGATGAAGGCGTACTTGTCCTTCCAGGTGGGCAGAGCGTTGAACTGAGCGGTCTTTTCACCGGCAAGCAGTTCGTTGATCTCAGCGATGAGCATGGAGAACTCGGGAACGAACTCAACAATACCCTCGGGGATGATGGCGATACCGAAGTTCCAGCCCTTGGCGGCGCGTGCAGCAACTGAATCGGCAATGTAGTCAGCGATCTGAGCCAGAGACATCTTCTTGGCGGCGACTTCCTCGCCGATCAGGCAGATGTTGGGCTGGGTCTCGAGAGCGCACTCAAGAGCAACGTGGGAAGCGGAACGACCCATGACCTTGATGAAGTGCCAGTACTTCTTGGCGGAGTTGGCATCTCTGGAGATGTTGCCGATGATCTCGCTGTAGGTCTTGGTGGCGGTGTCGAAGCCGAAGGAGCACTCGATGTCCTCGTTCTTCAGGTCGCCGTCGATGGTCTTGGGGCAGCCGATGACCTGAACGCCGGTGTTGTGAGCGGCCATGTACTCTGCCAGAACGCCTGCGTTGGTGTTGGAATCGTCGCCGCCGATGATGACGATGGCGGTAACGCCGTGCTTCTTGCAGACCTCGGCAACAATGGCGAACTGATCTTCGCTCTCCAGCTTGGTTCTGCCGGAACCGATGATGTCAAAACCGCCGGTGTTTCTGTACTGATCGATATATTCGTCGGTCATCTCGATATAGCTGTCCTCAAGCAGACCGCTGGGACCGCCCTTGAAGCCGAGCAGAACGTTGTCCTTGTTAGTGGCCTTAAGAGCATCGTACAGACCGCAGACGACGTTGTGTCCGCCGGGAGCCTGTCCGCCGGAAAGGATAACGCCGACGACCTGCTTCTTGGCCTCAGAGGTGTTCTGACCCTTCTGGAAGGTGATCTCGTTCTTGCCGTAGGTGTTGGGGAACAGAGCCTTGATCTTTTCCTGATCGGCAACGCTCTCGGTGGGGGCGCCGTTCTTTACGCAGATCTCGGAAATACCGTTTCTGAGCATTCCGGGCAGCTTGGGCTGGTACTGGTATCTTGCGATCTGCAGAGGTGACAGTTTCATCTGAAAAACACTCCTTAAAATGATTTGGATAGAATATCACCTATGGATTATACTCTATTTGGAAACAAAGGTAAATAGTAATTTCCTATAATTTTGCGGTACTGCGGCTGCACTAATATATATCACCGGTTATCTGTTGACAAAAGTGCAGCACGATGATATATTGATATCCATTATACAACGCTGCAGAGTATTGCGGAGGCAGGAAACTATGCTGAGAAAACCTATCGGCAGATACGACGTAAGCATCTGCCGAATCGACACCGATCGCTTTGGTGACGATGGAAGAAAGCTGTCGATCCAGATATTTTATCCGTCGTCAGGCGGAAGCGTGCTGCACCCGTATATGGACGCAAACTTCCAAAAGCAGGCATACCGCAGACTGCCCTCCGACAACGGAGTGAACACCTTTTGCTTTGCCGACGGTCAGCTCATTTCTGATCGTGACCGATTTCCCGTGGTGATCTACAGTCACGGACTACGGGGATATCAGATGGACAGCACGGTGCTGTGCGCGGATATTGCATCCGAGGGGTACATCGTGATGAGCGTGGGGCATCCGTCCGGCTCAGGAGCAATCACCTACTGCGATGGTTCCGCTGTATTAGCCCCGGAAGAAATACGGTACAGCGAAAGCGGCCTGAACCGGCTCGGTCAGCAGTGGATCGAAGATATCCTTTTCGCCATTGACTGCGTGTACAATCTTGAGCACGGCAGGGTGAATTCGATGTTCGGCGGTCGTCTGGATATTGCCGGCGGAGTGCACCTTATGGGGGTATCCTTCGGCGGATGCTGCAGCGCTGCTGCGGCATTGCGGGACGGCCGTGCGATCGATGCCGTAAACCTTGACGGCGGTATTTTTGTCGAGCTTGATGCCTCTTTTGCGAACAAGCCTATACTTGTCCTGTGCAGCACAATGAATTACAAGGCTCACCGTAAGCTTTTTGCGGTTGGCTGCACAGGCGTTACCGTCAAAAAATTCCGAAAAATCAGTCACTGGGAGTTTTCCGACGGCGTTTATCTGGGCAGAAAGGGACAAAACGACCGCGAATGGGCCGACAGCATCAGTGTGGCCCGTTCACGGATGTGTCTCGACTTCTTCAGATCGAACGTATGAACAAAACAGTTTGTCCCCCTGATGCACGAAACTATCGGCATCGGGGGGACAAATCATTTTGCAGTGTTATTCACTTATTATGCGTATCTCGCGCTCAGCGGCATCAATCCCAGCCATCGGTCCACGCGCCGAGGTTGTCGCCGGAATTGCTGTTTCCGCCGCCACCGCCGCCGGTCTTGGGCTTAGTCAGATCTTCGATACGCTTTTCAAGCTCTTCGATCTTCTTCTGCTGTTCTTCAACGGTAACGTCACTTGCTGAAAGAAGTGCTTCCAGTTCTGAAATAACTTGTTCGTATTCAGCAACAAGAGCATCACTCTCAGAAACTGCACTCTCAAGCTCGAGCACCTTGTTTTCCAGTTCCGAGAAAGAACCATCTCTCTCGGTAAGGCCATTCTCCTGCATGGTGGCGTCATCAAGCTTTTTCTGCACAGCAGCACAGTTGCTGTATGCAAGAACCACTGACAGCACCAACAGAAAGATGATCATAACCGCGAAGCCAAAATATCGTGAAGATTTTATATTCATACTGACGCAGGTCCTTTCTGATATTTGGAACCAAATACTGATTTAATTGAATGATGAATCGCTGACAACTTCAGCACTGGCAGCCTCATTCATGGATTTCACTATGCTTTCGAGCTTTTTGAAGACTGCTTCGTCGTTCTTGTTTCTGTCGGTCATTGCAGCATATCTCTTATATGCTGAATCCGCAACCTCACCATATGTACGTTCAATTACATCGGTATAGATTGTATGAGTGGTTCCATCGGTATCCTTATAAACCAGATATCCACGTCCAGCAATCACATCGTTAAATGAACTGCTCGGAATACCAACAAGAACTCCGGTATAAGTCAGCTGTTTGGAATCAGAACTGTAGATGTTATTTGCCGCAATCTTCATAACGCTGGGAGTGGACATGTTGAGTTCTGCATCTCCGAGCTTTGCCTTCGGGATAATGAGCGTGCCGTATGACACTATGTTCTTGTAACTCTTATTGTATTCGGCATCTTTCTTGAGCTGAACTCCAAAGCGCAGACCGTACGGGTCAATTACGCGAACACTTCCGCCCACCGCCTTGAGATCAAATCCCGGCTGAATATTCAGCTCACAACTGTCGCTGCATTCTCCGGATTTTACTGAGATTGTTACTTTTCCAAGGCCGACAATAGTTACTTTTCCTTTGCTGTCAACTTTGGCTACCTTGGTATTGGACGAACTCCAGATGACTGGATACCCGGAATCATCCGGAGTTACAGTTGCCGTGAGAGACACAGCGTCTGTAGCTTTCACCGTCATGCTGTCACTGTTCAAAGAAACAGACTCCGTGGCCTTGATCGCGTTCTGCTGAATTCTTATGACAGGACGAACTCCAATCTGATGTCCGACATCACTTCCGTACAGATATACATTTCCGCCGTACATTACATAGGAAGCATTTCCGGCGTGCAGACCGGGCGAACGAAGCCACCAGTAGCAGACACCGTTCGCATCGGTTGTAAGGCCGCCTGCCCTGGCAGACGCGGTAGGCTTGGCTTTGGCAAAAGACTTTCCATTGAGGTAAGTATTGAATTCATTATAGCTGAGCAGGAACACCTTGTCGGTAGTGCTGTTTCCGCCCGCGGTTCCGTATTCCGGGTTATTGTTGTTGTCAAGATAGCTATAGCTGATATGTTCGCGCTCATCTGCAGAAAAAGCAGTGTTATAGAAATCATCATTAAGATAGGCGCGCAGTTTACATTTTTCCCATGTTGTTCTCCACAGATTCGGATTTTTTGCATCGTAGTCGATGTTGTATCTGCGCTTGAACAGTGCATACTTGGAAATAAGCAGCAATTTGCCGTCACTGTTTTCGAGCACGATCCACTCAAGCGGTTCTTTGCCGTTGGATGTGTTGTTGTCCTGCTCGTAGTTTCCGAATACAACAGTATCCCCTACTGAACTCGAATTAACGTCAACGCCTATAGCACTTGCGGTATACATCTGCTCAACATCAATCATTGCGTTTTCGTTGAGACAGAGAAGAATTGACGCAAGCATATTAACAACAAGAAGCATTGCGATGATTCTTTTTTTCATAGCTCCTTACCTTCTTTCCGTCAACTATCCCTGCACCGTTGACGATCGCTCGAAAACAGCGCATTATTCTGTATTCTGAAGCATCCGCATCGAAATCCATTTCACCGGAAACACTCAAAAATGGAGACAACTACAGATATTAGAATAATAACACTATATACAATCTTTGTCAATCAGCAAATTACTATCAGAGCCGCCTTGCCAAAAGCCTTTTGGGCCGCAAAATCGTTTAACCGTGTGAAATGCATCCAGTCTATCTTATTTCCCACACAAATGTCACACGTTCTGTCGCAGTGACGTTTTCCGGCGTGATTTCAATGGCTGACTTAGCTGCAGCGCGATCAGCCCTCAACGGCGCAGCAAAAATAGTAGGAGAGCGCAGCGAAACACTGTCAACGCTGTAGTCAATGTTGATTATTTCACCAAGCTGCACTCCTGATGCGGAAGCAAGCGCATTTGCTTTGCGGTTTGCATCCCTGGCCGCAGCCTGCAGCAGTTGTTCCTTGACCAACTCCTCGTCCTTCACGCCGAACTGAATGGAGAACTCCGGAGCGCATTTGCAGCCGGATATCGCGGCAATAACCAGCGAAAGCCTTTCCATGTCAAGCGCAAATTCCACCCTGAGCTGGTGTATACAGTTATAGCCGATAAAGCGGCGCTCGTATTTCCCGTCAGGCGTATGTTCGTGCTGGTATTCGGTATTGACATTGAATGCAGTGGTTATTATATCTTCCTTTGAAAAGCCGCAGCCGGAAAGCGCAACCCGCAGAGCATCAAGACGCTCAGCGGCGGTCTCCATCGTCTTTTCATAGTCAACAGACTGCGCGGTGACGGTCATACTGATAACGATCAGATCCGGTGCGGAACTTGCATATCCTGTTCCGGTTACGGTGATAGTCCTCATCTTTAGTTCCTCCGTTTTGAATAAATTAATGACAGAATTATTATATGTATTGCTGCACAGGGTGTCAACGACAGTGACACGAGCAAATAATCATAAAAGATCACAAATAAATCCTGCCATCGTTGGCAAACTTTACTATTGCAAATCGATAAAGCGTGTGCTAAAATTTTGAAAAAACAAGGAGAAGAAGTCATGCGTAACAATGCCTGCACAAATGCATACCGCTACTTTAGCTTTACCGGCTTTTTTGGTAAGGCTTATTTTGGTATGTCTAATGCGGGCAATGAATGAATAATCAAGCCACCGGCTTCTTTTTCACAGCATTATGCGCCCGCAGCCTTTGACCGGTTGCGGGCTTTTATTTTTCCCAACGGAGGATAACATCATGATAGTCGTACTCAAACAGAATCCAAATCAGACTCAGCTCGATTACCTCATCAACTGGCTGGAAGGCAAGAACATCTCCATCCACACCAGTGTGGGTGATTCCCACATGATCCTCGGTCTGGTAGGTGACACCTCCAAGCTGGACGCTGATCTGATCTCCGCACTTGACATTGTCGAAAGCGTCAAGCGTGTTCAGGAGCCCTACAAAAATGCCAACCGTAAGTTCCACCCCGAGGAGACTGTCATTAAGGTGGGCAACACTCAGATAGGCGGCGGTACTCTGACGCTGATGGCCGGTCCCTGTTCGGTGGAGACTGAGGAGCAGATGATCGCCGTGGCAAAGGCTGTAAAGTCAAGCGGCGCAACTATGCTTCGCGGCGGCGCATTCAAACCCCGCACTTCCCCATACGCATTTCAGGGACTGGGAGCGGAAGGCCTGCGTCTGCTCAAGCTTGCAAAGCAGGAAACCGGTCTTCCCATCGTGACCGAAATCATGGAAATCTCCCAGCTGCCGCTGTTTGACGACGTTGATGTTATTCAGGTCGGCACCCGTAATATGCAGAACTTCAACCTGCTCAAAGAACTTGGCGCTCAGAAGAAGCCGGTTATGATAAAGCGCGGTATGTCCGCAACCTACGAAGAATGGCTGATGAGCGCGGAGTATGTCATGTCTCAGGGCAACGAAAACGTAATCCTGTGCGAACGCGGCATCCGCACCTATGAAAGCTACACCAGAAACACCCTGGACCTCTCCGCTATTCCCGTACTCAAGCACCTTTCCCACTTTCCCGTCATCGTTGACCCCAGCCACGCCACCGGCAAGTCTTCCCTCGTGCCTCCCATGGCAATGGCTGCGGTAGGCGGCGGCGCGGACGGTCTTATCATTGAAGTGCACAATGACCCTGCAAAGGCATGGTGCGACGGACCTCAGTCTCTCAATCCTGTGCAGTTTGATAAGCTCAGCCGCAAGCTGATCGCCATGAAGGACTTCATGAACACACTGGAGGACTAAGTGATGAATATAGCTGTAATAGGTCTTGGCCTGATCGGAGGCTCGCTGGCAAAGGGAATCAAGGCCCGCACCTCCAACACGGTGTACGGCTGTGATATCAACGGTGAGACCATGCTGCTTGCCCGGCTGTGCGGCGCCATCGACGGTGAGCTAAACGATGACAATCTGCCTCAGTGCGATATCATCCTCGTTGCGCTGCGTCCGGCTGATGCTGTCAGGTGGGTGGAAGAAAACGCGGCGAAGATTTCCCGCGAAGCTGCCGTTATCGACATGTGCGGCGTGAAGCGCGCGGTGTGTCAGCCGATGTCTGAGATTGCCGGACAGCACGGCTTTGCCTACATCGGCGGTCATCCTATGGCCGGCAAGGAACGCGGGAAGTTCATCAACGCCGCCGACACTCTGTTTGTAGGCGCACCAATGATACTCACCCCCGACGCCCGCACCACTCCTCAGCTGCTGGAGACGCTGGAAAAGCTGTTCACCGACATCGGCTTTGCGCGGATGGTGTACACCACTCCCGACGAACACGACCGCATCATAGCATATACTTCTCAGCTGGCGCACATCGCGTCCAGCGCATATATAAAATCCCCCGAGGCTCAGCGTCAGAGAGGCTTTTCCGCCGGAAGCTACAGAGACATGACCCGTGTGGCGCATCTGGACGAGGATATGTGGACCGAACTGTGCATGAGCAACGCCGATTATCTCACCGAGCAGGCCGAGTTACTGGCTGCTCATCTGCAGGAATACATCGGCGCGCTGCGTGACCGCGACGAGAACAGACTGCGCGAGCTGTTCCGCGACGGCCGCGAAAAGAAAGCAACCGCAGGAGGCAACTGACAATGGACATTTACAGCACCGTCCGGGTTAATGTGGGCACCGGCTACGACGTGACCATCGGACGCGGAATAATCGACTGCTGCGGACAGCTGCTTTCCGGACTGCTCGATACCCGCCGTGTGGTGGTTGTTACCGACAGCAACGTACAGCCGCTCTATCTTGAGCGCGTTGTACGCTCGCTGGAAGCCGATGGATTTACCGTAACTTCGTATGCATTCGAAGCAGGTGAACTTTCAAAGAATATCGCCACGCTGGGCGGGATCCTTGAATTCTTCGCTCAGTCGGGACTCACACGCAAAGACTGCGCCATCGCCCTTGGCGGCGGCGTTGTAGGCGACATTACCGGTTTTGCCGCCGGGTGCTATATGCGTGGTATAGATTACATTCAGATGCCCACCACCATGCTGGCTGCCATTGATTCGTCGGTGGGCGGCAAGACCGCCATCGACCTTGAGACAGGCAAGAATCTTGCAGGTCTGTTCATTCAGCCAAAGGCAGTGCTGTGCGACGTGGACTGCATGTCCACACTCTCCCCCGAAATCTATTCCGACGGACTTGCAGAGGCAGTCAAAACAGGAATACTGAGCGATCCTGAACTGTTTGCCATGTTTGAGCGGGGAGAGGCAGCGGACAATCCCGAAATTGTTATCGACCGCTGCGTGCGATACAAAGCAGGTGTGGTGGAGCAGGACGAAAAGGAAACCGGACTGAGAAAGATGCTCAATCTGGGACACACGCCTGCCCACGCCATCGAAAAGCTCAGTGATTACCATATTCCCCATGGCCGCGCCGTGGCGATGGGACTGGGTATCATGGCACGCGCTTCGGCAAAGCGGGGAAGCTGCTCCGCCGGATGTGCCGCCCGTATCAGCCGCGCTCTCGCAGGCTGCGGCCTGCCGGATAACACCGATTACGCTCCCGATGACATGGCTGCTGTTGCCGCTTCGGACAAGAAGCGCACCGCCGGCGGCGTGAGCATGGTGCTGATTCGTGATATCGGAAACTGCGTGTTTGAGGAAATCAGTCTTGAGCACATCAGCGGACTGTTCGCTGACGGAACGGAGCAAGCATAAATATGTCTATAAAACTAAGAATTGAACCTGATACCCTCAATGGAACTCTGAAGGCGATCCCCTCCAAATCAGACGCCCATCGGCTGCTGATAGCCGCAGCACTTGCCGATCGCCCCACAAGACTGATAATGAGCGGCGGCTCTGAGGACATCTCGGCAACCATCGGCTGTCTGCGCGCGCTGGGTGCCGAGATCGAGCAGCATGAGGACTGTGTTGTTGTCAACCCTATCACCGTTTACGGATCCGCACCTCTCCTCGACTGCAGCGAAAGCGGTTCCACACTGAGGTTTATGCTGCCGGTAGCGGCAGCAGTGTGCGAACGTGCCGCTTTCACCGGACGCGGAAGACTGCCGGAGCGTCCCATCGGCGAACTGTGCGGCGCGATGAACGAAGGCGGCGTGAGTTTTTCCGCTGACCATCTGCCTTTCGAGACGAGCGGTAAGCTGCGCGGCGGCGTATACCGTCTGCCCGGCGGGATCAGCTCCCAGTATATCACCGGGATGCTTCTGGCTCTCCCCTGCACAGGTGAGGACAGCGAGATAATCCTCACAGACACTCTGCGCTCGGCGGCTTATGTTGATATAACGCTAGGCGTAATGAAGCGCTTCGGCGTTGAGGTCAGAAGAACGGACAGCGGCTTTTTTATCCCCGGCGGACAGCGATATGTCTCCCCCGGCGAAGTCGAGGTGGACGGTGACTGGTCAAACGGCGCGTTTATTCTGTGCATAGGCGCAATCGGCGGCAGTGTAACCGTCACCGGACTGCATCCCGATTCCCCTCAGGGCGACAAGGCAATTGTGGGGCTGCTGCGGCGAATGGGTGCGAATGTATCTGTCGATGGCAGCAGCGTGACCGTCACCCCCGGAAAGCTCACCGGCTGCGAAATAGACATCGACGCGACCCCCGATCTGCTGCCTGCGCTTGTCGCAGTTGCAGCCTTCGCCGAAGGTGATACCAGTTTTGTCAACGGCGCACGACTGCGCATAAAGGAAAGCGACCGTCTCTCCGCCTGCGCACAGCTGTTGCGCGACCTTGGCGGCGCTGCGGAGGAAACCGCCGACAGTCTGACCGTTCACGGTACAGGTCTGACGGGCGGCAGCACTCACGGTCACAACGATCACCGCATGGTGATGGCAGCAGCAATTGCCGCTGCGGGCTGCGCCGAAGCAGTGACAATCTGCGGCGCAGAAGCGGTAGGCAAATCTTATCCCGGATTCTTTGATGATTACCGCCGGCTGGGCGGCATCGTCAGCGATAACATTGAATAAAACCGTGAGGAAGCTGCTATGAACATAAACATAAGAAAATGGGTGATTGATGACGCAGCGGATCTTGCCGCAGCGCTTTCAAACCCCAGAGTTCAGAATAATCTCAGGGACGGTCTGCCATATCCCTATACTGAGGAGGATGGTCGTGGTTTTATCTCCGCCATGCTTGCCTCCGACGAAAACGAAGTTTTTGCCTTTGCCGTTACTGTGGACGACAGAGCAATCGGCAGTATAGGCGTGTTCCGTCAGCAGAATATCCACAGCCAGACAGCAGAGATGGGATATTACATCGCCGAGGAATACTGGGGCAATGGCATTATGACCGAGGCAGTAATACTGACCTGTAAATACGTGTTTGCCAACAGCGACATCATACGCATCTACGCTGAGCCCTTTGCTTCCAACACCGGCTCCTGCCGCGTGCTGGAGAAGGCAGGTTTCCTGTGCGAAGGCACTCTGCGAAGCAACGCCGTGAAGAACGGCGAGGTCAAGGACATGAAAATGTACGCGCTTCTGCGTAATCAAACAGACGATAATTTGGAGGAATAATCATGGATATCAGCAAGCTCAGAGAAGGTATTGACACCGTAGACCAGCAGATACTCGACCTGTTTGTGCAGCGCATGGAGCTTTCCGAGCAGGTTGCCGAATACAAGAAAGCAAACTCCCTACCCATAGTCAACCGTCAGCGCGAGCGCGAGGTACTCGCAGGTGCCAGCGAAAAAGCAGGTCAGTACGGAGATTACGCCTATCAGCTGTTCAGCCGTCTGATCGATCTTTCCAAGGCTCGTCAGAGCGAGCTGTTCGCAGGTGAGACCGCCGTGCGCAGCCTTATCGACTCGGCACTGCTGCCTGCCGAAAAGCTGTTCCCCAGAAGCGGCATGGTTGCCTGTCAGGGCGTGGAGGGAAGCAACTCCCAGCAGGCCTGCGAAAAGCTGATGGCACGCGCAAACATCATGTACTTCAAGACCTTTGAGGCGGTTTTCTCCGCGGTGGATTCCGGTCTGTGCGAGTACGGCGTACTGCCCATCGAGAACAATATCAACGGCTCGGTGCGCGCGGTCTACGAGCTGCTGCAGCGCTATTCCTGCTCCATCGTACGGCAGACCCGTATGAATATCCGCCACGAACTGATGGCAAAGCCCGGCGCAAAGCTTTCTGATATCAAGGAGATCTATTCCCACGAGCAGGCCATCGGTCAGTGCGGAGCGTTCCTCTCCTCTCTGGGCGCTGATGTGAAGATTATCCCCTGCGCCAACACCGCTCTTGCCGCAAAGATGGTTGCCGAAAGCAACGACCTGACCAAGGCTTCCATCTCCGCTCCCGCCTGCGCGGAACTGTACGGACTGAACGTCCTTAGCGATGACATTCAGGACAGCGCGAACAACTACACCAAATTCATCTGCATCACAAAGAAGCCCGCGATTTACGCCGGTTCTTCCCACACCAGTCTTATCATCTCCTGCCCCAACAAGCCCGGCGCACTGAGCGATATCCTCTCTACGCTTTCCGCCCGAGGCATAAACATGGTCAAGCTGGAAAGCTGCCCTGTCACCGGACGCAACTTCGAGTTCATCTTCTATCTTGAGCTGGATGCCAACGTGCGCGAGCCGGGTGTTGTCTCCATGCTGGAGGAGCTGGAGCGCACCAGCGAAAGCTTCACCTTCCTTGGCTGCTACGCAGAGGTCTGATATGGCAGAAAAGATTTACGGACTTCTGGGGCGCAAGCTGGGACACAGCTATTCCGCTCTTATCCATCCTCAGCTGGGCTGCGGGAATTACCGGCTGATCGAACTTGAGCCGGAGGAGCTGGAAGGCTTTCTTCGCAGTGAAGATCTGGGTGGTGTCAACGTAACCATTCCCTACAAGGTGGCGGTCATGCCGCTGTGCGACAGACTCTCCCCCGAGGCACTGGCAATCGGCAGTGTCAACACCATCGTACGAGGAGCAGACGGACTGCTGACCGGTTACAACACCGATGCCGCCGGACTGGAGTACACAATTCGCCGCGCAGGTATCTCCATTGAGGACAAAAAAGTGCTGATTTTCGGCAGCGGAGGAGCCTCCCTTGCCGCAAAATACGTCTGCGCGAAAATGGATGCCCGCGAGGTACTTGTCATTTCACGTTCGGGGGAGTATAATTACAGTAATCTTGAAATGAACGCTGACGCTGATATACTCATCAACTGTACACCCGTGGGGATGTTCCCGAACGTTGATGGTATGCCGGCAGATCCGGCGCTGTTCTCAGGATGCTCCGGTGTCGTGGATATGGTATACAATCCCCGCCGCACTGATTTTCTGCTGAGAGCAGAGGAACTCGGCATCCTGTATGCCGGCGGACTGCCTATGCTGGTGCATCAGGCAAAGGTCGCCGAGGAGCACTTCTTCGGCAAACCCATCAGCGACGATATGACCGGACGCATACTTGCCGGAATCTGCCGTGATACCGATAACATAGTGCTTATCGGAATGCCCGGCTGCGGCAAAAGTACCGTAGGCGTACTTCTCGGACAGCTGAGCGGACGCAGGATAATAGATCTGGATGCCATGATCGCCGATGCCGCCGGAATGAGCATTCCCGACATCTTTGCCGCGGAAGGCGAAAGCGGGTTTCGTCAGCGCGAACATGAGGCGGTACTTGCTGCTTCCTCACAGCGCGGCTGCATAATCGTATGCGGCGGCGGAGTGGTTGTCACGGAATCCAACCGTGCTCCCCTGCGCCGTTCCGGTCGGGTTTACCAAATTGAGCGTGAGCTTTCTCTGCTGAGCCGCGAGGGTCGGCCCCTTTCGCTTAATGCCAATCTGGAAAAAATGTATTCGATTCGCAAACCACTGTACGAATCATTCCGCGACGTTTCCATCGTCAACAATCGCAGTCCGCAGGACTCGGCTAATGATATCTGGAGGGATTTCTGTGAAAATACTGGTGCTTAACGGTCCAAACCTGAATATGCTCGGTATCCGTGAGCCGGATATCTACGGCAAAGCAACCTACAACGACCTTGTTTCGCTTATTGAAGCGGAGGGTGAGCTGCTCGGCGTTGATATCACCTGCCGCCAGACCAATCACGAGGGAGTGCTGGTGGACTGGATACAGCAGGCCTACGGGAATTTCGACGGCATGATCCTGAACCCGGGCGCCTATACTCACACAAGTATCGCCCTGCTCGATGCTCTCAAATCGGTGAATATACCAACGGTGGAAGTACACATATCCGATCCTGACACCCGCGAGGATTTCCGCAAGGTTTCCTATGTGCGCACCGCATGCATCGCCACCGTAAAAGGCATGGGCTTTGCCGGATATCTCAAGGCCATCCGGATTCTCGCCGGACGTTTTGGCTCTGCCCAACAGTAATTTCCCCATACCATCAATCCGTGCGCTCGCTAATTACGAGCGCACGGTATTTTTCTCTTGACATATGTAGATTTTCTACATATAATAAAGCCATCGATATATCGACCATCTACACATCGTGTGCGTGACGACGGCACGAACGACCACAAGGAGGTGCTTTTTTCTGATGAAAATAGATAAATCATTGCTTTCAGGCAGCTCTGCCATGCTGGTACTGCGGCTGCTTGCCGAGCGGGATATGTACGGCTACCAGATCATCGAGGAGCTGTCCGCCCGTTCTCAGAATGTGTTTGAAATGAAATCTGGAACGCTCTACCCGCTGCTTCACACATTGGAGCAGAAGGGGTGGATAACCGCTTACGAGCAGACGGAAAACGGACGGGAACGAAGATATTATGCAATCACCGGCGACGGACGACGCAGACTCGCAGAGAAACAGGAGGAATGGGAGCAGTATACTCTTGCTGTAAGCCGCGTGATGGGAGGTGCATGAAATGAACGATATCCGGATTTTTCTTGATACGGTTAGCAGTCAGATCCGCTGGAAACGAGCCCGTGCTCCGCTGACCAACGAACTGGAGAGTCACATCCTTGACCGGGCGGAAGCTCTGCGAGAAACAGGGATTACTCCCACGGAAGCAGAAGCGCAGGCTGTCAGTGAAATGGGCGATCCGGAGGAGATCGGACTGGCTCTGGACAGGGTGCATCGCCCCCGTCCGAACTGGACCATCCTTGGCTGCGCGGCTGCTATGCTGCTGGGCGGCATGGCGCTGATGTGGACGCTTGGTGACCGGAGCACTTACTTCCTCCCTATGCTCGTTTACTCCGTGCTTGGCGCCGCAGCGCTGGCAGGCGGATATTTTCTTGACTACACACTGCTCGTAAGAATACCCGTATGGGCTGTTTTTGCTGTATGCGGTACGCTGATGCTCCTTCACGTTACGGGCAATCAGTTTATGACCACGGCTGCACAGTTATGTCATTTGCTGCCGGTGATATTTCTGCCGCTGGTCTACAGAACACGCAGCGGTGGGAAGAAGGATATCCTTTATATGCTTGCGGCATTTGCCGCCTGCGAACTGACGGCGATGTTCAGTCACCAATGGATATCTCTATGTGTGTACATGATCGTTGTGTGCGGCGGTATGGTTATCTTTGCCGCGGCAAAAGGCTGGTTCAAAGAAAGAACCGCAAAAGCAGTGTTCGGTGCATTTGCACCGCCCGTGGGAATGTTCGCGTTGCTGTGCGCCGTCAGCTTTCCCTCACTTGAACGGCGGTTGATTGAAGGAGCACTGCACCCGGAAAACGATCCGATGGGAATGGGCTGGGTGGCATTGCGCGTGCGTGAGCTGATCGGCTCCTCTCAGTTCATCGGAACAGGCGGTACAAGCGAGCTTATGGAAAGCTTCCTGACCCCCGGTGAGCTTTGTTCGGTAAGTCATTTACTTGCAGTTGCCGTGCACGAATACGGCTATATCCTGCTGTTCATCCTTGGAGCACTGATGTGCGCCGTTGTTTTGGAAGTTATCAAAGGATTCCGGCGTCAGAGCTGCAATCTTGGCCGTCTGACAATGCTGTGCATCGGTTTGTGCTTTGGTTTGCGCACGGTGTTCTATCTGCTGTGCAATCTTGGATTCACGTTCATCTATTTTGAAGGTATCCCGCTGTTTTCCTACTGCGGCAAGCTGACAGTGATAGATATGTTCATGCTGGGACTGCTGCTGTCGGTATTCCGTACCGGAAATATTGCCCGTGACAGCATGATATCCATGAATCGCCCCGTTCACAGATAACAATCAATGTATATACAGAAGGCAGAAGCGAGCCTGCAAACGGTTTGCTTTTGCCTTTTCTTTTTCAGAACATTTACCGGATCGACACAGTTCAAATTATCCTTGACAATATCCGCTCGCAAGAGGTAAAATATGAGCAACAATATGCCTTTTCGCTAAAAATACCTTAACGGAGGATAATCAATATGTCTAAATTTAAGTTTTCTGTAGGTCCCTGGAACGTTCACACCGGTGCCGACTCCTATGGTCCCGAAACCCGTCAGCCCATCGATCTGGAAACCAAGTTTGCTAAGTTTAAGGAGCTGGGGTTTGACGCAGTTCAGTTCCACGATGACGACGCAGTTCCCGACATGAACAACATGACCGACGAGGAAATCAAGGAACACGCCCGCGGCGTCAAGGCTCTGCTGGACAAGTACGATCTTAAGGCTGAGTTTGTGGCTCCCCGTCTGTGGATGGATCCCCACACCAAGGACGGCGGATTCATGAGCACACGTGCAGAGGACAGGGAATACGCCATGTGGCGCGCTTATCGCTCCATTGACATTGCAAAGGAGCTGGGCACCGACCTGCTGGTTCTCTGGCTGGCCCGTGAAGGCACACTTTGCGCAGAAAGCAAGAACCCAGCATGGGCAACCCGTCAGCTCATCGATGCTATCAACAAGATGCTTGAGTACGACAGCACCATCCGTGTGTGCATCGAACCCAAGCCCAACGAGCCCATAGATCGCTCCATCTGCGGCACCATGGGACACGTTATGGCTATCTCCTCCGCCACCATCGACCCCAAACGCGTGGGAGGCAACCTTGAGTCCGCTCACGCTGTACTGGCCGGACTGGACCCCGCAAACGAAATCGGATTCGCTCTTGCATTCGGCAGGCTGTTTACCGTTCATCTCAACGATCAGAATGGCGTGCGCTACGATCAGGACAAATCCTTTGGTGTTGAGAATCTGCGCTCGGCATTCAATCAGGTCAAGGTGCTTGTTGAGGGCGGTTACGGTTCCAACGGCGAGTACATCGGCCTGGACGTAAAGGCTATGCGCACCACATCTGACGAGGACAGTTACGAGCATCTGGCAAACTCTCTTGCCGTGTTCAAGGCACTGGAGGAAAAGGTCTCCCGTTACAACTACGATTACGCCAACAAGCTGATCGCAGAAATGAAATTTGAGCAGCTTGAAATGTACACCATGAATCTGCTCATGGGTCTTATCTGATGTCCTGACTTTCCGTCAAGGAGAAGGATAGATGGCAAATAAAATTATAGCCGCAGGGCATATCTGTCTTGATATAACCCCTGTATTTTCCACCGGAAACCGGTACAGCAACGTTGGAGAGCTGCTGGTTCCCGGCAAGCTGATACACATGAATCCTGCTGATGTCCACACCGGCGGCAGTGTTGCCAACACCGGTCTTGCGCTGAAGATTCTCGGCGCGGACGTGCAGCTTATGGGCAAGGTAGGCAATGATGCTTTCGGTGCCATGATCGGAGATATTCTGCGCCAGTACGGCGCAGGCGGTCTGATTGTGGACGAAAGCAGCAGCACCTCCTATTCCGTGGTGTTGGCCGTTCCCGGAATCGACCGCATATTTCTGCACAATCCCGGAGCAAACGACACCTTTACCGGCACGGACATTCCCGAAGATGCGCTCACCGACGCGGCGCTGTTCCACTTCGGCTATCCGCCGATAATGAAAAAAATGTACGAGCACGACGGTTCAGAGCTGACGGCGATTTTCCGCAGAGTGAAAGAACGCGGTATTGCCACCAGTCTTGACCTTGCTGCCACAGATCCCGACACCGAATCAGGACGTGCCGACTGGTGCCGTATTCTGACTTCCGTGCTGCCGTATGTAGATTTCTTTGTGCCCAGTTTTGAGGAACTGTGCTTCATGCTGGATCGCGACCGGTACGATAAGCTGAACGCCCTTGGCGGCGACATGATCGCCCACCTTGATATGGAACGCGATGTGCAGCCGCTGGCGGAACGTTGTCTGGCGATGGGCTGCAGAACCGCTCTGATAAAGTGCGGCACCGCCGGAATGTACTATCGCACAGCCTGCAGGGATGCCATGGAGCAGGTGGGCAGTCGTCTTGGACTGGACGCCGCTCTGTGGTCGGATTGCAGCGGTGTGCAGCCCTGCTACAAGGTTGATACAGTTCTGTCCGGCACCGGCGCCGGCGACACCAGTATAGCCGCTTTTCTTATGGCGGTCATGCAGGGCAAATCCCCTGCCGAATGCGCCGCGCTGGCTGCCGCGGAGGGTGCCTGCGCCGTTACGGCGTACGACGCGCTTGGTGGGCTGAAGCCTCTTGATGAGCTTGAAGCACGGATAGCCGCAGGCTGGGAAACCATGTGAGGTGGAAATTATGCTTGTTAATCTGAATGATATTCTAATAAAAGCAAAGGCAGAGCATTACGCCGTCGGACTTTTCAACGCGGTCAACGTGGAAATGGCCCGGGCAATCATAGAGACCGCCGAGGAACTTAATTCTCCGGTAATCGTGGGCACAGCCGAGGTACTGCTTCCCGCCATGAGTCTTGAGCGCGTGGCGGAATACCTGATACCAATGGCGCAGAAAGCCCGTGTGCCGGTGTGCGTGCATTACGACCACGGAATCACCTTTGACAAGTGCATGGAGGCGCTGAAGCTGGGCTATTCCTCCATCATGTATGACTGCTCCACCGACAGCTACGAGGACAACATCGCCAGAGTTGCGGACATGGTAAAAATCTGCCACGCCATGGGTGTGACGGTAGAGGGCGAACTGGGACACGTCGGCGACAATGAAGGTTCTGCCGAGGGCAGCGATCATCTTGCCGACCCCAGCGCGTATTTCACCGATGTATCTCTTGCAAAGGATTTCGTTGACCGCACCGGCGTGGACGCGCTGGCGGTAGCGGTAGGCAATGCTCACGGCGATTATAAATTCCCGCCCAAACTGGACTTTAACCGTATCGCGGATATCTTTGAGCGCACAGGTGTTCCGCTGGTACTACACGGCGGCAGCGGACTATCCGATGAGGATTTCCGCATCGCGATCCAGAGAGGAATCTGCAAAGTCAATATCTTCACAGACATCGACAAGGCAGGCAAGGCGGGCATAGAAGAAGGCCTTGCCGCAGGAGCAAGAACCATGATGGGACTGATTCCTTACGAGATTGCCGCCATGAAGCGTGTAGTTTCAAACAAGATGTATCTGTTCGGCTCGGTGAATCGTGCCTGAACAATTTATGACGGGCTGCCGCGGGAAACGCACTTCCGCGGCAGCCTTTCAGCAATACACGGCGTAAAAATCTGAGTGGGGCGTGCTCATTAATCCACAGGTTTTGCGGCTGATACTCAATGATGTTGACACCTGTCCCGCAGGGCAATAGAATTAAGCTGAAAGCGCAGCGGAGAATCGCTGACTTACTTACTGGAGGAATAATATATGATACTGTACGTTGACTGCAATGCCCGTCCCAACGGCGACGGCAGCAAAGAGCGTCCATTTGCACGAATTCAGCAGGCGGCCGGCATCGCCATGCCCGGTGACGAGGTCATCGTCGCCCCGGGAGTATACCGCGAGGAGGTCAGCCCTGTCAACGCAGGCACTGAACGCGCACCTATAGTCTATCGTTCGGCTGTACCCCGCGCAGCGGTAATCACCGGCGCCGAACCTGCATCCGGCTGGGAGCATTACGAGGGCGACGTGTGGAAGCTGACCATACCCAACGGATTTTTTGGTGCATACAATCCCTACACTACGCTCATATTCGGTGACTGGCTCAATCAGAGCGTCCCCTGCCACACCGGCGAGGTATTCCTCAACGGCAAGTCGCTGTACGAAAAGGAAACTCTCGAAAAGGTCATCAATCCCGAATATTATGACGGTTCGTGGGATCGAGATTTCACCAGACACACATGGTATACCTGTCAGTCGGACGAGCGTGACGAGACCTTCATCTACGCAAACTTTCAGGGAAAGAACCCCAACGAGGAGTGTGTTGAGATCAACGTCCGCCCCCACTGCTTCTATCCCGTCCAGGAGCACGTCAATTACATCACCCTGTCCGGCTTTGTGGTAACCAAGGCTGCAACTCAGTGGGCTCCTCCCACCGCCCTGCAGGACGGCATGATCGGTCCTCACTGGTCCAAGGGCTGGGTCATCGATGACTGTGAGATTTCCCATTCCAAGTGCAGTGGTATTTCTCTGGGCAAATACTTCCAGCAGGGCAACGACAACAAGTGGTCAAAATATAAGTACAAAGACGGCGCACAGACCCAGCGCGACTGCTCGCTGATTGCCCAGATTGACGGCTGGAGCAAGGAGACCATCGGCTCCCACACTGTACGCAACTGTGACATCCACGACTGCGGCCAGACCGGTATCGTCGGCAACCTCGGCTGCGTGTTCTCTGTCATCGAGAACAACCACATTCATCACATCAACAACAAGCGTAATCTTGCCGGTGCCGAAATTGGCGGCATCAAGTTCCACGCTGCCATCGACGTTATCATCCGCAACAACCACTTTCATGACTGCACAAGAGGCATCTGGCTGGACTGGCAGACACAGGGCACCCGCGTTTCCAGCAATCTGTTCCACGACAACTGCCTCTCCCGCGACTATCTGCTCAGAGAAGAAAACAAGGACGGTCTTGGACTGGGTGAGGATCTCTGGATTGAAATCGCCCACGGACCAGTGCTGGTAGACAACAATATCATGCTGTCCGAGCGTGCTGTCAAGCTGCCCACTCAGGGCGTTGCCTTCGTGCATAATCTGTTCGGCGGAGCCATCACCGCAGTCGGACGCGGCGTAAAGAACGGCACCGTCAAGTATGATTCCACCCGCTACACCCCCATTCATATGCCCCACCGCACCGAAATTACCGGCTTCATGTCCATTCTCCATGGTGACGTGCGGTTCTATAACAACGTGTTCGTTCAGCCCAAGGTACGTCAGGGCATGATCGACATCTGCAAGGGTGACGCAGACGGCGAGTGGGATGACGGCAATCTTATCGCAGGCACTCTCAGCTACAGCGGATATATGACCGAAGCCGAGTGGAAGAGCCACTTTGAGGGCTACTGCGGCGAAGGTTCTGCCGACACCCGCGACAAATATTACATGCCTCTGCCCGTGTGGACCGGCGGCAACGTATTCTTCAACGGCGCAAAGCCCTGCGACATCGAGGAGGATTACACCGTTGACACCGAGCACGAGGTCACCCTCGAACTCAGGGTGGAAAACGGCGAATACAATGTAGTTACCAACATGATGGACTATCTGCCCGCCGCCAAAATGATATGCACCGAAACTCTGGGCATGGCCTTTGAGCCGGAACAGCGCTTCGAGGGTCCCAACGGCGAGGACATCGTTTTTGACACTGACTTTTACGGCAGCAAGCGTCCCGACGCTCCCGTTGCAGGCCCCTTCGCATAATAAAATCTGATGAGAACAAACCCGTCCGGACAGATCATTCCGGACGGGTTTGCTGTTGCTTTTACATTGGCAGCTGATATAATGATAATGCAACTACACACAAACAGGAGTGATGACATGAGCAGTTCATTGCCTGCCCATCGCGGCTTCATGCTGGACGTAAGCCGTCATTTCATGCCAATCGAGAATATCAAACGCCTGCTGAAAGCCGCACAGATATGCGGTCTCAACATTATGCACTGGCATCTTGCCGACGATCAGGCGTGGCGTGTGGAGATAAAGAAATATCCCCGTCTGACCGAGGTTGGTTCGGTGCGCGGCAATTCGTATTTCGGAAATGTGCCGGAAACGGAAAACAACTGCGGCTTCTACACTCAGGATCAGATAAAGGATGTCGTTGCTTTTGCCGCGGAGTGCGGCATTGACATTATCCCTGAGATCGAGCTGCCCGGACATGCCAGCGCCATGCTAACCGCCTATCCCGAATACGGCTGCCGCAGGACGGTTCTCCGCAGCGGCACGGAGGAGATCATCGAGCAGCCATACAACTACGCCGTTCGCTGCGACGGCGGCATATTCCCCAATCTGATCTGCGCAGGCAAAAACGATGCCATTGACTTCTTCAAGGATATCCTCACGGAAATTATCGCCATGTTCCCCTACCCCGCTGTGCATATCGGCGGTGACGAAGCCCTCAAGCTGCACTGGCGCCGCTGCCCCGACTGTCAGCGGCGTATGCGCGAGGAAGGTATTGCAAACGAGGAGGAACTGCAGCGCTGGCTGGTACTCACCATCGGTGAATTCCTTGCGCAGCGCGGCAAAAGCACTATCGTCTACAACGACTGCCTTGCGGGCGGTATTCTGCCTCAACACTTCATTGTGCATCACTGGCTGGGCAACGACAGAGAAACCGCCGAGTTCATGCAGGCAGGCGGCAGAGTCATCCGCTCCGATCTGGAGGATTTCTATTTTGACTATGCATACTCGTCCATCGACGTCGACCATATATGGAACATGGCGAATACCCCGGCGTACGCCGCCGGCTGCAAGGACAGGATGACCGGCTACGAATGTATGCTGTGGACGGAACGCGTCACAAACATCGACCGCGCCGCTTATCTGCTGTTTCCGCGACTGCCTGCAATGGCGCTGAAGATGTCCGGCAGATGCGGCTCGTGGGAGGATTTTTTCGCAGAACTGAAGACTTTGCGTGACCAGATATCCTCGTTGGGACTCGGGTTCGCTCCGGAAAAGGATTGGAAACTCTCTCCCGAAGATGCCGACGCTGACAACAAACACGATTACTATCTGCGCTATTCCGAACAGTCCAGACTGGCCGAGGAAGAAGAAATCCGTCTGCTGCAGCAGGAGGAGCTTGAAAAGCTTCTTGTACAGATCAATATGCCCCGTGAGTTTGCCATGCAGGTCATGGACCACGCGTGGAAAGACCTGCCGGGCTACAGCGGCGAATACTCAAGCGATGTCACCAACGGTGCGGACAAGCTGGCGGAGCATCTGCTGGCTGCCATCGATAACCGTGACGAGGGCTGCCCGTGGGAGAATATCCCCGAAAATATCTGGCTGGACACCATGAAAGCCTTCACCAGATTTGTGGGCGAGCATCATGCGTCCACAGGAGAGTACGGCTTTGACCGCGACTTCTGGACAACCCGACAGGTCAACGCCCAGCTGCTGCGTATCGGCGAACTGGAATACGAAATGCGTCTGCACGAGGGAAGGTATGTTATCGACCTGCACATTCCCTCAGATGCCGTTATGACCGCCGACAGGCTCAATGCGTCCGTTGCGCAGGCGAGGAAATTTATCGCTGAGTGGTATCCGCAGTGGTCGGAAGCACCAATGGTGTGTTCCAGCTGGCTGCTGGCTCCGGTGCTGAGAGATATGCTGCCGGAGAGCTCGAATATCATCCGCTTCCAGAACGCCTTTGATATTCTCGAGGTTGATCCCGAACCCGATGATGTGCTGGAATGGGTGTTCAGGCTCACCGAAGAACAGCAGAAGACAGTAGATCCTGCAGACCTGCCCGTGAACACCACACTGCAGCGCAAGGTAAAGGAATTCCTGCTAAGCGGAGGCAGAGTGGGTGTTGCCGGCGGCGTGCTCACCAGAGAATTTGAATAATCAACAACAAAGAAACCCGTCCGCGGTCGCATGATCACGGACGGGTCGTTTTTTTGATTATTAAGCTCAATCCCACCAGAATGTCCAAAAGCGGGATTTCATCAGCGACGCGGCAAGCGTACCGGCAGTGAAATCCTCCTCGGCGCTGTAGATAACATCGGGGCAAAAACTGAACTGCTCACGGGCCAGCCGCATGGCGTCGGTCACCGGCACCGGACGGGAAAGCTCGTAATCCAGCACGTCGTGGGTAATCACCGACGGCACCGCACCGTAGCGCTCGTACCAGCTTTTGCTGACAGCCATCATGTCGGCGGCGTCGGGACATTCATTCCATCCGCCGAACGGCAGCCACGCGAATATCTCCCAGGACTTGTCGGTGGGGATCTCTGCGATGATCACCGGCATGGTTTTCTTCGAGGAGTAGTCCCAGTAGCCAAAGAAGCGATCCTCAATCTCGGGAAGTTCCGCATTGTCGGCAATCTGTCCGTCAAAGCCGTAATCCTCACCGTCTGCCTCGCACTCGGCTTCCCTCTCTGCAAACATACGCCCGAAAACTTCGTCACTGTCATCGATTCCGCCGGACAGCAAGCCGCGGCGGAAAGCACGCACAGCTTCGATGTCGAAGGCATAATCTTCGCCGTCAACCGCACTGTCCGTCGCACAGATAAGCGCCTCCATCAGCACATCGTCATTTGCGGCGATAATAACCGGCGTAAAGCCCTGCTCTTTTCCACGCTGCTGCGCTTCACGGAAGGCTTCCATAAGCGGATCGTCGTCACGCATAGGCGCGTAGCATGTGCAGGGACAGTCGAGATATCTGATAAGCGCCTGTACAAGGGCGCTGTTTTCCTTGTTTGACATTATGCATTCACCTCGGGTTATTTCTTAAGCCGCTCGCAAAGCTGCGGATCGGGATGGACAAACACCGTCTGATACTCAACGTAATTGACCAGACCGGGTTTGCCGCCGGGCATGCGGGTGACGTTTTTCACGCGGGTGTAGTCAACAGGTACAAGACCCTGTTCGGCTCCGCGGCTGTAGGTAGCCGCGATGATAGCCGCCTGCTCAAGGGTGGAGTCGGGCACAGGCTGACCGTGGGAGTGCACCACCACGTGAGAACCGGGCATCTTTGCCGCGTGGAACCATGTATCGCTGTTGGCGGCGTCCTTGAGTGTAAGCCGGTCGTTCTGGCGGTTGTTGCGTCCGGCGGAAATCTCAAAGCCGTCGTCAGATACAAAACGCATGGGCTGAGAAAGTGCGGAGGGTTTGCTTTTGCCGGTGGATTTCTGCTTGATATAGCCGCTATCGGTCAGCTCGGCACGGATCTCCGCCACTTCGGCGGTGGTTCGCGCGCGGCTGAGCGCGTCGAAGACTGAATCGATGTACAGCAGTTCCTGCTCACCCTGCTCGATGAGAGGGATCAGATGTGTCTCAGCGGTCTGCGCGCGGCGGTATTCCTTGTAATACGCCTGCGCGTTCTGGGATGGTGACAGAGTTGGATCGAGCATGATGCGCACCGTGGCAAGCTCGGGGTCGAAGTAGTTTTCCAGCTCACAGAAGCTGTCGCCTTTATTCAGACGATAGATATTTGCGTTGATGAGATCTCCGTACAGCCGCAGCTGGTCTCGCTGCGCCGCCTCCTCCAATTCCTTGCGCTGGGCGGCAAGCTTGCGGGCGGTACGGTCGGCGGCGTTGGAAAGCAGCTTGAGCAGATCCTGCTCCTTTACCTTCATGCGCTCGGCATGGTCGCGGTTGCCGCAGAAAGCATCAAGCAGCGCCGAATAGCTTTCGTACTGCGTCATCTGCGCCTTTTCGCCGTACTGTGTGGCGGTCAAGAAGGTCATGTCGATCGCCCGTCCGTTTTCTGTGACCATCGTGGGCTGTCCACCCTCTGTGAGGACACGCTTAAGTGATTCGAGGTGATATTCAAGGCTCTGGCGCAGGGTGTCGGTCATTTCCTCCACGAGAATATCGCGCCCGGGACACACTCTGTGAGCAATCTCGCGGGCAACGATGGGTGAAATGCCCTGAATGGCACCCAGACACGCCTTGCTGAGGGGCGTGCCGATGCTGTTGCTGATGCGTCTGCACAGCTGCGCGGTGTCGCATTCAAGAATATTCAGCTTGTCCTGCACAGGCGGCTCAGTATAGCGCAGTCCGGGCAGGATCATGCGCATGGTGCTCATGGCACCGTCAACACGCTTGAGAGCGTCAACGATTTTGCCGTCTCCGTCCACCAGAATGGCGTTGGAGCATCGTCCCATGATTTCCACAATCATGGTAAGGCGCACACGGTCACCCAGCTCGCTTACCGCTTCAAAATCCAGCATCAGAACGCGATCCATGCTCTGCTGACGGATGGCTTCCAGCCGTGCTCCGCACAGCTTTTTACGCATGAGCATACAGAACATGGGCGGCTGGGCGGGATTTTCGATATTCTGCGGTGTTATATTGATTCTCGGACAGGCAGCCCGCACGGATATCAGCAGACGGAAGGTTCCCTCGCGACTGCGCATGACCAGCACCATCTCTTCGCGGCTGGGCTGCTGTACTTTATCTACTCTGGCTCCCACCAGCTGGCGTGAAAGTTCTCCGCGCAGCAGATGGAGTGTTGCTCCGTCAAGTGCCATTGGTTTCCTCCATAGGGGTTTTATTGATTAGCCGGACGATATTTGTGCCGGTTTGTATTTACGCTCAGTGACGCTGCTCCCGGTTGTCGTAGGTTTCGCAGAAGCGACCGGAAAAAGCCTCCGGTTCGCCTGCAGCGTCCAGATGGGAAAGGTCGCCGAAGCGGCTGCAGCGGAAGGAAGCGACTCCCTGCTCCCTCTCCTCGGTAGTAACAACGGTCACTCCGGTAGGCAGGGCGATAAATCCGTGCCACAGGGCAAAGGGCGATATGTTCAGCAGATGTCCCAGCATAACCGATTCCACTCCGAAGTGGCAGAACAGCACGATAGTATCATCGTTGGGATTCTCCGCACGATAGATGCGTCCGTCGCGGATATAACCGTGGCGGGCAAGGATACCGTCAATGCCGTTGTTCACGGCTTCGACCTTCTCCCTGATGTCCGTTCCTTCAAAATAGTCGGAGGTCATCCAGCGCTCGACATCGAACAGCTCGCCGCGCTGACCCCAGTAAGCGGGCATTACATCCCATGCCACCGAGCGGATATTTCCGGTGACTGGATCGGGGATCTTTGCGTCGAATTCCCGCATCCACGGCATGATCTCCGGCTCGACGGTACGACCGAGGCGGTCACTGACGCGGCGCATGGTTTCCTTTGAGGTATCCCGCGCTCTGCCCAGCGGAGAGCAGTAATACGCCGCGGCATCGATATGCTCCATGCGGCCGGCAAGCAGTTCCGCTTCTCTCCATCCTTTATCGGTAAGGGAATCTATGGAATAATCGGGATCTCCGTGACGAATGATATACAGCTTCATGGCGTCCTCCTGCTGATGATTATCCGGATTATTATATCACCACAGCGTGAAAAAGGCAACATTTCCGCCATCTGCGCAGCGCAAAAAAGTCCCCGTTCGATTTGAACAGGGACTTGTATTTATTCCTCGGAAATCTGCCTCCGGACTTTCAGGGAAAAGCCTTTATAAACCGTATCGTACGCGATATTGATAAGATACAGCAGCTCATCCTCCGGGAAACCGGGAATGAATATGGTGTTCCAGTATGGCTGCTGAACCGGCGGGCAGTGGTATCCTCGTTTTACCGTACCGGGAAACATCTGACGGTAAAGCTGTGCGATATCAGCAGGACACTTGAGTGTTATCCGGAAGTTATCTTTATCGGGATACAGCTGGGCGAAAATTCTGCCGTTCAGCTTGTAGCATACCGGGATATCGCCAAAAGTGTGGTCCTCGTATGCCTTATGCAGCGAAAGACAATATTCTCTGATTGTTTCTGCACTGATCATGGATTGCCTCCGCAGACTACTCAGTTATGGATCTTCCGCTCACGCCGTTGTAATCCTTGTCGATGGACATAACCGTGCGGCAGTGAGGCAGCCGTGCGGCTGCGGCTTCGTCGATGGCGGCACGCAGCTGAGCGTCGGTCATACCAAGCTTGAAGGGCGCCACTACGTCAAAAATCAGATTGGTATGCGTAGGGCCGGTAACCATGCGGAAATCGTGAACGGTCAGCCGGTCATCGATATCTCTGACAATCTGTGCCATGGTTATGCGCAGCTCTGTAGTGGCATCGTCATCACATATCGGATCCATGTGTATGGTCGCCACGCAGCTGAATTCCTCGCGCAGCCGGTTTTCGATGTTGTCAATGAGGTCGTGCATGGCGAGAATGTCTCCGGAAGCCGGAACCTCGGCGTGGAGCGAAATTATCATGCGTCCGGGGCCGTAGTCGTGGACAATAAGGTCATGTACCCCAAGGATTCGCTCATCCTCCAGAACGATCTGCTGAATGCTCTCCACAAGTTCCGGTTCGGGAGCCTTGCCCATCAGATCGCCGGTGGTTTCCATCACCATCTTTATGCCGGAGTAGAGAATAAATAATCCCACAGCAAGACCGCACCACGCGTCAAGATTGACGTTCCATATTGCGGCGATGACAGTGGAAAGCAGAACCGCACCCGTGGAAATACAGTCGTTCAGGCAGTCGGCGGCGGTGGCTTTCATCGCGGAAGAAGAAATGAGCTTTGCCACATTGCGGTTATAGATGCTCATATACAGCTTGACGATAATCGAAAGAGCCAGCAGCACGATAACCCATACAGAAGTATTAAGCGGCTCGGGTGACGCGATCTTCTGCACGGAGCTTTTGATAAGTTCAAACGCCATAAGCAGTATCATCAGTGCCACCAGCAGACCGGACACGTACTCCATGCGTCCGTGTCCGAAGGGGTGCTCCGGATCGGGTTTGCGGCCTGCCAGTTTGAAGCCGAGCATGGTCATGACTGAACTTCCCGCGTCGGCAAGGTTGTTGAAGGCGTCTGCCATGATGGCTATTGAGCCGCTAAACAGTCCTCCCGCCAGCTTGGCAAGGAACAGCAGCACATTAAGCGCGATTCCCACGATACCGCACAGCACTCCGTAGCTCTCGCGAACCGCAGGCGAGGTGTAATTGGTGCGATCATGGATAAACCAGCGTGAAAGCAGGGTTATCATTATTGTATACCTCCATAGGCTGATTTACTACCGGACACAGAGACGGTGTTTTTCATTATATCATACTATGTGTCTGTGTGCCAATATTTCCCCGCCAGATTATAAAGAATGCAAAATCCTGCCGGCTTCACACTTGCGCAGCTTTACTTTTTGCGGAGAATCACGTATAATGCAATCGGCTGATTAACTGCAGAAATAATTATCAAGGAAGAAATATCATGGATATAATTCAGGATTTTTATGATAATCTGGCTTCTCAATACGACCGGCTTTTTCTTGACTGGCAGTCGACGGTCAAGGAACAGGCGGTGATTCTGGAACGGATTTTTCGTGCTAATGGATTTAATGAAAATGCACAGATTCTGGACTGCGCCTGCGGAATCGGTACGCAGTGCATAGGACTTGCTTCCCTTGGTTACCATGTGACTGCATCAGATATAAGCGAGGGAGAGCTTACGGAAGCAAAAGAGCGTGCCGGAAACAGCAACGTCAGTATCCGCTTTGAACGCGCTGACTTTCGCTCATTATCGGCAACCTTTACGGAACCGTTTGACATCGTCATCGCTATGGATAACGCTCTGCCTCACATGCTAACAAAGAACGATCTGGAGGCAGCGATCATAAGCATCACAAATCAGATCGTACCGGGCGGTATGTTCGTTGCAAGCATCAGGGACTATGATGCCCTGCTGATGGACAAACCGCCGTATTCTCCGCCATATATTCACAGAACCGGCAACGGACAGCGGGTATCCTTCCAGACATGGTGCTGGGAAGATGACCGTTACCGACTCGTTCAGTATATTATTGATGACGAAACCACCCTGCAGGTCAGCCGGTTTGAATGTGAATACCGGGCAACACGCAGAGAAGAACTGACTCAGCTGCTGCTTTCCCACGGATGCAGCAAGGTTGAGTGGGCTTTTCCTGAAGAAACAGGTTTTTATCAGCCGATTGTAATCGCGAAAATGCAGAAAATGCCAGGGTGCCCATAAAGGCTCCCTGGCATTGATTTTTCTGATACGCGTCTGTGCGGCTGCCGCCGGAATTACTCGTTGATGAGCTCCTCGATGCGGCTGCGCAGGCTGATGAAAACCTCGGTAATAACAGGATCGAAGTGAGTTCCCTTGCCGGCTTCGATCATCTTGAACGCCTTGGCAAGAGGCAGTGCGGTCTTGTAGGAGCGCTCAGAGATGAGCTCGTCAAACACGTCCGCGATGGCGATAATTCGGGCGCTGAGGGGAATTGCATCTCCGGCAATTCCGGAAGGATAGCCGCTGCCGTTGTACTTTTCGTGATGGTATGTGGCGATATCATACGCCATGTCTGTAAATTTCTTATCCTCAAGGCGGTGCAGGGTGCTGCGCACGATTCTGCCGCCCTCGGTGGAGTGTGTCTTCATGACCTCAAACTCTTCTCTGGTGAAACGGCCGGGCTTATTGAGGATACTGTCGGGAACAACAATCTTGCCGATATCATAGAGCGGAGTCGCCTTGCTCAGCCGGTCGATAAAGCTGTCGGTAAGTGTGTTGCTGAAGTAACCGCGTATCTGCAGAGTACGGGCAAGCAGAGTTACGATGGCAGCGGTGCGCTTGAAGTGTTCTCCACCCTGACCACGGCTGTCGATAAGCTCGGCCATGCTGAAGATGATCTGCTGCTGGGCATCAGCCAGCTTACGCGACTGCTCACGGATCTTCTGGGTCTGTTCGTCAATCTTGGAGGCAAGAGCACGGTTATCGCTCTTGAGATAACTGACATCAGAGATACACAGCGCAAGACCCTCAAAGCGCTTGCCGTTGTAGATGCCGTTGGACTTCCATTCGTAATCCTTATCGCCGTAGGTGAATTCCTTGGTCTGAGCCTGCATGAGCTGGCTGACAAATTTATCTCTGCCCTCTCCGCTGAGTTCTGCAAAGGTATCCAGAGCAACCTTGTTGCAATAGATTACCTCTCCTTCACTGTCCAGAACGACCACAGACTCACTGATGGACTGCAGAATGTTCTCCTTAGCCACAGAGGCAAGGTCGAAAATCTTGAAACGGGCGGTGAGAACAAAGAAGCAGATGGTCATCAGCATCATCAGCACGGAACCGATATCGTAACCGCCGAACAGATCAAACAGCTTCAGGGGGAAGAATGCCAGCGCAGGAGCGCAGGCAAGCAGAACGAACATATAGGAACGCTTCCTGGTGGCGGAACTGGTCTTCTTGAACGCGGCAATGGTGGTACCGATGCACAGAAGGATTCCGACAATTATAGAGAATGCATACCAGTAATACGCAATGCCCTTCACGGACTGGAACACCGTGAAATCCCCTGTGTTAAGAGCAAACACCGGGTTGATATTGTAATCGATATACTGAAGCGTATGGAACTTGCTGCTGCAGACGACCACTTCACAGGCGGCGATATCGATGTACAACGCCCATTTGATCCACTTCGGGAACTTGGCTTCACAGTAAACGCTGACGAACTCAACCGTAAGACATACGATTGCGCCAAAAGCAAGGTTTTCAAGAATAACCGCAAGCAGCGCCTCTTCGCGGGTTGTGGAAACCATCTCAAAGAGATATGCCACCAGACCACCTGCCACAGCAACGCTGTTCCACTGCAGAATGGTTCGCAGCGCAGATGGTTTCTGTCTGCAGATAAGAACCGACAAAATCACTGCCAGAACCACACCGATGATCTGGAACACGATCATCATAGGTAAACCTAACACCATAAATTATCCCTCCGTATGTATTTCAATTATTTAGCTATATTAATAAATAATCATGTTAATTTTGTTTTAACAAAATGCGCCATTGAGACTAATTATAGTCGTTATTAAGAAAAAGTCAATCAACTATTGGATATTTTTTGCGAATAATATACATTTTGTTCGAATTGTCAAAATGTGCGCAATCTTGCCACAAATTGCGTAAAGACAAAATGTAACAAAAAAAGCTGCCCGAAGCAAAATTCGGGCAGCTTGGTTATGATAATTTATCCTGCGAAATTTGTGCGTAACGACGATAATCAGTCAACCTCACCTTTGTTGGCAACTTCCTTGGTGATGAGCTTGATGAAATCGTTCACCTTCATGGTGACCGTGCTATTGGTGTCGCGCTTACGAACAGCAACGGTACCGTCAGCCTGCTCCTGATCACCGATGACCAGCATATAGGGCACCTTGGAAACCTGAGCCTCGCGGATCTTGAAGCCCATCTTCTCCTGACGCTTGTCTGCCTCACAGCGGATTCCTTTTGCACGGAGTCTGGCAAGAATCTTGTCGGTGTACTTATTGTTGCGGTCGGTGATGGGCAGCACCTTGGCCTGCATGGGAGCAAGCCAGGTGGGGAACTTGCCGGCATAGTGCTCGATAAGGATACCGATGAAACGCTCGATGGAACCGAACACGACGCGGTGGATCATGATGGGACGATGCTTCTGTCCGTCGGATCCGATGTACTCGGCTTCGAAGCGCATGGGCAGCTGGAAGTCAAGCTGGATGGTACCGCACTGCCAGGTTCTGCCGATGGAATCTTCCAGATGGAAGTCGATCTTGGGACCATAGAAGGCACCGTCGCCCTCGTTGATGATATAGTCCAGACCCATCTGCTCAAGGGCAGCGCGCAGACTGTCGGTTGCAATCTCCCAGTCAGACTCGTCGCCGATGTGATCCTCGGGCATTGTAGACAGCTCAACGTGGTACTTGAAGCCGAACAGAGCATAAACCTCGTCAATAAGGCGGACAACGCCCTTTATCTCGTCGGTAATCTGCTCGCGGGTCATAAAGATGTGAGCATCGTCCTGAGTGAAGCAGCGCACGCGCATAAGACCGTGGAGAGCGCCGGACTTCTCGTGACGGTGAACAAGACCCAGTTCACCGCAGCGCAAAGGCAGATCGCGGTAGGAGTGAGGCTCGGACTTGTAAACCAGCATTCCGCCGGGGCAGTTCATGGGCTTGACGGCAAAATCGACATCGTCGATAACGGTGGTGTACATATTATCCTTGTAATGACCCCAGTGACCGGAAGTCTCCCACAGCTGACGGTTGAGCATCATGGGAGTGCTGACCTCAACATATCCCTCACGGGTATGGATCTGACGCCAGTAGTTGATAAGCTCGTTCTTGACGATCATGCCGTTGGGCAGGAAGAAGGGGAAGCCGGGCCCCTCGTCGGTCATCATGAACAGACCCATTTCTTTACCGATGCGGCGATGGTCGCGCTTCTTGGCTTCCTCGATACGGGCAAGATACTCCTCAAGGTCGGGCTTGGCGGAGAACGCGGTACCGTAGATACGGGTAAGCATCTTATTCTTCTCGCTGCCGCGCCAGTAAGCACCGGCAACGGAGGTCAGCTTGAACGCCTTGACCGCGGAGGTGTAGGTGACGTGAGGGCCTGCGCACAGGTCAACAAAATCACCCTGCTTGAAGAAGCTGAGTTCCTCGTCCTCTGGCAGGTCGTTGATCAGCTCTACCTTATAGGGTTCGCCCTTGTCTTCCATGAGCTTGATGGCTTCGGCTCTGGACAGAGTGAAGCGCTCCAGCTTGAGGTTGGACTTGACGATCTTCTTCATCTCGGCTTCGATCTTCTCCAGATCTTCTTCGGTGAACGGAGTTACGCAGTCAAAGTCGTAATAGAAACCATCCTTGATGGAAGGACCGATAGCAAGTTTGGTATCAGGATAGAGGTTCTTTACAGCCTGGGCAAGAATATGGGAAGCAGTGTGACGAAGCGCGCCGCGACCAATCTCATCTTCAAAGCTGTACTCCTCAATAACGCCGCTGTGAGTAATAACTTTCATTTTGATTTCCTCCTTATATCTTAATAATCTCTCATTCAAAAAACAAAAAACACCCCAGAACGGATATTGTCCGTTCAAGGGCGCATGTGCGCGGTTCCACCTTGACTTATCACTTAGGCCAGTCAGCCCTGCCTCTTTAACGCAGAGGGTACGGTGATGCTCATCGCACACAGCTCGGGAGTGGTCTTCTCCTGCGGCACACAAAGGAAGATCGCAGCTATTACTTCCTCTCTCTGATGTGCACGGATGCAGGATACTCTTTCCGTCACAGCTTTTAAGCTTTATTTTCATCTTTATAACACCTTTACCCGGGTTTGTCAAGAGTAATTTTCCTCTCGCGCAGGCTTATTCCATTTTTTTATTGCAATAAAGCGAATATGGTGTTAGAATACAAGCTAAAGCAACCAAAGAATTTCAGATATCAAGGAGCGTGTGTCCAATGAGCGACTTCAGAATCGACACCAAATGCGTGCAGAGCGGCTGGAAGCCCGAAAACGGCGAGGCCCGTGTGCTGCCCATCTATCAGAGCACCACATTCAAGTATGATTCCTCCGAGGAAATGGCCGCTCTGTTCGATCTTACCGCAGATGGCTTTTTCTACACCCGTCTTGCAAATCCCACCGTCGCCGCTGTAGAGAGCAAGATCGCTGAGCTTGAAGGCGGTATCGGCGCGATGCTGCTGTCTGCCGGACAGGCCGCTTCCATGTACTCCATTTTCAATATATGCACCGCAGGTCACCGCGTCATCGCTTCCACCGCGCTGTACGGCGGAACCTATAACCTGCTCAACAAGACCATGCGCGAGATGGGCATCGAGACCGATTTCATTGCTCCCGACGCCACCTACGAGGAAATCGACGCGCTGTTCACCGACACCACACGCTGCTGCTTCATCGAGTCCCTGTCCAATCCAACTCTGACTATCGCTGATATCGAAGTGTGGGCTGCTGTGGCTCACGCACACGGTGTGCCTCTGATCGTGGACAACACCTTCCCCACTCCCATAAATCTGCGTCCCATCGAGTTCGGCGCTGACGTTGTGGTTCACTCCACCAGCAAATATCTGGACGGTCACGCCACCGCTCTGGGCGGCTGCGTTATCGATGCCGGTACCTTTGACTGGGCAGCTTCCGGCAAGTTCCCCATGCTCACCACCCCTGACGAGAGCTATCACGGCATCACCTACACCGAGCACTTCGGCAAGGCTGCCTATCTCGCCAAGATGAGAGCACACCTCATGCGCGACCTCGGTTCCATGATGTCTCCCCAGAATGCGTTCCTGCTCAACCTTGGTCTTGAGACCCTGCACCTGCGTATGCCCCGTCACTGCCAGAATGCTATGGCAGTCGCTCAGTTCCTCGAAAAGGACGAGCGCGTCGAGTGGGTCAACTATCCCGATCTTGAAAGCTCCAGACAGCATGGTCTGGCAAAGAAATATCTGCCCAAGGGTTCCAGCGGTGTTGTAACCTTCGGCATCAAGGGCGGACGCGCTGCCGCAACCAAGTTTATGGATTCCCTTGAACTGGCAGCCATCGTCACCCACGTTGCCGACGCACGTACCTGCTGTCTGCACCCCGCCAGCACCACCCATCGCCAGATGAGTGACGCTGAACTTGAGGAAGCCGGCATCACCGCCAACCTCATCCGCTTCTCTGTCGGTATCGAGGATGCCGCCGACATCATCGCCGACGTGGATCAGGCTCTTGCAAAGGCTCAGTAATTCCGACTGATATCTAAAACCAAAGCCGTACGCTCAGCTGGGCGTACGGCTTTTTCTTAATATGCTGAATCAGGATAGACTGAATACTGTTGTGCCGTCAGATGCGGCAAAGTCTGCCTTCATGGACGGGATGAGCCTCCTTGGAGGTATCGGGAACACCGATGGAAATGGCGATGGCAAAGCGGTGATTTTCGGGGAACTGCAGGAGCTTTTCCAGCCGTCCGGCTTCCGCGCCCTTGAAAGCAGCGGCGCACATGCCGATGATTACAGAACCAAGGCCAAGTGAATGAGCCGCAAGAGCAAGATTCTCCACGGCAATTCCCGCGTCAACTTCGCCCCATTTGCTGTCCTTGTCGCAGGAGATAAATACGGCAAGGGGAGCCTTATAAAACACCGAGCCGCCGCGGGAATTGACCCGCTCGACTGTTGCGGTGTCGCCGTTTGCGGCAAAGGCATTCATCACCGCGCGGTCAACATCATCGATGATGCCGGTGTCGGTAACAAAGGTGAAATGCCAGCTTTGTGCATTGACTGCGGTGGGAGAAGCAAGCGCGCACTCCTCAAGCACTCTGAGCTGATCTTCACTGAGGGCATCCGGCTTATAAGCACGAATGCTGCGGCGGTCAAGTATAGAGCGAATGGTATCATTCATAGATAATCTGTCCTTTCCAGTGATTTTTGTCCTCCGTCAGCACTCGGGAATATCCGCTTCATCGCAGAAGGACATGGGTTCGGCCTGGTCAAGCGTAAAGAAGAATTCCACGCCTGTATCCGTATTAGCCGCACCGAACGTGGAATTATGTGCAGAGAGAATAGAACTGACAATCTTCAGTCCAAGACCGGAACCTCCATAGGAGCGGCTGCGTGCCTTGTCCACCTTGTAGAAGCTGTCCCATATCCGTTCGAGGCTTTCTTCGGGAATATGACTGCCTGTGTTGTGAATACGGCAGGTGGCTGTTCCGCTGTCAGCAGAGAGCGTAACGGTGATCTCTCCGCCGTCGGGCGTGTGATTTTTGGCATTGGTGAGCAGATTATTGAGAACCTCCTCAATACGCTCGCAGTCCGCAAACACTGTAACCTCCTGCGCGTCGCATTCCAGACGATAGGAGATTCCCCGTTCCTCCAGGAGCAGCCCCAGTTTGTTAAGCCGGTCGGACGCCATGTCACGCAGATCAAAGACCGAAAGTTCCGGCTCCACTTCACCCGATTCCAGTTCGGCAAGCATAAGCAGACGGGAAGCGAGGTTGCTCATGCGCATTGCTTCATCTTCGATGACGCTGCAGTAATACTCCCTCTCGTCGGCATTGATGTTCATCTGCAGACCCTCGCAGTATCCCAGAATGATAGACAGCGGGGTTTTGAGCTCATGGGAAATATCTGAGATAAGTGTGCGGCGCATATCGTCCACCTTCTGGCGGTGGAGCAGTTCCTGACGGAGCTGCTCGTTGGCAACCGACAGTTCATCGATTTTGGTTCTGAGCTGATCGGAAAGATCGTTGATGCTTCCCGACAGTCTTCCGATCTCGTCGTTGGATTTGACCGGCAGAGGCTCGGTAAAATTCAGATGAGCGACCTGATCCGCAGCACGGCTTACCCTTACAATTGGCGAAGCGAATTTCGAGCCAACAAAGAATGTGGCGGCACTGCCCAGCAGCAGAAGCACAAAACCGACGATGAGCGTAAACCGGTTGGCTACCTGCGCGCCGTATTCAATGGCTACCACAGGCGTATTGATGAACACAACATAGGATCTCGTACCAGCCGGCGCCGCCTTGATAACCTTGGCATAGACCGTCAGATATGACGTTGAACCTGACGCGCCGTAACCCGGACGATGGGAACTGGTTATTGTGTAGCTGCCCCATGTTTCCTGTACCTGCCGCTCATAGTTCCATGATTTCGGGAAAATCTCACGCAGTTCTCTGTCATTTGAACTGCAGAACACAGGTTCACGGTTCTCGTCGAAGATGACTATACGGATATTCTCGCTTTCTTCAATGGCGACAAGCTGTTCGAAAAGGTCGGGGGCGTTGTAGTCACAGCTCGCCACACGCTGTAGATTGTCCACCAGCGCCCGTTCCTTCATTTTTGAATAATACAGTTTAAACAATGAGCTGTTCAGCACCACATTGAACATGACAAAAGAGAGGATAATGCTGAAGAGCATCAGAAACAGCTTAGACCGGATGGAAATATTCAATCTATCTCACCTCGAGTCTGTATCCCACTCCACGAACAGTGACGATCATATCTCCGGATTCGCCCAGCTTTGAGCGCAGCTGTTTGACATGTGTGTCAACAGTACGCAGATCCCCGAAGTAATCATAGTTCCAGACTCCGTTGAGAATCTTTTCGCGGGAAAGGGCAACACCTTTATTCTCGATGAAGTAGAGCAGCAGATCGTACTCCTTGGGTGTCAGCTCAAGAGCCATGTCGTTGACGTAAGCCACATGAGCCAGCTCGTCAATACGCACATTGCCGCACTGAGCGTTATGGCTTCCCAGCATCCCGCGGCGGCGAAGCAGAGCCTGAACACGGGCAACCAGCAGACTCGGAGAGAAAGGCTTGGTGACATAATCGTCTGCTCCAAGGCGGAAGCCGCTGAGCTGGTCGGTCTCCGAACTCTTTGCGGTCAGAAGAATGACCGGAATGTCACCGGTCTTTCGCAGCTCGGTCAACACGGTGAAACCGTCCATCACCGGCATCATAACATCCAGAATCACAAGGTCGGGCTTGCGGCTGCCGGAGCACATACTCAACGTCTGGGCACCATCAGCAGCTTCAATTATCTCAAACCCTTCCCGGGTCAGAAAGTCGGCAATAAGCTTGCGGATACGATCCTCATCATCGGCAACAAGTATACGGATGGAATTATTGTTTTCACTCATAAATTATCATCTCCAGAAAAAAACATCAGCAAAACTGTAGTTCTCTGTTACAACAATACGATAAAAATGTGATGCAGCCGTGATGTTGTGTGGCACAGAAAAAGCGGTGATGGTGATGTAATTGTGAGAGCGTTAGTATTAATCTTCGTCATCTTCCCCGTCATGCACCGGTTCACAGATCAGTGATCCGGCAAGAGCCATCGAGCGTTCGATGGCATCGCGGCTGATACCCTCTCTGTCGGTATTGGCGCACACAACCATTCCGCTCAGCGTCGCGTTAAGCGGCGGCAACAGCCATTTCAGCTGGCGGCTGATAATTTCGCCGTTCTCTGAAGGAGACCCGGCTGTCAGCAGAACCACTGCCATGCGCTCTTTTCCCGCAAAGGGATTGCGACCCTGACGCCAGGCACAGAAGCACTGCTGGGTTCGGTCAAGAATGGCTTTGAGCGGTGCCGGAAAACTCAGGTGATAGACCGGCGAGGCGATAACCAGCAGATCGCAGTCAAGCAGAGCGTCGATGATCTCCTCCATGTCACTGTGGGAGCATCCCCACTTTTTCTCGCAGTATCCGCAGCTGCAGCAAGGGTCAACATTCAGCTCGTACGCAGAAAAGGCACGAACCGGAGTATCATCCGGCAGAGCGGCACAGAAAGCTGACACCAACCGTGAGGTATACCCGTTTTCTCTTGGTGAGCCGTACAGAATGACAGTGTTCATACCATCAGCCCTCTATCAGTCCGCCGACCGCAATTGCCGCGATGACAACCGCGATAATTATACCGGTTGTCAAAGGTTTGCCGGACTTGTGATCATCAATTATACGTATGACGGCAGCAGACTCAATCAGGCAGATTGAAAGGCTGAGTATGAGCTTTGAAGCCAGCGGGCTGAAAACTGTACCGGTGGCGGTGACGTACAGGATGGCAAGCAGAATCACTGCCACACCCGCCGCGATGAGTGCTATTCGTGCTTTTTTCATTATTTACTCCTTTGTTTGTTATCCGGATATTTTCTTTCCGGAAATTGTACCATAGGACGCCGCCGCTCACAAGTGGTTGCCAGGAAAAAATACATTGACAAATCTTTGTACGGTGGTATAATTAAGTGACCTTATGAGGGAGTAGCAAGCGTGTTCTTGCCGTCTGACGGCGGACGCGCAGCAAGTCAACATACTGGCGCAACCGCCTGGCTTGCTTTAATTTGCGAGACTCATGTGTAACTGCAAAGCTATGCATGGAGTCTTTATATCCTGTTTTCAGACCCGGACATGGCTTTACGCTGTGTCCGGATTTTTGTTTTCCGTGGTTTCGCATACAGGTTACCGCCATTCTTCAGCGCGTCTCCAACAATTTGTAAGGGCAAATTGTTGCGCGCACCTATAATTTGTAAGGGTAAATCAACATAGACATTACATTGACATCAAAACGGAGGAATTTGAAATGAACTGGGATTTAGCTTTTTTCGCAAGCAGTATATCGCTGGGCATCGGGCTTGCCATGGACGCCTTTTCCGTGTCTCTTGCCAATGGTCTGAACGAGCCGGAAATGAAGCGGACGAGGATGTGTACCATCGCCGGAACATTCTCGTTCTTCCAGTTCCTCATGCCGATGATCGGGTGGGTGTGCGTGCACACCATGCTGCAGCATTTCAGAATTTTTGAGGGATATATCCCCTGGGTGGCGTTTATCCTTCTGGCCTTTATCGGCGGCAAGATGCTTATTGAAGGAATAAAAGGCGGCGGCGAGGACGCTGAGAAGCCCGCCGTGGGTTTCGGCGCACTGATGGTACAGGGTATTGCAACGTCCATCGACGCGCTGTCGGTCGGGTTCACTATCCCTGATTACGATCTGCTGAGCGCGCTGGCGTGCTGTCTGCTAATCGCCGCGGTAACCTTTGTCATCTGCATGGGCGGTCTGGTTCTCGGCAAGAAATTCGGCACAAAGCTTGCAGGAAAAGCCTCCATTCTCGGCGGCACTATTCTATTGCTTATCGGTATGAAGATATTTATTTCAGGAGTTTTCCACTGCTGACAGAAATCCCGCCGCGGAAAGACATCCGCGGCGGGATTTTGATTTACACAAGCAACACAGTCATGCCATCTTTGGATCCTGTGATGCCATAAGGACTGCGAAAGAGGCCAGACCAACCGACAGCACATACAGCGGCTCGACGGGCATACCGCTCTTTACGGTAGCCGCCACAGCAGACACGACGATCAGCGCAAGCACAACCACGTTGCTGCCCTTGCCAGTCATGATCAGTACTGCCGCGGCAGTCAGGGCAAATCCGGCGATCTCCGCCAGAACCACTGCTGACGAACCCATGACAAGGTAAGCCCACAGAGTCATAAGCACCATCAGAAGTGACGTCACTATCATGCACACACCTGTGATTATCAGCGAGCCTTTCTGAACCGGGCGTGACATTCCGCGAAAAGACAGCACACACAGACAGACCGGCACCGCTGCCAGAAGGAGCTGGAACAATATCTGGAAAACACCCGGCGGCGTCACCGGTTCTCCCGAGAGAAGATCAAGATACGAGATCGTGTCCGCAGGCTTTATGGTGAACAACTGATAGACAAGGATTACCAGACGGGCAACGTGCGTGATAACCTGCACCGCGCACAGCATGGTGGCAATAAGACACAGCGGGTAGATGGTGTCGCTCTTGGGATTGTTTATAGAATTGATTATTTTTTTCATTGCGCCGCCTCCGATGGCATAGGATATATTTTTTCTTCCGGCAGCAGAGAGGTAATATCGGCGCCCTGCCGGCGGGCAGCATCCAGATTGGTGACGTATTCCGTGATGTCTGTTATGCCGGTAATCCATTCGCTTACATACCTGCGCACCGCATCTCCGCGCAGGCCGAGCTGAATGGAGCGGTGCCCAAGCGGACGTCCGTCCACATCGCGCTCCGGATCCCACTGCACGCGGATATCGGAACGGGCAATAAGTTCCTGCCACTCCTCGTATGTGATGCCGGCAGCGGGACTGTAGGATGACCGCACCGCGCCGGTCACGGCAAAATCGAACCCTTCACGGGTGATGTCAACGGCAAGCACACGTTCCTGATGATCCTTTGTCGCCCACCCGCAGCGGTACATCATCCACAGAAAGGATGGCTTGATCCATGTCATCCGGTCCAGTTTGAAGTGACCGCCGAAGGTGCCAAGCCGGACTGCCTGCTCAGCAATAACAGGCGAAAACGCCTGATAGACCCGTATGGTTGTGTCGGTATATACCGCTCTGATGTTCTTTCCGTTCACAGTCTGGCTCTCCATCTCCGGATATGTATTTCTTGCGGAATTTTACCACAGCACCGGAAAAAAGTCAATTTTGCGTCCCTCCTTGACTGACGGTGATATAATAATGTTCAGATAAAGAAAAGGAGAAATCAATATGCTGAAAAAAGGAATGAAAGCCCCTGAATTCACCCTGAGCGACAAAAACGGCAACTCCGTTTCGCTGTCGGATTTTGCCGGGCAGAAAGTGGTTCTGTATTTCTATCCCAGAGACAACACCCCCGGCTGCACGCGGCAGGCCTGCGCCTTTGCCGCGGCATATGACGGATTCAGAGAAAAGAACGCTGCCGTCATCGGAATCAGCAGGGACAGTGCCGCCTCCCACGCCAAGTTCGCAGAAAAGCACGGCCTGCCCTTCATTCTGCTTTCCGACCCTGAACTGCAGGCAATACAGGCGTATGGCGTATGGCAGGAAAAGAAGCTGTACGGCAAGGTGAGCATGGGCGTTGCGCGCACTACGTTTATCGTTGACGAAAACGGCGTTATCGAACACGTCATGCCCAAGGTCAAGCCGGACACCAACGCCGGTGATGTCCTTGAACTGCTCTGAATACAGGAACTGAAATGAACAACAGAATCAACCGCGGCGCAAGCTTTCTGATTATCGCCTTAATCTATGCGCTTGTCTCTGCCGCCGGAATCGTAATCTACCGGAGTTTGCCGTATCCTATGTGGCTTAGTCTTCTTATTGCAGACTGCGCGGCAACCGTGATCACTTATATTTTCAGCCTTGTTTTCCGCAACGCATCGGTATACGACCCTTACTGGAGCGTTCAGCCGATAGTGATTCTCGCCGCGTTAGCCGTTGGACAGACCATGACACTGCAGAGGGTACTCCTGCTGATTGCTGTGTGCCTCTGGGGAGTACGCCTCACCGCCAACTGGGCTTACACCTTCCACGGGCTGGGGCATCAGGACTGGCGATACACCATGCTCAGTGAAAAGACCGGCTTTTTTTATCCGGTGATCAACTTTGCCGGCATACATATGGTCCCGACACTTGTGGTGTACGGCTGCGTACTTCCTGCCGCAATCGTCATGACAGAAGACGGGAAGTGTAGTGCAGGCCTGATTGCCGGTTTCCTGTCAGCTCTTTTCGCCGTTGCACTGCAGGGTACCGCCGATTGTCAGATGCACTCATTCCGCGGGAAGAAAACCGGAGGATTTATCCGCACAGGATTGTGGAAGTATTCCCGTCACCCGAATTATCTGGGAGAAATTATCATGTGGTGGTCGGTGGCTCTGATGGCTGTTTCCGCGCTTGGATTCAAGTGGTATCTGGTTGCCGGAGCTGCCGCCAATACACTGCTTTTCCTCTGCGTCAGTATTCCTCTCGCAGACGGTCGCCAGTCGCGCAAGTCCGGTTTTGCCGAATATAAATACTCCACCCGTATGCTTCTTCCGGTAAAGAAATAATAAAAGGCTGCCGTTTCCGGAGCGTTTCGGAAACGGCAGCTTTATTACATCTCTGAGTTATTTCGCGAAGTTGCCAAGTGTTTCGCCCGCCATGCGGTAGACCGTCCATTCGTCCATAGGCTGTGCGCCGAGTGAGAGATAGAAGTCGATGCTGGGCTGATTCCAGTCAAGGCAGCTCCACTCCAGCCGTCCGCAGCCGCGCTCCACGGCGATGCGAGCAAGTTCCCTGAGCAGGCCCTTGCCGCAGCCTTTTCCGCGATGTTCCGGCTTGACGAACAGATCCTCAAGGTAAATTCCCGCCCGCCCGAGGAAAGTGGAAAAGTTGTGGAAAAACAGCGCAAAACCAACCTCTTCGCCATCGATGACCGCGAAGATGACCTCGGCTTTTTTTCTTTCAAAAATCCACTCACGAAGCAGCTCCTCCGTGGCAACCACATCACCGGACATCTTTTCATATTCGGCAAGGTCTTTGATGAAGCGGAGAATAGCGCCTTCATCTCCTGGCTGCGCGCAGCGGTATGTTATCACGTTCATACAGTTGTACCTCACATTGCATTATGATAGAATTATATTACAATTTGAAAAAACAGTCAACGACAGGCAAGGTGATTGCAATGTACGACACCAGAATACACGAAAAAAGCGTCATTATGATCGGAACAACAACACGCAGAGAACTATGCAGCAAAAGATATATTATCTACCGGTCCGGCAGCAGAGATGACAGCTCTGTATTTATCAACACGGATTTCTATCGCACAGAGGGAGGATTCTTTCTGTGCTGCAGCCATTACGGCCGCAAACTGTGCGGCAGCGAGGCAACGCTGCGCAGCATGACAATTGACCAGCTCGAGAGCAGTGCGTACAACGCGTGGATGGACGGTGCAAGATAAGCCGGAGCCGGCATCTATGACGGCGCATCATTTTTTGTTGCACTGTCGGGATTTTGATGATATTATAGTATATGGAGAATGTTGTGCTGTTTTCCGCAGATTTCCATATATGCAGCAAACGGAGATAATCAATGAAAATCGGAAATTTCCAGACAACGGGCATTGCCGCCCTCGCACCCATGGCCGGTGTTGCCGACCGCGCATTTCGCGAACTGTGTGTAGGCTTCGGCGCAGGCTACTGCGTGGGCGAAATGGCCAGTGCAAAGGGACTCATCATGCACGACCGCAAGTCGGCAGAACTGCTTGAGGTCACAGAACCGGAGCGTCCGATGGCGGTGCAGCTGTTCGGCAGCTCACCGGAGATCATGGCGCAGGCCGTGGAGAAGGCGCTGGCATACACGCCGGAGGCTATTGACATAAACATGGGCTGTCCCACGCCGAAAATAACCGGCAACGGTACGGGCAGCGCGCTGATGAAGGACCCGCTGCTTTGCGGTCGGATTGTCGAAAGCGTATCCGCCGCCGCGGGAGAAACACCCGTCACGGTCAAAATTCGCATGGGATGGGATTCAGATTCCATCAATGCCGTGGAAGTGGCGCAGATCTGCGAGCAGGCAGGTGCCGCCGCCATCACTGTACATGCCCGCACGCGTGAGCAGATGTACGCTCCTCCCGCTGACTGGAGCATCATCACAAAGGTGCGCCAGGCGGTTTCGGTGCCCGTAATCGGCAACGGAGACATCTTTTCCGCGGAGGATGCCATGCGAATGCTGGAGGAAACCGGCTGTCACGCGGTCATGATCGGTCGTGCGGCGCTGGGCAATCCGTGGATATTCAGCCAGATCAACTCGCTCTACGAACACGGCGTAACTCTGCCTGCGCCGACTTTGCTGGAGCGTATGAGTGTGATGAGCAGGCATATTCATCGTCTGGTGGAATGCAAAGGTGAATACATTGGCATGAGGGAAGCACGCAAGCACGCAGCGTGGTATATGCGCGGACTGCGCGGAGCTGCCCGTCTGCGCGGTAAATGCGCCGACCTTGTACATATCGACGATCTGGACGCGCTTATCCGCATCGTCCTTGAGGAGAATCTTGCGGCTTCAGAAAGTCAGCAGCAGTAAAACAGTCATTCTGCGGAAACATCCGCTTGTAATTCGTTTCATGAAAAAGAAAAAGGAGGCTATTACATGTCCGAAAACACTTCTGTATCCAAGGCAAAGGGCTTTGACATCAAGGGAAAGAACGCCAGGATTCATACCGAGATTATCGCCGGTCTGACCACGTTCCTTTCCATGGCCTACGTACTGTTCCTCGTTCCTCAGACCATCGCCGGCAGCAACGGCGCGCTGTATAACGGTATTTACACCGCGTCCTGCCTCGCTGCTTTTGCAGGCACTCTGCTGATGGGTCTGCTGGCCAATCTGCCGCTGGCAGTGGCTCCCAGCGTTGCTCTCTGCGCCTACTTCTCCACCACCGTTATGGGTGATCTCGGCTACAGCTATCCTGCCGCGCTGGCGGTGGTATTCATCGCCGGACTTATCTATCTGCTGATATGCGTATGCGGTCTGCGCACCGCGCTGAATAAGGCGATGCCCAAGAACCTCAAGATCGCCGTTTCCGCCGGCATCGGTCTTTTCATCGCCTCTCTGGGTCTGAAATACGGCAACGTGTTCGTTAACGGCAGAATGGCGGACATCGGCGCGATCTTTGACGGCAGCTCCAAAACCTACACCGCTCTCATGCTCCTGCTGGGCATTCTGGTAATGGGTCTGTTTGCCCGTCTGAGAATCCCCGGCGGCATCCTGTGCGGCATTATCGCCTCCTCTGCCCTCTACTGGGGTATCTCCGTTGCCACCGGCATGGACACCCTGCCCTCCATCGAGTTCAGCCTTGGCGACATCGGTACACAGTTCGGCAACTGGCTGACCGAGTCCTTCGGTAAGGTTTTCACCAACGGTTTCGGCGAGCTGTTCAGCGGCAGCGAAAGCTTCCTCAAAGGTCTGCTGGCTGTGGGTGCTGTGGTTCTTGCCTACACCTTTATTGACATCTTCAGCGCCGCCGGCACCATCATGGGCACCGCCGCAAAGGGCGATCTTCTCGACAAGGACGGCAACCTGCCCGAGATGAAGAAGGCTCTTATTTCCGACGCTTCCGCTACCGGCATCAGCGCCATCGCCGGCGCTCCCGGCTGCGTTGTCAGCGTTGAGTCCTGCGCGGGCGTTGCTGAAAACGGCAAGACCGGTCTTGCTTCGGTTGTGACCTCCGTGTGCTTCATCGCCGCGCTGTTCATGATGCCTTTCGGCGCGTTCATTCCCGCACCTGCCTATGGTGCCGCGCTGGTTTACGTCGGCATGATGATGATGAGCGCAATCAAGGATTTCGACTGGAGCGATCCCACCGACGCCCTGCCCGCATTTGTATGCATTCTTGCCATGCCGCTCACCGGCTCCATCGCGGACGGCATCTTCCTTGGCGTTATTATGCACGTTCTGCTCAAGCTGGTCACTCTGAGACTGACCGGACTGAGCATCGCGGAAACCATTCTCGCCATCGTATTTATTCTGAAGTATCTGTTCCTGTAACCAACTCAACCAGCAAAAGTGCCTCCCCGGACAGAGGTTCGGGGAGGCGCTTTTTTGTGTTGCCTGCGGAAAAGCGCAGGTGCAGTTATTCGTCGTATTCGTCGAGCAGATCGCCTACAATATCACGACGGCGGGCGTATTCGGGAACGCCGGGACACCGCGCGCTCAGTTCCCACCAGATATCGTACGCCTTTCTGAGCATGGCGAGGTCGAGGTTGTCTTTGTCGATAACGCCAAGTTTGCAATAAGAAACCGCAAGGTCGTCTATCGCTTCAATCGTTCTGCTTTCCTCCGCTATGGCAAGGACAATTTCCAGATCCTTCTGATAATACTCCTTCGCGGCGGCGGGGTCGCCTGCGGCTTCGCTGATGTTGCCCAGCTTGTTATAGCTTACCGAAAGATCGCGGCGGGCTTGGATGGTGTCGCTCTCCTCCGCTATGGCAAGGCGAATTCCCAGACTCTTCTGATAATACTCCTTCGCGGCGGCGGGGTCGCCGGCGGCTGCGCTGATGTTGCCCAGCTTTTCATAGCTTATCGAAAGGTCGCGGCGGGCTTCAATGGTGTCGCTCTCCTGCGCTATGGCAATGAATATTTCCAGCCCCTTCTGATAATACTCCTTCGCGGCGGCGGGGTCGCCGGCGGCTGCGCTGATGTTGCCAAGCTTGTTATAGCTTATCGAAAGGTCGCGACGGGCTTCAATGGTGCGGCTCTCCTCCGCTATGGCAAGGCGAATTTCCAGCCCCTTCTGATAATACTCCTTCGCGGCGGCGGGGTCGCCGGCGGCTGCGCTGATGTCGCCCAGCTTTTCATAGCTTATTGAAAGGTCGCGGCGGGCTTCAATGGTGTCGCTCTCCTGCGCTATGGCAAGGCGAATTCCCAGACTCTTCTGATAATACTCCTTCGCGGCGGCGGGGTCGCCGGCGGCCGCGCTGATGTTGCCCAGCTTGTTATAGCTTATCGAAAGGCCGCGGCGGGCTTGGATAGTGTCGCTTTCCTCCGCTATGGCAAGGGCGATTTCCAGATCCTTCTGATAATACTCATTCGCGGCGGCGGGGTCGCCGATATCTGCGCTGATGTCGCCCAGCTTGTTATAGCTTACCGAAAGGTCGCGGCGGGCTTCGATGGTGTCGCTTTCCTCCGCTATGGCAAGGGCGATTTCCAGCCCCTTCTGATAATACTCCTTCGCGGCGGCAGGGTCGCCGGCGGCTGCGCTGATGTCGCCCAGATTGTTATAGCTTATCGAAAGATCGCGACGGGCCCAGTTCGAATCAAATTTTTCGACAAACCCGCGGCTTGCCTCAAGCATTCTTGAATAAGCCTCTCCGGCTTCTTTGACTCGACGCAGCTCGTAAAGGTAGTCACCCAGATCCCACAGTGCGTTGAAGAAAGCGTGCGCGTCATATTCGCTGCCGGACTGCGCGTACAGCTTTTCCAGCACGGAAACCAGTCTGCGCTGCCATTCCACGGCGGCGATATAGTCGCGCTCAACGCCCAGACCCTCGCGGTACATCTGCACAAGTTTTTTGAGGGCTTCGACGTAATCCTGCTCCGCAGAGGCGGAGATCAGTTCAAGGGCTTTGTCGTTGTCGCGCTCAACGTCCACGCCGTTGAGGTACGCAAGACCCATGAGATAAAGCTGCTGCGGACTGTCGTTGCGCATTTTTGTCACATCTCCGAGTTTTTCGCTGAGTGCCTCTGTGAGGGCACGCTGATCCTGCGCGTCCACGCAGGCTGGAATGCCACGATATTTGCGGCGCAGCTTCCAACGGGACGTGCGCTGGAGCACAGCCGGAAGAACAGCCTTTTTTAATTTTCTGGCCATGGGATATTCAATGCGCATGACGTAGTTTTTGCGCTCAAGGAGATTGGGCGTAACCGCCAGCGCAAAAAGCGAGCTTTTTTCCAGATACTCGGATATCAGGCTGGTGAAGTTTTCGCCGGGGGTGAGGAATTCGTCATACCAGATGGCTACGTCACGGCAGAAGTCCACCTGATGTATCAGGCGCATGAGCCTCTGAGCTTGCGCTCTGTCTTTTTTGCGATAGCTGAGGAATATGTAGGCGGCAAAGGCATCGCGGATGCGCTGTGCCTCCTCGTCGCCGACCAGTACGGCTTCGAGATACTTCCGCAGCTTTTCCTCGTAGGTGATGCCGGTGGTATCGGTGCTGTTCTTGTCAAGATACTGCAGGTCGCCGCATTTTTCGTTGAACAGCTCGTCCAGTCCGCTTTCCTGCATGAGCGGCAGCACAGGGATATGCTCACGCTGTGCCAGCGCAAACTCAAACTCCATCGCGCGACAGGGCTGAGTGAGCAGACGGGTTGTGACCGGCATTACAAAAAGCTGCATTTCCGCAAGACGGGAACCGAACTCCTCGGCGTCGTACTGCGCGTCCGGCTCTTTGTCATACCACACCGCGCAGTTCTGGTGCTTCAGCACCTCAGCGGCGATGTTGTCCAGCAGAGGATAGTCGTCGGGGTGGGCACAGAAGTAAACCTTCTGCTTCCGGTCGGGACTTGATTCTCCTCTGGTTTTGTACAATAGCTGTGCCATATCGATACCTCCCGCAAAAAGTCATATATCTATTATACACTTGAAAGTTATGTAAAACAATTCATCAAGATAACAGAATTATTCTTTCTGAAACCGTCAATTTGACTGTACCTGCCAGCGAACAGTGCAAAAAGACCCGCGCCCTTGCGGACGCAGGCCTTCTGCAAGCGTAAAATTATACTTTCGGCGATGAACATACATCTCCGCCGGCTTTTTCTGTGGAGATATCAAGTTATTTCCAGCCTTCAGCCGCAAGACGTTGTCCGCATCTTACGGTTGTCACGAAACAGTACAAAAACATCATTTATTCGCCGTGCGCCTGTTATTCTAGTGTCGCATCCTCGACATAAAACACTTTACCATCAACGGCAAAGGATGCAATGTTGTCCGGATTAATCACACGGTCAAAGCTGCCCCAGAAGCCGCCGTCTCTGCCGGTGCAGTAAAGAAGATGCTCTGCCTTTCCGGACTCTGAGCGGACGATATAGCTGCTGCCGTCCTTCATCTGAACAGAGATTTCACGGGTGATAATGTCTTCGCCGTATATGGAGCTTTTTGGAGCGTCATAAAGATGGAAGTCCATACCGGAGAGCAGAAGCCGTACCTCGCCGTCTGCATTGCGCCAGCAGTAGGACGGGAGAGATTCGCTCACGGGCATATCCAGCTTCATTATAGTCATGGGGTCTCCGTCGCCCATTTCAAAAACAGTAAGCTTCGGCAGTCTGTTTTTCATATCAATGTTCTTGAAGGTGCTGAATGTCATCTGGCAGACGGTCTTGTTCCCCTCCTGAGAGGCAATGAACACGCGGTTGGAATAAACCGATTCGGTAAGCCCGAAACCAAGGGTTCCTCCGTAAATCTCCTGTGCCGCGGGCATATCCCAGTCGCTGTAGAAGGAATGATATTCGGCTAAGCCGTACCAGTCGCTCTTTCCCGACTTGTCATCACGGAAAACCGGACAATGCCATAATCGGTAGCTTCAAGATAGATAAACTGCTCCACTGTTACCAGCCAATCCTCGTTTTCCGCCTGATATACGCCGTTGTCAGCAATCGTTTCGGGTGTTTCTGCGTATTCATCAATCAGCGTAATCTCTGATTCGGCTAACAGCCCATCAAACCAGTTGAACCGCTGCGCGGCAGTGCTTGCACCCATACCGATTTTTCTGTCTGCGCCTGTTTTTTTGACACTTCAGGATTTCTCATGTTTAACAACCTTTCTTTCATTTCCGCTGACACCTTTACGGCATCATAGGTATGTTTATATTGCTTCTTATTCTGTTCCAGACCGCCCATCTGCCCAACCTCCTTTTAGTTTTTTCTTAAGTACCGCTCTCGCCCGATACAGTCGCATCTGGACAGCCGCTTCGGATTTATTCAGCATTGAAGCGATATCCTTTACCGGATAAGCTTCATAGTAAAACAGATGCACCACTATCCTAAGATTTTCCGGAAGACCGGTAACCGCATCCCGCAGTTTCTCCGATTCATCACTGTCACCGTTCTGATATTCCGTACTCCTGCCGATCATTTCTGATGCATCGTTATCCACGAGAATCACCCTGCGCCTGTAGCTGCTTTTGCGCTCATTTCTGCATAGATTGGATGTCACGCGTATCAGCCAGCGTTTCCGATGTTCCTCGTCGGCAAATAGTTTATTCTGCTGTATCAGTCTCAGAAAGACCTCCTGCAGTATATCCTGAGCTTCGTCTATGCTGCCGAAATAGCTGACGGCAATGCGAAGTATCATGTCGGTATATTGCTCTGTACACCATTTCAGCTCACCGTCCGATATCAAATGTCCACCTCCTGCCATCTGAGTTCGTCTGAGCGATCAAGTTCAGCAAAAGCGCTTTCACTATACAAACATAGTATTCAACGGGAATATTACTTCTTTTCACTGTTTTTTTCAAAACCAATGAAAAAACTTCCCGTACAGCACAGTAAACATCCACCGGCGAAGCCGGTGGCCTTTCACATGCGGGCATAGCCCTCTGTCCTTTGCGTACGCGTAAACGCGTAATACGATCTGCCAACCGCATAGAATTGTTACTTGCTGCCCTTAAAAGGTCCAACTCCCAGT
>JAZUPE010000108.1:0-9529 GCA_045605025.1 Acutalibacteraceae bacterium
CTGCCCATCGCCGCTGCCGGAGTGGACATCGACAAGCTGATGGAAGGCGCACGTCTGGCTCAGAACAGCCTGTGCGACACTGACATCGAAAAGAACCCCTGCTACAAGTACGCCGCTGTGCGCAACGCCCTTTACGAGGCAGGCTACTCCACCGAGCTGCTGGTCGCCTATGAGCCGGCTTTCCAGATGATGAACGAGTGGTGGAAGCAGCTGTACGGCGAGAGCGAAGGCAAGGACAACAAGGGCATCTTCCCCGCCTCTGCCATTTTCTCCTCCGACCTGCACTCTCTGGGTCAGTACATTCAGGAGGGCTGCCGCTTCCTGTTCGAGACCGTGTGCGTCTTTGACCAGCCCAAGCAGCAGCGCGTCATCGAGGAGGATCCCGCCAATGTGGACGGTCTGAACTTCCTCACCGGCATGACCATGGACGAGGTCAACAAGAAAGCCTTTGCCGGCACCGTTCTTGCCCATGTGGACGGCGGTGTTCCCAATGTGGCCCTGCACATCGATTCCTGGAGCGAGAGCGATCTGGGATATCTCATTTACTTCTTCGAGAAGGCCTGCGCCATCTCCGGTTATGTCCTGGGAGTAAATCCCTTCAACCAGCCGGGCGTTGAGGCTTACAAGAAGAACATGTTCGCCCTGCTGGGCAAGCCGGGCTACGAGAGCCAGAAGGCCGAGCTGGAAGCCCGTCTGGCTGAGTAAGCATCGGTCATTCAGACAAAATGGATATGAGCGCCGGAACACCGAACGCTCCGGCGCTCTCCTATAAAACATAATCACCATTACCTTTATTTTGGAGGAGATTACCATGATAAAATTTCTCGCCGGCAACAAGGGCAGCGGTAAGACCAAGAAGCTGATCGCTCTGGCCCATGACGCCGTCAAGACTTCCAAGGGCAACGTAGTCTGCGTGGAAAAGGGCGACACCCTGACCTACGACGTTGACCACAAGTGCCGTCTGATCAACATCGAGGATTACGGCATTGAGGGCTTCGACGCTTTCTACGGCTTCCTCAGCGGCCTGTGCGCCGGCAACTATGACATTACCGATGTTCTGGTGGACTCCACCCTGAAGATCGGCGGCCGCGACATGGAGCAGTTTGCAGCCTTCATCAAGAAGGTCGCTCCTCTTGCCGAGCAGACCAACATCACCTTTATTTTCTCCGTTTCTGCCGATGCTTCGGAGTTCTCCGCTGACATCACTGATATCGTTGAGATGGTCTGACGGGAATAATTCGGGCAAAATTCATCAATTTTTAAAATATGATTGACAAAACAGGTCATCATATTTATAATATTACGAGTGATTATTGCTCCGGTGTTTCTCGCCGGGGTGATTATGAGGTGCGCTATGCAGCTTGACCTGAAACAGGTTTTCCAGCAGGAGGGGTTTGTTCTCCCCATCGACCTGACCCTTGATCTTTCCGACGAAGAGGTATACGGCGCCAAGCCCATTATCCAGCCGGTCAACATAACCGGCACGTTTGAAAATCACGGCAGCGTGGTCATGCTGAGGTATCGCGCCGAGGCCAGCTACACCAGAGAGTGTGACCGCTGTCTCGAACCCTCGAGCCAGCCCATGACCTTCACCTTTGAGCATATCGTTTCCGGCGTCGAGCCGGAGGATGACACCTCGGAGGAGATCGTCTTTGCCCCCGACTATCGCGTTGAATTTGACGAGATTGCCCGGGAGGACATTCTTCTGGAGGCGCCGACCGGATATCTGTGCAAGCAGGATTGCAAAGGGCTGTGCCCGAAGTGCGGGTGCAACCTCAACCACGGTCAGTGCGACTGTGTGATGAGTGAGCCTGACCCGCGTCTTGCGGCATTGAGAAAACTGCTGGAAGAAAATCAGTAAAACAGCCCACAGCGATTGTAAAAGGAGGTATAGACGATGGCGGTACCCAAGAGAAAGACTTCCAAGGCCAGAAGAGACAAGAGACGCTCCAGCGTTTGGAAGCTGGCTGAGCCCACTCTGGTCAAGTGCGACCACTGCGGACAGCTCAAGAGACAGCACCGTGTATGCGGCAGTTGCGGTTTCTACGGCGACAGAGAAGTCGTCAAGATGGACGTTTAATCTGTCCGTCAATTTACATCGTATAAGCAAACGGCTACGACAGTACGGCGGTGATTGCCGTCTCCGCGTAGCCGTTTCTTTTTTGAACGAAGAACGAATGAATCGCAGGAATTGTGGCAAAGCATTTTGTGAACTTCTTAACTGTTTCACCCTATGAAAGGAGACGCCTGTGTCTGTACTGATCAAGTCGGTGGAATCCGGTTCCGCCGCTGACCGCGCAGGAATCAGTGCCGGTCAGACACTGCTGTCCATCAACGAACACGATATACACGATGTGCTGGACTTCCGTTTTTACGAAACAGAGCGCACTGTGGATGTGGTGGTTTCCGATACCGATGGAACTCAGCACCGTCATATCATCAGAAAAGGCGAATACGATTCGCTGGGTCTGGATTTTGAGACATATCTGATGGACAAGCAGCGTTCCTGCCGCAACAAGTGCGTGTTCTGCTTTGTGGATCAGACTCCCAAAGGGATGCGCGAGTCACTCTATTTCAAGGATGACGACGAGCGTCTTTCCTTCCTCTTTGGAAACTATATCACACTGACAAATCTCTCACAGCGCGAACTTGAGCGCATTGTGCAGATGAAGATAACACCGATCAACGTATCGGTACACACAACCAATCCCGAGTTGCGTGTGCGCATGATGAAGAACCCCGAATCGGCGCACATAATGGATCGACTGCGCTATCTTGCCGAAGGCGGCATTCAGCTCAACTGTCAGCTGGTGCTGTGTCCCGGCTGGAATGACGGCGCGGAACTGGAGCGGTCACTGAGCGATCTTTTCTCCCTGACGCCGCAGGTGCAGTCCATCGCTCTCGTACCGGTGGGTCTGACCGCCCATCGCGAGGGTCTGGAGGAACTGCGGCTGTTCAATGCCGAAGAATCCCGACAGGTCATTGAGACCGCGAACCGCTGGGCTGCCATCGCACGGGCACACAACTGGGGCAATGTTGTATGGCCCGCGGACGAGTTCTATATCACCGCAGGTCTTCCATTCCCCTCTCCCGACGATTACGAGGATTATCCTCAGCTGGACAACGGCGTGGGAACGGTGGCTCTGCTGCGTGACGAATTTCTCGCGGCTCTGGAGGACATCGATGGCGATGAGCTGCCTCACAGGGCGACCATCGCAACCGGCGTGTCCATAGCGCCATATCTGCGTGAGCTGACAGACGCTGCACAGAAAAAGTTTCCTGATGCGGAGTGGGAGGTCATTCCCATTGTCAACGACTTTTTCGGTCACAGTATCACCGTTGCCGGTCTGGTTACCGGCGGTGATATTATCCGCCAGCTGAACGGACGGGACATCAAAGGAGAGCGCCTGCTGATACCGCAGGTCATGCTGCGGCATGGCGGTGATATGTTCCTTGATGATGTCACTCCTGAACAGGTGGAGCAATCCCTCGGAGTGACACTGACTGCCGTGCCGAACGACGGCTATGAGCTGCTGGACGCTCTGCTGGGAGACGAGTAAAATTGCAAACGTCGCAGAGTCAATCTCTGCTTAACATTCTTAATGAATTTTCATCAACACTGGAATGACAGGAGAACGCTATGTCTAAACCCATTATCGCAGTGGTCGGTCGCCCCAACGTGGGCAAATCCACCCTGTTCAACAAACTGATCGGACAGCGCCTTGCTATCGTTGAGGATACCCCCGGCGTTACCCGTGACCGCATATACGGCGACGGCGAATGGCTCAACCGCCCGTTCACCATTGTGGACACCGGCGGCATCGAGCCTTTCAGCGAGGACAAGATCCTTTCACACATGCGCCGTCAGGCAGAGATGGCTATTGATTCGGCAGATGTTATTATACTTGTTACCGATCTGCGCACCGGCGTTGTTGCCACCGATATGGAAGTGGCAAACATGCTCAAGAAGAGCGGCCGCCCTGTGGTGCTGTGCGTAAACAAGTGCGACACCATCGGCGCGCCTCCCGCTGAATTCTATGAGTTTTACAACCTCGGTCTGGGCGATCCCATTGCGGTTTCCGCGGCCCATGGTCACGGCACCGGCGATCTTCTGGACGCCGCCTTTGAGCACATTCCTGCGCAGGCTGACGAGGACGAGGACAGCGATCGCATCAAGGTCGCCATCGTGGGCAAGCCCAACGCCGGCAAATCTTCTCTGCTCAACCGCATTGTGGGCGAGGAGCGTATGATCGTTTCCGACATTGCCGGAACTACCCGTGACGCCGTTGACGCTCTGTATGAGCGCGGCGAGGACAAGTACCTGTTCATCGACACTGCCGGTATCCGCCGCAAGAGCAAAATTGTGGACGATATCGAACGATACAGCGTTATCCGCGCACAGAACGCCATAGAACGCGCCGACGTCTGTGTTATTATGATTGACGCCACGGTGGGCATCACCGAGCAGGACACCAAGATCGCCGGTATGGCGCATCAGAAGGGCAAGGCCAGCATTGTCGCGGTCAACAAGTGGGACGCCGTCATCAAGGACGACAAGACCATGAATGAGTTCCGCAAGAAGCTCGAGGAGGATCTTTCCTTCATGTCATATGTGCCCATTCTGTTCATCTCGGCAAAGACCGGCCAGCGCGTTGACCGCTTGTTTGAACTGGTGAAGTATGTTGCCGATCAGAACGCCATGCGCATTTCCACCGGCATGATCAACAACGTGCTTGCCGACGCTACCAGCCGCGTGCAGCCCCCTTCGGACAAAGGCAAGCGGCTCAAGATCTACTATATCACTCAGGCTTCCACCAAGCCCCCCACATTCGTGTGCTTTGTAAACTCCGCCGATCTTTTCCATTTCTCCTATCAGAGATATCTGGAAAACCGTATCCGCGAAACCTTCGGCCTTGAGGGTACGCCTGTCCGCTTTGTAATCCGTGAGCGCTCCGACAAGAGCAAGTAATTTCTTTACCCTTTGGAGGGGATTGTATGAATACAGTAACCGCTACACCGCAGCTTATTGCCGCATTCATTCTGTCGGCAATCATAGCCTATCTGCTAGGCAGCATAAGCTTTGCGGTCATTTTCTCAAAGCTGTTTGCCAAGGATGACGTCCGAAACCACGGCAGCGGCAATGCCGGTGCAACCAATGTGTTCCGTACCATCGGTATCGGCGCCGGTATATGCACCTTTGTGTGCGACTTTGCCAAGGGCGCTTTTGCCATTCTCATCAGCCAGCTGCTGATGCGCTGGGCAGGCTTCCCCAAGTCGGCTCCGGAAAACGCTCCGATAATCTACATCGCCGCAAGCGTTGCAGGCCTGTTCGCCGTGCTGGGACATCTCTACCCGGTGTACTTCGGCTTCCGTGGCGGCAAGGGCATCATGACTCTGGCTGGCATAATTCTGGTGCTCTCACCCGTACGCTTTCTTGCTCTTCTGGGTGTGTTCCTTATCTCCTTTGCCATCACCCGCACCGTATCCGTCGGTTCCATCATGGATGGTATCACCTATCCTATCATCACCTTTATCCACTGCTGGTTCTTCCAGCGGGCAGCACAGCCCGACATATACAACACCAGTTACGTGCTGGTGCAGGTCATCATCGCCGCACTCTTTGGTCTGATTGTTATCTTTAAGCACCGCTCCAACATCAGACGAATTCTCGACGGCACCGAGCCTAAGATGGTTTTCAAAACAAAGAAAACCACCGGGAGCGAGGAAACCGCTTCCGGTGAAGAACAGTAAAATTTTGCCGCCATGTGAAGCAGATCGCATCACATGGCGGCTTTTTTTGCATGGTGTCTTTACCTTGCCTGTGTATTCAGAACATTTTCCCGATGGTCATCATGACAACCGCATATGTAGCAACGGCGGTCAGCATTGTGCAGGATAATATCCCAAACCATGCTATAAATCCGCTGCCTTCTTTGCGTCCGCGCGCCAGTGTCCAGCACATCAAAACAATGCACATCACACCAGCCGCGAACAGCAGTCCGCCGGTGACAGGGCGGAAATTCCGCAGCCAGCCGAAGAATACTGTCATCATTGACGCGGCAAAGAACAGGACGGTGAACAGGATGTTCATCCAGTAAGCGGCCCCCAGCCCCAGTTCTTCGTGGAGGTCGGCGTACCACCAGTAGTTTCGCAAGCCACCCTTTTTCAGCTTTTTAATTCGTGATTTGCTCACACCACGGCTACGCAGATAGTTCTGAACCCCGCTGCGAAACACCAGCCCATAGGCGATGGCATACCACATTATGGCGATGATGCTCAGCACATAGCCGGAGATCATGCTCTCGTCAAAACGGGCGTATATCTCAGGCGTGTACAATATCAGTGAGGTAAGGGCGGTGAGCATGCCTCCGACTGCCAGACAGAGCACGGTCAGGCAGCCGAGGTACTGGAATTTCCCGAAGCAGCGCATGGTCAGGTTGAGCAGACCGACGCCGATAAGGAAAGCACCCGCGCCGCCCACAATGAGCAGACCGCTGTTTTCCGTGGGGAAGATAAAGAGAGTGACCGCCAGCCACAGCGCCGGCGGGAGCAGCAACAGAATTATCTGCCCGAAAGAGGCAAGGGCAAACAGAAAGGGATGTGCCTTGCGGAAGCTCTTTTTCGGGGTGATGCGCTGTTTGATATCGTCAATAACCTGCGGCACGCTTACGCTTTTTATCGTGTCCAGTACGCTGACTTTTGGCGGTTCTTTTGTTTTCTTTGCCATAGGGACACACCTCGATTTTCAAAAAATGCCCGGCGCTGATTATTGAATAGCGCCGGGCGGAATTATTTGATATTACTTAACAACGATATTGACCAGACGACCGGGGACATAGATCTCCTTGACGATCTGCTTGCCCTCGATCTGTGCAGCGCAGACGGGATCGGCCTTGGCTGCTGCGATAGCATCGGGAGCGGCGATGTCGGCGGCGACGGTCAGACGGGCACGGATCTTGCCGTTGATCTGCACAGCGATCTCAACGGTAGCTTCCACACACTTGCTCTCGTCGTACACGGGCCACTTCTGCTCGGCGATCATCTTGCCGCAGTGCGCTCTGCGCCACAGCTCCTCGGTGATGTGGGGAGCGAACGGGTTGAGCAGCTTCATGAAGATCTTGAACTCGGCGCGGTTGATGCTGCCGGAGGATTCAATATCATTGATGAGTGCCATCAGAGCGGCGATGGCGGTATTGAACTTGAGGTTGTCGATATCCTCGGAGACCTTGCGGATGGTCTTGTGGAAGGCACTTTCCAGCTCGGGACGGATTTCGTCGCCCTTGGTAAGCTTATCAAAGAGCGCCCATGTTCTGTCGAGGAAACGCTTGCAGCCGCGAACGGAGCTTTCCTGCCAGGGAGCTGCCTTCTCGAAATCGCCGATGAACATCTCGTACATGCGCATGGTGTCGGCACCGTACTGAGCAACAACATCGTCGGGGTTGATGACGTTGCCGCGAGACTTGCTCATCTTGCCGCCGTCGGCAGCAAGAATCATGCCGTGGCTGGTACGCTTGGCGTAAGGCTCACAGGTAGGAACCACGCCGATGTCGTAGAGGAACTTATGCCAGAAGCGGCTGTACAGCAGATGGAGGGTGGTGTGTTCCATTCCGCCGTTGTACCAGTCGATGGGAGTCCAGTACTCGAGAGCCTCCCTGGAAGCCAGAGCCTCATCATTGTGAGGATCGCAGTAGCGCAGGAAGTACCAGGAGGAACCGGCCCACTGGGGCATGGTGTCGGTCTCACGACGGGCAGGGCCACCGCATTTTGGGCAGGTGGTGTTGACCCAGTCGGTGATGTTGGCGAGGGGAGATTCGCCGTTGTCGGTGGGTTCGTAGGAATCCACATCGGGGAGAGTCAGAGGAAGCTGATCCTCGGGCACAGGTACCCACTCGTTGCAGTGGTCGCACCAGACCAGAGGAATGGGCTCGCCCCAGTAGCGCTGACGGGAGAATACCCAGTCACGCAGCTTGAAGTTGACCTTCTGATGACCTCTGCCCTGCTCGGTAAGGAACCCGATGATCCTGACCTTGGCTTCTTCTACGGACAGACCGTTGAGGAAGTCGGAGTTGACCATGATGCCGGTCTCGCAGTCGGTGAAGGCTTCCTTCTCCACGTCGCCGCCCTTGACAACTTCGATAATGGGCAGGTTGAACTTCTTTGCGAACTCCCAGTCACGGGTGTCATGGGCAGGAACAGCCATGATGGCACCGGTACCGTAGGAGATAAGTACATAGTCGGAGATGAAGATGGGAATCTCGCGGCCGTTGGTGGGATTGATGGCGGACACGCCGTCCAGACGGACGCCGGTCTTGTTCTTGGCCATTTCGGTGCGCTCGAAGTCGGACTTGCGTGCGGCTTCTGCCTGATAGGCCTTGACCTCGTCCATGTTATTTATGATTGCAGCCCACTTCTCCAGCACGGGATGCTCCGGGCTGATGACCATGTAAGTGGCACCAAAGAGGGTATCAGGACGGGTGGTATATACGGTGAGCTTATCGCCGGTGGTGGTGTCGAAATCGACCTCGGCACCGGTGGAACGGCCGATCCAGTTCTTCTGCTGGGTCTTGACGCGCTCGATGTAATCAAGTCCGTCCAGATCGTCGATGAGACGCTGGGCGTACTGGGTGATTCTGAGCATCCACTGACTCTTGACCTTGCGCACGACCTCGCTGCCGCAGCGCTCACAGCCGCCGTTGACGACCTCCTCGTTGGCAAGCACGCACTTGCAGGAGGTACACCAGTTGACAGCCATTTCTTTCTTATAGGCAAGACCCTTTTCAAAGAGCTTGAGGAAGATCCACTGGGTCCACTTGTAGTAGCTGGGATCAGTGGTGTTAATCTCACGGCTCCAGTCGAAGGACAGACCGAGCATACGCAGCTGGCTCTTGAAGCGGGCTACGTTCATTTCGGTGACCTTAGCGGGATGGATGTGGTTCTTGATGGCATAGTTCTCAGTGGGCAGACCGAAGGCGTCCCAGCCCATGGGATACAGGACGTTGTAGCCCTCCATGCGCTTTTTACGGGAGACTATGTCAAGAGCGGTGTAGGGACGGGGATGACCCACGTGCAGACCGGCTCCGGAGGGATAGGGGAATTCTACCAGAGCGTAGAACTTGGGCTTGGAGAAATCATTGGGAGCGTGGAATACGCCCTTTTCTTCCCATATGTCCTGCCATTTTTTCTCTATGGCGGTAAAATCGTAGGATTTCATACTCTTTTCACTCACTTCTTCTTAATAATATCACAGCCCATGTATGGACGAAGTGCCTCAGGGATGCGGATGGATCCATCCTCGTTCATGTTGTTCTCAAGGAACGCGATGAGCATTCTGGGGGGTGCAACGACGGTATTGAAGTCGGAGGCCAAGCGGGCTTAGGAAGACAATGTCATAAATCAACTCCTTGGCTCACAGAACGACATGGCTACGATCCGACTTCACAGCCCATGTATGGACGAAGTGCCTCAGGGATGCGGATGGATCCATCCTCGTTCATGTTGTTCTCAAGGAACGCGATGAGCATTCTGGGGG
>JAZUPE010000109.1:0-11396 GCA_045605025.1 Acutalibacteraceae bacterium
GTAAGCGTGGTGACACGTTCAGCTTGGCAGTACTAATAGGTCGAGGGCTTGACCTTGTTGTTTCGCTTATCGCATCAATTGAAGTCGGAGGCCAAGCGGTCTTAGGAAGACAATGTCATAAATCAACTCCTTGGCTCACAGAACGACATGGCTACGATCCGACTTGTAAGCGTGGTGACACGTTCAGCTTGGCAGTACTAATAGGTCGAGGGCTTGACCTTGTTGTTTCGCTTATCGCATCAATTGCTGTTCGGTTTTCAGGGCACTGCCCGATATGCACCATTAGCTCAGTTGGTAGAGCACCTGACTCTTAATCAGGGTGTCCACGGTTCGAGCCCGTGATGGTGTACCAAATCCGGATGATGAGTACGCTCATCATCCGGGCTTATATGGCCCGTTGGTCAAGTGGCCTAAGACTCCGGCCTCTCACGCCGGCAACAGGGGTTCGAATCCCCTACGGGTCACCACGAGATTTTCTCAACAATGTATATTATGTGACTAACGGTTGCATAATATAGTCGGTATTGATGACGGTGAGGGTCCACCCGTTCCCATTCCGAACACGGTAGTTAAGCTCACTAGTGCCGAAAATACTTGGCTGGAGACGGCCTGGGAAGATAGGAAGATGCCGACACAATCTGCCTCCTTAGCTCAGTCGGTAGAGCATGCGGCTGTTAACCGCAGGGTCGTTGGTTCGAGTCCAACAGGTGGCGCCAAAGAAACTCGTTTTGACATTAGAAAAAAGGTGTTTCTTTATTCCACATCTTGGAGGGATAGAATGATAATGATAAAGAAAGCGTTATTCGAAGACGCTGGCACAGCAGCAAAACTGGCGGTGCAGCTGTGGGATGAATGCTCCGTGGAAGACATGACTGCGGAATTTGAAGCTATGCTGTCAGGAGAAGAAGCCACTGTTTTCATTCTGTACCTGGATGATATGCCTGTTGGTTTCTCGCAGTGCCAGCTTCGCCACGACTATGTTGAAGGCACACAATCTTCTCCGGTGGGATATCATCTGGAGGGTGTGTTCATTGATGAGCAGCACAGACAAAACGGTTATGCCAGGCGACTGGTTGAAGCGTGTGAACAGTGGGCAAAAGAGCAGGGATGCACCGAATTTGCCAGTGACTGTGAATTGATCAATACGCAGAGTCTCGCGTTTCATTTGAGCTGTGGATTTCAAGAGGTAAACAGAATTGTCTGTTTTACTAAACAGATATAATAATGCAAACAACCCGATGTGCCATAAAAGCATATCGGGTTGTTTCTATGCGGCGTTATTATCGATCGAATTTATAGCGCTGTGCTGATCTGATTTTCTGCCCTCGGAATATCCGTCTCCGCTGGAGACTACGAACAATGTGTTCAGCGCAATCTTCAGATCCATCGTAAAGGAATAATTATGGAGATACTCTGTGTCCAGATACACCTTTGTTTCTGCGTCAATACAGTCTCTTCCGTTGATTTGCGCCCAGCCGGTTATGCCGGGGCGAATACAGTACACGCCGCTTTGCATACGCAGGCGGTGGACTTCTTTTTCGCTTACAATCAACGGCCGAGGACCAATAAAACTCATATCGCCTCGAAGTACGTTGAATAGCTGCGGAAGTTCGTCAATGCTTGTTTTTCTCAGAAAAGCGCCGAAACGTGTGATGTGTTTCCCTGCGTCGACCAGATCTTCGGTTGATGTTTCATGTGGTGCGGTCTGATACATCGTACGGAACTTAAGAATGGTGAACACTTTTCCATTAAGCCCTATTCTGCGTTGACGGAAAAGTGCAGAACCTGGGCTGTGGAGGCGAATAGCCAGCGCGATCACCAGCATTGGTAGCAACATAAGAATAATACCGACCAGAGAACATAATACGTCCAAGCCGCGCTTCACAAAGCGATATATATTTTTGCCATGACGGATGGAATCCGTTGCCGCACTTATTGTGTTGTCGGATTCCTGATAGGTGGTCATTGCTGTTCACCCCAAATAAATATATTCAGAACGAGTTTTATTATATCGGTAACAGCAATAGATGTCAATGTTTGGTTGCCGTTTTATGATAGAAAAAACATAAAAATCAATAAATTAATCCCGATTATCGATAAATTCAGAAGAATACACAGTCATCAATTGTGCCCTGCAGGTCCTCGGTGAGTTCAAAGCTGTCTCCGTTGAAAGCGACAAGCATCACAGGTTCAGAAAATGCGGTGATACCGAGCGTGGGAAGTGCCCCTCCTGATCCGAACCTTCGTGTGAAGGCGGATATATCGCTTTCGGTGGAGTACATACTCAGACCTTCGGATTCCTTGAGTTCAATGATCGCATCAGTATTGCTTACGACTTCTTCCTGATCACCTTCGTCCATCATATAATCGGAATCATCGAATTCATCACCGTAAGTAATGCTGACATCTGCTGATGGAGCGAATTCGGAGAACAACACTGCCTGGGTTTCTATGTCTGCCACACCGGTATCAATCATGCCAGCGCTGAGCTGGAATTCCGATACTGCAATACGTAGGAACACGCCGAAATAACCGTCAATGACGCTGTCATAATATCCGAGCTCTGCCAGTCTGGTTTGTAGTTCTTTTACTGCGTAGCCGGAAGTGCCGAATTCAAGATCGACGTAGATCTTCTCGTGCTCTGCCTGATTATTCTCAAGGAATAGTTCAAGGGCACTCAGCGTGGTTGTAGTAGTGGGAGGGGGAGCTGAGGCAGCAGTCGCCGTTGTGCTGGCAGAAACAGCGGTACTGCCGGTCTGTGACGCAGCGGTGGCAGTGGTAGTAGCTGCAGCGGTGGTTGTCGGCGGCGCAGTAGTGGTTGTGGTCGTGGTTGCTTTTGTTCTGGTTGTGGTGGTCATTCTTGGAGCGTCAGAGGCGAACAGTGCCTTTTTTGTGGATTCTCCAACTATTCCGTCCGGAGTCAGCGAAACAGTTTTCTGGAATGCTTTCACAGCCGCGGAGGTCTGCTTTCCAAAATAACCGGTTGCCTTTGCGTCAAGATATCCAAGTTCAATCAGTCGCTTCTGGATTTCAGTAACATCTTTGCCGCTCATTCCCTCTTTCAGGGAGGATTTTGAGGTTGTGGTCGCAGTTGTGGTTTTTTGTGTAGTGGTTGTGGTCGCAGTTGTGGTCTTTTTTCTGGTTGTTGTGGTGGTTTTTCGCTCTGTCGTGGTCGGCGGCGCGGTGGTTGTGGTAGTTGTAGTGGCTGTGGTGGGCTTTGCTTTACCGATCAATGCGCCGTCGTTGCCGAAATCATAATCAATACCGTCTACGGTGAATATTCCGGTAACAAATTCGCCATTATGATAATAATACTGCTCACCGTTGAAATCCTCCCAGCCAGTGGTAGGGTAGCTCACTCCCTGAACTTTGAACCATTTCACCCAGGGGTTCCATGAACGGCTGTCCATGGTGGAATAAACCACGTTGACCTTGGAGTTGCGTGCATCTACAGCCATATTTACGCCTTGGCTGTTCTTGCCGACATATACACCTGCGTGGCCGTCACACCATAATCCCAGTCCGTGTACGTTGGGCATGGCGGAAATATTACCCGATTCGGACGATGCGTTAAGCAGTGCCAGTGCGCCTCCTCCACCGTTTATGTAGGATCGGATAAGACCGGAGCAGTCAACGGCACCGACTTCCTCGCTTCCGAAAACATATTTCCAGCCTTCGTTGTAGGCGCGCAGTGCCCATTCAGCCATGCCGGTGCCGGTTTTTCCTGACGCGAATGCGCCAATCTGAATGGATGATATAGCAGTTATCAGACATAAGATCACAGCGATAAAACGCCGGGTGATACTTTTCATCGGGAAGTCCTCCGGGTAAATACAAATTGATCTGCGGACATAAATCCACATAATAATTATACAACGGACATCATGCGGCAGGCAACTCAAATCATCTTTGTTCACAGAATCTTATCAATATCGAAATCTCAGGGCAATCTGTTGCCAATAAAATACAGTCGAGGTGAAAGATGAATGATCTGCAATACCGGCTCTGCTTTTGAACCAGCCACGCCAGAAAACTGCGGTTTTACATCTGCTTCAGTGATAGATCTCATTGATACGTTTGCTCAGCGCAGCATAAATGTTCACAGCCTGATGATACTCCGCCATGGAAAGGCCGCAGTCAGACTGTGGTGGAAACCGTATTCCCCTGACCTGCCGCACCAGCAGTATTCATTCAGCAAAAGTGTCGTTTCCGCGGCAGCAGGACTTGCCGAAGCGGAAGGTCTGCTGTCGCTCAATGACAGAATCGCCAGTTTCTTCCCGCGCAGGATAGCACCTGATGCGGATCCGCGGATTTATTCGGTCACGGTCGAACACCTGCTTACCATGACCTCCGGCGCAGTCCAGCAGAATGAAACGGGCGTTCCAAGAAAAGCTGACTGGGTGGAATGGTTTCTCAATACGCCGCTGAGCAGCTTTCCCGGTGAATGTTTTGTGTACAATAGCATGAACACATATATGCTTTCCGCAATTCTCAGAAAAGTGACCGGCTGCAGTCTTGTTGATTATCTCATGCCACGATTGTTCGCCCCACTTGCGATTGAACGTCCGGTGTGGGATAAATGCCCTGTCGGTATCGAATGCGGAGGATGGGGACTGTATCTTAAGACTGAAGACATGGCAAAATTCTGTCAGCTCTGCCTCGATGACGGCCTATGGAATGGCAGACGGGTGCTGCCGGAAAAATGGGCCGCGCGTGCCGGAGCCTGCGTGGTTTCCAGTGACACAGACAGAAAACTCAATAACTCTGTTCATCGCACAGGCGGCTACGGTTATCAGTTCTGGCGCAACGGAGATGGCACATCATGGCGGGCAGACGGCATGTTCGGGCAGTATGGCCTGATAATGCCGGAAAAGGATATGGTAATCGTTACCACCGGCGGACACGCTTCCCAGATGGAACTGCTGGAAACACTGTTCGATGTCTTTGTTCCGCATATTGACGACATTCCTGAGGAAAGTGAGCCGGGAAGCGATTATGCTGAACTGTGCCTCAGAGAGGAGAATCTTACGTTGAACTGTCTGCAGACGGCGCAAAGACCGTCGGGGCTTGAATCAAGGCTGAATGGAACGTACTTTGATTTCCCGGTCAATCGCCACAGTATGCTGCCGATGCCGGTTCGTCTGGTGCATCAGACGAAATCGCTGGGCGTTTCCTCAGTGAGATTTGAATTTTCAGAGGGTAAGTCGCTGATGTACTGGTCGGAAAATGGTGTGGATTATGTAATTCCATTTTCTGTGGACGGCGGTTTCTGCCGCTGCGAAGTTGATATTGACGGACGAAGTTATCCTGTAGTGACGTGTGGGGCATGGATTGATGAGGCTACTCTTGAGATTCACCTGCGCCCGATTCACATGGCGCACATGCATCGCTTTATCTTCTCCTTTGACGGTGATGCTATATCATGCCGCTTCGATGAGGATCCGTCAATGGAGCATCTGTTGAAAATGGTCATTGATTTTGCTCAGCAGGCCCGCCCGCTCGCTAAACGTCTTGCTCGTTTTGCCAGTGTTTTCATGCTGCCGGTCAGAGGAAAAAAGCGAAGTACGGTTCCTGACGCAGCCAAACAATAGATCCCAAAAAGTAAAACGGGACTGCCGCGGACATTTGCGGCAGTCCCGAAATATATCTCAAAAAATCAGTCCTGAGCGTAGTTGTCAAAGTACCCCTGAATGAAAACAACGGGGGTACCCTTGTCGCCGGAACCGGAAGTCAGGTCGCACAGGGAACCGATAAGATCGGTCAGCTGACGGGGAGTGGTGCCCTCGGAAGCCATGCTTCCCTTGAGGTCGCCGTCCTTGGCGTGGATGGAGTTCTTGATGGCGTCGGCAAGCTCCTGACCGGAAAGACCGGCAAAGTCGTTATCGGCAAGATATTTGAGCTTGAGTTCGTTGGGAGTACCCAGCAGACCGGAGGTACAGGCAGGAGCAACCACAGGGTCAGCCAGCTCCCAGATCTTGCCCACGGGATCCTTGAATGCACCGTCACCGTAGATCATGACCTCGATGTGCTTGCCGGTGCGCTCGATGAGCTGCTTCTGCAGAGCGTCAACGAAGGTCTGACAGTCACGGGGGAACAGCTTGACGGAATCCTCGGTGGCCTTGTTGGAGCCAAGCAGACCGTACTGCTCGTTGTAGCCGCTGCCGTCAACGGGAGCGTTGAGGATGTCGGTCATGGTCAGCACCTTCTCGGCACCGGCCTTCAGCAGACGGCGCTTGGTGCGCTCACGTGTGTGAATGTCGCAGTTGATTACATACTTGGTATAATCGAGAATGCTCTCGCAGTGGTTGGCAAGAATGACCTCGCCCTCGCAGCCGCACTGGCGGATAACATCGAGATAGTATGCAACGTAGTCGACGCCGGTGAAGGGGTGTACCTGATAGCCGAACAGTTCGCGGTATTTTTTCTCGTCCAGCACGTCGCTCCAGGGATTTACGCCGACCTCGTCCAGCAGATCCTCGTCAAAGAGGTGGTTGCCCACTTCGTCAGAGGGATAGCTGAGCATGAGATAGATCTTCTTCACACCCTTAGCAATACCGCGCAGGCAAATGGCAAAGCGGTTGCGGGAAAGAATGGGGAAGATGACACCGACGGTGTCGGAACCCAGCTTTGCGGCAACGTCCTTTGCGATTGCATCGGTGGAAGCATAGTTGCCGTACGCGCGGGCAACTATGGATTCGGTGACGCAGACGATGTCCTTATCGTTGAATGTGAAGTTGTCGGTCTGAGAGGCAGTGATTACGCTGTCGGCAACGAGTGTGACAAGATCGTCGCCCTCACGGATAACCGGAGTTCTGATGCCTCGGGAAATGGTACCAACTGATCTCATGATGAAACCTCCAATTTATTGACCTGTGCAAAACAGTTGCACATTCATTATTGCGATTGCATGACAATTATATAACAATTCTTGATATAAGTAAAGATATGATTTATTATACTATCCATAAGAATGAGTTATGAATAGGAGCGTGAAAATTATGGATATCAGTCTTGATCTTTACAGAGTTTTCAGTACAGTCGCCGAAGCCGGCAGCATATCCGATGCGGCACGGCTGCTGTTTATCTCACAGCCAGCGGTCAGCCAGTCGGTGCGCCGTCTGGAGCAGGAACTGGGCGTGCGGCTGTTTGAACGCGGAACCAAGGGCGTTGCCCTTACCCGTGAGGGCGAGCTGCTGCGCGGCTATGTTTCCAGCGCCATGGGTATGCTGGACGCAGGCGAAAGCCGTATGCGGATGCTCTCAAAGCTGGATGCGGGCGAACTGCGCATAGGTGCCAGCGATACCGTGTCCAAGTGGTTCCTTGTCCCGATAATCCAGCAGTTCCACGATATGTACCCGAATGTATCCCTGTCCATCACCAACCGGACCAGTGCGGATACACTGCAGCTGCTTCATTCCGGAAGCATAGACATCGGCTATGTCAATCTTCCTGCGGAAGGGGAAGGTGTAGTGTTTGAGGAGTGTCTGCCGGTCCACGACGTGTTCGTTGCTCCGGAGAGCTTTGCTCATCTCAAGGACCGTCCGGTCTCGCCTTCGGAGCTGGCCAGACAGCCTCTCATCATGCTGGAAGACAAAGCCAACTCCCGTCGCTGGGTCAATCGCCATTTCCGCAAGAACGGTGTGCTGCTTGACCCCGGTGTTGAGCTTGGTGCCCACGACCTGCTGCTGGATTTTGCCGGCATCGGACTGGGAATTGCCTGTGTTATCAGAGAGTTTTCAAAAAACGCGTTGGAACACAGCTGCCTTTTTGAAATAGACCTGCAGCCTCCGGTACCTCAGCGTTCCATCGGGGTTTGCTATAACAGCGGAATTACCCTGTCGCCGGCGGCAGAAAAGCTGATCGAGTTGTCAAAGGCGGGCAGAAGCGGTCAGTAACGGGGGTGGTTCGTGATGGAGTCAAAGCTGTCAATCATTTCCTGAAGCAGATCCACGAACTGACCAACGTGATAGCCGTCGCACACCGCGTGATGCACCTGTATCGCCAGAGGAAGCATGCGCCTACCGCCGCTTTCAAAATACTTTCCCATGGTGAAAATTGGCAGAAGATATTTGCCATCGTCAAATACGTTGATATCAAAGGCGGTGAAGGTAAACCACGGCACCATGGAGATATCAAATGTGTTCTCAGGGGCATTGCGGCGCGCCTCAAAGCGTGCGGATGGAGTGTATATCGCATCGTTGTCCTCGTATATCTTCAGAAAAACGCTGTAATCCTCGCTGTACTCTGCCCACATGCGGGAGAAGTTGTGGTTTTCTTTGTTGAAAACCGTGTACGCGGGGTGCATCGTGTCATATATGCCCACCGCGCCGCGGACCAGCGCGGTGCGGAACTCGGGCAGCAGATTGACCGTCCGCGTCAGCAGCCATATCATTGCAGGATACAGCCGCTGACCTTTCAGATTTGTAATGTCGAGATTGACGGTGACGGAATAGGTGCAGCGCACGCTGTTGATAAAATGCTCATAGTATTCGCGGCGCTCCCAGCGCAGCATGTCGATGGGACGAAATGCCATATGTATACCTCCGATGTCCTGTTGGGAATTCTCCGCACGGGTTGACAATCCTCCGCGGAGAGCTTATAATATAATCAGAAAATTCAAAGGGGGACGATATATACCCGGAAGGCAAAATTTGTATGTGACGATTATGAGGAGAAGCGCCGCTTCTTCTGTTTGTCGTACTCTGCAAATGCTTTCGGGTGTATATGCGAACTGTCGTTTCCATGTTTTGTGACCTGTAAAAGCATTCCGCGGAGTGCGATGCAGGTCTTTTCTTTATTATTTTTTCAGGAGGAACAAAACATGAGAATCGAAAAGTACAATGAATTTCTGACCAAAGAATACCTGATGGGTCCGAACTCCCTGCGCCTGCTGGATGAGCTGCTGAGCCATGTGTCCGAAACCGTCAGCGGCAGAGTGCTGGATCTCGGCTGCGGAATGGCGGTCACATCCCTGTTCCTTGCCCGTGAAACAGCGGCTGACACCGTGTATGCCGCCGACCTGTGGATAACCGCCACGGATAACTACGCAAGGATCCGTCAGTGGGGCGAGGGAAAGAGAATCATCCCCCTCCACTCCGATGCCCTCGACCTTCCTTTTGCCGAAGGCTATTTCGGAGCCATCGTCAGCGTGGATTCCTACCACTATTTCGGCTGCCGTGACGGCTTTTTTGCCGAAAAGATGCTGCCCCTGCTGCAGTCGGGCGGCTATGCCCTCATCGCCATCCCCGGTCTGAAAGAGGAGTTCACCGACGGTATACCGGAACTGATGACCGAATGGGCAGATGACGATGCGCTTTGCTTCCACAGCGCGCAGTGGTGGAAGGAGCATATCTCTCAAGGCGTGGAGAATGCCGACGTGTCCGTCTGCGAATCGGAGCAGTTCGATGCCGTCTGGAACGACTGGTTCCAGAGCGGTCACGAATACGCTGCCAATGACAGGGAGTATCTTGAGCGCGGTGTTGCCGATATGCTGTCGTTTATCTTCATCGTGGTAAGAAAGAATTAACGCAGCAACCCGATTATACCCCGAATTCTGCTGTGCGGCAATAGCTTGCTATCTGCTTTGGCTGTGATATAATGACACTATCAATCATCGGAGGTGCGCCATGAGCAAAGTAATTGCTTTTCTCGGCAGTCCACGCAAAAACGGTTTTTCCGCGCAGCTTGTCAGCAGCGTCCTTGATGGCGCGCGGTCGGCAGGTGCGGAGGTGGTGGTCTATGACATCAACGCCGACGGCGTAAAGGGGTGCCAGGGGTGCTTCTGGTGCCGCTCCCACGACGGCTGCGCCACTCGCGACAAACTGCAGCCAATGTATGAGGATATAGTGTCCGCAGACGGCATCGTTGCCGGCTTTCCCATATACTTCGGTACGGTCAGCGGTCAGGCTAAACTATGGATGGATCGCCTCTATCCCATGTACGGCGATAGTTTCGTTCCCCGTCATCCGGGAAAGAAAATGGTCACCGTCTACGCTCAGGCAAACGGTGACAGCACCAGATTTGCCGATGCCGTGCGCAGCACCGATGGCTTCTTTGCCGGGATAGGCTGGGAGGTCATCGAAAGCCTGCTCATCTGCGGCGACGTTGTTCCCGGTTATGAAATTCCCCGTGAGTTGACCGAACGTGCCTTTGAAGCAGGACGTCGGCTGGTCGCGGAAGAATAATCGGGTGTTGACAATAGCAGGAAGCTGTGATATGCTTTGCCTGAACCAATAATGAAACAGGGGTGGAAAGATGCGTAATTCTTCTTGCAGATAAAATTGGATAATGCGGTAACGACCGGCTCGCCCGGGGTTATTGCGCCCACTGCAGGAAAGTTACGAATCTGTTCGCTCAAGCTATATTGTCGTGCTGCGCCGTTTTCGCGGGGTAGTATATTTGCTTATGTCGAGCTGTGGAAACTTAACTTTCCGCAGCTCGTTTTTTATATTCCGCGGAGGTGATTATTATGTCCATGATAAAAGTTGATAACCTGACCTTCTGCTACCCTTCCGGCTACGACAATATCTTTGAGAATGTGTCTTTCCAGATAGACACCGACTGGAAGTTGGGATTTATCGGCAGAAACGGCAGAGGAAAAACAACATTCTTCAATCTGCTGCTGGGCAGATACGAATACAGGGGAAAGATAACAGCTTCGGTGCAGTTTGATTACTTTCCCTATCCCGTAAAGGATAAATCCTCGCTGACCTGCGATGTGCTGAGGGATGTCTGTCCCGATGCCGAGGAATGGCAGATTAATCGTGAACTTTCGCTTCTGGAGGTGGACGCAGCCGATGTGCTGTGGCGTCCCTTTGACACCCTTTCCAACGGCGAGCAGACCAAGGTGCTGCTGGCGGCGCTCTTCCTCAACGAGGGGCACTTCCTGCTCATCGACGAGCCTACCAACCACCTCGACTGCGCCGCGAGAGAAAACGTGGCAGAATATCTCAGGCGCAAAAAAGGCTTCATTCTCGTTTCACACGACCGTCGTTTCCTGGACGGCTGCGTGGATCACATTCTGTCCCTGAACCGGGCGGATATTCAGGTGCAGAGCGGTGATTTTTCCGCATGGATGGAGAATTTCACCCGGCAGCAGGACTTTGAACTGGAGAGAAATGCCAGACTGGAAAAGGATGTGATGCGGCTGCAGCAGTCAGCAAGGCGTGCATCGAACTGGTCGGACAAGGTGGAGCGCAGCAAAAACGGCGCCTTTGACAAGGGATACATCGGGCATAAGTCCGCAAAGATGATGAAGCGGGCAAAAGCCTTTGAAGCTCGGACGGAAGCGGCATTGGAGGAGCGCCGGGGGCTTCTCAAAAATCTGGAAACGGCGGAGGAGCTGAAGCTTTTCCCGGAGCGGTATCACAGCCGGGTGCTTGCCCAGTTCCGGGAGG
>JAZUPE010000110.1:0-1960 GCA_045605025.1 Acutalibacteraceae bacterium
AGAGGATTTGTGACGCTTTCACCTACAAGAGAATAAGCGGCAAAATGAATTACAGCATCGATCTTTTCGGTCCGGAAAAGATTATCGAGGAAATCAAAATCACGCAGGTCACCCTCGTAGAAGCGTGCCTTTTCGGGAACAGCCTTGCGGTAGCCTGTTACAAGATTGTCGGCAATGACAACATCATGACCTGCTCTGACAAGCTCAAGAGCAGTATGGGAACCGATATAGCCTGCGCCGCCTAAAACAAGAATACTCATATTATTCGCACTCCTTTGTTATTTCAATTCCGCCAAAGGGTCTTATACGCATCTTCATGCAGGATTTCTCTCCGAAAATTCTGTCCATTTCCCTGATGTATTCATCTGCAAGATCAAGCGGTACGAATGCCTGAATCGTTCCTGCAAAACCTCCGCCGTGTACTCGCACAGTACCTCTGCCGTTCAGAATTCGTTTGCTTGCCATAATAGCAAGCGGAATCTCCTGATTGGTGGGCTTGGAAACAGAATAGAGATTCTGCAGGAGATTTGCGGAAGAGTCACCCGATTCTCTGACAAGTTCGAGGAATCGGTTAAAATCACCGTTCATAAGTGCCGCGGCTTCGTCCTGCGCACGTTTGTTTTCACTGAAAAAGTGCGCAGCTCTCAGAACAGCACGATCCGAACAGGCAAGGCGAATTTCGGGAAGACGCTCATAGAATGCCTGCTCGTCCACGGGACGCAGATAGCTTTCACCGAACTGAGCGGCAACAGCCTCCATCTCCGAACGCACAAAAGTGTAGTCATCGGTCAGGTCGGCGTGACTTCCCTTTGTGTCGGTGATGCACGTACAGTAGCCCTGAGCTTCAAAGTCGCATTTAAAGCTGTTTATCACAGGCTTTTCGGTATCGGCAAAATCAATTGCCACAAGACCGCCTACCGAACTTACCATCTGATCCATAAGGCCGCTGTTTTTGCCAAAATATACATTCTCGGCATACTGACCTATCTTGGCAATCTCCACCGCACCGGCTTTACCGTCGTTGTAGTGCTCGTCGATTATCGTACCGATGAGCGTTTCGAATGCCGCGGAGGACGAAATGCCGCTGCCGCCGATGACATCAGAGGTGGTATAGGCATCAAAACCGCCGATTGCAACACCCATCTCGGAAAATCTGTTAGCTATGCCGCGTACCATTGCAGCCGAGCTGATTTCTCCCTGCTGAACGGACAGGTCATCAAGAGATACCTCAAAGGGCTCATAACCCTCTGATGCTACACGGATAACACCCTCGTTGTGGAAGGCGACAACAGCGATTACATCGAGATTGACCGCCGCCGCCAGCACACAGCCGTGCTGATGGTCGGTGTGGTTGCCGCCTATTTCGGTTCTGCCGGGTGCGGAGAACAGCTTGACTTCTTCGTGCCGGGGATAAAGAGCCATAAAGCTTTCCAGAGCTTTGGTATAACGGTCTTTCTGATGTTCAAGCGTTTCCTGTGAATCTCCGTAAAGCTGTGCAAACAGCGGATCAAACGCATTTTCTTTTATTCTTATAAGGACTTCGCTGATGTTCATCTTAGTCACCCTTTTCTAATGCTTCAGATATCAGAAAACAAATCTGAAAGTGTTCTTGCCCTCTCTGGGAATCTCGTAGCGTTCCGCAAGATCAGGACCGCAGGAATGTGAACCGACACCCCTCATGGCAAGGTCAATGCATACGTTGACAAAGTCGTTCTTCTTAAGCTCAAAGGCGTGAAGCGTATCACGAAGCTGAGCGGTGGTGTAGGGATTCACCGAGAAGGAGAAAGGCTTGTCGGCGGTCACGGAGAAGAGATTATCGACACCCAGATATCTGCTGTGATAATGGCTGCCCGATTCCTGGGGACGGACATAACCGCTGTCGTAATTTTGCTCGGCATTGCTCTCAAAATAACCGTAATCGCAGGCAACGTTCTTGTCGATATAGCTTTCAGTCGGACCG
>JAZUPE010000111.1:0-2101 GCA_045605025.1 Acutalibacteraceae bacterium
TGACCGGCGGGTGCCGTCGTTTGTTGATATTAATTATTCGCTGAAGTCGTATTTGTCGCCCATGCGTGCAGCCAGAATCGGCTCCACCAGAGCCACCAGCAGCAGTCCCTCGGCGGTGTATTCCTCGCTGAGGATTTCGCCCGTGGCGCGAATATCCGCCGCCACGCCCAGATCGGTGAAGGGCAGCAGCAGTTTTTTGCGCACCGGCTTGACCGGCATGGCATCGTCAATGGCTGTCAGCAGGAGGTCAAGCCCATCTCCGGTCAAGGCGGAGATGCGCACGCCGGCAACTCCCGCCAGTTCGGCAGGGTCGGCGCGGTCGCATTTGTTGACCACGGTGAGAACGGGTTTGTCCGACGCGCCCAGTTCGCTGAGCAGATCGCGGGACACCTCAAGATGGCTGCGCATGTCCGGATCGGAACCGTCGCACAGCAGCACGATGATGTCGGCATCGGCGGCTTCCTCGAGGGTGGACTTAAATGCCTCAACCAGATGGTGAGGCAGCCGGCGGATAAATCCTACGGTATCCACCAGTGTCACCGACGCTCCCGAGGGCAGCGTCAGTGCGCGGGAAGTGGGATCAAGGGTGGCAAAGAGCTTGTCCTCCGCCAGCACTCCGGCATCGGTCAGCCGGTTGAGCAGTGTGGATTTTCCGGCGTTGGTGTAGCCAACAATGGCGCAGGTGACCACGCCGGTCTTTTTGCGGCGGGCACGGTGGGCGGCGCGGCGTTTTTCCACTTCGCGCAGTCTCTCCTTGAGCAGGTCGATCCTGCGGCGAATATGCCGACGGTCGGTTTCCAGCTTGGTTTCACCGGGTCCTCTTGTGCCGATACCGCCGCCCAGTCTGCTCAGTTCGGCGTGGCTGCCGGTCAGACGGGGCATCATGTATTTGAGCTGGGCAAGTTCAACCTGCAGCTTGCCCTCTACTGAACGGGCGCGCTGGGCGAAGATATCCAGAATGAGCATGGTGCGGTCAAGCACTCTGGTGGAGGTTTCGCGCTCCAGATTACGAATCTGGATAGGTGTCAGCTCGCGGTCGAATATGATCAGATCGATGTCATTGAGGTCGCAGAACTCGGAAATCTCCTCCACTCGTCCGCTGCCCACGCAGGTGGAAGAAACGGGAGAGGACAGCTTCTGTGTCATCACGCCGATAACCTCGCCTCCGGCGGTGGATGTCAGCTCGCGCAGTTCCTCCAGCGATTCTTCAAAATCCGGCTCGCCGCAGTCCACAGACACCAGCAGTACCCGCTGGGATACCTGCTCGTTTTCGTACATGCGGTCCTTGCCCTGGGGAACGGACTTTTCTTCGTCCCCGTCCTCGTCGTAATCGTCATATTCCTCTTCCCAGTCGTCTCCGAGGGGTTCGAGGAGCATGGCTTCCTCCCAATCGTCGCCGCTGTCCCCGTCCATGAGTTCGGAATCTCCGGTCAGATCGGGATCGTAGATGTATTTGTCGTTAGTCATAGTTCTCCTGTCATGATTGTACGCTTCACCGCAATCACGGCTAAGCTCTGGTTGTTTTTACTTGCCGCCGGTCAGCAGGCTGAGCACCTCGGCGCGGCTGCGGGCATCGGAACGCATGCGTCCGCGCAGGGCACTGGTCTGGGTAAAGCTGCCTGCGGCGCGGGCTCCGCGCATGGTCATGCACAGATGCTCGGCTTCGATTATGACCGCCACGCCCTGGGGCTGCAGGTTATCGTTGATGAAGTCGGCGATCATGTTGGTCAGGCGCTCCTGCACCTGAGGACGGCGGGCAAAAGAATCCACTATGCGTGCAAACTTGCTCAGGCCGATGATGCGTCCGCCGCTGGGGATATAAGCGATATGACAGCGTCCGATAAAGGGCAGCAGGTGATGCTCACACATGGAATAGAGGGGAATATCGCGCACCAGAACCATCTCGTCACTGCCCGAATCGTCGGCAAAAAGCTTGAGATGGCGGGTGGGGTCATCGTGCAGGCCGCCCATGCATTCTTCGTACATGCGGGCCACTCGCGCAGGTGTTTCCAGAAGACCGTCGCGCTCGGGATCTTCACCGATGGCGATGAGGATTTCTTTTACCGCGGCTTCGATTCTACGGCGGTCGATGGGCAATGAG
>JAZUPE010000112.1:0-3823 GCA_045605025.1 Acutalibacteraceae bacterium
GGCAAAAATGCCGGGGAACAATTCCGCACAGAGGGTTTTCACCGCGGCATCGGGTTTGTTGGACACGATGGCCAGGGGATAGCTTATCCCGAGGACCCTCAAAGCATCCATGATCCCGGGATAAGGACCGGTCTTGATTTGGCAGTGATCCCGGTAGTATTCCTGGAAAGCGGCCAGTACCGGCACCGGGTCGGCACCCTCCGGCACCGCCAGGGCAATCAGCCGGCCCGCACCGTTACCCACGAACTGCCGGACTTCTTCCAAAGTCCGCCGGGGGTAGTCGAATTGGACCAGGGTGTGGTTGACGGCATCGTGGAGGTCTTCCAGGGTGTCCAGCAGGGTGCCGTCCAGATCGAATAAAACTGCTTTTATGCTCATGCTTCTGTTCCTTTCCTGTATCGCCTTTGCATTTTGTACCGGCATGATCCTGTCGGATCATCCTCTGATTTCCATAAGTTCCTGATTATCGTGAAAACAACGCTCCCCGGAAGCGGAGAGCGTTGAAAAGAGCTATAATTATTTGATAGCCGCGCCGCCGTTGAAGACCTCGTTGATCTGGTTGTTGCGGGAACGGGCTTTCTTTGACTGCCTGCCGTAGCTGGCAAGGGAGGCAAACACGCCGGAGTGCTGGGGGGTGTTGGTGGTGACCATACCCAGAACGGATCCGCCGGACGCGTTGAAGATATCCAGCGCGGCCTTGATGTTGTCCACCTTGGTGTGACCGTACTGCGCGACCGCCACAGAGCAGTCCACCTTGCCGATTATGGAGGTGCAGTCGGGGGCGATCTCCACCGAGGGAGTGTCGATGATGACGTAGTCAAACTGGCCCTGCACCGCCTCAAGCAGCTCGTCAAACACCGAGCTGTCCAGCAGGTCGGAGATGTTGACATTGCTCAGGTTGGTGTTGTTGATGCCGGTGATGACGTAGAGATTGCGGTTGGAGGTCTTGCAGATGGTGGCGGCAAGATTGGTCTTGCCCAGCAGCAGGTCGGCAAGTCCGAAGGTGGACTCCACGTGCATATCCATGCTGACGCTGGGCTTTCTCATGTCCGCCTCAATAAGCAGAACCATAGCGTCGGTCTCGGCAAGGGCGTTGGCAAGCCCGATGGCGACGGAGGTGCGTCCGTCCTTGGTCTGAGGGCTGCAGATAGCAACCGAGCGCACCTTGTCGGCGGAATACTTGATGGCCGAGCGCAGCACGCGGTATGCGTTGGAGATGCGCACGCCGGACCGGTCGCTGTTGGGACCGGTCAGACGGGAGAAGGCCGGTATGGACGCGATGACCGGCACGTTGCCCAGACGCTCGAACTTTTCGTTGCTGCGCAGGGTCTTGTCGGTGAGCACCGCGATAAGCTGGACCAGCAGGAACAGCACCAGCGCGCCGCCGGCGGCGTAAAGAGCGCTGAGCAGCGAGGGCACGATTGCCGCACGCCTGTCGATCTGACGTCCGTCTTCAACAATCTCGCCGCGGAACATGGTGCCGCCGGAGAAGCTGGTGGTTTCCAGACGGCTGCACACCACCTGCATAAGGTTGTAGGTGAAAACGGTGGCCTGCTCGGAGCTGTCGTCAAAGGTGACGGTGATCTCGATGATCTCGGAGTTGTTGATGGCCTCGGCACTGACGCGCTCGCTGGCAAAGATACCGGCGTCGATGTCGTTTTCCATGTGAGCCTGCTGCAGCGCAAGACCGACGGTATCGGAGTTCTCAATCAGACCGATGGTGGTGTTGGCGGCAGCCGAGCTGATGTTTGCAAGGTCGCTCTGCTCGGCGATGGTGTTGGCCTGAATCGCGGGCACAAGACGTATCTTGCCCTGGAAGACGTACTGGGTGGGCGTGGTGATTATCATGTAGATAAACACAAAGACAAAAAGACCGCCCATCAGACCAAAGAGTATCGGCGAACGCCGCGAGCACAGGCGTATGTATTCGCCAAAGGTGGTTCCGGAATGCATTCCTAAATCAAACCCTTCCATTCAACTGAAAGCGGCACTTTTCGCCGCCCATATAAAGATAATTATAATGATTACGGAGCGGGTAGTCAATGACTAAAATATGAATAAACCGCCGCCGGAAAAAGCTTCCGGTCACGCCGGCGCAAATCCGTCACTTAATCATTTTATCCAGATGCTCCTGCCCAAGGGGAACGATCTCTCCCCTGTCCAGCCGGAAGATATTTCCCATCTGCACCGCGGCGTTATTCCTGATGAAGATAGCGCTCTCGTCGCTCATGAGTGTCACGGGGATATTCATGGACACCTGCCGGAGAGACCGGAGCCATTCCTCCTCCAGCGGATAATGAGCCTTGACGGTGATATTGGCAAAACCCAGACCTTCGTAAGGCACTGTGGTTTCATAGATATCCACCGTGGGGCTTCCCATGTTCATCGCGCCGGCGCTCACTCCCAGAATCACGGCACTGCTCCGGCGTATCTCATCGATTATGCCCTTGTCGCGCATCAAACCGTACTGCGCCGTGGCGTTTCCTCCCATGAGGAAGATGCAGGAAGCCTCACGGATAAGCCTTGCCGCGTGATCAGGCGCCGTCCGGCTGTCAATCACGGAGTGTTCCGCAAAAGCCATGCCTCTTTCGGCAAACATATTATGCATTCCGTGGGAATCGGCGTCGTTCTGCGCGTGTCTGTCCGGCAGACAGCTGACAAACACAAGGCTGTCACGAACGCTCAGTTCCTCTTTCAGCACAGCGGCAATGCCGTCCGTAAAATGGCGGGTCGGAAATCCGCTGAAAAATCCCAGCATTTTTGCTTTCATATCCCTTTTCCTCCAATATCTTCGGATATAGCCGGTTACACTATACCACATTCCGGCGGCACTTTCAATCATCGCCGCAGGCTGTGCCCCTGCCGCGAAGGGCGGGATTGACTGCCGCGGCGCAGCGGTATATAATATCCCCGAAGCAAATCACACCGAAAGGAAGATTCACACCATGACCATCGGCTCCACCTACGAAAAGACCATAACCGTTGAACCGACCATGCTGGCAAGTTATATGAAGAGCGGCACGCTGGATGTTTTTGCCACTCCCGCCCTTGTCGCCGCCCTTGAGGAGACTTCCATGGACAGCATCGCCGCCGACCTTGAGGAAGGCATCACCACCGTTGGCACACGCATCGAGGTGGAACATCTTGCCGCCTCCGCTCCCGGCGCGGTCATCCGCTGCTGCGCCACCCTCATCGAACAGGAGGGCCGCCGCTACCTCTTTGAGGTGAGTGCCTACGATGGCGAGGAGCTCATCGGCAGAGGAAAGCACGAGCGCTTCGCCGTGAAGATTGACCGCTTCCTTGCAAAGCTGGAAGCAAAAAAGCAGAGCTGACTGGCTCAATATACCGCACACACGCCGCCGGAGGGGTTCTTCCGGCGGTTTTTCTTTTCCATAAGCCGGCGGGTGGCTTTACTCGTTGCCGGACTGCTATGGTGCAGACTTCACGCTCTCGCCTCGTGCCGGCGGGTGCTTTACGCATTGACGGACGGTTTCGATGCAATCTGCAACCTCTCGCCTCAAGCCGGCAGGCGCCTTACTCGTTGCCGGTCGGTTTCGATGCCAACTTCACGCTCTCGCCTCATGCCGGCGGGGCACTTTCTTTTTGTTGCGCCAAAAAGAAAGCAAAAAGGCGCTTCACCGCTTTTGGCAGTCCGGCACTGACGCTGCGAGTGACACGGTGAATACGCACCTCATTGGTCACTCGGATTTGCGTTGCAAATCACGCTACGTGCCCCGAGATGTTATTGCTCTTGCGAAATTTGCACGCCACCAATTTGAAGCCTTGGGCACTTGCCGCAACGATTGCCACGGCGCATACGCGC
>JAZUPE010000113.1:0-67906 GCA_045605025.1 Acutalibacteraceae bacterium
ATTGCTCTTATTTCCGGCAGAATCTTTTGAATATGTGTGTATCTTCTCTTTGACATGATAATACCCCCTGATGTAGTACTTCTATTTTCCTACATCAGGGGGCTATTTGTCTATTGTCCGTTTTTACTGGACCTGTTCAAACAAACAGGTTAGCGAGGGGATTGTTACTAAATGGAACTTTGTTCGGATCTTGATAACCGGCATTTATGTAAGCTGTTGTGCAAACCGAATTGAGAAAAATGGATTGATTATGTGCCTTTCCCGGAAAAAACATGACCTATAGTCATGAAAATCAATTTTATATCTGTGATCCAGCTGCGCTCTTTAAGATATTTCGTATCCTGTTCGAGACAGAAGTCAAAGTCTGCATCATTTCTTCCGGCAAGCTGCCAGTAGCAAGTGAGTCCGCCGGTAACAGCCAGGCGAATCAGATGCTCTTTATCGTATTGGATGACCTCCCTGACCAGAGGCGGTCTGGGACCAACAAAGCTCATCTCGCCTTTCAGAATGTTAAGCAGCTGAGGTAATTCGTCAATGCTGTTTCTCCTGATTTTATTACCCAAAGGAGTGATTCGGGGATCGTCCTCCGCTTTGAACATAAGATTGCTTTTTCCTTTGTTTAGTTTAATTACTTCTTTGAGCCGATCCTCCGCATCTATATACATACTTCTGAATTTATACATGGTAAAAACTTTTCCGTTTTTTCCCACGCGCAGCTGCTTGAAAATCGCTGGACCTTCACTTTCTTTTTTGATTTTTCTGGCCACCACAATAAAGAGAGGGGACAAAAGAATCAGTGCAAAAATAGATGCCACGATATCGAAAAGGCGCTTTACAAAGGAGTAGATTGGTTTTCTCTTAACCAGTTTCTTCGCACTTAAGATGTCGCTTTTCATTCTGTTGAGGATTTTCACCTGCTCGTTTTCCGGCATGAGCAGAACATCCGGTTCATCAGTATTGTTTTCTGCGATGATTTCCGGATGTTCCAGAATCACCGTGTCTGAATTTGTGTTCATATACAAATCCCTCGCCATTAATACTATATAATTTATTCAACGTCATTACTGTCATCGCCATAAAAAAACTCATGGAGAATCCTGCTGTTCTCAACGAAATCTACCAGCGTCAATACGGAAAATGTTCCGCTTGCAGGAATGGTCATGTCTTCAATTTCATTGTTGTTAAGAAACTGAGGTAAACTTAGTATAAGCGAAAAGATTTCGCCTTTTTCCATGTTGGTCTGGATCATCGGCAGTATCGTGTCTATAGCACCGTTCAACTCTCTAAAAGAGAGACTCTTGGACTGTTCTTTGATAGCGGCAATAGTTGCCCGCTGTCTGCGTATCCGTATCCAGTCGCTGTCTGTATATCTGAGCCGACAATACTGGAGAGCCTCGTAGCCGTTAAGATGGTTCATGCCGACAGAAACTTCTCTGGATAACTTGAATGTGTTCGTTTTTACCTTGTGATTCAGTGCGTTTGCTTCAGTTTCCGTAAGCTCAATGTCAACGCCGCCAACTGCGTCTACAAGTTTTTCAAACACGCCGAAATTAACCCGGACATATTTTTCTACATCCAGATTAAAGTGAGTCTGCACACATTCAAGCATCCATTGTGGTCCACCGTAAAAAAGGCATGATTGAGAATATCAAGTTTGCCGTTGGGCATCTTCACCCACATCTCTCTCTCGAAAGACACCAGCTTTATGGTGTTGGTTAACTTGTTAAGCGACAATACCAGAATAGCGTCCGCCCGGGCTTCGCTTGAAAGCGTATCACTCCGCTCGTCAGTTCCAAGCAGAAGAATATTCACAACATTCTTGTCTCTGAAAATATCTTCCTCAGGCAGGATAACCTGTGCCGAATCAAACCCGTTCAAATCGCTATATGTCACGAGCGGCCAGTTCCCGCCTGAAGGTTGATAATCAATCATATCCAATTTTGAGGATACATAAGAATACCCTAAAGAAAAAATGTTAAACAAAAACAAAACGACGATACATATCGAGATCATTGTTTTCGTTTTTTTCTCCAAAAACCAGTCCGAATCAAAATCATTGCCGGAAGATGAATTTTGCGCAGGTGCGTCTATATATTGTTTGCGCATAAGCTAAATGAAGGTTGTGGTATAGGGGATGGCAGTCTATGCAAAACAAATCTCGTGCGTAGACGTTGTATGTTATGTTATTAAGATATTCGTTGCATCAATTAGCGATAGGGGGGCATTACACTTGTTTTATATTTCTTCAAGATCATTACAAGCGGACTGCCAAAGAATAGCAGCAGACAGTTTTTGCCAATAAATCGTTTACTCATAGTCGTATCAGCATACATCGCGGTCAGGCAACCTTTTGTATTGGTTACATGGACACGCGCCAAAATTACCTCTGATTTTTCACCGATTTAAATGGGCAAACCTTTATGCATTGATAGCACCGAATGCATTCTTCTCCATCAATTTCTGGATATTCAAAACCTTCCTCGTCTTTTTTCATACGGATTGCTCTTTGGGGGCAAACCGCATAACATGCAGAACATCCACAGCATTCGTCATATCTGGTGTACAATACAGGTAATTCTTTCATTATCAGGTCTTCACTCTCCTATAGTATTCCGTTTTGGCGAACAACCGTGCATTTTCTTATTTAGAAAATAATGCTCTCATATATTTGCGTAGTTTATTCTTGATCCTTACTTTCAAAAGTGATGTGTTCTCAAGCGGAACGATGTATTTATCGGCGAGCTCCGTAAAGCTCATAATATTCATATCTTTGAAGAATGTTTCCCTTTGTACCGGTTTTGCTGGAGACTGGTATTCGGCATGGTTATACTTTACGGCTTCCTCGTAGGATACTTCCTGGATCTGCATACGATCTTTAATTCTGTTCAGGCAGTCTTCGCCCTTTGCAGTTCGTACTAAAACCAGAGAAATCCCATTATTGTCATTTAGCGGAGGAACAACTTTATCAATTCCCCAAAAATCTGCAATAGTAATATCTGCATGCTTTTCGCCTTTCGCCATACAACGATAGCAGGACGGTCTTAAGCAATAGTCTCTCAGGAACATCTGCATATAGGGGTCTGTATTTTTCGGACTGTATTCTGTCTTTATTGTGCCATCCAAATCACTTATCAGCGTTTCTTCCATGCAAAAATCAACCCAGCCTTTTTTTTTGCAACGAAAGTTTATTCGAATGAGTTTTCCGGATTTGAGATGCTCCTGATGCTTTGCGTATTTTTCCCAAAGTGCTGGTGAAGGTACACCATGACAGATAACATCAACGCATAGGAGGTTATCATACTCATGACCCAAGTAATTCCTGAGTCCATTCACTTGGCATCCGGTTCCTGTGAACAGCACAGATTTTCCATCAATCAAATTACGCTGCACGTTCCTGAATATATCGCCCATTTTTGCCTGCATATATTTTGAACCTACCAACCGGTGCAATTCAGATTGATTCGTTACGGAAATATACTCCGCTGAATAACAATCCGCTGCCATTGCAACACCATATACCACACCACCGTCAGCCAACACTTCCTCCGCCAGGAGAGAGAATACTCCCCCCGAAGAACTATTTATTCTGACATTCATATCATTATTGTAGCACGCATATGCATTCATCTTTGTACGACCCCTTACGGCAAAGAATCAATCGCTTCATACAACTCGTTACTTGATCAGCCATTAACCATATATGACCTTATTTACCTGCGAGATTTTCTAATCAACCCACTTACCATACGCTTTTCTTCCGCATTCATACCAATACAAAACATTGAAACGCAGTATACGCATGTATAAATGACACACCAAGCCGCCAGCGTCCATATAGAATCAATAACGAACACCGTGGTGATCCCAAGTCCTGCGATACAAGGAATTAATAGCGCAGGGATAATACGGGCTATGCTCTTCCAGAAAACAATCATATTCAATCCGATTCGGGCATGATAAAACCAATTCATAAATAAGACATTGCCCAAAACAAAAGATATGCATGTACCCATCGCCGCACCGATCTCACTCGACCATTGAATAAGAGGAATGCTTATCAGGATATTGAAAACTGCCATAATGATATAGGCGATAGATCTTGTCCTGTGCATATTTTTAGCTCGCTGAATTTCAACGCCCAGATTCTGTATCAACGGCACGGTCACCGGAATAATCAACAGTAATGTAACATAATAAGAATTCTCATATCCCGCTCCACCCCAAAGCAGCATAAAAGGCTTTCCGAAGAAAATGAATCCTGACAGGATCAGTGCCATAATCATGAATTGCACACGGCCGACCTTGGTAAACACACTTGTCAGCTCGTCATTGTCGTTTGTGGTTGCGACAATTCTGTTAACTTTCGGAACAAAGACATTCGAAACAGCAGTGGAAAACTGGAGATACATCGTGTTAATTTGCGCGCCTAAACCGAAGATTGCAACGGAAGTCGTTCCGACAAACCTGCCTAGCAAAAATTTGCCGACATTCCAGTTTACCTGATCAACGATCTGATTCAAGAAAATAAAAAAGGTGAAGGCCCACATCTCTTTCAGCAAGCCGAACCGGAAGTCGTTGAAAATAAAACGGATATGAAGATTTCTGTGGCTGTACACCACATTGACGATCAATCTCGCCAGCGTCAGCAATGTAGTGATGCACACCATCGCAACAGAACCGTAACCGAGCAGCAACAGCGGAAGCGTAATGAATGGATTCAGCAGGCTTTGTAATACAATCAGCATTTTCTGAAAGAAAAACCTTTCATGTGCCGTAGTAAACCCTTCGAAAACGCTGTTTGGGAAGGTCATCGCCAGATTGATGACCATAAGAGACATGAGAACTCTTGCCTTGGGATACTCCTCCGGCGTAAGTCCTTCGGCGAAAATCATTTCGATCTTTCCCACCATTATGACACCGCAAAGCAGGCAAATGACCGCCATGACAAGAAAAATCGACAGAAACATGCCGTTCAATCTGCAAATTTCATCATCATCGTCTGCGGCCTTTGCTCGGGAATAGAACCGCATGTATGCAGTACTGAATCCAAGGCTTAACAGACTTAGATAGGAAACAACCGAAAAGACAAGCTGGTAAAGCCCGTATTCACTCTGCCCTAAAATCCGGAGCATAATCGGGGTATAAATCAATCCCGATAATATCTGTATCGCCTGAGCCAGATATGACAAAATGACGCCTGACCGTCTCTGATTGATCCTTGACAGCATTACAACCTCCTGCATTGCTTGCCCCAAAGGCCGTAAAATATGTCCGTTGGGCTTGTTTTATTTGCCGAATGGAGTCTTACGAAAATTATTTAATGCTCAGTTGACTTTATAAAGTCATCCATTATGGATTATTTCGATTTTATGGACAAACAACCGCTGAGGCATATCTTAGATAATATGCCTCAGGTATTTTCCAATCTTTAAGCTTTTATCATGTTTACTGCAATCACCTGTATTTTGTTAACATACCACCCAGAATAAACCGTCAAAGGCGAATGCTTTTTCCAGTTTTTCTTCCGATAGTTCTGTTCAGATAATCCCAAGAGTTTGCCCTTTCCGATGCTAATTTTTTTTCTACATGATCAAAATCAATGTGATAGATTTCTGCAGAATGATCCTTCAGATAGGACCATTCCCTGTTAAATAGATCCAGCTTGTGGAACAAAGTCCTGAACCGACTGTTCATGTCCACCGAAGTACCTTCTCTGGGGAAGAAGACAAACGGTACATGATAGATGGTTGAAAATACGGAAGCATGGTAAGAATCCGTCAATACAACCGATGCGTTTTCGACCAGATCCAAAAACTGAGCCGGACTAATTGACGTAGTTGGTCGAATCTCAATCAACTCTTTACCGATCAATTCACGTACGTTTGCCATGCATTTGACATCCGTTGTGCCAAGAAAAAAAGTAACGGCGTAATCTTTCTTTTTTCCGGGATACACTTCTTTAATCCGGTCCCATTTTTCTCTGTCCAGAAGAAAGGTCGGATCCAAAACAACTGTGGCATCCTGTCCCGTTAGGCCTTTGACAATCTTCGCGCCAACATCTTCCCGAACAGAGATATCCGAAAGGCCATGCAGTCGTTCCCGAAACAAATTGGTATCCTTTTCGGGAATCTCTTCTACTGAGAAACTGGGGGCATACGTGAATCTCTGATCTGGTCGTGCAAAATCCAGAAAGAAGTTATCGCCAACGTCAGGTGATCTAGGGTTCCAAATCTGATCACTGCCTGAAATAAAAGCGTCAAAATCCTTGCTGATCCATGCATTATCTCCAGCAAATGATAGTTTTTTATGATAGAACCGGATATTTTTACGATTAAACTCTCGAAAACACTTATTTCTATTTCTTCTCTTAGCGGAAATTAGCGGGTCTTTAAGGTCGGCAAGCACGCCCTTTATTAACATTTTTGTATGGCTCCAGACAGAATGAGGAGAAGTTTGACGGATTGTGTATACTTCGTCCGCGTACATACGCATTATTTCCTGCATGGCATAATTCTGAAGTCTTTGTCCTATATTCGTTCCCTGCGTAAACGTCAAAATTCCAATTTTCATATGTCATTCCTTTTTTACAGTTTTATGCCTGCGATGCCCGAAACGATCTTAAGACTTCCGAGCAGAATCCTCTGCGCAAAACGGTATACCGGATTTGCCATCCTGTAATTGACGCTGAAATGGACGCTTTCTTCTGTCAATTCAATAAACATATGATTGTCTATGAGTTTTTCAGGACCCGGTTTTGAAGTTGCTCTGAACTCATTGATCCGCCTGACAAGTTCATCAGGGTTATCTGCGTAGTAATACAGCTCGTCTTCCGATTTCAGAACCATTCCGTTTTTATTCTTCTGCACAGTATATGCAATATTGCCGCTGCTTCGATTTGTAATGATAAATGCATTTGCTGCGCATGCCTCAAAAAGCGTAAATGAATATGTTTCCGGACAAGTTGACCATAGAATTGCACAGTCGACCTCTTCGCTTCTCAACGCAGTTATCATCGCATTTAAGTTATCTGATGTAAACCTGACAGGGTGATGATCCATATGCGGTGTGTCAAAATCCTTTACGGAATTGAATACAACGCATCTGTATCGATCGTTAACCGCATGCGACCGTTGGACAAATGAACTCCATTGCACCCATCCTTTGTGCGTTGCTTTATTACCAAGATAACCGATTACAATCTGCTTGCCATCCTCAATCGGTGCTCGGTTACCAAGATACTCGCCCTGATGTAGTTGTTCGGGAATGACGATAACCTGATTTTCATAATCTGGAAAGGATTCAAGCCAAATCTTTTTCGCAACTTCGGAAGGTGAAATCACCATAAGGCGTTCTTTAACATTATACAGCAATTGCCTTACATGTGCGACATAACCTTTGGCGTTTTCGTAGTTTTTACAGTCTGCGCACTTTTCTTCGCAAGGTGCTTTACCACCACAGAAGACGGTACCATTTTTCATCAGATTTATACTTGCGCACACTGTATGAAAATCATGTATGATCAGCTTTACTGCCGTATGGGGCAAAGATTCTGTAATCCGCATCATGTGATTCGCGTTCATATAAGACACATTGTGCAGATGGATATCATTGATGGTATATCCCGTGGTATTCAGAGTATGGAAATACAGAATGATTTCATCGATAGTAAATACTCCAACTTCTTTACCATCTACAATCAATCCATAGAAAGTAAAGATCTGATACCGATTCCAAATCTGTTTCTTAACAAAATATATGCTAATGTACGAAAAATGCTTCTCCGTATACATTTTCTCATGCGCCATCATGTATTTCGACATGCCGCCAACGGAAGAAAGATAATTTGAAAATGAAATCGCAAGAACGCAACGTTTGTTCTTAGGCCATGTCCTGATCACCATATGCCCTCCTCACATCACATTCATTATTACGCGCATTCCAAAGAACACCATCTATTACGCCTTTGCATATTGCGGAGATTTTCTTGAATTTATTATCTTCGCAAAGAATGATGCTGATTATCATTCTGAACAGCATCGCATACCGATTTCCAAATGGCTCTTTTTCTTCTGGGAAAAGGTGCTGCATAATCAGATTGTTTCTTGTAATGTAATACCTTCTGAATGGCGAATGGTTCGTAGGATGAAACGTATGTCCCAGAATAGTTTTGCTAAAAGGCGTTCCGATAATATGATTAATCGACACAGCATCGGTTTGGACAACAATATAACCTTTCCTGTGCAATTGATAGCAAAACTCGTGATCAACTTCATCAATAAACAGGTACTCCCAGAAACCTTGGATTTCTTTCCACACATCCGTTTTTACCATCGAACCGGATGTAATGGCTGTTTTGACTTCGCGTTTTGTATCAGCTGCAATAAAATCGCCTCGCCGATTGATATAAGGGCAGGCCATTCCAACGGAGTTGCTATCAAACATAAAATACAACGTCTCCGTGAGCTTTTCATCCGATATTGAATCCTGATCCAAAGTTATGAAGAATTTTTTATTTGTTTCAGAAGCCGCATCACCGATCTGATTAAGCGCTGCCGCTATTCCTCTGTTTACATGGTTACATGCAATTCGAACATTGCTGCAGGAATTCAGCATCTCTTCAATCTCACTGATATTGGATGAGCCGTTATCTATAATAATTACTTCTGAAACTTGATGGCTGATAGAGTCGATATTTTTCTTCAGTCTTTCTATGCAGGGATTATACGTTACAATTCCTGCGAGAACATCTTGATTCATTACTCGCTCCTCCCATAAATCCCATCAAGGAATTTGTCAAGGCCTAAGGCAAGCATAATGAATATAATGCACAGACTGATCGAAACATCTGTCATTGGCTGAGTAAGCAAGGATACAATCACAAAAAATGCAGGGATCATTATCTTATAAGGCGATTTCTGTTTCTTTTCGAGATGTGGAACAATGATCGAAATCATCTTGGTAGAATATATCATTATGATGGCTATAAAGAACCAAATACCGCCCAGACACACAATTGCACCGATACTAGCGTTGCCAAAGTGGGCAAAACCATAGGTGTTCGGGGTATATAATCCGGAATATGAAAAGCCGTCTCCAAGAATTAATCCATGCGCATTGACAAGGCCGTAAACCAACAGGGCCAATCTTTCCATACTGCCATGTTTTACTGCTGCACCTTCGTGCATGTGTTTGAACGAGCCAGTTATCTTGTACAGGATGTTTTCTTCCAGCAGTTCGTAAGCTCCTGGAATTATGCTGATAAGGAATGCCAATACAAATACTGCCGCCAAGAAAAATACAAAGGCTTTCTGAGCACCGCTGATTGTATTTAGACGATACTGGGTGAATTTGAAAATCATCAGAACAAAAGGTAAAATAACAAAATATTGCACATTATCATTATACAGGGAGATAAAGCAAATTACTAACACAAGAATGACGTTGTATGCAGCGAACATTTTTCTCGAAAGATTGCTCCGAATTGTTCTCATAACGACCATATTGTAGACAGATAAAAAAACAGAAAAATAGCATACTGCATGGGTCATGCTGTACCCAAACAATCCACTGATCAAATCATGATACAATGTGTTTTCCCACGTCGTAAAGCCTACCATAAAATAATTACCTTGCATTTGAATCAGAAGAACGATGATATTTACTAAAAAATAAATATTGATCAGCCCTTTGATCTTTAGCATACGCAGAAAGAAGTTGCGCGGGTCTCTCCTGATATACCATGTCAAATAAGCCATGTTCATTATAGGATAAAGCATCATCAGGAAATTACTTAAATACAAATCATTCACACCAAAGAATATTCCGTTCAGCAAAAATAGCACCAATGCAGCAATCGTTCCGAAATTCTCGCATCGGTGCTTCTGGAGAGTTATCTTTGGCGCCCTGATATTATTGATAAGGACCAAAAGCAGAATCATCGCAAGGATGACTTTATTCATCGTTTCGTGTATATTGAAAAAACGAAACACAACCACTTGCCCGATAATTAACAACAGAATGGCATCCTCAATTGCCCTGTTTTTCAGTTTCACTCATACTCCTCCAAAATGTGCAGGAAATCACCGCTTGTATAATTATGACTCAACTTTAATTCCAGCCATAATTCCTTTTATCGTTTCACGTAAAATCATCCATCTGCTTCTGCTTCTAATTATTCTCCGTATGATTCTGGATCCGAAATCTCGCCACTCCCGATTCACGTCAATACTGTCGCGGTACTCTTTGATATAAGCGATGTTATTTCTTGTGCAATAGAATACTCGCGCTGCGCTGAACTCATTTTTATAGGTAAGATATTTGAACAGGCTCACGCCAGTTTTCTGGTAAAGTGTTTTGTAAAATTCAGCATGTTTCGTGGGAACTCTTTTTCCTAACTGATGATCGACCGTAACCGTATTGCATCTCAGAATTTTGAATCCAGCCAATTCCATCCTTTTGCAAAAATCAAAATCGACAAAATCAATGAACATCCATTCGTTAAATCCGCTGCATTTGCGCCATGCGTCTGTTCTAATGAACGTTGCAGATTGAATACATCTGTCAACATAGTCAGTTTCAGTAATATCTGTGCCGCAATATACGTTGTTTGCGATTTCCGTATCGACAACATTGGGGCAAAGCATTCCAATTGACAAGTCATCCGTGTGCTTTTTATAGGTGTCCAATAGATTAAGCGGGCAGATCGTATCATGATCCAGCATCAACACCCAATCAAATCCGTTCTGCTCTGCATATCTACAGATTTGATTGGAAGCGACACCGATTCCAAAGTTTTCTTCGTTTTTGATCAATATGATTTTTTCGCTTTCCCCGATCGTTCTTTCAATCTCATGGATGTTCGAAGAACCGTTATCACAAAGACAAATCAAATCAACTTGAGGCAAAACGCTTTTGATCTCTAATGACAATCTCTCTGTTTCTGCATTGTACAATACAATGCCAGCCATATATTTTCCCATGAACCGCTTTCTCCTTGACGCTTATCTTTCAGGAGTGTTTGCTTGCGTTATAACCTGTGCAAAACACAAAACCGTCGGAATGCCACTTTGCAATACAAAAATCGCATCATCGGACGAGCATTACTGGATCTTCTTTTCGCCGATCACTGTTGCAGGATTTCCTGCAACAATTGCATTCTCTGGAACTGACTTTGTCACCACTGCTCCAGCGCCAATAACTGCATTGTCCCCGATATCAATATTCCCAATAATAATTGCACCAGCGCCAATAAATACACTTCGACCAATGCGCGGCACGCCTTTGTCAGTTCTGCCAATTGTTACGTTATGAAAAATAACAGTATTCTCGCCAATGACAACATCCTCGTTAATTACAATACCCAATCCGTTATGCCCAAATTGCACCCCTGAAGAGATATTAGCTGTTGGATGAATATCGCAGTAGAAATAGTGTTTGCATAACCAATACACACATCGTTTTATAATCTTGCTGTTGCGCTTAATTGCGTACTGCAAACACCTGTTTATTTCTAGATCTTTCATCAAACTGCCCTCGCTGCATTTTGATAAATCTCTTCCAGTTTCTTATGCATAGCCTTCATGCTAAACCTGTCACTGATAAGTTTTTTGTTTGCCGATCCAGCCGCTTCAGCCGCTTGCGGGTTTTTGCAATACATCAGCATAGCTGATGCCAATGCATCAACATCGCCTGGCTCAACAAGAATGCCGTTTTCTGGTTTTATCACTTCCGGGATTGCGCCAACAGTAGTGCTGATTATAGCTTTTCCGCACGCCATTCCTTCCAGAATAGCCATGGGCAAACCTTCATTGTAGGAGGGGAGCACAAGAACTGCGGATTTTTGAAGAAGATCAAGTTTCTTTTCAAAGTCAGTCCACCCGACGATGGAAACGTTGTTAGTTAAGTCTTTTTTTCGAACGATTTCCGAGCATCTGGCAGTATCTCCATCGCCAGCTAAATAGCAGATTACTTCTGGGAACTCTTTTCTGACTATGTCAATTGCCTTAATAAGGTCATAGGTGCCCTTTCTTTCTCCGAGCCTTCCAAGCATTACAAACGCATATGGGTGATCACTATTATCCGAAACCGCAGGTGTCAAACGATCTGTGTCAATACCATTTTCAAGCACGACGCAATTCGTCAAGGCAAAGGCGTCATCAAATCTACGTTTCCATTCAGAGGAAAGCGCGACAACCAGATCCGCACCCTTGAGAGTGGAAATTATTTTTTCTTTTTTTCGGCTCTTTTCAAAAAAGACCATATATTCTGCGCCATGCACATGGAGCACCACTTTCTTTCCCCACTTTTTTACAGTGCGAACATACCATCCTTTTCTAAACGTACTTCCATATGACGCAACATGGATATGATATATATCATATCCTCTCTTCGAGATACAGAACTTGATAAAAGCCCAAACCGAATATATCATCCTCTTGAAGATTCCGCCATCAATGAAAGATTCAAAAATATCTATATCGAACTTCCTGTTCAAATCAACATCATTTTTGATCTCTTCGATGACTGTTGCCATGCCACCTTTAGACCGAACCGGACTCGGACCAATAACCAAAACTTTCATAATATGCTTCTTTCTATGTATTCGTTCCTGGAATATTTTTGTCCAGCAAAGAAGATCTCCGGTATCTCATCCGGTTCGCATAAGTCAAGATTCTTATGTGCGCAACACGCGCCCAAGCCGGATACGCTTGCCCATTTCAACATCAAAGCTTATAGGGGAGAACGGTTCAGCACCAGCCCCATCTGTAAACGTTAGTTCACCGAAATAGATACGACCGTTCACGAGATAGAAGTCCACTCGCACAAATTGGAAATGTGATGCCAGTTTCTTCGTGACTTCAATAAGCTCCGGAAAGTTTTCTCCCTGGGGCACTACATAATTACTATTTTTTATACCGCTATTTTGGACTCCTTCCAGCTTTTTGCCAGATATATCATACAGGTCTAAGGTTTTATCCGTATACCGGTCTGAGAAGATGCCATAATAATGGGGAACGCCATCATAGCAATAGAACTTGTAGTCTCTCAAAGCGCCGGTTTCATCTTCCAAATACTGCTCGGCAATGATTCGGTTTTTCACGTTCTTATACTGTGGCTCTTTTTTCATTTTTGAGAAATCGTCTTTAAGCCATTTTTTCATCTCTTTTGCAGCTTTCGCTCTGTCGAACCGGCTTTTATCCTTGCAGATCAGAATTGCACCGCTGCCATTGGTGCCTTTCAAGACAAACTGTTCCGGAAGAGCATCATAGTCAATGTCTTCAACACGGTCATATACGCCATACAGCTTGTTTAGATACTTCTCGCCAACGCATTCTTTGACGAATTCCCTCACGTTGTACTTGTCGACATAATCGGATAGTTCTTCCAAATTTCCATATAACTTCAGCCACTGGATTTTTTCTCCGAAGTATACTGGTTTTTTTAGGTTTAGCAGGCGCCTGTATCCACGAAAATAGATAAGATAAAGAGCAGGCTTTGTTGGCAAAAGCCTCAAAAGCCCGCGGTATAGATTGGTAAAAAAGGTATTCATATTATCTCCTTTGATTTATCTTTCAATAAACTCGACTATGCTATCGATGATAGTCTGAGTGTTGCTTACATAAGAATCAAATTCGTGATTTTTCACATATTCCAGACCCATTTCTAATTCTGAGCAATCGTCCAATCCACAAATAAGATTTTGGCATTTAAACTGGTCAATCAACTGCAGCTGGTGATCGTCCACATGTTCGCCATATTTGGCCAATCTGGGAACGGCAATCACTTTCTTTCCTCTTTTTACAGCTCCGATAATTGCGCCCGTTCCGCCGTGTGTGATTAGAATATCACACTTAGTCTCCCATTCTGCAAAGTCTTCTCTATCCAGAAACTCTTTATATGGATAATGTAAGGGCTTATAGCTGCTGGATCCAATTTGAGCAAATAACGGTTCATTAATTACATTTTTTTGCACTAAATCATCAATTGCCTGCAAAAGCCGATTGAATTGGAATTTTTGAGATCCCACAGTGACGAAAATCATGTACCTGTTCCCCCTAGTAGATACCGCCTAAATAAATTGAATTCGGATAAACCTTCTGCATCTGCGGCCATTGTACATAAAACTGGTCCGCAAACCTGTAGAGTAGCTTTCCTGTTTCCGTTGGCGAGGTAACCTTTGCAAACGATTCAATATAAATTAGCTTTTTTCCCATAACTTTTGCGATCAAACACATCGGAATCATCGCCAGAACGCCGGTACAGATAACAACGTTGGGCTTTTCTGCGAAGTATATTTTCAGTGATAAACCAACATTTTTTATCATTTTCCAGATAAAAGTGCGCTCACGTCGATTTACCTGATGAAGATAATAAGTTTTTTTATCCTTGGCCGCTGTGCCGTAACCCGTCTGCTCGGTAAGAATGAAACTATCATATTTTTCCATTAAGGGACTCAGCATCATAAGTTGCTCGTAATGTCCGCCGGAAGAAGCAGCAAAACAAATTTTTGTCTTTTTCTTATTGTTCATTTAATGCACCTCAGAATTTCTGCCGAAGACTTATCGGCATTGTGCGACAGTACACTTCACCCGCAGCGATATTTCGACACAGACTTATTCATCGACCAAGTTCTACGACGGTATCAATCAGAGTGAATTTCCATCAGATATCTTTCCAGTGCGTCCTGCCATGCAGGTAGCGGTTCAAAGCCGTTTGTTGTCAGCTTGCTCCTGTCCAGCCGGCTGTTAAAAGGTCTTGCCGCATTGGAAAGGCCGTACTCCTCGGTGGTTACGGGAACAACCTTTGTTTCGTAACCGGCATGATGGAAGATTTCACAGCAAAAATCATACCAACTGATATATCCACCCTCGTTGGTTGCGTGATAATAGCCGTACTTCTCTGTCTCGATCATGTCCACCAGCAGGCGAGCAAGATCATAGGTGTAGGTCGGAGTGCCGATCTGGTCGTTGACCACACGTACAGTATCGTGCTTCCTGCCGATGTTCAGCATGGTTTTGATGAAGTTATTGCCGTTCACGCCGAACACCCATGCAATGCGCACAACGAAATACTTCTCTAAAGTATTTGCCACGGCAAGTTCGCCTTCTAACTTAGTCTGACCATAGACGTTCAGTGGCGCGTAGTCCTTGCAGTCCGGCGGCCAGGGCTCGGTTCCTTGGCCGTTAAAGACATAGTCCGTAGAGATGTACATCATCTTACGATCCAGGGTTTTGCAGACATCGGCAATGTTTTGTGTGCCACCCGCATTGATGGCGCGGACCTTCTCCACGAGCTCGTTGTCCTCAGCCATATCTACCGCCGTCCAAGCTGCGCAGTGAATTACAGCATCGGGGCAGACCTCGGTGATCACAGACCGTACCGCATCCTTGTCGGTAATGTCCAGCCGGATGTAGGGCATGGAACATACTGCCGTGCTGTCCGGCATGCCGCTGTACTCGGACTGTATATCGCTGCCAACGCCTTCGTGTCCTCGTTTGGCAAGCTCATTCATCACATCATGCCCCAACTGACCGCCGACACCTGTAACAAAGACTTTCATCCGTTTGCTCCTTTTATCGATTGCCATACATCTGCTCGTAGTAATTCTGGTATTCGCCGCTGATGATCTCCTGCCACCAATCTTTGTTGTCCAGATACCACTGGATAGTTTTCTTAATTCCATCTCTGAACATGGTTTCGGGCAGCCAGCCCAGCTCGGAGTGAATCTTGGTGGGGTCTATGGCGTAGCGGAGGTCATGTCCCTTGCGATCGCCTACGTATGTAATGAGGCTTTCGGGTTTGTCGAGTTCATTGCAGATGATCCTTACAATATCAATGTTCGCCATCTCATTGTGACCGCCGATATTGTACACTTCACCCACACAGCCGTTATGTATTATCAGATCAATGGCCTTGCAGTGATCCTCGACATACAGCCAGTCGCGCACGTTTTCGCCGGTACCGTATACAGGCAGAGGCTTATCCGCAAGAGCGTTGACAATCATAAGGGGGATCAGCTTTTCGGGAAAGTGATAGGGACCATAGTTGTTGGAGCAACGGCTGATGGTTACCGGCAGTCCGAATGTGCGATGATAGGACAGAACTAACAGATCAGCGCCTGCCTTGGAGCTGGAGTAGGGACTGCTGGTATGGATGGGCGTCTCTTCGGTGAAGAACAGATCAGGACGGTCCAGCGGAAGATCACCGTAGACTTCGTCGGTGGAAACCTGATGGTAGCGCTCAATGCCGTACTTGCGGCAGGCGTCCATCATAACCTGAGTGCCCATAATGTTGGTCTGCAGAAACACGTCTGGGGTTTCGATGGAGCGATCGACGTGGGATTCCGCAGCAAAGTTTACCACGATGTCGGGGTGTTCTTCTTCAAACAGCTGATACACTGCCTCACGGTCACATATATCCGCTTTTTCAAAGCGAAATTGTGGATTATCCATTACGCTTTTCAGAGTGGACAGGTTACCCGCGTAGGTAAGCTTGTCAAGGCAGATGATCCGGTAGTCCGGGTACTTGTCCAGCATATGAAATACAAAATTTGAACCGATAAAACCGGCTCCACCGGTAACAATAAGCGTTCTACTCATTTATTTCTCTCCTGCTCCTTAAAACTCGCCGTAAACAAAGTTGCAGTCGCTGTCGTCAAGCGTGGGGCTGGCAGCATCTTTCTGACTTAGAATGGGATCCGCAATACCCCATTCCACGCCGATAGATGGATCGTCAAAGCGAATACTACGGTCGCATTCCTTGCTGTACAGGTTATCCACTTTGTAACAAAATTCAACGTTTTCGGTCAGCGTCACGAAGCCGTGTCCGAAGCCGCGCGGAATAAAGAACATGCGCTTGTTCTCGGCAGACAACTCTACGCTTACCCATTGCTTGTAGGTTGGGCTGCCCTTACGCAAATCGACGGCGACATCCAGTACCGCACCTCTGGTTACGCGTACCAGCTTAGCCTGAGCCATCGGTGCTATCTGGAAATGGATTCCGCGTAGAATGCCCTTCTGCGCGGAATAGGACTGGTTGTCCTGTACAAACACATTATCAATGCTAATCTCCGCCATTGATCTGGTGGAATATGTTTCCAAAAAATAACCACGATGATCACCGTGAACTTCCGGCTCAATGATGCAAACCCCGGACAGCTTGGTATCAATTTTCTTCATAATGTCACCTTCGTTTTTGTCAGTGTAATGCTTAGTACATCAGCTTTCCGTCTGCTACAGCCTTAAGGTGTGCGCCATATGGGCTATTGCCGTAACGCTCTGCAGACTCTAACAGCATTTCGTGACTGATCCAGCCGGACTTATAAGCAATTTCTTCTGGTGCTGATATTTTGATGCCCTGACGTTTTTCAATCATCTGGACAAAAACGGCCGCATCTACAAGACTATCCATTGTACCGGTATCCAACCATGCAAAGCCGCGTCCAAGCAGCTGCACGTCCAGTTTGTCCTTCTTTAGGTACATATCGTTAAGCGTGGTAATTTCCAGCTCGCCTCGGGCAGAGGGATTCACCTCATGGGCCATCCTGCTGACTCCCTTGGGATAGAAGTACAAGCCGGTAATTGCATAGTTGCTCTTGGGGTCAGAGGGTTTTTCTTCTACAGAGATGACCTTGCCGCTGTCGTCAAATTCAACAATGCCAAAACGCTCGGGATCGTTGACATAGTAGCCGAACACAGTTGCGCGACCGTTCTGCTCGGCATTTTCTGCAGCTGTTTTCAGAATTTTGCTGAAGCCGTTGCCATAGAAAATATTGTCACCTAACACCATGGCGCAGGCATTCTCGCCAATAAATTCCTCACATAAAATAAAAGCCTGGGCAAGTCCGTCCGGGGACGGCTGTACACAGTAGGATAGGTTAACGCCGAACTGGCTGCCGTCCCCAAGAAGATTCTCAAAGCGTGGTGTATCATCGGGAGTGGAAATTATTAGAATGTCTTTAATACCCGCAAGCATCAGAGTGCTCAGCGGGTAGTAGATCATGGGCTTATCATAAATCGGCAGAAGTTGCTTGCTAGTTACCATCGTCAAGGGATAGAGACGGGTGCCTGCACCACCGGCAAGAATAATACCTTTCAATATCATAACCTCCACCAATTTCAAAAAAATGGTAAAAAACGCTAAGACGGTTCGCTGCAAGGATAGTTTACATGAATTATTACAGGTACAATCATCTGCTACGGATTGTATTTTTCCTCTCAACAAATCACAGCAAGATAGACTGTGTAGCTTAAAATCTTATCATAATCGTTTTGTAGTTGAAACTAAATGACAGATAAACATTTATAATTAATTTATCACTATTCCGGCTGATTGTCAATCTTTGCACTCGAAATAGACTGTATTTATCTTAATATGTATGAACGCAACTGCGTGTTTTCAAATATAATATTTCTTAATCAAAATTTACCTTGCATTGCTCCGCTTTTGCTTGTTTATAAGCGGTCATGCGTACAACGATTCTGTGTTTATGTTTGCAAACGCTTCTGCCATTTTTGTAATTTATTTAGTAATGATTCCATGACCGGATGCTGTGATTTCTCCGGATGCTGCTGTTATTTGACGACTAAGATTTAAGCGGGACAACATATCAATCTCAAATATGAGGCAGTGATCGGATGTTTTTTTGCCAATGAGTTCCGGACAGGCCCCTTGCTTTGGACGAGGATAGTGCGCATTCCGGCGATACATTTGAACAGCGCAATGAATATGAGGCAATGCGTCGCGAGTTTATGGAGGGTCATTGGATATACTTAGTCTTCAAAGATTTTTCAGCTGTGTATAGACGTCTGTGGGTTGCAAAGAGTAGCCAACCTTCTCACTGATGAAGCTGCTCAAACTACTCTCTTGGCAGAGTATGAGCGCAAAGAAGCAGCCGGCAAGAGCTGTTGTCGAAAAGTTTAGTTCGCGTTAAGTATTGTTGTGATACAAAAAGACGATGAGTAATGGCCTCCGTGTTGGCGTACTATGGCAGGGGAAAATAACTGCCAACAGATCAGTTACACTGAGATACCGGAACCAAAGTACCGTCACGTATTCGAGAACCACCATAAACTGATCATAGATTACCAATCTTTGCAGCTGTATGAGCACTAAGTGAATGGGCGCACTGTCTCAAACTATCGCGGTGAGAAAACATCGCAAAAACTAAACAGAGTACCGAGGGGCCTGATATGATGCTTGCTGTCTTCGGGAGGAAGCGGAGAGTCGCCAAGTTCCTGTACATCCGTGACATTATGAATCATCCACGAGAGGGAAGAAGCTCTGAAGGAAACTTAGACAAACTGAAAAAGGAGGCAGGTCCGCGGCATGTACGGTCTGCGCAACCAGATGATATGATATTGCAGATCGTCTGAACATGCTAATCTGCGTTAACCATGCTGCAAAAACAGATATAGTTATATTTGACTATATCCTCGCAAAGGAGGAATTCGGCCGAACCGATGTAAAGTTGACAACAGTAAAAACAGAGTATACGAAGACTATATGGATATACAGATCAGCGCAGACACTGAGTTCCTGCTGCGCAATGGTGAGTTGTCCTAAGAACCGGAGGATGTTGCTGGTTCAGGAGCAGACGCGAACGATGCAGTGTACACGGTGTGGTTAACGCAGTCCATGAGTTGAAGAAACTTGCGGTGACCATTTTTCATAATTTTATTTGCAAGTATATCGTCTCCTTTTTGACAGATAATACTATCGAAATCTGTAAACAAAGGAGACTTATTATATATGAAAGCAACCGGAATTGTACGCCGCATCGATGACCTCGGCCGCGTGGTCATTCCCAAGGAAATCCGCCGTACTATGCGTATTCGCGAAGGCGACCCTCTGGAGATTTACACCGATAACGACGGCGAGGTTATCTTCAAGAAGTATTCCCCCATCGGTGAACTGTCACCATATTCCGCCCAGTATGCAGACGTGATGTGCAAGAATGCCGGATATCCCGCACTGATATGCGATCGTGATCACATTGTGGCAGCGGCAGGTGTACCTCGCAAGGAGTATCTGGGACGGAGAGTATCCCATGATCTTGAAGAACTGATGGAGAACCGCCGCAGTTTTACCGTGCGTCCAGGCGACAATGCCGAACTGTACCCCGTGGAGGGGCTGGAGCGCAGGGCTGTGGTGTGTTTTCCGGTCATAGCCTCGGGTGATGTCAACGGCGCGGTGCTGCTGCTGGAAAACGATGCCGGACAGCATCCCCGTGACACAGAAATCAAGCTGGCGCAGGTGGCGGCAGGTTTCCTGGGCAAGCAGATGGAGGAATGAGCCGGCAGCGGTATAGGCTGCGGTTTTCCCGCCCATGATATCCGCCGGCGAACGCGGGCGAAAAAGCAGCACCCTGACGCCAATCTGCGTCAGGGTGCTGTGCCGGTTTTGTTATTTGTTACAGGGTGCGGAATTCAAGAGAGTTATATTCTGCGTAGATCCTTGCGGAGGAGTCTGCCGGTCCCCATACGATAATTGAACGTAAATTACCATCCGGATCCTGCGCGGAGTACCGGATGCAGTCGAAGTCCAGATCGGTCAGCGAACCGCGGACGGTCAGCGTTTCAAGAGCGGTGAAATTGACAAAGGCATCCAGCCCGACATGGCGAATGTCCCTGCCGATGTCAATTGCTTTGACGCGGTCGCGGAAGGCGTACCAGTCGGGCTGATGCACCCCTGCGGCATCAGCTTCGGAGAGGAGAGCCGTGTCAGGTCCCACGATCTCGCCGTCACCGTCGAATTTCAGAGTGCCGTCGGCGCGCAGTGACCATGAGATACCGTGCGCGGGATCCTCTCCCGATTTCACAGCAGGTGACGGGCAGCACACCACGGCGATCATTATGCACAGCACCATCACTGCAGCGATGATCGCGGAGCGCTCTTTGTTATACAAAATAAGGCTGACGACGCTGCGCAGAGCATTCCGTATGCCGGTGTTTTTCTCCTGCATGTCTGAGAACCTCCTGACTGACGGCATGATAGGGATTTACGGAACTATTTTACACCGGATCACGCCTGTTGGCAACAGTCCAGGTCATGTTTTCTCCGCTTCGGGAGAACTGTTGATTACGACGGTCGCTGCCGGTCGAAAAATACGGAAAATATGGGTAAAATATCATTGATTTAACCGGATACAAACGGTATAATATATTATTGTTTAATCTTGACTGCGAGGCATGTAAACTATGAGAAGCAAACCCCTTCAGATCCTTCTGTTTCTGTTTACGGCAGCACTGATGACTTACATCAGCGCAGAATATATTCCAGCGCATCTGGAAAAGATCGCCATTGACCGGCTTACTCTTTCCCGGCTGGTTGATGAATCACCGGTCAGAGCGGTCTGGCTTGACACAAGCACCTGTCTTGATCTGGAAATTTCCCCCGTGGACAAGGAGTGTTCCGTTGCTTGGAAAAGCGGGGATGAATCCATCGTTTCGGTGAATGACCGCGGCGTTATGACCGGACACGCGCTGGGCAGCGCGATTGTTACCGTCACCGCCGACAGCGGAGCCAGTCTTTCCATGAATGTTGAAGTAATCCGCAAGCCGGTGCCTTCCGGATCCGATCTTCCGCAGGTATATCATGAGATTCCCATCGTTGCCAACGGTCACACTCCCATCGGTGCCGACTATATTCCTGACGAACTGGTGAGCATTCCTTCTTATCTCAGGGTCAACAAGAACGGTATGAAAATGACCCGTGAAACGCTGGAAGCCTATTCCGCTATGGCGCAGGATGCCGAGCGTGCTACCGGACAGGCTCTCATGGTCATCAGCGGATACCGCAGCTATGAAACCCAGAAGCGCCTTTACGATGAGGACGTGGATTATTACATGAGGCGGGGCTATTCCCGCGAGCGGGCTCAGGAAATGACCGAGCGCACCACCAACAAGCCGGGCTGCTCCGAACATCAGCTGGGCAACTCCATCGACATCGGCACCGGTCCTTCTCTGCAGTATGATTTCCTTTACACCCGTGCGGGTGCGTGGGTCACAGCGCATGCCCACGAATACGGCTTCATTCTGCGCTATCCCGCCGACAAGGTGGAAAAGACCACCATCGATTACGAAGCATGGCACTTCCGCTATGTGGGAAGGGATCACGCAAAGTATATCTATGAGCACGGTCTGTGTCTTGAGGAGTACATCGAGCTGCTCTACGAGGCAAACATCGCCGCTGAAGAATACGCCAAGACCATTACCGCCACCGAATATCTGGCTTCCACGGTCAACTGACGGACATGAGGCCTCCGGAGCGTATTATCTGGATTGTATATTACAAAAAGCTGCGGCATAAGCAACGTAAATACCCTTTGATTGAAAGGAATATATATCATGGACATGAAAAAGACCATTCACGAAATCATTCTTAACGCACTGGGAAGCGCGCTGAGCGAGGGCGACCTGCCTGCCGAGCCTATCCCTGCCTTTGTGGTGGAGCAGCCCGGCGATCCCGTTCACGGCGACTTTGCCTGCAACGCTGCTATGGTGTCCGCCCGTGCCTTCAAGAAGGCTCCCCGTGCCATTGCCGAGACCATCGTAAAGCACATCAACCTCGAGGGCACCGCCCTTGAGCGTGTGGAGATTGCCGGCCCCGGTTTCATCAACTTCTACGCCAGCCCCGCCTACTTCGCGGGTATTCTGGACGAGGTGCAGAAGCAGGGCGGGGACTACGGCTGCTCCGACGCCGGCAAGGGTCAGCGCGTGCTGCTGGAGTACGTCTCCGCAAACCCCACCGGCCCCATGCATCTGGGCAACGCGCGCGGCGGCGCGCTGGGTGACAGCCTTGCCTCCATCATGCGCGCGGCAGGCTACTACGTTGAGCGCGAGTTCTATGTAAACGACGCCGGCAACCAGATCGAAAAGTTTGCCCTGTCCCTTGACATCCGCTATCAGCAGCTCATCAAGGGCGAGGACGCTGTGGAGATGCCCGAGGATTCCTATCACGGCGAGGACATCATCGACCATGCCAAGGGCTTCCGCGCCAAATACGGCGATGAGTGGCTGGATAAGCCCGAAAAGGAACGCCGCGCCGAAATGGTCAAATTCGCCCTGCCCCTGAACATCGAGCGCATGAAGCAGGATCTGGGCAAATATCACATCGTATACGACAACTGGTTCTTTGAGAGCCTGCTCCATAATGAGGGCGAAGTCAAGGCGGTCATCGACGGTCTGACCGAGCGCGGCCTTACATACGAAAAGGACGGCGCGATCTGGTACAAGGCCACCGAGTTCGGCGGCGAAAAGGACGAGGTCCTCGTGCGCAACAACGGAATTCCCACCTATTTTGCCGCTGACATCGCCTACCACCGCAACAAGTTCCTCACCAGAGGCTTTGACGTGTGCATCAACGTCTGGGGTGCCGACCATCACGGTCACGTCGCCCGTCTGCGCGGCGCAATGGACGCCATCGGTCTGGACGGCTCCAAGCTGGAAATCGTTCTGATCCAGCTGGTCAACCTGATGTCCGGCGGCGAGCGCGTGCGCATGAGCAAGCGTACCGGCAAGGCCATTCAGCTGGCCGACCTGCTGGACGAGGTTCCCGTGGACGCTGCCCGTCTGTTCTTTGCCCAGCGTGAGTCCACCTCCAAGATGGACTTCGACCTTGAACTGGCTGTGCAGCAGAACTCCCAGAACCCCGTCTACTACGTCCAGTACGCCCATGCCCGTATCTGCTCCATCTTCCGCAAGTACGAAGAAAAGGGCGGAAAGTTCGTTCCTGCCGACATGGCAGCCCTGCAGCGTCTGGGCGAGGCCTCCGAGCTGGAGCTCATCCGCCACATCGCCGCGTTCCCCGAGGTGATCGCCGACGCAGCCGCCGATCGCGAGCCGGCTCCCATAGTCCGCTACACCATTGAGCTTGCCTCCAAGTTCCACAAGGCATACAACGACTGCCGCATCATCAGCGACGACGAGCAGCTCACTCAGGCCCGTCTGACCATGTGCGACTGCGCACGCAAGGTCATCGCCAATGCTCTTGCCATGCTGCAGATCAGCGCGCCCGAGCGTATGGAGGAATCGGACGCATAAGTAAATATGCAGATTTTCGCCGCCGCGGAAGGGCTTTCTGCGGCGGCGCAGTTATTGTGACACAGGAATGTTGATGGAAACCATGAAAAAAGACTGGCTTTTTTCCGATGAAAAACACATATGCAGCCTGCGCGCCGCAGGTGTGCTGATACGGAATGGAAAAATACTTGTGCAGCGAGAAAAGGACGGCAGCGAATACGCGCTCCCCGGCGGTCATGTGCAGATCGGCGAGCGGCTGGAGGACTGCCTTATCCGTGAACTGCACGAGGAAACGGGAATATCTGCCCGGTGCCTCCGCATGCTGTGGAGCGAGGAATGCTTCTGGCAGTGGAACGGCAGACAGGCACACAACATCACGTTTTACTTCCTGACGGAGCTGACGGACGGCTCTCCTCTCCCCGAAGAAAGCGGATTTACCCAGCAGAAGGACAACAGCAATGTGGTATTCGGCTGGTTGCCGGTTGACGAGCTGGCGAATGTGACCGTCTATCCGGAATTCATCAAAGAGGAGATTTTCCGGCTTGACGAGCCTGTGAAGCACTTCGTTTCCAGGGGGTAATCGTATAATCTGCTGCAAATATTACACACTGTATTGAAAATCGGCGCAGGAGGTGGCTGAAATGCTATGGAAATGCCGAGATAAATCCATCGACCTTCATCAGCCGCCCCTACGTGCGGCGGTGATGGGTATCGTCAATCTCACTCCCGATTCCTTTTCCGACGGCGGAATGCTGTCCGATGCGGAATCGGCGGTGGAACATATCCTTGCGCTGGCGCGGCTGGGCTGCGCGGTGGCGGACATCGGCGGACAGTCCACCCGACCGGGACACACCGCCATCTCCCACGAGGAGGAATGGCGGCGCATCCGCCCAACCCTGGAGCTTCTCAGGACAATGAGGGGCGAGGGCATTCCCCTGCCGCTGATATCGGTGGACACCTATTATCCCGAGGTGGCGCGGGCGGCTCTGGAGCACGGCGCGGACATCATCAACGATGTCACAGGCTTTGCTCACCCCGATATGCGCAGGATCGTCGCGGAGTACGGTGCCGGCTGCGTGATAATGCACAGCGGGGACATCACCGGCTGCGGCGATCCCGTTTCTGCCGTCAGGGATTTTTTCACCCGACGAGTGGAACAGTGCGTGAATGACGGCATCGACCGCCGGTGCATCTGCCTTGACTGCGGAATAGGCTTCGGCAAGACCCGTGAGCAGGAGGTGGAGCTGCTGCGGCGCATGGGCGAGTGCCGTGTTGACGGACTGCCTCTGCTGGCGGCGGCATCACGCAAGCGTGTCATTGCCTACATGACGGGCATCGACCTGCCGCCCCGTGAGAGGGACGAAGCCACCCACGCCGCTCATCTGACGGCGGTGGAGGCAGGCGCGGATATGGTGCGCGTCCACGACGCGGAGGGTGCCTGCGCGTCGCTGAAAATCGAATGAAAAACGCTCCGCAGCAGGCAGCAAACCTGTTGCGGAGCGTTGCGTTTTTTGGTGGTGTATCAGAAACCTGCCTTCTCTATGGCGAGCACCAGATTTCTGCCGTAGATCTCCATGCCCAGCGCGTTGGGATGCAGGTTGTCGAGGAAATACTCGGACAGGTGGGGCACCAGCGAAAATCCGTCCACCACGGTGATGTTAGCGTAGCGCTGACAGATTTTCTTCAGCTCCCGGCAGAAGCGTTCCAGCGTGGGCTGACCGCCGGGGCAGTCGCCGCGCCAGATGGGAGTGATGGTCAGCACGGGAGTGTCGCCGTACAGCTCATGGAGCAGGGCGTAGTATTCCTCGATGCCGGTCATGTCCTCGTCACCGAACTGGTTGGTGCCCATGGAGATGACTATCTTCTCGGGATCGAAGCCCTCGGGGCGCTCAAGGGCGTTCTTGTCATAGACATAGCCGCCGATGCCCTGATTGACGATATCCCAGCCAAGCAGCCGGTTGGCTACGCTGACGTAGGTGTGCGCCGAGCGCAGGGGACCGAAGCCCTGAGTGATGGAGTCACCCATCCACAGCACACGGGGACCTTTCTTCGCCGGAGCGTATTCGCCGCCGATGGATGCATTGCGCAGCAGCACCGTCGCGTCGGCGGGCAGATACAGTACCACGCTCTTGCTTCCCGCAGGCAGCTCAAAGCTGAGAGTGCCTTCGTCGGGGAGATCCCTGACGTAGCGTATGTCGGTTATCATGCCGTCCAGCATCAGCTCAAAGGAATCCTCCGAGCCTTTCCATATGATTTTGTAGTCCAGAGAGAACTTTTCCGCTTCGGTGGTGAATTCAATGGTCTTTGCGGTGGAAGCGTCGCACCGCTCAAACCAGAAATCGCTGGCCTTCCGGAAGTATTCCATGCGGGATTCCGGATACTGGAACGCCTGCAGCCAGCCGTCCTCAGTCTCAGCAAAATGCATTGCGCCGAAATAGATATCACGAAGCTGTGTGTTGGTAAGTATCATGATCAGGTACCTTTCTCTGTGTGCGGTATTGATGCGGCAGACGGACTGCCGGTTCTATTATACAGAAAGCGGGGCGTTTACACCAGCATTTTCTTAAAATTGAGCTGTTCCTTTCCGCCGGTGTATCCGCAGCGGCGGTAGAATTCGTGAGCGGCAGTGCGTGTCGCGCCGGATACCAGCCGCACGCCAGCGCAGCCGTCACAGAGCGCCCAGTCCTCCACCGCTTTCAGCAGGGCGGCGCCGATGCCCTTGCGTTTGTGCTCCGCGCTGACGGCGATGCCCATAATGTTCTTCATGGGGTCGGCGTACAGCAGTTCATAGTGCTGGGCGTGGACGTAGCCCGCAACCTCTCCTTCAGCTTCCGCTACAAATATCCGGTCGACGGGGGAAGACAGCAGCTGCTCAAGCCGCTCTGCGGCAAGCACTGGCGGATAGTCGTAGCCCATCTCGTCCCGGTTGAGCCGGCACAGGGCAGCAGCATCACTGACAACAGCAATTCTGATTATGTGTTCATCGTTATTCATCGCATTTCATCCTTTTTCTCGATTTCAGACAGCGGGGCATGGGGGTACTGCACCGCAACACGGTTCTCCGATTTTGTGTCAGACAGATAGAGCGCGGCGAGAAACAGCCATTCCAGCGGCTTCATCAGCACCCGCACCACGTCGGCGTCGAGGTACTCTGCATAAAGAATACATCAGCATGGAAAGGAAGATATTGACGTGCTGTAAACAGAATAAAAACAATAATACACCGTCAGACGGGTTTTGTTTATCTGTTATCTGTTAGCGGTATCACGTTTGACTGGTATTTCTGTTCACAAAATGTTTACATATATGAACAGGTGTGATATAATAGCAAAAATATATTAAAGGAAGGCGAAATGATGAGCAGCATGATTTTTGCCGATACGGAAATGGCGCTGACCGTGACCGGTAAGGGAGAAAATGTAATAAGTTCGCTGTGCAGCCGCCCCTCCTCCAGAGTTATGTGGGTGAGCAGGGAGCGCGGCGCGGACGGAAATCCGGTGCGCACCCGCGTTCCGGAACAGACCGTAACTGTCTTTGAGACCCCGTCTTTCACCGCGGCGGGAAAGCAGTACAGCTCTACCGCGGAGCTGTCGTCGCAGGAGGCGGAGGGAAACCTGTATACCGACTGCTACGGGCGGACCGTGGTGTATATGAGTGAGGGGTTTCCCTGCTTTGACAGCTATGACGAAATGTACGAAAACCGCAGATACCGCTGGTGGCTGATAGTCGAGCCGGAGCGGCTCACCAGAGTGTACACCGAGGACGATGTGAAAAAGATCTACGTCACCGAGGACGTGTGCCAGCTGGAGAACCGCTGTGTGCCGGCGATGACCAGACTGGGTCTGATAATCAAGGAGGGGGAATAATCAAGAAGAAAGCGATCGCCGCGGCTGTTATGCTGTGTCTGCTGGCTGCCATGATGGGCGGCTGTGGTCCCGACACAAACGGTCTCTGGCACTGGGAATGCGGCAGCTGCGATTTCACCGGCTGCGATTATGACGGCTGCTACATCAACGGCTGCAGAGTGTGCACAGATACGGCGGCAATACACGACTTCAACAGTGAGGTGGAAGCCTGCAGGCAGGCTCTGGTGGACTACGCCGAAGAAATGGATACCATCGCGGAGGAGCTGATTCAGTACGGTTCGTTCGATATCCGGTTCAACAAGCCCTACACCGGCGAGCGCTTCGAAATATACTCCGGCAAACGGGAGGAGTACATGGACGAGAGCGAACTGAGCAGCGAGACGATTGCCGCTATCGAAGCCCTTGAAAACAGCGGACGGTTTACCTCTTTCGGAGCCTATGGGAATGAAGACGGCAGCCTGAATTGTTACGCGGGCTTATTTGCGCGTACCCCGGGCTACTCCACAGACGCCCACCGCAGCAGCGACAAGTCGATGTGCAACAGATTCTGCGAGCCGCTGGACAACGGCTGGTGCCTGAATATGTGGCCCAATGTGTGATAACCGCCCATACTGAATAACAGGAGAAATATTATGTACCGATTCAACTGCGATTACCTTGAGGGTGCCCATCCGGAGATCATCGAGCGGCTGGTGCAGACCAATCTCGAACAGACCGCCTCCTACGGCACCGACGAATACAGCGCCTCGGCAAAGGAAAAGATCCGTGCCGCCTGCGAGTGTCCCGACGCACGGGTGTATTTCACCGTGGGCGGAACACAGACCAACTACGCCGTGCTGGATTCCCTGCTGAAGAATTACGAGGGTGTGCTTGCCGCCGACACCGGACACATCAGCATCCACGAGGCGGGAGCCATCGAGTTTTCCGGCCACAAGGTGCTGACCATGCCCGGAAAGGAAGCGAAGCTCGACCCTGCCGACGTGGAGAAATACATGGAAGCCTTCTACGCCGATCCCACATGGGAGCACATGGTCACCCCCGGCGCGGTGTATATCTCCCACCCGTCGGAGTACGGCACGCTGTACAGCCTTGCCGGGCTGAAGGCACTGCGTGCGGTGTGCGATAAGTACAGCATGAAGCTGTATCTGGACGGCGCACGGCTGGGCTATGCCCTTGCCTCGGAAAGCACCGACGTCACCCTTGCCGATATTGCCCGTCTGTGCGACGCTTTCTATATAGGCGGCACCAAGGTGGGCGCGCTGTTCGGCGAAGCGGTGGTGTTCACCCGCGGAGACGGTCAGCGCTTCTTCACCGAAATGAAGCAGCACGGCGCCATGCTTGCCAAGGGGCGTATGCTGGGCATACAGTTTGATGTGCTGTTCACCGGCGACCTCTACACCCGCATTGCCGACCACGCCGACCGGCTGGCTATGAGGATAAAGGCGGCTATGATCGAAAAAGGTTACCGGCTGTATATTGATTCATACACCAACCAGCAGTTCTTTGTCATAGCCAACGAAAAGCTGGCTCAGCTGGAGGGGCTTGTGGTGGTGGACAACTGGGGCGCATACGACGAAAACAGCTCCGTTGTGCGCATTACCACCTCCTGGGCTACCACTCCGGAAATGGTTGATTATCTGCTGGGTCTGATGTAATACGCCGCCACCGGAAAATCACATAATTATCACAACACTTCCGATTCGTCATGACGTACGCATATTTCACTAAACAGGTCAAAATCTCAAGCAGTTTTGACATTGACTAATATAGTCGTGTTCTGTAGAATGAATGGCGTATGTAAATTTATAAGGATCGGAAGTGTATTTTATGTCTGAGAATGTAAAGATGCCGGAGAACAAAATGGGCGTGCAGCCCGTGGGCAAGCTGATTCTGTCCATGTCTGTGCCCATGATGATCTCCATGCTGGTGCTGGCACTGTACAATATTGTTGACAGCATCTTCGTATCCATGATAAGCGAGAACGCGCTGACCGCGGTGTCGCTGGCGTTCCCCATCCAGAACCTGATGATCGCCGTGTCCACCGGTACCGGCGTTGGTATCAACGCCTTTGTGTCCAAGTATCTGGGCGCAAAGGAGCATGAAAAAGCAAATCTCGTTGCCAACAACGGCATCTATCTTGCCATCTTCAGCTACATCGGTTTTGCCCTGTTCTGCGGCATCTTCGGCGGTCCGCTGATCCGTGCCATGGCAGGCGCCGAGCAGAACGCCGAAATTATCGGTTACGGCACAGAGTATATCCGCATCGTCGGCCTGATGAGCTTCGGTCTGTTTATTCAGATGGTCATGGAGCGTCTGGTTCAGTCCACCGGCAAGACCATGTACAGCATGATCACCCAGATTACCGGTGCGGTCATCAACATCATCCTTGACCCGATCTTCATCTTCGCCTTCGGCATGGGCGTGGCCGGCGCTGCTCTGGCGACTGTTCTGGGTCAGATTGTCGCCTGCGGTCTTGCCATCTGGTTCAACCTCAAAAAGAATCCCGAGCTTACCATCAACCTCAAAAAATACAGACTGTCCGGAAAGGCGGTCAAGGATATCTACAGCGTGGGCATTCCCTCCATCGTCATGGGCTCCATCGGCTCCCTGATGACCTTCGGAATGAACCGCATGCTCATGAGCTTTACCTCCACCGCCGCTGCCGTTTTCGGAGCCTACTTCAAGGTACAGAGCTTCGTGTTCATGCCGGTCTTCGGTCTGAACAACGGCATCGTGCCCATCATCGCCTACAACTACGGCGCCCGCAAGCGCAGCCGCATCATGGAAACCATGAAGCTGGGTCTTATCTACGCCGGCTCCATCATGCTTCTGGGAACCCTTGTGTTCCAGATATTCCCCGGACAGCTGCTGGGCATGTTCAATCCCTCCGACACCATGCTGGAGATCGGTATCCCTGCCCTGCGCATCATCAGCCTTTCCTTCATCTGCGCCGCTGTGGGTATCGTGTTCACCTCTGTGTTCCAGGCTCTGGGCAACGGAATGCTCAGCCTTATCGCTTCGGTTATCCGCCAGCTGGTGGTGCTGCTGCCCGCCGCGTATATTCTTTCAAAAATCGGCGGGCTTTCCGCCATCTGGTGGTCCTTCCTCATCGCCGAGGCGGTGTGCATCACCGTTCTGTTCTTCTTTATGCGCAATCTCTATAACAAAAAAATCAAGACCATCGAGGAATAATCACTTCTGTCAGGGCTAACGGAGGCCGTGTTTATGAAACGACGCATACTGATTCTCGCTGCTGTCTCTGTGACTGTGATACTGACACTGTGCGCCTGTGCTCCGGAGGGAGTGCCTTCCGCCCCGTCGCTCAGCCATCAGACGGGAAAATACGACGACAGCTTTACGCTGACGGTCACTGCAGACGGGAAAACCACCGTCCGCTACACGCTGGACGGCAGTGATCCCACCGCAGAATCACCCGAGTTTCCCGAGGGCGGACTGCTCATTGAGGATCGCTCGGACGAACCCAACGTGCTGGCGGCTGTCCCTGCCGCGCAGTTCACCGTGGAGTCCGTCCACACACCGCCCACCGTCACCAAGGGCACTGTTATCCGCGCCGCTGCCTTCAACCGCAAGGGGGAAAGCAGCGAGGTTGTCACTGCTACCTATCTTGTGGGGCTGGATTACAAGGACGTCAAGGTTATCTCCCTTGTAATGGACAGTGCCGATCTTTTTGATTACGAAAAGGGTATCTACATCTTCGGCAAGGCTCACGACGACTGGATGGCAAACGATCTCTATGCCAAATACGCCGAGGTGTGGGAGGTGGAAGGCAACTTCTCTCAGACCGGCCGTGATTGGGAGCGTGACGTGCTGGTGCAGGTCATCGACGAGGAAGGCAGGCTGGGTATCGAACAGGACATGGGCATCCGCATCATGGGTACCGCCTCCCGCCGCCATTATCAGAAAAGCTTCCGCCTTGTCGCCCGTGAGGAATACGGCAGCAAGCATTTCGACTACGAGCTTATCGACGGGCTGACCGCCGACGGTTCCGGCGAGCCCCTGACCAGATACAAGAGCTTTGTACTGCGCAACGCCGGCAACGACAACGGCTATTCCCACATCCGCGACCAGTTCATCCAGAGCCGCGTGGAGGGTCGCGATTTTGCCACTCAGGGCACCGAGCCTGCCATTGTGTTCATCAACGGCGAATACTGGGGACTGTATACCATCACCGAGGATTATTCCGATAACTATATTTGGTATAACTACGGTGTGGACAACGAAAACGTCATTCTCATCAAGAAAGGCGAACTGGAGGAAGGCTCTGACGAGGATTTTGCCATCTATGAAAAAATGATGGAGGAGATCCGTCAGAGAGAATTCGCGTCTGATGAAGATTACCAGTGGCTGTGCGGTCTGATGGATATGGAAAGCTTCATAGACCACGCCGCGGTGCACATCTATATCAACAACGAGGACGGACTGTTCCAGAGCAACAACTGGCGCATCTGGCGCGCCCGTGCCACCGACCCTGCCAATGAATACGCCGACGGAAAATGGCGCTTCATGCTCTACGACACCGAATATTCCACCGGCCTTTATCAGGACGGAGGCGGATACGACTTCAACACCCTGGAAAAGGCACTGAGCGGCGGCTCCGACTGGAGCGTGCTGCTGGGTAAGCTGCTTCAGAACGAAACCTTTCGTCAGGCGTTTGTCACCACCATGATGGACCTGCGCAACGTGAACTACGAGCGCCTGAGCGCAGGCGATGCAGTGTTTATGCTGGGCAGAGAATACCGCCCCTATGCTCCCGAGCAGTACGCCCGCAACGGTCCCGACTGGGTCATCATGTGGAGCGATCTGGATACCCGTTTCGACACCGAGTGCGGCTTCGTCAGGGATTTCATCGGCAAGCGCTACTGGTATGTGCCGAAAATGCTGGGCGAAACGCTGGGACTGGGTGAAACTTATGACATCAATGTGGACACCTCGGACAAGTCGGGCGGAACGGTGAAAGTCAACACTGCCGAGCTGGATTTTGAGAACGGCTGGTATAACATGACATACTTTGCCGATTATCCCGTGATGCTCACCGCGCAGGCGGCAGAGGGATATGTGTTCACCGGCTGGAGCGGAGATGTTTCCGGAGACGATTCTCAGATAACACTTGAACTGACCGGCGACATGAGGATTACCGCCAATTTTGAAAAACAATAACGCGTCTGCAGAACAGCCTGTCCGGATGTCCGGACGGGCTGTTTTTTGTAAAATTTTGCTGAATAAGAAAGGGTTACACAACTTCTTGTGGCAGTGCGGAAGCGTCGTGCCAAAATCTGGAAATCAACGAAAAAACGACTGATGATCCACACAGGAAAAACATTGCAGCAGACAGGCAAACACGATTATTAATCAAAGCTAAAAAATCGACGGAAATCGAGCGGAAATTACAGGCAAAACCGGTTGACAAACGATGTGCGCAGGAATAAAATATAATAAGATTATTAGCTTAAGATAGCCTAAGTGTGCCCTGAAGAAGTGTTGAAGGGGTACAGGACTCTTTAATATCCGGGAACGGTCACACACTCACATGTGTGCGCATTACCCGGCAGATGCCGGTTGATGAATGGAGATGTCGTTAATGAAATTCAATAAAGTGAGAAATTTCTGCGGGCGTGGTTCTGAGTGGCTGGGCAGAGCGGGCAGGAGCGGTCTTGCCATGCTGCTGGTGCTTGTCATGATTGCCGCATCGCTTCCTGTGAGCGGTGTTTACAGTGCGTACGCCGAGGGTGCGTCTCCGGCAGTGTCCGGAAGTGACACTGTGGACAAGCTTTCGTCCGAAGAAGTGACCGTCTCCGTTTCTGCCGGAGATGCTGCTTCTGACGGAAACGCAAACATTCCCGCGGAGGATCACATCTGCGTTATCCGGAGCTTTGCCGGTCATGTTCCCGGCGAACCCGTTGATCACATAGTTCTGCAGAAGGCAGTTCCTCTTAACCGAATCAGAGATATGCTGCCAAAGGAGATTCAGGCGGTCATCGACTGCGAGGATTGCCCCGCCGAGATCAAGGCGGCATGGAAAAACGTGGGATCCGACCGGCTTGAACTGGTGCTTGATGAGGAAAAGTACAGCTATGAGCCTCTGGATGATCCAGAGACTGAGGATATTGACGAAAGCACTGAATCCCCTTGGTGCGACCTTCCTTTTATCGCGGTTACTGTTGAAGGCAGCAACGCTGATGAGGGTGGAGACGCTGAGATCTCATCTTCCGATGTGACCTCCGGCAGCGATGCCACGTCGGATGCCGATGTCACTCCCGAAAACGGCGTGGTATCCGGCGCGGATGTTGTCACAGGCTCCGATGTGACCTCCGGCAGCGATATCGTATCCGGCGGCGATGCGGGTGAAAACACACCTGCAGACGACAAGAGTCACCACAATCCCGTCGTTTCCGGTTCCGACACTCAGATTCTTCCGCTGTGTACGTGCGAAAGCCACTGCTACGCAAACACCGCGGCAGGCCTCTATCTTGTAAACATCAAGTGCCCCGTCTGCTCCGCCGACCCTTCCGCCTGTCTGGTGGATCCGGAACGTGCCGACCGTGTGCTTGAGGTTACCGCTTCCGACGGCCGCGTGGTGACCGTCAGCGGCGCGCTTCCTGAAAGCGCGGCTCTTTCGGTGGAACCCATTGAGGAGGAAGCCGCAGCCGAACTCCTTGCCGGCGTGACCGGTGATGTGTCCGGTAGCGATGCGGCTCCAGAAACCACCGTCTGCTTTGCCTATGACATCAAGGTCATCTATGAGGGCAGAGAGTTCCAGCCTTCCGATTTCGGCGAGACGGTCACCGTCAGCATCCATGACATTGAGACCGCTCCCTCCGATGTGCTTACTGTCTATCACTTCCATGAGGATGAGGTAGAGTGTCTGGACAGCGAGCGCAACGACGGAAACATCGTCTCCTTTGAGACCGATGGATTCTCCTACTACGTTGGTACCGCAGAAAAGACCGGCGCTCCTTCCACGGTGTATGTATACCGTTACAGAGTCGAAGAGGGCAACACCGCAGCCGGCCGCACTGCCGACAAGATGTACTTCTACTGCGATGAAAACGGCTGGCTCAAGCATACCAACGAGCTGCTCAACAGCAACAAGCAGCGCTTCAGCACCATCGGCGCAATTCTCACCTATTTCCCCGACGCGGACATTACCTTTGTCCTGCAGGGAACATACATCGTCAACGGTTCTGAGACCATTGACGGTACAGGCAGAAATATCACCATTATCCGTCACGCCACCCATTCCGGCGGCGATGAAAACGGTTTCGACGTCGGCTATGCCGGAAAGAGCCTGACTCTGAAAAACGTCACTCTGGACGGCAATAACCGTTCGGTAGGTGCAGACCAGGCAATGGTCAAGGCGTACAACAGCGGCGCGGTCGTCAACATTGAGGAAGGCACAGTCATTAAGAACTGCAACTCCCACGGTGTGCTCATCATGACCAACAGTACGGTCAACATGAAGGGCGGTACCATCACCAACTGCTACGCAAAGATCGGCGACACGAAGGGTGCCGTGACCCGCAAGGGCGGCGGCGTCTATGTCGACGAAACCAGTACATTCAACATGTCCGGCGGAACCATCTCCAACTGTTCCGCCAAGGACGCAGGCGGCGGCGTGTACATCGCTGCCGGTGCGGCCGAAAGCACGAACGCCGGCAAAATGACCATGACCGGCGGCACCATCACCGGCTGCAGCGTCGAAGTTGCCAATGCCGGCTACGGCTCTGCAAGCTTCTACGGCGCGGGCGGCGGAATCTATATTGAAGGTGCCACAAACACAGCTGAAAAAGGCATCGGCAGAGTTGCTCCCTTTGCCACTCTGACCATGTCCGGCGGTACCATCTCCGGCAACACAGCCGAAAACGGTGCAGGTATCGCCAACAGTGGTATTCTTACACTGAGCGGCGGCACCATCTCCGGCAACACTGCGGTCGATTCCGGCGGCGGAATCTGCAACACCCAGACCATGACCATGACCGGTGGATCCATACTCAACAACACCGCGCAAAATCATTCCGGCGGCGGCATGATCCTGTACGGCTACGCCGAACAGTCGGTAATGGCCTCCACAGTTATTTCCGGCGGCACCATCTCCGGCAACAGCGCTCCGGGTGTAGGCGGTCTTGAAGGCGGCGACGGTATCATGGTTTACAACTATACCACCTATAAAACCGACGGTACAGTTTCCAACAACTTCAGACACCACCTGATGATGACCGGCAAGCCCACTATTTCCGATGTTGTCAGCCTGGGCATTACTTCCGACAGCGGTGAAAGAGATATCTCGCTCATCAAGTCGGACAACTTTGATCCCGGATGCGTCATCAAGCTTGCTCTGTGGATTCCTGATTCCGGTCTCAGCAACAAGAATACAAATCCCCTCAACTTCCCCATCTCCACGGTGTACAATCAGTCGGGCAACCACTCCTCGGGTGAGTATACCATCAGCGACAAGACAAAGCTGGAACGTGTTCTCAGTAAGTTTACCCTGGTCAATCCCCAGTGGTATCTTAAGCTGGGCGGCAATAGTGCCGGTGCCACTCTGACTGAAAACGGCAACACTTCTTACAACTACCACATCGTTGTGGCATCGAGTGCGGCCTCCTTCGTCTACTTTGACAGGAATGCAGCTTCGGGCGGCGACGGCACCACTCCGGCAAAGGCTATCAATAATATGTCGCTGGCTTATGACAAGCTCAAGGCCAACGGCGGTACCATATATATGGTAAGCGACTACGTTCCCTCCGGTATTGTGAATATCGGCGTCAGGAGCTACGCCGGTGAAGGTGCCAGCGTCACCACCGGCGGCGATGTGCAGTTCAAGAGATACGTCAAGCCCTCCGGCAGCGGCTACACCGACTGGAAGGCAACCAACTCCGGTTCGATCTTCACAGTGAACAGCGGAAACACACTTTCTCTTGCCGGTGTGACCGTGGACGGTCACAACAGCGCGGTCAAGCACCAGAGCGCACAGTTCAATGCCGATGCTCTGACAACCGCAAACTCTGCAATGATTTCGGTCGCCAGCGGCGGTAACTTCACCGCCACCGGCTATACCCGTCTGATCGACGCGCCCTCCAGTACGAAGGGCGGTGCCATCTACGCGGCTGACGGTGCCGTGGTCAACATCAATGATAAAGTTGTGTTCTCCGGAAACAGCGGCACCGCTGCCGGAACCTCCGGCGTGGGCGAATGCGTCTACGTGGGCGGCAACGCCGCTGTGGTCACTCTTTCCGGCGGACTGCACACCAACGAAGGAGATTTCCATCTGGCAACAGCTGAATCGGAGATCTACGTCAAGGACAGCAGCCTTACCACTGAGGACGGTGTCCTCGACATCACCCTCGGCGAGGCTTCCCACTGCTATTCCGGCCGTGTGGTTGCGGTGTACAACAGCGACACTCCCGATCTGGCGGAACTGCTGGTCAGCAACCATGAGATCGACAGCTTCAACATCAAGGCTGACGGCAGCAATGTCATTCTGCCCGGCTACACTGCCACCCTCACCGCGGCACCTGAGGATGTAACTCTCAGCGGCAGCGAGAGCGGAACATTCGACGTTGCTCTTGCGGATGTCTTTGAGATATTCGGCAAGGACGGTCTGGACGTAAGCCTTTCTGCTGATGCAGGAACAGTCACAATCGTTGACAGCGCCGAGGTTGACAGCAACCGGCAGGTATGGGGCACCGAAGATGCCCGCACAAAGTTCGGTCTGTCCGCGCAGATCAACGGAGGCACAGCGGATGCCGCCACAGGCAGCAGCGTAGCAGTCGGCAGCGCAGACACCCTGACTGTTGCCATCCACAACGCCAACGCCATCGTTGAAACCAAGGAAGGTTACGACACCATCACGCTGGACATCAACGTGGGTGGATACGTAAGAACCTACACCGTTACCCTCAACATTAAGGGCGGCGCCATGTCGGTCACTGTGCCGCTCAAGATCATCGGCGTTGCCGACACCAACGGAACCATCTATATGCCCACTCCCGAAGCATATCAGATTACCAATAACAGCTCCTTCCCGGTGGAAGTAACCGACATCGAGTGGCGCTGGGAGTCCGGAGCGAGCGATATGTTTGCCAACGTGAACCTGATGAGCTCGCAGGTTAAACTGGACGGCAGTGCAGACCTGCACAGCTTTGCGGGCAATGCCGTAGCCGAAAACATCACCGACGGCAGAATCGGCGCACTTGCCGCTCTTGGCCTCGACTGGGATATGTTCATGGGCACCGGAAACTACATCCGGAGCGCCACAACCCGTCACGTTGCGACCATCACCTACACCATTGACGCGGTCAAGGATTGATTCAAGGAGGACAAGCGATGAGTGCCAGAAAAAAAGGACCATCTTCCGGAAACGGACAGCCCGGTCCGGAAAGAAAAAGGCTCGATCTGTTCTCTATTGATTCTCTGCTTGATGACATCGAAAATGAGGAACAAAGAGTCTTGGATGAATTTCCTGACATAGCGGATTCTCTTGGCAATGATTTCGATGATTCGGGCGATCTGGATGATCTCGACGATCTGGATGATCTCGACGATCTGGATGATCCGGGCGATCTGGATGATCCGGGCGATCTGGATGATCCGGGCGATCTGGATGATCGGGGCGATCCAGATAAGCCGGACGAGCCGAAGAAACCGGATGATGCTTCGGATGATCTGGATGACGATTTTGAAATTGAAGATGATTTCGATAATGTCGATCTGGGTGAGGATCCGACTGCCGATGCCGAGGTTTCCGACGGTAACTTCTGGGATGAACCTGAAAATAGCTCGACCGGTTCCAGCGGATTTGCAGAATCGCTGCGAAAGATACTTGGCGGAGAAAAGGACGGCAAAAACAACACCGCTCCGCTGGTAATTATCGGACTGCTGGTAATCATCATAATTCTACTGATGATGCAGAACTGTGACTGCGGCAAAAACAAAACGCAGGACGACTGGTTTGACACCAGCGCCATTGAGGGAACTCTGCCCGGAAAATCACCGGAAGAGATTCAGGCGATGCTTAACCAGATTGTCGAGGAGGGAATGTTCAACGTCTCCATTGCCCCTGTCATTCTGTTTGAAAATCCGCAGGCGCAGGGACAGGCCCGTATCGAGAACATTCCCGCAAACCACTACCACATGAGCGTAAAGATAACGCTCGATGACACATCGGAAACGATATACGAATCCAAGGGCATACGTCCCGGTCAGTATATCGAATATATCACACTCCAGAAAGAACTCCAGACCGGTGAATATGCCGCCACGGCACTGTTCTCCGCCTATGACGCCGAAACACTCAGCGAACAGGGCAGAGTAGCCGTGAAGGTAAAAATCATCGTGGAGTGATTAAGCGCACAAACCAGTGAAAAGGAGGCGCTTAAGAAATAATATATGACGTCCGCACCCCGTCAGGACGGGGAAATCTACCATGTAACCCAAAAAATCAACATAAAGGAGAAACAATCATGAAAAAAGCATTCGCACTTGTTCTGGCTCTCGTTATGTGCCTGTCCGTAGGCATGATGGCTTTCGCCGAGTACACCGAGGATAATGCTGTTGTCGTCAGCAGCACCACCATTACCTCTGCCGGCGATGCCGACACCAATGTTGACATTCTCGTCAACTCCACCAACATCAGCGTTACCGTTCCCCTGCGCTTTGCTGTTGTCGCCGACGTCGCCGGCGGCGCGTGCATGGTTCCCAAAAACGGCACCTATTACATCCAGAACAATTCCGCTATCGATGTAGACATCACCGGTGCTGATGTAATCAACGGCAGCAACAACAGGGGCGAGTGGGTACTGGTTGAAGCCGCTGATACCGATGCTATTCCTGCCTCCGGCAAGAACGAGATGGACATGACCCTCACTCCCGCAGAAGGTACCGCCTGGAACCTGGCCCTCGGCTACACCACTCCCGACTGGACTGTTGAAGCCGCCACCGCTTCCAAGCTTGGCGTTCTGGACATTTCCATTTCTGCCAATGCCTCCATGCTGTCTGACACTGATGACATGGAAAACGCTTTCCTCATCACCTACACCTTCGCTGCTGCTGAATAATAAATAACAGCAGATTTGCAATAACCTGATAAAGCAGATTTCCGGCAGCCCGCGCGCAGGCGCGTGCGGGCTGCCGCACAAATTTCCTTTTGTGGAGAGGATTCAATGCAGAACAATAAGCCAAACAAAAACACGTCCGGCAAAAAAGATGACAGAGTACTGTACGCTGTTCTGGCGTGCATGATCATCATCATAGTTATTCTGGTAATCCTGCTGCTTCGCTCCTGTCCCGGCGGCGAAAAGCACATAATCACCGACTATGACCGTGACCCCAACGCGTCCATCGGACAGCTTGAGGGCAAGACTCCCGAGGAGATCCAGGCTGAGCTCAACCGCATTGTTGAGGAGGGAATGTTCAACGTTTCCATCAACGCCACCCCTGTGTTCCATAGCGGTTCGGAGGCGGGCAGCCTTAAGATCGAAAACATCCCCGCCAACCACTATAATATGAAAGTGAAAATAACTCTGGATAAAACCGGAGAGACAATATATCAGAGCGGAATCATCGAGCCCAATCATCATATTGAGAATGCCCGCCTTGATGTGCCGCTGCCAAAGGGCAGCCATGCGGCAACCGCTATCTTCACGGCATACGAGCCCGAAACCAACTCGGTAATGGGCAATGCCGCAGTGAAGATCAACATACTTGTAGAAAACTGATTGTAATACAGGAGATTTTCGCAGACAGACTGCAATGAAAGGAGACACAAGGTCATGAATGCATATATCAAAAGACTGCTTGTGCTGTTGATGTGCGTGACTTTGGTCATTAGCGCGCCCGTGTCCGCCATGGCGGCTCCCGTTGCAATGCCCGAACCCAGCGTGGGTGCGGGAGAGGACAGCGTTATCAATTCCGACAGTGAGGCGGAGGCGTCCACCAATGTAGATATATTGATAACCGGCACACTTGAAATCACAGGACAGACCGAGGATTGTCTCATTGAAGAAGGCGATGATCTCGAGCTGCGTGTGGCGGTGAGCGGTGTCGGTCCGTTCAAGTACACATGGGAAGTCAGCACCGACGAGGGCAGCACATGGAAAACACCGGATGGTGCAACCGATTCCGATACCTATCAGATTACAAACGCAGCTGCTGACGTAGAAAACAGCGTTGTGCAGGAATACATCTACAAGGTTACGGTTGAGGATAAGTTTGGCAACACTGCTTCCACAGAGATCAACATCGCCGTGCAGGATTCCATCACATACCGCCGCATACTCGATGAGAGCGACAATGTGGCAGTGTCTGCATGGATGCTTACAACCACCGAACTGTACTGCAAACCCATTCAGCCAGGCAACAAGGCGTACGATGAACTCTATCGCCATCTGACACCCGGCTGTCTGCCCATAAATGCGGTTGACGTTGCTTTGTACAACGAAGCAACCGACAAGAATTTCTTCATTGGAGAGCAGCTGGTGGAATTCATTGTCGGTGATGAATATGAGGGACAGACCCTCAAGGTTTTCCAGCTTGTCGATGGCGAAGTCGTGGAGTTTGACGGCCTTGTTCAGGATGGAGTCATTAAGATTACTGTAGATAAGCTCTCGCAGTTTATGGTGGAAGCGCCCTCCGATAAAGCCAAAATAATCACCGTGACCGCTGGCGAGGGAGGTTCTGCGTCGCCGAACGGCAAATTCACCGTTGTCGAAGGCAACGACCATCGAGTAGTATTCCTGCCCAATGAGGGGTACGTGATTGACGAGGTGCTCGTAGACGGCAGTCCGGTTGAAATCACAACCAATTACTACGATTTTAAAGATGTTACGCAGGATCACACCGTCGAAGTGTCTTTCAAAAAGGCTGATGACATCAATAGAAGATATGCGGTGTCAGTTCATATCGAAGGCTACGGAACCACATCTCCGTCGGGCTACTTCTACGTGAGACATGGAGATTCTCTCACTGTCGAAATGAAGCCTGCGCGCGGTTATAAGGTTAAGAAAGTTAACCTGGGCTGGAGTACCGAATTTGCAGTTGTGGGCGATACACTTGTTATTCCATCGGTCGTCGAGAGTAATGTTATTGTTGTGTACTTTGAGAAGATCAAAGAGGAACCTGTTGCGGTTACACGCACCATTACCGCAACCGCCGGTGAAGGCGGAAGCATCAGCCCGGAGGGAAAGAATTCAGTAAACTTCGGCGGAGATATGTATTTCCATATCATTCCAGATGAGGGATATGTCATCGATGAGGTGATTGTGGACGGCAAGGCTAATTCCGATGTGGACGGTTCATACCACTTTGTTACCGTGGTAGAGGATCACACCATACACGCCACATTTAAGAAAGGCGATGGCCCGGCTCAGAAAGTTTACACTGTTACCGCCAGCAGCAGCAAGAACGGAAAGATCAGCCCTGAGGGGGAGCAGAGAATTCCCGAAGGAGCCAAGCAGACCTTCCACTTTATTCCGGACAGCGGCTACGCGGTCAAGGCAGTGTACGTCAATGACGAGTTGGTTGCCACAACCGGTCTTTCCTACACGATCAACAACATCAAGGCAGACACTACCATCCGCGTTGAGTTCGTCCGAATAGGAATAGTCGGCACCGGAGACATCACACCGGATGTGAACACCACTCTCTGGTGGGTTCTGATTGGAGTGGCCGGCGGCGTTGCCGTTCTGATGATAATCCTCATCATTCGCAGAAAGAATGACGACGATGAAGATGATGACCAGAACCCCAACGGATATCCGATGAACTGACAGGCACAAACTGTACCAAAAAATTCAGCAGAACCCTCGGCTGAATGTGCTATCGGCGCATTATTTAAGCAGGTTTTCGAATGTCGGTATTTTTGTTGATTGAGGAACGTTTATGAGCTGCAGTCCTGTTGACACAGCACGTGTGAAATAGTTATAATTACAAAGTTGTAATATAGTCCCGAACGAATGGGAACAAATTCGCCGCAATATGCGGCAAGATGGAGGTTTAGTAAATGAGAAAGGTATCAAAAGCACTGGCACTGCTTATGGCACTGCTTATGATCGTGTCGGCAATGCCGATGGCGGTCTTTGCAGAGGCTGCCGGACCAACCCAGAAGGTTGTTTTCGATCTCGTTGTTGACGGAAACGACCAGAATGATCTCGACGTGGCTTATCCCGATGATATGGGAGAAGTCCCCGCAGGCAAGGATCTGTACAACGGCGTTACCCCTGCAGGCATCAAGCTTGACTGGGACGCATGGCAGACCATTTTCCCCGATGACGACATGACATCCAATCAGGACATCAGCTTTTCCCTGCTTCGTGAGACTGCAAAGTCTGACGTTGTTTCCGAGGGCGATCTGGAAAGCGTCGGTTATGGCGATCCCGAAAAGATCTCCATCATCAGTGACGACAGAAAGGTCAAGGTCCTGAACGTCTACCCCATCCCCGAGTCCGAAGGTCTGCTCAGGCAGTGGCTCGAACTTGCCTATGAGGACGTTCCCGGCGGATACACAAAGCACTTTGAAATCAAAACCGTTCTGCTGGATGCCAAGGCTGCCCAGCACGCCGGCGTTGCCGCTCCCGAAAAGACCTTCAACGTCGATTATGCCGAGTTCATTGCAGAGGGCTACGATGTAATCTTCTTCGGTACCTCCGACGGTAACGGCGATCTTGCCAGCGTGGAAGACGATGGCGTAACCAAGAGAACCTTCTACGATCTGTCCAAGGATGCCTATGACGCTGTTGATGCCTACATCCAGAACGGTCACGGCGTTCTGTTCGGTCACGATACCGTCTGCTCTGCCGACCATCTTGATGGCGATGGCAGTGACGGCGACGGCTTTGATTACTTCACCGAATTTGCCGATGAGCTTGACATCGTCTGCCTCGAGGGTGAAGCTCAGAAGGAAGTTTCCCAGAAGGGCAACGAGATTACCGACAAGATTAAGGTGGAAAACAGAGGTCTGCTGACCAGCTATCCCTTCACCATTGACGAAAACCTCACAGTCCCCAAGACTCACTCCCTGCTGCAGAAGGTTTCCGAAGAATCCACCGCCACCGTGTGGATGACACTGCAGGATTCTGCCGAGGACGATGACAGCATTTACCACCTCGGTAAGGAGTTCAGCGCCTATCTGCTGACCAATAAAAATGTTGCTATGATCCAGACCGGTCACAGCAGCCACGATGATAAGGTCAGCAGCGGTGCCCACAAGCAGGAGGGTCAGGTTATTGCCAACACCCTGTTCTACCTGATGCAGAAGAGCATCGGCGACTATTCCACCGATGGTAACTTCATCGACAAGGCAGATCCCGTTATTGATAAGAAGGCTTCCGCTTCCATCACCGATCTGAAACCCACCGATGGTTCTCAGCCCCAGTACTTCAAGGCAGACGTGGAAATCAGCGCTTCTGATCTTGGCACCGGCTACAAGTATTCTGTAGAAGCCAAGAGAGACGATAGAACTGTAGCTGAGTCCAATAAGCTCCAGCTTCTTGCCATTTCCAACCTCAAGGGCTATATGGTAGAGATCACCGATAGCGAAACACTGATCGGTGCTGCGAATATGGCAAAGGAGCGCGAGAACTCCGAAGATCCGACCAAGAGAGAAATCATTGTTGATGTGGAATCCAACGGAGCTCCCACCAGCGAAGTCATCACCTTCAACACCGGTGATGTCAAGTCCGGCAAGGATGGTCTCAAGGTCGTTCCCGGCGATTCCTACTGGGTACACATCGTTCCTGTTGACAACGCAAATCGCTACGGTAACGAGATCGCTGTTGAGATCAATTTTGACGAGCTTTATCAGCCCAACGTCGAAACTGAGATCGAGACCGTCATCCCCGAGGATGACAAGATTCCCGAGGACAGCCGTGTAGAGGTTGTCACCTCCACCGACGCCGAAGGCAACCCCGTTATTGATGAAGAAGGCAAACCTGTTACCGAAACCACCACCTACTACTATCCCGGCAACTATCTTGACAAGGACGGCAACGAGTTTGACGAGCGTCAGGAAGACACCGAGATCGAGTTCAAGACCACCACTTCCGTTGATGCAAAGGATCGCGAGGTCATCGGTACTCTCGTGATCACCGATAAGGAAGGAAACGTCATCAAGACCATCGAGAATATCGAGGCTACTCCCTCTTACGGTTATCCCATCGAGAACGAGCTGAAGGTCAGCATCGACGAGATCTATCCCGAGGAGAAGTACACCGAGGACGGCGAATTCACCGCTACCATCACTTGGAATGACAAGGCAACCGGCGAGGAAGTCGCTGAGGATGAGTGCAAGATCATCATCAAGCGTCCCGACTACAAGGTTGACATTACCTACAAGGTAGATGACGGCAACACCAAGGTTTCCGAAGTTACCGAGACCCAGTACGTCAAGCACGGCGACAAGGCTAAGGCTCCCGATGCTCCCAGCCGTGTATACGGCAGCGATTATCGCTACGACTTCAAGCAGTGGAATGACGGCAAGCAGAAGTACAACTTCCCCGCCGTTACCTCTGACAAGGTTATCAAGGCTTCCTACGATAAGGTAGTCCGCAATCCCGGTCACGATGACGACGATCGTCCCACCATCCCCGAGGAGCCTGTCAAGCCCGACACCGATGTTGAACTCATCCGTCTGGGCGGCAAGACCAGAATTGAAACCGCCATCGAGATCAGCAAGGAAGGCTGGGATAAGTCCAAGGTAGTTATCCTCGCCACCGCAAACCTGTTCCCCGATGCCATGGCCGGTGTTCCTCTGGCAAAGGCTGTTGACGCTCCCATCCTCCTCACCGTTAACGGCGAGTCCCTGGAGAAGGTCGTCAAGGACGAAATCGCACGTCTGAACCCCGAGAAGGTTTACATCCTCGGTCAGACCGCAGCTGTCAATGCTAACATCGAAAAAGAGCTGAAGGCTCTCTACGAAGTTGAGCGTGTCGGCGGCAAGGACCGTTTCGGCACCTCCGCTGAAATCGCTTACGAGCTCGAAGAAATCTACGGCGAGAAGGCAGACGCTGTCTACTTCGTCCGTTCCGACGAGTTCCCCGATGCTCTGTCTGTCAGCGCAGTTGCTGCCATCGAGCACAACCCCATCCTCTACATCGCTCCCAACGGACAGATGGACGTTGATGTTGCCGAGTACGCCAAGACCATCGGCACTGACGCCACCATCATCGGTGGTGAGGCCGCAGTCAACAGCGTTGGTGAAGCCAGCATCAAGGCTCTGTTCAAGAATGTAGACAGAATCTACGGTAAGGATCGTTACGCTACCTCTGTTGCCATCTGCACTGCCAAGGACGCTCTGTTCACCGGCGATGCTACCTCTCTGGCAACCGGCAAGAAGTTCCCCGATGCTCTCACCGGTGGTGCTTTCGCAGCCAAGAAGAACATCCCCGTTCTGCTGGTTAACGGCAACGTATCCCCCGAACTGGTTAAGTATCTCTCCACCCGTCCCATCGCCACCCTGTATGTCTTCGGCGGCGAGGCTGCAGTTTCCACCAGAGTCGCTTATGAGGCTCTCGGTCACTGCAAGTACATCGGTGACTGATCTAAGGTGTACTGAACGGTAATTGATTAACAGACGCGCGGGCGTGAGGCTCCCTATGAGCTTCACGCCCGCGTTTTTTTTTGCGCAGTTGTACATTTTACCGCATAACAGCAAGCCAAAGAAGTGATACGGTTTGTGAAAAAGTGCCTTTGAAATCACCGGTGAAGAAATATTATAATGTAACAGAACAAGCGGAGCAGTGCAGGCTGTTCCGCTTTCTGTGCATTGTTATGCAATCAAATGAATATGGAGGAAATACTATGAGCGCCGAATTTGAAAAAGGCACCTATGTACGCTACGGAACATCCGGCGTATGCCTCATCGATGATATACGCCCGATGACCATGCCGGGAACTGGCACCGGCACAGATTATTATGTGCTGCGTCCGGCGGTAAACGACAACTCGGTGATCTATGTGCCTGTAAATAATGAAAAAATAACTGCGGTAATGATTCCGGTGCTGAGCGTAGAGGAGGTCAGAAGCATAATCAGATCAACAGCGGAGAATTCTCTGCCATGGATCGAAGATCGCAAGTGCCGCGCGGAACAGCAGCGGGAAATTCTCAGACGCTGTGACCGGCGCGAACTGCTCAGGTTGATAAGCTGCATATACCTGCGAAAGCGCGAGCTGGCAGAGTCGGGACGAAAACTTGCCGGCAGCGATGAAAACGTGCTGCGTCAGGCGGAAAAGCTTGTGAACAACGAGCTGACATTTGTTCTTGGAATAGAGGAATCACAGGTCGGCGGGTATATCCGGTGCCTGCTGGAGGAAGAATAAGTAAAAACTGCCGCCCGTGCATCATGGAAATGCAACGGGCGGTCGGGTTTTTATCCGGCTTCCATCAACTGTCGCAGTTGCAGGAGGCTTCATAGTATTCACGGGCTTCGTCTGCCCAGCTGTCATCGACAGCCGAACCGCAGCGCACACTGCTGATGGCTTTGCTCATGGCTGCAAAGTTGACCTGTGTACCCACGCTGTCGGCGCAATAGCGTACCGCTCGTCCGGCAGAGATGCCGAAGCTGTCCGCGGTGGCGACGGCGTCAATGTTTGCGCCGAGGAAAAGAAATTCCCAGCCGTCCTTCTTTTTGCTCTCGATAAGCTCCTTCACCTGCGGCTGACTGTAGGCGTGGCTGGCGTTTTCCATGCCGTCGGTGGTGATGATGAACATGGTGCGGGCAGGCACGTCCTCCGGACGGGCGTATCTGTGAACAAGGGAAATGTGCTTAATCGCGCCGCCGACCGCGTCCAGCAGGGCGGTGCAGCCGGCGGGGCAGTAATCCTCTGCGGTCAGCGCGCGGATACTGTCCAGCGGCACTCGGTCGTGAAGCACAGTGCTTTCGTCGCTGAAAAGTACGGTGCTGACCAGCACGGCACCCTCCTGCTGCCGCTGCTTGTCGATCATTGAGTTGAAGCCGCCGATGGTGTCAGCCTCGAGACCGTGCATGGAGCCGCTGCGGTCAAGGATAAATACCAATTCTGTGATGTTGTTCTTCATAGTCATGTTCCTCCCGAAAAAATAATGTGGCTATGTGTCTTCTTCGACTTACAGCCACATTATATTCGGAATCGGAAAGCAAATGGTCGCCTGCGAAGCGACATATTATCCTGCCAGCAGAGGCTGGTCAAAGGCAAACAGCGCCTCGTTGATTCGCATGATGTCGTATTCACCGCGGCGAATAAAGTATTCAACAATCACGTCGAACTTGCTGCTGTGGGAGAGGGCGTATCCCGCGCGGCGCAGGAGGTCGGCAGTCTGCGCCAGGTCAAGCTCCAGAGCTATGGCAAAGGCGATGGCTGTGGGCTTGGAGGGGCGGTAGTGCGCGTCGGAGCGGATCTTGGAAAACAGCTTGCGGTCGATGTTTGCACGCTTGTAGCACTGGGCGTCGCTCATGCCGCTCCGGTCAATCAGCCGCAGCAGAGTAACGGAAAAGCCCTCGTCCAGATTGCTCAGCAGTGTACCCAGATCGGCATCTTCGTCGAAAGATTCGCCGTAATACTCCTCCGGTTCGCAGGAAAGGCAGGCATCACCCATGCTGCCGGCAAAGGAATCGGAAAATTCCGCACCGTTAACGGACATATCAAAAGACGCGCCGGCCAGAGTATCCTCCCGTCGTGAGAACAGCCGCTCATGGCGGCGGGCGTAGTTGTCGTCAATATATTCGGCGATATCCTCGTACAGAGCGCGGCTGAGCAGTGTCGAATCGTGGTCAAAGATGACCATATACACGGTCATATCCTCAGGAGCGCACTCGCGGATTGTGTCCATCGCCATCTGCAGTGCCTTGTCTCTGGGATAACCGTATACCCCCGCGGAAATCAGCGGGAAAGCCACGGTGGAACAGCAGAACATCTCCGCAAGCTCAAGACTTCGGCGGTAGCAGGAGGCAAGCAGTTCCGGCTCGCCCTGATTGCCGCCGTGCCACACGGGACCGACGGTATGTATCACATATTTTGCGGGCAGGCGGTAACCCTTGGTGATGCGTGCCTCGCCGGTGGGGCAGCCGCCAAGCGTGCGGCATTCGGCGAGCAGTTCCGGTCCCGCGGCGCGGTGAATGGCACCGTCTACTCCGCCGCCGCCCAGCAGGGAGGAGTTGGCGGCGTTGACAATGGCGTCCGCCTGCACGCGGGTGATGTCGTCGCGGATTAAGATAACAGGCATGTTTGTTTCCTCCGTTGTGTGGTCAGCGCTTCAGCGCATCTGTCCAATCTCGTACCAATGGTCATCAAGCCGGTTGAAGCGGAAGCTGTCCCAGACGTTATTCCGCCGGGCGGCTATGATATCCCGCGGCTGTTCTGAGCAAAGTACTCCGTAATCGCCCGTTTCGTCCTTCCAGAAAATCAGATGATCACTGTACACATCGATGCTGGAAAAGGGGCGGTAGGAAAGCTGCTCGATGCGCTGTGCCGCCGTGAGAACATCCTCGCCGCAGTCAAGCTCCACCCGCCCGAAGGGATAGTCGCTGCTGGCGTGAAGAAAGAATGTTTCGGAATCGAAATAGATAAAAAGCTCGTCCTCGTCACGCGCCTCAAAGACATCAGCGGCAAAGCGCGCCACGCATTCGTAATCCTCCCGCAGCGCGGCGAAGTTGTCCATACGAGGATCGTTCAGTGCAGGACAGAGCGCAGCGCAGTCGGTGCAGGCACAGCACAGCAGTGCGCACAGCAGCGCGCATAACATCACGCTCAGTGATATCAGCAGCCATTTGCTTTTCATGGTTAGCACCTCTGTAAGGGTATCCGTATTATACAACCGAATGATACCACACACAGGGGAAAACCGCAAGTCGTCAACCGTGGACGACCTGCGGTCTGTACTATCAATGTCACATACGCGCACCGGAGGGCAGCAGGCTGCGGCTCAGCTGACGGGGAGACTTTGCGCCGTCCAGCAGCCACAGCGCACCGGCGTACATCAGGCAGATGACCGCGCCCACGCCTCCCATGCGCACCACCTGCGGCAGCGCCTGCACCATGGGCAGCCGGTTAAGCAGCCATCCGCACAGCAGCGCGGGCAGCAGCGCCGTCACAGGCTCAATCAGCCACTTGCCCCACTCAAAGGCGTGTCCGGTGACCTTTGTCAGGCGGCGCAGATGCAGTATGGGGGTGAGGAGGTTGCTTGCCGCCATGACAATCAGGAAGCCGGGCAGCCCCATGCGCGGAACCAGCAGAATTATCATCAGTATGCGCATGACCGAATCGGCAATGCCGTACACCAGCGAGCAGTTCTGTTCCCCCAGTCCGCGCAGAATGCCCACAGTCACGCTCTCAGCGTACATCAGCGGCATAAGCGGCGCGAGGGACATCAGTATGGGTTTCAGCCGTTCGTCGGAATATATCATCACACCCAGCTCGCCGGGATACAGCAGAAAAAGCCCGCTCACCGGCACCGCCAGCGAGAAGGTGATGCGCATGGCGCGGCGCACCGCCTTGTCCACCGCGTCGCCCCGTCCGGTCACCTTTGCCTGAGATATCTCAGGGGTCAGCAGGGAGGAAAAAGCGGTGAGCAGTGTGGAGGGGAACAGTACCAGCGGCAGCGCCATGCCTTTCACCAGTCCGAACAGCTCCAGCGCCCGCTCCCGTGAAAGCTCGGAGCGGGTCAGGCAGTCGGGAACAAGAATGCTCTCAATGGTGCGCAGGAGGGTGGTCAGATAGTGGGAGGCGGTAATGGGCGCTGTGATGCTCCAGATGGCGCGCCCCATGTCGCGGTGCGCCACGCAGGGACGGGTGCCGGCGTCGGTCTGACGGCGCCGGTCAAGGAAATAGGCGACGATCACATACAGGCACCCTGCGCCCTCGGAGATGACGTCGGCGGTCATTATGGCGATGCATGCCCATTCCACGCCCCCGGGCATCCACAGCCTGAGCAGCCACAATGCAAGGGCGATGCGTGACAGCTGTTCGGTTATCTGAGCCGCGGAGGGAACACCTGCCCTTCGGCGGGCGGTGAAATAGCCGCGCAGGCAGCAAGAGATGCTCATAAAGGGCAGCGCCAGAGCCATTATCCGCACCGAGGACACGGAACGGTCATCAGAAAGCCATCCGCAGCCGATGGGTTCGGCGAGCAGTTCCAGCACCGTTACCGAAAGCAGTCCCATGGCAAGACTCAGCGTCACGCACCGCCGCAGCACGCCGCGCACCGAAGCCCGTGTTCCGCAGGCAAGTTCATCTGCGGTCATTCTGGTGACGGCAACTGTTATGCCCGAGGAGGCAAAGCCTGCCGCCAGCATATATACCGACATGATGAGCTGATACAGCCCCATGCCTTCCGCACCCACCTGCGCCGACACCCAGATGCGGAAGTACATTCCTATACCCCTCAGCAGCAGTGAGGTTACGGTCAGTATGGCGGCGTTTTTGACGAACAGATGCCCCGTGCCGGTACGTTTCTTTCCGGTTTTCAGATTCATGCGCACACTCCTCGGTGGATAGGTAATGGTCAAGTGTATGTGCGCGCGGACGGAGTAATGACCGCCTCGACAGCGGTTGACAAACGGCAGACAGGTCTATATAATGACATTTGCGAATGATTTGCAAATTTACGCACAGCGAGGTTATATATGAGGAAAGTAATATCCCTTCTGCTTGCGGTGCTGATGGTGGCAGGCAGTCTGTGTGGGTGCTCCGCAGCAATCGACGACACGGGAAAACTTAAAATCGTGTGCACCGTTTTTCCGCTGTATGACTGGATGCGCCAGCTCACTGCCGGCAGTGATGGCGTGGAACTGATACTCATCGCCGACAACGGTGTGGATATGCACAGCTATCAGCCCACCACCGGCGACATCGTGGACATCTCCACATGCGATATGCTGGTGTACACCGGCGGTCAGTCGGACGAGTGGGTGGACGAAATCGTGGAGCGTTCCGGCAACGGACACATGGCGGTTGCCCATCTGATTGACGAGCTGGGTGAAAGGGCACTGTGTGCCGCGCCTCACGAGCACAACGGTCACGGGGACGGACACGACGACGGTCACCATCACGACGAGGACGCAAAGGACGAGCATATCTGGCTGTCGGCGGTCAACGCCCGTGTGCTGTGCGAGCGGCTGAGCGCGATGCTGTGCGAGCTGGACAGCAGGAACGCGCCCGTTTACGAAGCCAACGCCGCGGAATACATCACCGCGCTGGATAAACTGGACGAACAGTACCGCTCGGCGGTTGAAGGCGCACAGTCGGAGACGCTGCTTTTTGCCGATCGCTTTCCTTTCCGTTATCTGGCGGATGATTATGACATTGCGTATTGCGCCGCCTTTGACGGCTGCGAAGCCGAAACCGAGGCGAGCTTTGACACGGTGGCGCATCTCGCCGCCGAGATTGACGGGCAGGAACTGGACTGGGTGCTGATCATCGAAGGTTCGGAGGATCGACTTGCCCGCACCATCATCGGCGCGTCCCATCGTCCTGACTGCGGCGTGCTCACGCTGGACTCCATGCAGTCGGTCACCGCAGAGGACATCGCCGGCGGCGTGACCTACCTGTCGGTGATGGAGGAAAATCTTGCGGTACTTCGGCAGGCGCTGGGGTGCTGAACAGAATAGAAACACGGCGCTGACGGAAAGCCTTCGTCAGCGCCGTTTGTATTGTGTGCATTATCTATCTCTTTGCGATGAAGAACAGTCGGGGGAAGGGGAACAGCACGCAGCCGTCCGCCTGAACGGGATATTCCCTGCGCAGTCCAGCCAGCACGTCCGCCTCAAACTGAGCCTTGTCCTCGTCGCTGAGTACGTTGAGATAAGGGCGCAGACCGGTGGAGCGGTACCAGTCCATAATGGCTTCGTGGGAGGGCATGACGTGGTAATAGGTAGTCTGCCAGAGATCTACACTCGATGCCGCTGCCGACAGGATATCGTAGTATTCTCCCACGGTGAGGGTGTGATAAACGCCGTCGGAGCTGAAATGAGCGTGCCAGCGGTCACTCGCCGCCGTTTGGGCGATAACCCGTTCGATGGGCTCGTTGTGATTCACGGGAATCTGCACCGCCAGCTCGCCGCCCTCGCTCAGCATGGACATCAGCTCACCGAGGATCCGACGATGGTCAGGCACCCACTGCAGGCAGGCGTTGGAGAATATGACGTCCCAGTCCCCGCCCAGCGCGGACAGCTGACAGCTTACGTCGCACAGCTGGAAGTGTGCAGAGGGGTAATCAGCGCGCGCCTTTGTCAGCATATTCTCCGAGCTGTCTACGCCCGTAGCCTGTGCTTCAGGAAAACGCTCCATGATCACTGCCGTGCTGTTGCCGGGGCCGCAGCCGATGTCCAGCAGGCGGCAGGGGTCGGTCACAGTCAGCCGCGCGGCAAGGTCGATGGCAGGCTGTGTGCGCTGTTTTGTGAACTGCAGATACAGCGCGGAATTCCAGTCGGTCATAGGAAACAGCTCCTTTGTCAGAAATTTTATCATATATTCGAATACAAATCGTAATATGCGGTGCGAAAAACACGGGAAACCGGCAAAATTCCTCAGAACAGCCGCATCTGCCGTGCTTCGGCATCGTAGGGTGACTGCACCAGCGCGGCGATATCCTCCATTCGCCACAGCAGCCCCAGCCGCTCGCATTCCTTTATCACCAGCGGCACCAGCCGTCGGTGGTCGGGTACCGGGCACTGGTACGCCTCCCCGTAGGCGGCGACATACCTTCGCTTCATGCCGGGAAACTGATCTTCGATTTTTCCGAGAAAGTGAAGCCGCTGGTTGCCGCGGAGGGTCACACCCAGACCGCCGTAAAAGAACGCCCACTTCGCGCCGGCTTCCTTTGCCATGCGCAGGATACCCAGCAGATTTTCTTCGGTGTCGTTGATGAAGGGCAGGATTGGCATGAGCAGCACGCCGCAGGGAATGCCCTGCGCGGCGAGGGCGGAGAGGGCTTCCAGACGTTTTCCGGTGGGTGCCACATTCTGCTCTATCTTTCGGGAAAGGTTATCGTCAGCGCAGGTGACGGTGAAGCTGACCGCCGCGGGGGCGTGCTTCATTATCTCGCGCAGGATATCGCCGTCACGGGCGGCAAGGGGTGATTTGGTGTCAAAGGCAGCGCCAAAGCCATACCTCTCAAACAGTTCAAGGGCGCCGCGTGTCAGCCGCTCCTGCTCCTCAAAAGGATTGTAGCTGTCGCTCATGGCACCGAGAGCCACAAGCCCCGTGCGCCGCCGGGAACGCAGCTCCCGTTCCAGAATGGCAAGGGCGTTTTCCTTGGCGCGGACGGTGTCGAAATTTTCGATGCCGTAGCACTCGCTGCGGCTGTCGCAGTATATGCAGCCGTGGCAGCATCCCCGATAGAGGTTCGCGCCGTAGCATGGACCGTACCAGCTGCCCTCGTGCCACGGGGAAAGGATGCTCTTTGCGGGTGTGGTCAGCATGGTCAGCTCTCCTTTACTGCGGATATGGATTCATTATACCACAGTTGCGTCAAGAATGGTAATTTTTCGTGAACAACGGGTTTTTCGATTGCCGCATATCGCGATTTGTGTTATAGTTATTGCGTATATTGATTTTTGACCGCAGGAGAGACTGACGGTCGGGAAAGGTGCTTTTCTATGCAGAAACGATTCCGGTGCCTGCTGCTGGCGCTGATGATATTTGTATATTCCGCTTTGCCGGCGGCAGCGGCGTCCGCCACTGATGTATCTACGACGGCGTCCGCTTCCGATGCTGTGTCCTCTGTGACTTCTCCCTCCACTGCGCCCCAGACACCGGTGGAGCCGGATAACGATACTGATGTCATGACCACCACCGCATCACAGATTGCAGAGGCTATCAATCTGGGGTGGAATCTGGGAGACAGCCTTGACGCGTGGGCGCGCGATGCGGGCTATGACGAATATCATAACGCCAATGCCTATCAGATGGTTCTGCGCTACGATGATGCCAATCACGAGCGCTCCACTTCCATTGCGGTGCCTTTTGACAAGAAGAATAAATGCACATACAAGTGGGCGACGGGTCTGATTACCTCTGAACCCTCGGTCAAGCTGGGTGATATCGGATTTGAGATATGGAACCTGACGCTTGAGGAGGAAACCACTATCACGGTAAAGGTGACCAAGGCTCAGATTACCCGCCGTTCTGGCATTGCCTATGATGTAAATGGCCTGCTTGGTGAACATACCATTACCATCTCCAAATTCGGAACCACTGCCGTGCTTACCGAAAAATTCCCCAGCAACGTCACCAAGACCTACGGCATCACCGATGGCTTCTTTGAAGTGACAGTGGAGCTGGTTGATTTCCCGCAAAAGGAGTACGATAAGTCTGCGTACTTCGAGACGCTGTGGAATAACCCCCTGACCACATATGAGATGATAGAGTATGTACACGATTCCGGATTCAACGCCATTCGAGTGCCGGTTACATACTTCAACCATACCGTGTCCGAGACCAACGTCATTGACTCCGGCTGGCTGGATCGTGTGCAGGAGGTGGTAGAGTATGCCTACTACCAGGATATGTACGTCATTCTGTGCATGGACAATGACGGCAGCTCAAAAGGATGGCTGCGAGTCAACACCAGCAATTCCGATGTCGTTCAAAAGAAATATGCCGCATTATGGACCCAGATAGCCGAGCGGTTCAAGGACCACGATCAACGGGTGCTGTTCCAGGGCTTCAACGAGATTACCGACAAGGACGACACCTGGGATTATCCCGGACAGGAGGATATCGACTGGGTTAACCAGCTCAACCAGCTTTTTGTTGACACGGTCCGTGCCACCGGCGGGCGCAACGCATACCGCACGCTGGTGCTGTCCACCTATGCCGGTTCTCACGAGCAGGAGGTCATCGATGGCTTCAAGCTGCCCACAGACAGCGTGGATGACCGGCTGATGGTAGCGGTCAACGCTTATGCACCCGCGCTGTTTTCATACACCGTAGACGAGGAAACCACCAGTCTCACCGACGTGCATGAGTGGGGCAGCGAGTCAGACAAGGCCGAATTGGACGCTCTTTTTGACAAGCTGTACAATCGCTTTACCTCAAAGGGAATTCCGGTGATGATAGGCGAATTCTGCACCGCCGATAAGGGCAACACCGAAGCCCGTGCCGCTCACGCTGCATACTATACCGCTGCTGCCGACAAGCGGGGGATTCCCTGCTTCTGGTGGGATGACGGCGGTCTGCTGCTGCGCAAGGCACTGGCATGGGGATTTCCGGAGATAGTGGACGGAATGGTTGATTCAACTTCCATCCACCTCAAGCATATAGGCATTGCCGGATTGACTTCACAATATCATACCGGCGGACCGGTCATTCCCGAACTGAAGCTGGTGTGGTCACCCAACGGAGTGGACGCCGCTCTGGTTTCCGCTGCCGACGCGGGACTGATCGGGGCGCCTCCGGTATCTTCTGCTGACGGAACACCCGCTGTGTACGTCGACCCTGACGCGGTCATACTTGCTCCGGGTGTGGATTATGAAATGATCTGTTTCAACAACGTCAACGAAGGAACTGCTGAGATAATCATCACTGGTCTGGGCAGATATTCCGGTGTGCGCACCGAGTATTTTGAGATCGTGGAAAAACCCAGAGAGGTTGACATGCTCAGCATACTGGCAAAGGAAAATCCCCAGCTTCCCTTTGTTATCATGGTGTCGGTGCCTATCTTCCTTGTGCTGGGACTCATCGCCGGCATGCAGGCGATACGCCGCCGTGACAGGGAAAGAGTGCGTGCCACGGTAAACGCCGCTATGGCGGAGGAAATGAATGCCCGCGCAGATTACGGCTACGGAAGCGGAGATATTTACAAAGGTGACCGCAGCTACGACAACAACAGAGATCTCAGAGAATACATGGCCGAAGGCGAATACGACGATCTATAATTGTATAAAAACAGAGCAAAGTGGAACGATTGCGGCTTTGCTCTGTTTTTTGCCTCTTGACTATTACTTTTAGATATGTTACTATTAGTAACATAATAAAGCGAGGTGACCGTAATGGATAAGATAATCCTTGCCCTGCTCTTTCTCAGGAGCCGTACGGTGTACGAGCTTAAGGTGAAGTTTTCCGGAGATCTCGGTCTGCTGTACAGCAGCAGTACCGGAAGCATACAGGCGGCCATAAAGAAACTGCTGGCTGCAGGTCTGATATGCTGCTCGGAGAGGGTGGAAAACGGCAGACTTAAAAAGATATACGAGATAACCGGAAAGGGCAGAGAGGAATTCAGCGCATGGATCAATTCGCCCTTTGATGACGGCGGCAACCGTAATCCCGAGCTGGCAAAGCTGTATTTCATGGGACTTTCCGACAAAGAGGGGCGGGCGCAGAGGATTCGTGACCGCGTTGAGGCAGTGAGGGTGTATCACGATTCGCTGCAGGCGGTGTACGAAGACGGACAGAAACTGATGGGGACCGTTCCGCCGGAATACGCTGATTTGCTGAGATTTCAGCTGCTGACCACCCGTCATGGGATTGATCTTGCAGCCTTTGAAATGCAGTGGCTGCGGCAGCTTCTTGACGATATGGAAAAAGAAAGGATATAGCAGAAGATGAACAGACAGAGAAAAGAGATTATAAAGAACAACGAAATATCTGAGGTGTGCACCGTTACATTGGGCGGATATCCTCAGAAGATCATGCTGGACGGCAGGCGCAAAAGCAATCCCGTTGTCATCTGCCTCCACGGCGGTCCGGGCTCGCCGGTTCCTTTTTCCGTGGGCTGCAGAGGACTGTTTCCGGACATCACGGAAAAGTATACGCTGGTGTGCTGGGATCAGCTGGGCTGCGGAATCAACAACCGTCCAATTGATGATTCTTTCCGCGTGGAGCACTTTGCTGACATGACCGTTGACCTCGTCCGTGAGATCCGCGCGCGGTTCCCCGATAACAGGCTGTATCTTTTTGGAATGTCATGGGGCAGCATTCTCGCGGCAAAGACGGCACTGCGCGCGGCGGACATGATCGACGGCGTGGTGATCTACGGTCAGGTGCTGCGCGATCTTGCTTATAACGATTATGTATTCGAAGCTCTGGAGCGGTCATCCATGCCCGTGTCGAAAAAGAAAAAGCTGAAAGGCATGAAGAATCAGCGCACCGATAAGAATACAAAGCAGATCATGGGCTGGATAGGAAAATACACCGAGGGATACACCTGCAAAACCGGAGAACCTGCTGAAATGAAGGGCATTATCTCCGGTCTGATGCGCAGCCCCGACTATCGTTTCCGTGACTTCACGGCAATAGTGAACAACGGTTACCGCAGAAACAAGTCGCTGATGACCGAGCTGTTCGGGGTGGATCTGCGGCAGGAACTGGCAGGCGTGTCGGTGCCATATGTCATCATTCAGGGCGACACCGACCTTGTCACACCCTCGCAGGAGGTCAGATCTTTCATCAGTGACTGCACAAATCCGATGATCCGCCTGGTGGATGTAAAGCACAGCGGACACATTCCCGGCAAGGAGGGCATGGAGCGCATCTTAACCGAGCTGGAGATTCTTTCCGCGGAGAAATAATAACCGACCGAAGCACTCTCGTCCGCGCACGAGGGTGCTTTTTGCGCGCACACAGTCCAATTAACACTCTGTTAACCGATGTTTGCGGAATGTTCACAGCAATTCGCAGAATCGTCAATTTTGCGAAAAGAATTACACACATATACGCGCTATAATACAGACACAGCAAAGGAAAGCGAGGTGATGCCGCCCGGAATGGCCGTCGGAAATACAGCCGGAAAGGAGCGATGCAAGTCAGCGGATATCCGACATCAGGCAGCGGGCAGAAACACAGACCGCAGGCACACTGCCGCGGTATACACCAGGGGTGCGGATGCATCCGGAACACAAGTATAAACATAGATTACGACCAAGACCGGAGACACGCGAACAGGCTCCGGTCGGAAGACGCGAATAGATTAATAAGGTCTTTGCCGAAGCGGAACGGCTAATATTCCGCCGTTTTCTTCTTTATTCTATCATACCCTTTCTTTTCCCCTCTTTTTCTGTTTGATAAAACCGGTCTGAAAAACCGGCATCATTGTACATCTGTTTACCTCCAGATAATGAATGATGGAACGGTATAAGAATGCCGTTCAAACCCGCAAATCGCTGTCAGCCCGCCGGGCGGCCGGAACACCGGCCCGGCGGGTGTGACAGACCAACCGCCGACTGCGCCGCGCAGCCGGTGTTTTTTTGCCTCTCAGCGAGGGTTGCGGTGGAGCTGTGTGTGTGATATAATCGATACAACAGTGCGGCTGTGCCGCAAAAAAGGAGATGGGAACCCATGGCAGATTATCGTGAATCCCGCAGTGGAAAATCCGGACAGAAAGAAAATGGCACAGAAGGCGGCAATAAGAAGCAGCCCGGCAAGGGGCTGGCTTTGTTTTATCTGCTGCTGGCGATACTGGCACTTGCGGCATGCATATGCGTAATAACGTGTCACGAAATTTCTCCGCAGCGGGATATCTTTTCTCAGTTCAGCGCGGTGCCGGAGATTCCCGATTTTCCGGAGCTTCCGGAGCTTCCGGAAATGCCGGAGGAACTGCGCGAGGCTCTTGAGGAGTATTCAAAACCATAATACGGGATAAATAAAGGCCGCCCGGACTGTACGAGAGCGTACGGTTCGGGCGGCTGTTTGCGTTTTTATGCTCAGCGCAGCTTCATGGATTCCATGAACTCGTTGAGAGCGGTTCTGGTCTTGTTAATTTCCTCGGGCTTGCCTCTGTGCAGGGCGCCCTCAAAGGCGGAAATGAGCCGGTCGAGGTGGGTGCGCACGTCGCCGGTGGCCTGCTCGTATGCCTGCTCGGCAAGATAGAGCGCCAGCTTGTTTTCCTCCTGCTCACGGGGGCTGATCTTGAGGTAATTCAGCTCCTCCATGCGCTTCTTTGCCTCCTCCTCGGTCATCTGGTTGCCATCTCCGCGGATAATGATGACCTTGGAAAAGCCGGTGGAGCGCACCAGTACCTTGACCTCCAGCAGGGAGTTGATGTCATAGGTGTAGGTAACGTCCACGGACTGCTCGCCGCGGGGTCCGGGAGGAACAGGCACACACACCTCGCCCAGATAAAGATTGTTTCTGGCAAGGCGGCTCTCACCCTGCAGAATCTGCACGCGCACCTGCGACTGGTTGTCGCTGGCGGTGTAGAAGGTCTGGGTGCGGCTTACGGGAATGACCGTGTTGCGCTCGATGATGGGCTGATAATGTCCGGCTTCCTCGAAGAAACCGTTGTGGGAAACCACGTCGGTGCCCAGGGTAAAGGGACACACGTCGGTGAGAATGACTTCCTTGATGCCCTCTGCACGCTGCTTGATGCCGCACTGCAGAGCGGCACCCACGGCAACCACTTCGTCGGGATTGACGTTGCCCTGAGGAATGCGTCCGAACATACGGGCAGCCAGCTTGCGGACAACATTCGCCTTGGTCGCGCCGCCCACCAGAACGATCTGGTCGATGTCGGAGGCGCGGATGCCGGCGTCCTTGAGACTGCGCTCCACCGGCTGACGCAGACGGTCAAACAGCGGCTCGCAGGCTTCCTCGAAGTCCTTGACCTCGATTTTGAAGCTCTTTTTCTTGCCGCCCACGGTGCTTTCCATCACGATGCTGCCGGTCTGGGGCATGTTGCGCTTGCACTGCTCGGCGGCTTCACGCAGCTGAGCCAGTTCCTCATAAGTCATGGTCAGGACATCCAGTCCGCACTTTTTGCAGAACATCTCCTGTACCACATCGGTGAAATCCTCACCGCCGAGGAAGTTATCGCCGGCGATGGAACGCACCTCGATGATTTTGCCGGTGCGCTCGAGGATGGAAACGTCAAAGGTGCCGCCGCCAAGGTCGAACACAAGATAGCGGGAACGGTCACGGCTGTCCAGCAGACCGTGGGAGATGGCGGCAGCGGTGGGCTCGTTGATGATGCGCTCAACGTGCAGACCGGCCAGCTCGCCGGCCAGCTTGGTGGCCTTGCGCTGCTTGTCGTTGAAGTAGGCAGGCACGCTGATGATGGCCTCGGTTACCGGCTGTTTGAGATAGTATTCGGCGTCCTCCTTGAGCGAACGAAGCACAAAGGAGGACAGCTCTTCGGCGGAAAACTTATTGCCGTTGAGAACAAATTCGCGGTCGGTGCCCATGCTGCGCTTGAAAACCGACGCGGCGGAAAGGGGGTGGCGCAGACTGCGTGCCAGCGCCGTTTTGCCCACCAGAACAGTGCCGTCGTCATCCACGCTGACCACCGACGGGGTGAGATTCTCACCCAGACGGTTGGGGATGACACGGGCCTGCTTGCCGTCGTAATAGGCGACCAGGCTGTTGGTGGTTCCAAGATCAATTCCTACAATCATTTTATCTTACGTTCCTTTTTGAGTTGTTTTACAAGATTGGTGAAGTCTGTTTCGTCGGCCACAAATTCCGCTGCTTCGCGGCAGGTCTGCGCGGCCTCCTCATACATTTCCTTGTCCATGTAATAATTCATAAGCGCCAGATAGGCATCTTTGCAGCGGCGGTAGCGGCAGGTGTCGCACATGGGCGCGGTCATGGCCTTGTCGATATAGGGCTTTGCCTTGTCCGGCTCGCCGGCGGCAAGATGGATAAGAGCCATCTTGGTCAGATACAGTGCCACGCGCCAGCCGTGATTGCGCATTTCCTCGGTCTGCTCAAAGGCGGTTCTGGTCATGGCCTCGGCGTCAGCCTTTCTGCCGAATTCACGCAGCAGACGGATATAGTTGTCCATCAGATCGGTGCGCTCGGGGTCGATATACAGCGCCTGACGGTACAGCTCCATGGCTTTCTGACGCTTTTTGCGGTCGGTGCGGTCGTTGTAGTAGTGGGCGAGGTGACCGAACTTCTTGGCGCCGTCTTCCATCTTATTCATATACCTGAGGAAGTCCCTGTCTCTGCCCTGATAGCGGCGGAAGTCAGCCTTCATCATGAGATAGGGCTCGTCCAGCTTGCCCTGCTTGTGATACTGATCCAGCAGCCGCTCACCCTCGGCAAACCGGCCGCTTTCCATGTACAGCTCAACTTCCCTGCGCAGTTCGTCCTCGTCGTCGTACAGTTCGTAGTTTTTGTGGTAGACCTCCATGGCCTCGTCGTAGCGACCCATACGGGAAAGGGTACGTGCCAGCCATGTGCGGTAGATTCTGTGGCGCTTTTCCTGCTCCAGCTCGTCGTTCATGCGCACGCATTCCTGCTGCAGCGGCAGGGAAAGATCGAAGTCGTAGGCTTCCTTCTCTGCGTTCCAGCGGCGCTCATACATCAGACCGAGGTTGGCTCTGGGACGGATGCGTTCGGGCTCGATTTCCACCGCCTTGCGGTAGTGGATCTCCGCCTCGTCATAACGCTCAAGATACATCAGACAGATGCCCAGCACTTCCTGCACCCATGCAGAATCGCGGATCTGCTCCTGCTGGAGATAATGCTCCACCGCCTCGGCATAGTTGTCGAGATAATAGTGTGCGTCGGCTATGCGCAGGTGGGCGTACTGATTGCGGGGGAAATATTCAAGAGTCCTGAGATTGTGGTCGATGATGCTCTGATGATCTCTCTTGCGGTGGAGAACAAAGCTCTTGAGCTCCAGCAGGGGAAGGTGATCGTCCTTGAGGGCAAGACCTTTCTCCACCTTGATGAGCACCTCGTCGGGGTCGCGCTCGAAGTCGTCCTCGATGTCAGCGGCGTGGTGATATATTTCATGGATAAAGTCTGTACCATGCTCCTCGGGGTCGCTTTCGTACAGTTCAAGAAGTTCGTTGTAGACCTTGAGGGCTTCTTCCTTTTTGCCTGCGCCGTGGTCTATGCGGGCGTAGAGATAACGAAGGGGAAGTCCTCCTTTGTCCACGCCATTCTCCTCAAGGAAGGTGATAAGCTCCCGCAGGGCATCCCATTCCTCAAAGTCGCACAGGATGCGTCCGCGGTACATATAGGCCTGCATGGTGCGGGCGTGTTCGACGGCCTCGCCAAAGCTGTGGTAGGCGGCAACTCTGTCACCCTGCTCATACTGCTCGTAGGCAAGCGCGAAGCAGTTGCTGTAATTGGGCTCCATCCGGACCAGCTTTTCGGCAATTTCCACCGCCTTGTCAAAATCTCTGCGCTGGTGATAGATGCGGCGGCGCAGGTCCAGGGGTTCGGTGGATTCGGGGTCGGCGTTTTCGGCGGCGATGGTTTTTTCCATAGCCTCGTCATAGCGGTTCAGACTGTAAAGAGCGATGGCCTGCAGGGAAAGAATCTCGCTGGTCTTGCCCTTGCGCTTCTTTTCCTTCTCGGTTTCACCTTCGGGAAGCTCTTTTACGATGGCTTCCCACTCGGTTGCGTGGGCAAGAGAGGTTTCCCACTCCTCGCAGTTGAGGTACAGCTTGGTGGAGAGATTTTCCAGGTCGGCACGCTGGGCGATGTTGGCAGGAACGGCATCTGCCAGCAGCGCTTTTGCCTTGTCGTGCTCCTTGCGCTGCAGACAGCTCCATGCGTAATCAAGGCGCAGCTCGAAGTTGTCCGGCTGCTCCTGAATCTGCTGCTCATACTTTGCGGAGAGCTTGTCGTTGATGGAGTCGATGCGTGCGCGCACGTCGTCGTCATAGGGAATGTGCTGGTGCAGAGAGAGGAAGGCTTCCTTGGCCTCCTCCAGACGGTCCAGAGCCAGCAGACATTCGCCCTTGCCCCAGAGTCCCTGATAGTTTCCGGGAGTGGAGGAGAGCAGGAATTCATAATCAGCCAGCGCGGCTTCGTAATCCTTGAGAATGTGGCGGGTGAATTCGCCATGCTGCTGGCGGATGCCCCGGTCGTTGGGGTATTGCTCGGCCAGCTCGTTGATTATCTCAACAGCGCGTTCGTTGTCGCTCTTTGCCCCTGCCAGTTCCGCCTCTGCCAGACGGATATAGGGATGCTCAAAGCCGGTGGCTTTCATATCCTCGATAGTGGCGGCGCAGGCGTCGAAATTGCCCGAACGGCGCTCGTCACGGGCCTTGTAATAAAGCTTGATGAAAGCGTCGGGATTGCCGGTGGTGCCCTCGGCGAACAGATCGTAGGGCACGGTGGGATATCCGTCGGCTCCAAGGATAACGGCGTTGTCTATGTACGCCTTGGGGAATATCTCGCACAGAGCGTCGTAGTTTTCTCTGATGGAGAAAGTGTCGATGATAAGCTTCCAGACCTCATTGGGCATATAGAAGCACTCCATGCAGAACTTCAGCAGAGCGTTGCGGGCGTCGATGCGGGAATCAAGCCCCTGACACACTTCGTCGTTGAGCAGCTTTTTCCATTCACCGACATCAATACGGCGGGAGAAGTCATCGTAGATTCTTTCTGCCTCCTGCACCCACAGATCCACAGGAGTGAGTTCGGCGGGACTGCCCTCGCCCTCGGTCTGACGGGCAAATTTCAGTGCCTCGTCATAGGCAGCGCGCAGCTGCATGAATTCCTCGGGGTGCTCCTCGGGGTGAACCAGCTGCAGCTTCTCTCTGTATGCAGCGGTTATAGCTTCTTCGTCTTTGGTCTGTTCGATGCCAAGCGCGACCCAGAATTCCATAAACTCATCCTCCTTGAAATGCTTGTGCGGTGCGAATTATGTGTACCTTATATTATATCAAGTGTCCGGTTCTATTTCAACCGCTAAATGCCTGTGCGCACAGCCGGTCGGACACAAGATCAGCGCCGGCATTCCCTGATGGAAAACCGGCGCCGGTCAACGGTTGTTCAGTTGTTTACTCCGTGGTGTATCTGCGGTGTCTGTTCGGTGACGGGAAGCAGAACGTAGCCCTTTGACTGCAGATAATTGATGATATCGGGAAGAGCTTCCACGGTGGTCGTCTTGGATGGGGAATCGTGCATCAGAATGATGGCTTCCTTCTGTGAACCGCAGCGCTTTTTGATATTGGAAACAAGGGTGGAGGTCTTTACCCGCTCATCGTCGGCGTCGCCGCTGTCCACGTTCCAGTCGTAGTAACGGTAGCCTTTCTTCTGCACCTCCGACGTGAGGGTGGACATGATGCCACGGCAGTAACTGCGGCTGACGGTGTTGCTGCCGCCGCCGGGAAAGCGCATGATGGCGGGGCGCAGACCGGTCAGCCTGTACAGATAATCACTCAGCCTGTTCAGGTCGTCAAAATAGGCACTGGTGCTCTTGTAGATCTTTGAATACTGATGGGTGTAGCTGTGAAGAGCGAGAGAGTGACCGCGCTCCACGATTTCGCGGTAGGTGCTGTCATAACCTTTCCGGTAGATGACAAAGAAGGTGCCTTTGACGTTATAGCGGTCAAGTATGTCAAGAATTTTTGCCGTGTTGGCGGAAGGACCGTCGTCAAAGGTGAGGTACGCCTTTTTGGAGTTTGCGGGTACGGTAGTGGTTGTAGTTGTTGTGGTGGTCGTGGTGATGGTGCCTCCGGAAAGGAAGGTGCTGACCACGTACGATGACAGAGCGCCCTCCATGCCGAGGATGTAAGTGGTGCGGGGAGAACGTTCGGACAGATAATCAAATGCTCCGGGAATGGCTGAGGTGCTGCTGACCAGCATGACCGGCATTCCGTATCTTGCCGCAAGAGCGCCGCCGGAAAGAGCGTCCGGGAAATTTGTGCCGGATGCAAGAGAGACACTGGGACTGTCGAGGATATCGCCGTAACGGCGGTTGATGGCAAGGGAAGTCTGGTAGCGGTCGCGGCCGGAAATGCGCTCGATGGAAGTGATTCCCGCGCCGGTCAGTGCCTCACGCGCCGCGGAGGGAACCGCTGTTTCGCCGCCGAGTATCACCGCACGGGAGATATCGCTGCCACTGATGAAATCAAGAATGTCCGCGCTCAGTCCGCCATCGGGGTCGGCGTAAAGTACCGGCTGACGCATCACGCCGGCAGCGGGGCTTATGGAAAGTGCGTCGGGAAAGTTTGATCCGCTGGCAATGAACACCGATTCCGGATTGCCGCTCAGCTGCGATACGCGCCGGGCGATTTCGGCGCAGGTTGCGTAGCGGTCACTGCCGCTGATGCGTTCCACGGTGAAACCCGCTGCAGTGAGCTGACCGGCAAAGGCACTGCTGACGCTTGATTCACCGCCCAGCAGTATTGTGTTTTCCGTGCCGAGTTTTTCAAGCTGGTCGAGAAGGCACTGCTCAGGCAGTTCGCCCTTTGTGAGCAGAATGGGTGCGTCCAGACAGGCGGCGAGAGGCACACCTGCCATGGCATCGGGATAGTTGTACGCGTTTGCGATGACTGCAGTTGGTGCGCCGCCTGCGGTCCAGCCCTCGTCGCTGACCGCGATGGAAGTGGCAATGCGGTCGGAGCCGCCGAGCCGGATTTCTCCGGGAGAACTTCCTGCCGCCAGTGCCCGCGGGGCGCTGGAACCGAACAGAAAAACCGTTGCGGTTATGGCGGCAACACATAACAGCGACAGTACTGATATTACACTTTGTTTTATTTTCATCGGAATTGCCTCTTTGTAACATCGTGAACGTGCGGATTTTGTCCTTAGCTTTTTCTTTTCTGCATTATATCATCACAAATGACATTATTCAACATGATTCCCCTCATGTTTTGAGGCATATTGGTAAAAAAGTGAGCAGGAGTGTTTTGCGGGCACTATTGCATTTGAACTGGGGTTCCGATATTATAAATATAATCAAATATAATCGACCTGCCGGCGGAACGGAGAAAATTATGATTATTGAAAACAACATCCTCAGGCACTATCTGCGGAACTGCTATTTCATCAACGGCACCGCCTATGCCGGCAAGTCCACCATGTGCGCCATGCTTGCCGGGCGGTATGACATGCTGCACTGCGAAGAAAATTACAACCTCGATTGTATTCTTTCCGTTGCGCAGCCGGAATCTCAGCCCAACATCTGCTATATGAACACCAAACCCTCGTGGGAGCATTTTGTCAGCCGCACTCCGGAGGAATACGAAGCGTGGTTCGACGGCAACTGCGAAGAACTGGCGGGCTTTGAGATCGCCGAGCTGATTCGCCTTTCCGCGGGCGGAAGAAAAATCATCGTTGACACATGCATTCCGCTTTGGCTGCTGAAGGAGATATCCGATTACAATCACGTTGCAGTTCTGCTTTCACCGCAGTCCATGTCGGTGGAGCGGTTCTTTGACCGCAGCGATCCGGAAAAGCAGTTCCTCCTGTCGGTTATAGATAACTGCCCCGATCCAGAATGGACACTGGACAACTTCCGCCGGTGCATCGCCGCCGTCAACAGCCCTGAGCGGTACAGGCGCTTTGCCGAAAGCGGATTTTTCACCTTTGTCCGCGAGGAGGGCAGGGACACAAAGGAAGAAACACTTCTGGCTCTGGCGCGTCATTTCGGACTGGAATGAGCCGGACAGGAGACATTACATAAAAGGAGAACAATGCTATGGATAACCACCGCCGTTCGGTTTCGTCCGACGTCATCACCCGCGCCTATCTCGACAGCCTGCTGGTGGAAATGCGCCATCTGGACGCCGTAAAACCCTCCACCGAACTGACTCTCTACGGAAAGAACTTCGCCACGCCGGTAATGACCGGCCCCCTTTCCCATCTGAACAACACCTATCCCGACGGAATGGCGGAAATGGCAAAGGGCGCCTCCGCCGCCGGTGCGGTGGTGTGGAGCGGCATGGGACCCGAGGCGGAACTGGAGGCAATGGTCGCAACCGGTGCCTCGGTAATCAAGATAATCAAGACCTACGCCGACCGCGACAGCATTCGCCGCAAGATTGCCCACGCCGAGGAATGCGGCGCGCTGGCGGTGGGTCTGGATATTGACCACGCCTTCGAGCGGAAGAACGGCTACGACCGCATCGACGGCATGGATATGTACCCCCTCAGCAGCGCCGAACTTGCCGAGCTGGTAAGGAGCACCTCCCTGCCCTTTGTCATAAAGGGCGTGCTCAGCCGTCAGGACGCGCGCAAGTGTCTTGACGCGGGCGTGCAGGGCATGGTGGTGTCCCACCACAACGGACGCCTCGACTGCGCCGTGCCGCCGCTGATGATCCTGCCCGAGATCCTCGAGGAGACCGAGGGCAAGGTGCCCCTGTTTGTGGACTGCAGTCTAAGTCGGAGGCCAAGCGGTCTTAGGAAGACAAT
>JAZUPE010000114.1:0-47682 GCA_045605025.1 Acutalibacteraceae bacterium
CGCTCTCTGCTCGACAGGCTGATGGAGGATGATGTATTCTCCTATGCACATCTGATGATAACCGGCAAGATGCAGGCATACCTCGACGACTACGCAAGAGAGTACAGCGACCTGCGACGAGGTATTGAAGAAGATCTGCGAAAGACCAACGATGATGCCACTGCAGCTTATCTTGCCCGTGAGTTTATGATGTACGACAGTTGAGGGAGGGCGATACAGTGGCAAGAAAAGTGAAAACCAGAAATGCAAGAGGCTCAGGCACCATACGGCAGAGAGAAAACGGCATATGGGAAGCCCGATTGACCATAGGACGCGACGAGAAAACAGGCAAGCAGATTCAGAAGAGTCTTTACGCTCCGACAATGAACGAGGTTGCCAAAAAGATGCGTGCACTTGTCTCGGAGATCGATCTCGGCTCGTTTGTAATGCCGCTGGATATCACCGTGGGCGAATGGCTGGATATATGGGTTGATGAATACACCATCAACATTACCGAGCGTACAAGAAATCTTTATCGCTCATATATCAACAACCACATCAGGCCTGCGCTGGGCAATATCAAACTGACATCGCTTTCCATTGTGCAGGTGCAGAGGTTCTACAACAGCCTTTCCCGAAAGGAAAACGCACCGTCGCCAAAGACCATTCAGAACATTCACGGAGCATTGCACAACGCTCTCAATCAAGCGGTCAGATACGGCTATATAAAAATAAACCCTTCCAGCAACGCTATGCTGCCGAGGGTTTACGAAACCGAGCTGTCGGTGCTTACCGACGATAGTCTTATGAAGTTCATTCAGGCAATCAAGGGGCACCCTCACGAGGATCTGTATCTGATTGACCTGTTCACGGGAATGCGACGAAGTGAGATAATCGGTCTGACTTGGGACTGCATCGACTTTGCCAACGGAACTATCACCATAAAGCGCCAGCTCACGCCGCTGAAGGACGGTTCTAAGGAGTGCAAATTTACACCTACCAAGAACGGCAAAATAAGGCTTATCGCCCCAGCTCAGGTAGTGATGGACATGCTTGCAAAACGCTGCGAAAAACAAAAGGAGCAGGCAAAGAACGCAGGTGAGCTGTGGGATAACCCCGAAGGCTTTGTCTTCACCGATGATATAGGGCATCATCTTTCGCATATGACGGTGTACAACCGCTTCAAAAAGATCGTTCGAAGCATCGGTATGCCTGATGTGCGTCTGCACGATTTGCGACACTCATACGCCGTAGCTTCTCTTCAAGCAGGAGATGACATCAAGACCCTGCAGGAAAATCTCGGTCATCATACCGCTGCATTTACTCTGAATGTCTACGGTCACGTGTCGATGCAGATGAAGCGTGCAAGCTCTCAGCGAATGAATAATTTTGCAGAGAGCCTTCTCGAAAAAGCTAAATAATTACAATAAAAAAAATGGGTTCCATCGCGTAAAGGGTATGAAAGGGTATTTCGCCCTTTTCAGAAAATAGCAAAAACCGCATAAACATCACGTTTATGCGGTCTAAGCGATGGTCCGAGTGACAGGAGTCGAACCTGCGGCCTCTTGAACCCCATTCAAGCGCGCTACCAAACTGCGCTACACCCGGAAATGAATTTTATTTTGCGGATTAAGCCGTTGCTTTTTGTCCGCTCAGATATAATACCACTTTGCGGCGCAGATGTCAATCTAAATTTTCATTTTTCTGCAATTATTTTATTTTGAAAAGAATTGCAGTGCACTGCGTCTCCCCTGTCCCTGAGATTTCTTTTCGTGCAGTTGTACATACGATATACGCAGCGGCAGATCACGGTTGTGGTCTGCCGCTGTTGTTATTTTTCACTTATCGACCAGAGTGATGTTCCGGATGCTTTTTTGTTCGCAATACGCGCGGATATGCAGCCACCTACACACGCTTGAATACATCACCATCTCCGAACACCGCTTCCGGTTCGGCATCTGCTGCAGGTTTGAATCCCGGTATCTGCGAAGAGCCCTCCGCGCGGAAGACGAAATTCTCCCCGGATTTCTCAAATACATAGCGGTTATTCAGCCCGTCAGTGGTCAGAATCGTCAGAACCTCACCGTCAAAGCTGAATTGTCCAAAGGCGAAGTAGCTGCTCAGGTAGCCAAAGTAAAGACTGGCCTGTCCATCAGCCCGAAGCGTCAGGGCACTCGCTCCGAATATGCTATGTTCCGGTGAGCACATATATCCAAACTTCTGCGAAAACAACGCGCCATCTGTGAGCACATCAGATGATGAGATTCCCGTGGACGCCTGCGCGTCAAGGGTCAGCGCTCCTTCCGATACAGCGAACACAACCTCACCGGAACGATCGTCAACAGTGAGAATCAGTTCTCCTTTTGATTCTCTGTAATTTCCGGTGAGTTCGGTGGTGTTCTCCGCACCCATCACCATCTTGAATCGTCCGTCTGCTTGCAGAACAATAACACCGTACTCATCAGAGATCAGCTCGTATTCCCGATCCTTCACAGCGCTCTGTGTGATTGGATCAACATATACTGCGGTAGTAGTTGTTGGAACGACCTCAGGCGAGGTTGTTGTGGCAACCGCAGGATCAATACCGAAGTATTCGCACGCCTGACGGTAGCAGGATTCGTTGCGTTCCTTGTGCCCCAGCTGTGTATTCCAGGAAACGCCGTCGGGAAATTTTTCGCGCAGGCTTTCTGGATACATACTGCCGTCCATGGGCTCCCAGTATTCCACCAGTGTGTATTCCCCTGTTGAGGAGATATCAAAGGTGACCGCCACGGGACAGCTGCTGCCGCTGATTTCCTCAGGTACATCATTGTTAAGGCTGTACTCCTGATAGAGCATGATGGCATAGGCGGTCAGACGGGTGGTATTCTCGTCTATTACTTCGCTCTCGGTGGCAAGGATGGTATGGGCTGCGCAGCGGAACTGTCCGCTCAGATATCCCCCTTTGTTTTCTTCCAGCGCGGCTTTGTTGAGTGCGACATCGAGGTCGGTATTGTTCAGCTCCTCCACTTCTTTCAGCAGTGAAATATGGTAGATGGACGGTTTTCTTTCCGTTACGCCGCTAAGTGGCAGTGTGCCTGCAGCAATATAGATTTCTCCGTTTCTCTGCTCCATGAGATAGTAGAGCTTATTCTCCGTCGTCACGCTCCATGCTGTCCGGTTGTTTTTTCTCAATGATTCTGCATTGACATCGCTGAGCCATGCGTCCTCAAGACCGGCTGCGAAAATCAGATCATCGAAGTTTTCCTCCGTAAGCCCAAATTCCGCCAGCCTGCCAATGTTGTGTTCGCCTGCCGGATCAATGTGTACCAGCCTGCCGTCAGGTGTAACACGATACTGCTCCGTAGGGTGTGCTGTCGATGAAAGCAGCGGTGAATGATACACCACAGACTTCTCTGCGAAACTTCTGCTGAACACTCCTTCGTACTTCATCGGGTCGGTCAGGAAACAAACGGCGGTAACCGCACACGCGACCACTGCGGCAATTATGATCCATAACGCTGGCTTCTTGTAATCAAGCACGCTTTTTACACGCTCCTTTACTCCTACTTCGCTGAACGCAACGGGGCAGGCAGACGCTGTGCGGTGTGCGGAATTAACACGGACAAGCGCGCGTGAATAATCCTTGCGGTCGGCAGCGGACATGTCTCTGACCACCCGCTGATCGCAGGCAAACTCAATGTCTCTGCACAGCAGTACATACGCAAGCCACACGAACGGATTGAACCAGTGCAGTGTCAGCACAAGAAAAGCCAGCGGCTTGACCACATGATCTCCGCGGCGGATGTGTGCCTGCTCATGGGCGATGACGTAATCGCGTGCTGCATCCTCCATATCATAAGGCAGATATATCCTCGGTCTGAACATCCCAATGACAAAGGGCGATGTCACCCTCTCACTCTGCATGATATTGTCTTTCAGCAATGTGGCGGTGCGCAACTTCCGTCTGAGAACAAGACAGCTTATCACCAGATAGAGCACCATCGCGATCATTCCTGCAACCCACAGCGTCTCCCCTGCTCCCAGCAGAATCTGCATGGGATTGACGCTGTTCTGCGGTGTGGCGGCAAAATGATCTGACAGTATGGGATTGATCGAATCATTCACTATTGTCACACCGGAATCTATCTGAGGTACATAGTCGTAGGCGATAGTCTGCGGCAGTGTCTGAGAACTTGGGATCAGACTGAATGCACTGCGCATCGAGAACGGCATAACAAGACGAAGGCCCACCATTGCCCACAGTATACAGGTGATCCATCTGGGTGCTCTCCTGAGTATCAGCCTGAGAATCACTACAGCAAGTATCAGCCATATCGCGGAAACGCTTGCGTTGAATATGTTGATCAGCATAATATATCTCCTTTGGGTGCAGAATCAGTCCTCTGCGTTTTCGATGATACGCATTATCTCCGCCTCCTGCTCAGCGGTCAGCCTGCGCTTGCGGGACAGTGCCGCCACAAATGACGGCAGCGAACCGCAGAAGCGTTTTTCCATTAGCTCGTCGATCTCCGCAACTTCGGCCTCCTGACGGGTAACCAGCGAGGTAACGATTGCGTTTTCGTTTTTTATCACACCGCGCTCGCTTAATCGACGGATAACGGTGTAGGTCGTGGCTTTGCTCCAGCCCAGCTGTTCTTTGCACAATCGTACCAGCTCAGTGCTTCCAACCGGCTCGTGATCCCACAGGATAAGGCAGAAACGGTATTCACTTTCAAATATCTTCGGCGTTTGCATTTTTGTTTCCTCCGGATCGGTTTAATGAATTCAACCTCAATCCAAGTTTAACGCATTAAACCTTATTTGTCAATAGTTTTTTCTATTGCTATTCGGTGCATATTACTGTACAATTGTATAAAGGAGGTTCCTTGGTATGTATTATGCGATTTTTCAGTTACTGATCATTGTATGCTGTTATCGTTCTGAATTTTCTGGAAAAAGGCGAATTTTTGACGATTATATGTCCCGTGATCGCACCACCTCCATCAAGGGAATCTTTGCCGTGATTATTGTGCTTTCCCATCTGCTGCAATACGTTTCGCTGCGCGAAGCCGGCGATGTATACGCACGAAGTATTATTTCCAATATCGGTCAGCTGATGGTGACTGTGTTCTTTTTCTATTCCGGCTACGGTATAGTTGAATCCTGCAAGCGTAATCAGGATTACATGAAATGTTTTTTCCGCAATAGATTCCTCAAAACACTGGTACATTTTGATCTGGCGATAATTCTGTTCGCTGTGGTTAATCTTCTTATGGGAAAACCAAACAAGCTGAGCACCTTTTTATGGGCTCTGACCGGTTGGAAAGGAATAGGCAACAGCAACTGGTTTATCTTCTGCACTCTGGTGCTTTATCTGCTGACTATTCCCGTGTTCATCTTACTGCGCAAACACCGTCCGGAAGCAGTTGGTGCAATGTGGATCCTCACGCTTGGGTTTATTGTATTTCTGCGCACTTCAGGCAAGGATTCATGGTGGTACAACACACTTCTCTGCTACCCACTCGGTATGCTCTGGTCGGAGATGCATGAATACATAGAGAAAAAGTTCAGCAAGAATATTCTGTACTGGTGGGGCACCGCAGCGGTTATTGCCTCAGTTTTCGCATTCTGTCACATCATCTACTCCCGCCGGAGAAACGGTATCCCTTATCCCGGATTTTTGCGCAATATTGATCCGCAGATATTCTATCTCTTTTTCGCCTGTATGTTCTGCCTTTTCGTAGCTGTTACGCAGATGCGTCTGCGCACGCACAACCCCGTGCTTCACTGGTTAGGCGTGCATTCTTTCAGCATATACATTCTGCAGCGAATCCCAATGAGAGTACTGGACCACTTTGGACTGGCGGAAAACACCGGACTGTTTATCTTTATTTCTTTCGCGGCTACACTGCTTATTGCGCCAGCATTCACTTATGCAACCAACCAGCTTGATCGGGTCTTGTTTCCCGGCAAGCCGAATAAAAAGGAGAAGTATATCGTTCACCACAGGAAACCACAGAAGAAATCAGGCAAACATTAAAAGTAAAAAGGAGAGCTTATCATGAAATTCACGCCCAGAAAAGTCACTTATCTCATTTCACGGCTCGTCATTGCATTGTCCGCTGTGTTCACCGCGATGAACGTACTGTTCATCTATCTCAGCGAACCGAGAATGATGCCTCTTGCATTGTCCATGACCGGCTATCTTTCCAAAACCGGAATGCTGCTTACCGCTGACCGTGGATATCCGTTCTTCGCAATTTACAGCCTTGCTCTTTCCGGCATCGTATGCGTTGTCTTTCTGCTGAGTGCGCTTCTTTCCGGAATCAATCGTGGATGGCTTGTTACCGGCGCTCTGATCTTCCTTGCTGATTGCGTTGGCGTTGCGCTGCTCATCATCAACAACGGCTATCGCAGCGGCTACTGGTTTGAAATCGCAGGCCACGCGGTTCTCCTCATCGCTCTGATCGTTGCGTTCTGCACCATGCCCCGCAAGAACAAAGCTGCCGCAGAGTAACATTTCGCACATATAGTATTTAATCCGGTCGCAGGAACAAAGATGGTATCTCTGTTCCTGCGACCGGATTCGCATTACATAAGTATATACTCTATCACTGCAGTAGGTATTATGTAGCTCTTTCACCGCGATTTTTGCTGATTGTTCAGCGAAACGGCAAAAACTTAACTTTGTCGACATAATTCAAGAAAACTATTGACTTAATGCAGCACATCAATTATAATGTTTCTCACAAGGCGGGCGTTGGAATTCTTTCCGACGCACTGACCGAACGGAACGATATTATAGCAGGACGCAGGGATGCGTCCCGAAAAGTACTTTGTGGAAGGGAATTTATCATGAACAAAAACAGAATAGTGTACATTGATGACGGTGAGACCTGCGAGAGCAAGCATTTTGCCGAAGTCAACGACCGCAATGATTTCGCGGCTGTCTCCCCTGACAGTTGTACCCGTAATTCCGGTCGCGCATCTTCCAAAAAGGAAGATGACTTCATGACCGACGACGGTGTCAGACTTTACCTGAACGAGATCGGTCGCATTCCAATGCTTAAGCCCGACGAGGAGCAGGAGCTGCTGATTCGTGCAACGCAGCATAACGACAAATATGCTGCCAACCGTATCTGCGAAGCCAACCTGCGGCTAGTGGTAAGCATTGCGCGACGCTACTGCGGCAGGGGCATGTCGCTCATGGATCTTGTACAGGAAGGTTCCATCGGCATGATGCGCGCAATCGAACACTTTGACTGCACCAAGGGTGTCAAACTTTCCACCTACGCCACATGGTGGATCCGTCAGGCTATCACACGTGCTCTTGCCGGCAGCGATATTATCCGTATTCCTTCTTACATGACCGAGAAGATCTCGAAGCTCAGAAAAGCCTCTGCGCGTCTGCGCAGCGAACTGGGCCGCGAGCCCTCGGCAGCCGAGATTGCAGCTGAGATGGAGGGAATGACCGAAGCAAAAGTGCGCAAGCTGCTCGCTCTTGACATCGAGCCGATCAGCATTGACACCCCGGTCGGCGAGGACGGTTCCAGCACTCTGGGAGACTTCCTCGAGGACGATACTTCTTCCAGACCGGAATACAGCGTGGTCGATCGCATGATTTGCGAGGCGCTCTACGACCGTATGAACGAGCTTTCCGCGCGTGAGCAGACTGTACTTGTGCTTCGTTTTGGTCTGGAAGACGGCATCTGCCACACCCTGGAGGATGTGGGCGCACGCTTCAACATAACACGTGAACGCGTCCGTCAGATAGAACACAAGGCACTGAAGCACCTCAGAGCACCGTCGTCCTCGTCCACTTTGCTTGGTGGACTCAGTTGACGCAGAATATTTTAATCCCTTTTCTTACATAACAAATCAACCTCCGCAGTTGAACGCAACTGCGGAGGTTGATTTTTGATTTATCCGAAAGGAACCGCCCCGAACGAAAATATCGTTCGGAGCGAAATAATTAAGCTATATAGCGATTACAGCTCAGCGAAGTACTTGATGGTGCGGACCATCTGAGAGGTGTAGCTGTTCTCGTTGTCGTACCAGGAAACAACCTGTACCTGATAGGTATCGTCGTCGATCTTGGCAACCATGGTCTGGGTAGCATCAAAGATGGAACCGAAGGTGGAGCCGATGATGTCGGAAGACACGATCTGATCGGTGTTGTAACCGAAGGAGGGAGAAGCAGCAGCCTTCATAGCAGCGTTGATGCCGTCAACAGTGACATCCTTACCCTTGACAACAGCGACAAGGATGGTGGTGGAACCGGTGATGGTGGGAACGCGCTGAGCAGAGCCGATGAGCTTGCCGTTCAGCTCGGGGATAACCAGGCCGATAGCCTTGGCAGCGCCGGTGCTGTTGGGAACGATGTTGGCAGCGCCTGCACGGGCACGACGGAGGTCGCCCTTGCGGTGAGGACCGTCGAGGATCATCTGATCGCCGGTGTAAGCGTGAACAGTGGTCATGATACCGCTCTGGATGGCAGCGTAGTCGTTGAGAGCCTTAGCCATGGGAGCGAGGCAGTTGGTGGTGCAGGAAGCAGCGGAGATGATGGTGTCGTCAGCCTTCAGGATGTCCTGGTTAACGCCGAAAACGACGGTGGGCAGATCGTTGCCAGCGGGAGCGGAGATAACGCCCTTCTTGGCGCCTGCATTGATGTGACCCTGGCTCTTCTCCTTGGAAGCGAAGAAACCGGTGCACTCGAGAACGACGTCAACGCCGATCTTTGCCCAAGGCAGGTTTGCGGGATCCTTCTCAGCGAGGATCTCGATCTTGGTGCCGTCGACAGTGATGGAAGTGTCGTCAGCCTCAACCTCGTGGTTGTAGCGGCCCTGAGCGGAGTCATACTTGAGCAGGTGAGCCAGCATCTTGGGGCTGGTCAGGTCGTTGATAGCGACAACCTCGTAGCCCTCTGCGCCGAACATCTGACGGAAAGCCAGACGGCCGATTCTGCCGAAACCGTTAATTGCAACTCTGGTAGCCATAGTGAAAATTCCTCCTGTTATTTTGGTTTGATGTTATTTTATCCTTTTTAATGCTGATTTACAATAGTTTGACAACGATTTAACCAGCATAGAATAAAAATCTTTGTTGTGACCAATTTAGCCTAAAACAAATCGGTTGTTTTGGGCACACTGCGCAGATGAAAGCTGTGCTTCACAAGCCATCACTGCCTGTTTGACGATCTGCGCAACGTAAACACAATCAAGAGCGATTATTCTTCATAGTAACCATCGTCCTCATCGTCGTAATAATCGTCGTCCTCATCGTATTCATCGTCATACTCATCATCGTACTCGTCGTATTCATCGTCGTACTCGTCATCGTACTCATCGTCATACTCGTCGTACTCGTCATCGTATTCATCGTCGTACCCGTCTTCATACTCATACTCGTCGTATTCGTAATCGTCCTCGTACTCATCGGCATATTCACCGTAGCCGTTGTCGTATTCTTCGTAGCGCTCATCGTAGTAACGGTCATCATAACGATCGTCATAGCGCTCTTCACGGCGACCTTCAGCCTCTTTGCGCTTGTACTCTTCAAGCTCCGCAAGACGGTCAGTAAGCGAGCCTTCATGCTTGCCGGAGCCGAGAGTAACGGTACGTGTTGCAGGCGCAGAGGGATACTCACGCTCGTCGAAGTGATCGTCGGAATCATCAAGAACGCTGATGACAGCATCATCGTCAGGGATTTCCATTTCAACGTTAACCGGGGTCTCACCGGAGGGTTCCTCCGGAATCCGTTCAACCGACTGCTGAATCTGTCTGGTGAGATCATCGATTTCACCCGTTACATCTTCAGCCTGCAGTGCAGCGGCACGAACAGCCTGCATTGCGGCTTCCTCATCATTCATGCTAACCTGCGGTACGGGAGGCGGCGGAAGTTCTTCACTCTGCATATTGAGCGCACTCTGGCCGGAGAGCATCTGATCTCTGAAAGAATCCAAACCGCCAAACTTTTTGCGACTGTTGATAGACGGACCACCGTAAGTGCGAACCTCGAATGAGTCCGCCATTCTCATGCCGGCACTTCTCGGCATTCCGCGTCTTTCCTGCCGCGGACGGTGGTGCGCTCCACCGTGACTTTGCATTTCTTCTGCCTGTACCGGACTGTTTGCTCCAAATCCATTATTCTGAGGAGGCATAGTCTGCTGAACAGGCTGCTGGTACATGCCTTGAGGCTGCTGCATAGGACGCTGCTGGTACATCATGCCCTGCACAGGCATACCCTGCTGCATGGGACGCTGCTGGTACATAACCTGAGGCTGCTGCATAGGACGCTGCTGATACATGCCCTGCTGCATGGGACGCTGCTGGTACATGCCTTGAGGCTGCTGCATAGGACGCTGCTGATACATGCCCTGCTGCATGGGGCGCTGTTGGTACATGCCATTGGCCGGCATGCCCTGAGGCTGCATACCCTGCTGATACATATTCTGACCGCCATTATTGCGATTTTTGCGACCGAACGCCATGTTTTCCTCCTCCTCACGCAGTTCTGCAGTTATATATACAAGAGACAATACCGCGAAAATGCCCATCGCAAGATCGCCGTAATTTGCGGATATACCATAGCTCTCAATAATGTCGGAATAGGTCTGAGCAAGCTGACCATCCTGAGCTTTGCTGCCTACTATAGAGAGGACTGTTCTGGCTATGGTTGTTGCAAACGCGAACATAACAGTGATCCCACCGTAAATATATGCCCATTTGGAAGCACTGTCACCCATATTTGCAAGGAATTTGCCGAAAGAGAGAACAAACAACGTCATGACAATCAGCATGACTATCTCGATGGAACGCTCCGAGATACTGGCGCTCGAAGTCATTTCAAGGAATGTCAGCACAAGTCTCATGCCCATCCACAGCACCGGCATGAGCATAAGCAGCGGTGAGCGTTCCAGCATATTGTTGCCGGTAATAAATCCGATTGCGACTATACCCAGCGCAAGCGCAGCACCGATGCCGAGTCCCATACAGATCTGCCAGTAGAGTGGAGATATGTTCGCACCGGCGTTTTCCATCGCTTCAACTCCGACTTCGATCTCCTGTTCGGGAGAGGAGTCGATGCTTAGCAACCCTTTTATCGCGGTGAAACCAATAGCCGCGCAGGCAATCAGGCCGAAAACGCCGCTTGGAACCGACCTGCCATGCCGTGGATATTCAGGGTATTCCTGATCAATTATACCCATCGCAAAGATGACAACCGTGAACAGTATAAGCGAAATCGGCAGCAGAGCGGGAGATGACAGAGCGCTGACGATTCCCGGCTTAATAAACAGCTCGGCTTCTTCCGGCAGACGATTGTTCGCCGTATCGTATAAGGTATCAAGCAGATGACAACAGGCGAACAACGTGGACAGAATTGTTCCGGCGATCACCGCAATCAGAGATTTTTTCATGGTCATAAAGGCGCCACCTCCTCATGGAGTGGTTGAATTGCAGTAAAAAATGCACATTTGCGCACTTCTTCTCAGCATTATTTTACATTATATGTCCGCCACTGTCAACAATAATCCATTATAGTTTTGTCTCAGATTATGACAAAACCTCCGGTTTTGACGCAATTACATCGACTAATGCCGCTGTGAACACCGGAGGCCTTTCAGATTGTTCAGTTATTTATGATATACAACTATCGCGTGGAGTACCGACTGATCTTCGCTCTTTACGGAAACCGCAATACTGTCACCAGTTTCGGAGATCAGGAAGCAGACTTTTGCATCCTGCGGAATCTCCTGCTTGTAGACCACATCGAAATCGCAGTCACTGACTTTGCTTATGATGTCCCCGGGAAGAATATGTTCGACGGCGTCAAGATAGTAGCTGTTGTGCATATGGCAGTTGTTGTCCATCCAACGCCAGTCGGCGGTCATCTCCGCAATACGTTCCCGATCTGCCGGCTCGGTAATTCGCGGTGCCTTGCCGAAGTTGGTGCGCTCCGGCTCGGAACGGTACGGAGCCATGGCCTCATCGGTAAGCCGAACCAGCTCTTTTGTGCGAATATTGACCCGTGCCCACTGCGACCAGCCGGTCACAATCAGTTCTCCGTCCGTATCACGAAGCTCGAATTCTCTGGTGGCGGTAACATTCTTGTAATCCTTTGACCACGTGGTAACCTGTACTTCCTCACCGTATCGTGGTCGGCGGATAATTCGCACTCTGTATCCGGTCAGCAGCCAGCGCAGGTCGGATTTGCTGATATCCTCACCCAGTCGCTGCGCATGCAGGCAGGCTATATCCTCGAACATATTAAGGATGCCGCTGTTTCTGATGTTGAGTTCGGCATCCACCGAACGGAAATCCACGAAAAAATATTTGTTAACAAGCATATCAATTTCCTCTGATTCATATTTTCTGGATTATTATATCATTCCGGGTACCGGTTAGCAAACACCGCAGCGTTAGTTCCAGACAGATCAGCCAAATTGAATAAAAACACACGCGACACACCTAAACACCATTGCTGTTGCAGTCGTATCCCGCATTTCGCCAATTTTCGCCTCACGAACACAAGTTACATGGAGGATAAGCCCACCTTCATGCAACATCACGCTCTTTTCCTGATTAACTGCACAAAAACGCCGTATCCACTGTCAAGCAGGGATACGGCGTTTGCGTTATTGATTTATGGCAGCTTAGCAGCTGAGATCCTCAACGATGAGGGTGCGCACGCCGTTGTTGTCAACGGGAGCAGCCTTCTTAGGATTGTTGCGCTCATCGAGGAACTTGGTGGCAACCTGGGGAAGAAGAGCGAAGCTGAGGACATCCTCATCGCACTTGGCCAGAGCACCTGCCTCCTTGCGCTGGGTATCCAGCTCGGGCTTGAGCAGATCGGCGGGACGGCAGGTAATCACCTCGTCGTCACCGATGCACTTCTTGCGAACGTCCTCATTGACCTTGGCAGGAAGCTGACCGTACTCACCGCGGAGCAGACCCTTGGACTCCTTGGGAACCATCTTGTAGCGCTCGCCGGCGAGGATGTTCATGACAGCCTGAGTACCGACGATCTGGCTGGTGGGAGTTACAAGGGGAGGATAACCGAAGTCCTCACGGACACGGGGAACCTCGGCGAGAACGTCATAAAGCTTGTCCTCCTTGTTGGCCTGCTTGAGCTGGCTGAGAAGGTTGGACAGCATGCCGCCGGGCACCTGATAGAGCAGGGTGTTGGTATCGACGTTCAGAACCTTGGGATCGAGAGAACCTTCAGTCTTAAGCTTGGCAGCAACGCCGCGGAAATGAGCGGCAGCCTGGCTCATCTTGTTCAGGTCAAGACCGGTGTCACGATCGGTACCCTGCAGGGTGGCGACCATGGCTTCGGTAGCGGGCTGAGAGGTACCGTTAGCCATCGGAGACAGAGCGCAGTCCACGATGTCAACGCCGGCCATGGCAGCCATGAGGTTGGTCATGTCGCCGGTACCGGAAGTGTTGTGGGTGTGCAGATGCACAGGAACAGTCAGTCTTTCCTTCAGGCTCTTGACCAGCTCATAAGCGTCATAGGGCAGCAGCAGGTTGGCCATGTCCTTGATGCAGATGGAGTTGGCGCCCATTTCCTCCAGACGGCCGGCCAGATCTACGAAGTAGTCGAGATTGTGGACGGGGCTGGTGGTGTAGCTGATGGCAGCCTCAACGTGTCCGCCGTACTTCTTGACCGACTTGATGGCGGTCTGCATGTTTCTGGGGTCGTTGAGAGCGACGAAGATACGAACGACGCTGATGCCGTTCTTGATGGAGTACTTGCAGAAAGCGTCAACGACGTCGTCAGCATAGTGACGATAGCCGAGGATGTTCTGGCCGCGGAACAGCATCTGCAGTCTGGTGTTGGGCAGAGCCTTCTTCAGCTGGCGCAGACGCTCCCACGGATCTTCGCCCAGGAAGCGCATGCAGGAGTCGAAAGTAGCTCCACCCCAGCACTCCAGGGACCAGTAACCGATGGAATCGAGGATCTCACAAGCGGGCAGCATATCTTCAAGGCGCATACGGGTTGCGGCCTGAGACTGATGTGCGTCGCGGAGAATGGTATCAGTGATAAAAAGTTTGTTTTTGCTCATATTGTCCTCCTTAATGGCAGCTTACCGGCCAAAGATGGCGATAAGTACACCGGCAGCGATAGCCGAACCGATAACGCCGGCAACGTTGGGACCCATGGCGTGCATGAGCAGGAAGTTCGAGGGATTCTCCTTCTGACCGACAACCTGAGAAACGCGGGCTGCCATGGGAACAGCGGAGACACCGGCAGAGCCGATGAGGGGATTGATCTTTTCCTTGAGGAAGAGATTCATGAACTTTGCAAGCAGAACACCGCCGGCAGTACCGAAACCGAAGGCGATAACGCCCATGACGATGATGGCGATGGTCTGGAGGTTGAGGAATGTGTCAGCGGTAGCAGTGGCACCGACAGACAGTCCGAGGAAGATGGTGCAGATGTTGCACAGCTCGTTCTGGGCAGTCTTGCTCAGACGATCTGTGACACCGCACTCGCGGAACAGGTTACCCAGCATGAGGCAGCCTACCAGAGGAGCCGCAGAGGGAACCAGCAGGGAAACGAAGATGATAACAACGATGGGGAAAATGATCTTCTCCAGCTTGGAAACCGGACGAAGCTCGCGCATCTTGATCTGGCGTTCCTTCTTGGATGTCAGAGCCTTCATGATGGGAGGCTGAATGACGGGAACCAGAGCCATATAGGAGTAAGCGGCAACGGCGATGGGGCCGAGCAGCTCGGGAGACAGCTGGGAGGTGACGAAGATGGCGGTGGGGCCGTCTGCGCCGCCGATGATGCCGATAGACGCGGCATTCTTCTGAGTGAACTCAACCAGGCCGGTGGAATCCAGACCCAGAACACCCAGATAGGTAACGAAGATACCCAGCTGAGCGGCAGCGCCCAGCAGCAGGCTCTTGGGATTGGCGATCAGGGGGCCGAAATCGGTCATGGCGCCAACAGCGATAAAGATGAGGCAGGGATAAAGTCCCAGCTTAACGCCCAGATAGAGGACGTCGATAAGGCCGACAGATGAGATCGAGAGAACCTCCGCACCGGCAGGAGCGACCACGCCATCCTTGAGGATGATCATCTCTCTTGTTCCGTCAGCGAGTATATTCCAGTAATACTCGCCGCCGGCAAACAGAGACCAGTTGACGTGACCGCCGGCAAAGAGATCCTCATGGAACATTCCGGCTCCGGGCAGGTTGGTGAGCAGCATACCTACTGCGATGGGCAGGAGCAGCAGCGGCTCGAACTTCTTACCGATTGCAAGATAGATAAGAACGCAGGAAATCGCAATCATGATGAGAACTTTCCAGTTCTCAGCAATCATGTAGAATCCTGACTGTTTCAGGAAATTGAGTAAAGCTTCCATGCGGCACTACCTCCGCCCGATTACTGAATGGTGCAGAGGGTGATGCCGGACTCAACAGCGGAACCCTTGGAGACGTTGACGCCGGTAACGCGACCGTCACAGGGAGCGAGGATCTCGTTTTCCATCTTCATGGCTTCGAGAACCATCAGCAGCTGGCCCTTCTTGACAGAGTCGCCGGTCTGAACGTTGACGGACAGAATGGTGCCGGGCATGGGGCACTCGATGGCCTGACCTGCGCCAGTGCCGGTCTTGGCAGGAGCGGGAGCAGCCTTGGGAGCGGGAGCAGCCTTGGGAGCAGCGGAAACGCTGTTGGCATCGGCAACTTCGATCTCGATCTCGTAAGCGGTACCGTTAACGATAACATTGTACTTTTTCATTGTGATTTACCTCCGTCTCGGCGACAGCGCGCCGTAATAATTGTCTGCTTTGTGATTTTGAAAGCGTAGTTGCGGTCAATCAGACGCGCTTGATGGAATGGATGCGGATGGCGGACACGTCGGTTCCGAGCTCCTCGGCCAGAACGGCAGAGATAGCGGCGACCATTTCCTGACGATCAGGAATGTCCTCAACGGCTGCGGGAGCAGCGGGAGCAGCCTTGACAGGCTCACTGGCAACATTATTGGTGCCGGCGAAAAACAGACCCATCAGCTTGCAGATGACGATCAGGCAGACCAGGCCGAAAAACACGGTACCGATACCGAGCAACACGACAAAACCATTATTTGTCTCGGGAGCGGAAGCCGCTGCGCTGAGAATGAATCGGGACGCTGTGCTGAGATTGAGCATAAATACACCTCCGTTTCGCTTACAATAAGAATTATAGATTATCCAAATAGTCCCACATTATTATAATCAAAAAAGCCGCATAAACAAGCGGTAATAATCCGATTCGTCAACTTTTTCACATTCAGCCTCTATTGTTTACATTTTATTCATATTTATTCTTTTTCAAATCTGATTCTTATTGAAAATTCTCGCGTTTTTTCGCGAATTATTGTGCTGTTTGCCTTTTTGTCAACAGGTGGATTTTTGCGCTATGAGCAAATTAGACAAACAATGCGGTTTCTGACGGTTTTGTTGCTGTCTGACTGAAGATTCTATTCACAGAAAAACAGCCCGGAAGCAGACTTCCGGGCTGTTCTGAGCAAGTTCTTCGCTACCACTCAAGCTGAATGGTCTCGGGCACGCATATCCCGTCTTCACGTGGGACATAAACCTTGATGCAGAGGCTTGACGGCTGATATAATTTGCGGTCAATCACTGGATTCCCCTGCGCATCAACGCTTCCGGATTCAACGATGATGTATTCCGTTCCCGCACGGTCGGACGGTCTGATGGATTCCGGCAGCGTATCCAGAGTATAATCGTCACGGGACAGAACTCCGCTGTCCTTATCCATGCGGAAAATACTCACCGACTCTGCGGGGTAAACATAGCGTGTCTGAACAGAAATGACGAAACAGTCCGTGGTGGTCGTTCCGCTTTCAGTTACGGTATAGTCCTCGCTTAAGGTAATGCCGTAGACATCGCCTTCAGCTCCGCCGCTATAGCTGAAAGAATCCCCGCTTACCGCATAGATCTGTCCGTCTCCGGTCTGATACACCGGATTGAAATACAGATCGGTCTGCGTGTTGGCGTCGACACACACCACACATTCATATTTCATCTCTTCCCCGTCGTCCGATGAGTTGATGTACAGATGTGAGTCTGCCACACCGTCTCCGCCGGTGGTGATGTAGGGTTCGCCGAAGCCGTCGTCGATTCTGCTTGCGTAGCAGAAGATGCCGTCACTGTCAGGAAAAGCGTATTCCTTGCTGTATATGGGCGTACCGTCGTCCTCGTAATCGGTACTGTCAACAAGCTGACCGTACAGACGTCCCTCATACGCAGAAGTATCCGGAGTGATCCCGGAAACAAGCTGCTGCATATTATCATCAAAATAAGCTTCATCGTCGAAAAGATCAAGATATTCGGTAGTGATGAGCATGCCGATCAGGCGATCCTGCCCCTGAGGCTGTTCATTGCCTCCCAGTCTTACCACTCCGGACGCGCCCAGCGCAAAGGCCGCCGCCAGCACGCAGACAAAGAATATGATTATGCTTTTAGTTTTCATTGTTATCCTCCTCATCGCCGGCATCAAGATTACCGTCAAATTTAAGAATATCCCCCACATCGCACTGCAGAAAATAGCATATCCGGTTGATGGTGCCGAAGCGCACGCCCTTAGCCTTGCCGCTGCGCAGTATGGAGAGGTTGGCTTCGGTAATGCCCACTTTTGCGCACAGCTCCTTTGAGGTCATACCGCGGGCTTTGAGTATTTCTTCCAGATGAACAAGTATCGCCATGACGCACCTCAGATAAACAGGTCATTGTCGTCGGACAGGCGCTTGTTTTCTGCAATGATGCGGGAGAAAAGCAACGCTGCCAACACAAAAACAAGGCTAAGCACCGGAATATTCACCTCTGTGCGCAGATCGGACAGCAGAGGTGCCGCGGCAAGCTGAATCAGACTGAGTACCGCTCCGGAAACCACCACCGCCGCAAGTCCGGAGGCGCTGACGCGGGACAGTCGTCCTGCAGCAAGTACAGCGTTATCCGACACACCCTCGGACAGTTCATTCAGCAGGTTTCCGGCACAGACCGCAACGGCAATGTCCGCAAAATACGGTAACGCGCCGGCAGCGAAACGCCCCGCAGCCATGAATCCGTCCGCCGGTTGCTGAGCCGCTCTGATTCCGGAAATCATTTCTCCAAGACAGGTGCCGAATATCGCCGCGATAAACAGCATACACAGCACACTCATCAGTCTGCGCATGTACACCAGCATACGCTTTCTTCCTCCCGTACGGAACAGGCGCAGAAGCATCAGCACCATCCAGCACAGCGCCACCGTCCACACCGAGCCGCCCAGTGTCATTTTTACCGACGGAAGCATCTGTGTGTCGATCATACTGAAGCGTCTGACAATCAGATCAGGACTGCTCATGCAGCAAAGAACCGGCAACAGAACAAGCGATAGCAGAGCAAGAGCAACGTGCTCTCCCCTGCGTTCACGGTCGTGCCAGCGGCGAAGCATGGGAATTATCGGCAGCAGACTTATGCCAATCAGCAGCATGGAAGCAAAACCGCTGCCAGCAGTTCCGGTGCGTGCAAGAGCTCCGATCCCGTATCCTATCTGCTCAAAGGGAAACGCCAGCGCCGACGTAAACAGGCGCGGAGCGATCTCCCCGAGGCAATGGGTCAGGCTGACAACAACTGCTTCAACCACAAGAAAAAAGAATAGCTTTTTGTTTTTCATAGCTCCTCCGGATTATCGTTTTATTTTAATTTCGAAGCGATTGTATCACCCAGATTATCGTTTGTCAATAATTTTATTCACAAAAAAAGAACCGCCGGATATTCTCCGGCAGTTCTTTCACCTTTTGTTTTCTTCTGTCAATTTATCCTACAACAATATAGCTGAACGCAATGCGGTCGATTATCCAGTCGCAGTAGCGTCCGTCAAGTACCATCGCCCTGCCCGGACGCTGACCAAACTCGTCTGTACCGTCATACACATCAGGGTCATGGACAAAATACTTGATGGTGTCGCCCAGCTTCCAGTAGCCGTAGATGACAAAACAGTGCCCCGACTCACCATCGGCGGCTTCGGTCATCTGAGTCAGGATTATCCTGCCGTCGTTGAGATACGGCAGCATATCCTCCGAAACGTCTACAAGCTCGTTGGGTACACCGTTCTCGGTGAGAGTTTCCGCCACCTGCCACGTATACCATCCGCCGGGATTGTCGGGAAGATAGCGCTCGCGCATCTCCTCGATGGTGACGGTAGTGGACTGGTCGTACCATTTGGTTGCCATCATAGCGATGGTCGGCATGCAGTTAATGCTGGAATACCAGCCGGTACCGTGCTGAGTATAATACCAGTCATAGTCACGGCTGTTGACCACCACGCGCGGCTCGTATCCGGTTATTCCGGCGTTTCTCACACAGATATCGACAGCCGCAAGCATCTGCATGACATCGCCACCGGTCACAGTGTAATCCCAGATATCGTTGACTTTTTCCACAAGACATTGAAACAGGAAACCGTCGATATACCCGGGCATCTGATAACGTCCCGGAACATAATCGGGGGCAAACTGATAGCCGCTGGGAAAATTATTGATAAATCCCTTTCTCGCAGCCTTTACGCAGCTTTCGTCATCGGTATCGCAAACCCATGAGTAATCGCCGTCACTGAGTTCTATAGTACCATACATCATCTCATACAGCTTCACGAGCGAGGCGGCAGCGGACATTCGGGTATGCTCAGGAGGATTCGTCTGACCGGAGCACTCCTCAAGAAGATCATCAAGAAGCCGGAGGAAGAGCGAAGCATCGCTTTTCCACTGCTCATCATTCAGCGGCGCAAAGCTGATAAACGTGTTCAATGCTCCAAGCATTTCTCCGTCGGTAAAGCCTGTGGAACCCTTTCCGCAGGCATCATTGTACATCGCGGACAGCAGATTGGTGGACATTGTGAGCAGTGTTACGGGATCCAGCATCTCAGATTCGTAGGAATATTCTCCCTCTATCAATCCAAGAACCATAGCTTCGCGGCACAGCTGATCATAATCCACCGTTTCAGCAAATCGGGAAATGTCAATGTCCAGCCCGCTGACCTCGCGGTAATAATCGACATATATTCTCAGCACTTCAGTGACTGTCAGCTCATCTTCGATTTCTGAAAGGTCATAGTTCACTCCATTGGCGGCAAGTTCCATCCACGCTGCGATCTGAACCGTGCCGTCAAGCTGCTCCGGAACACTCCACTCCGGAATCTCAGTCTCTCCGGCATAGGGTATGTAGATGCGCGGCAGATTTATCTGTCCGCCAGACGAGCACATTATCGCCGAGTGAAGATAATAGCTGTCTACTGCAAACACAAGCTCATGCGCCAGCGTGAACAGATCAGCAGTCTCGTTGGCAAGAACTACGCTTTCTGCTATCGGAGCGTAATGCTCACGCAGCTGCACGGTGATTTCTTCGGCACCTATCGATCCGGAGATTTCCGGCATAGGTACAGTTTCGTCACCTGACAGAGACAATTGCGGCGTCCATATAGATCTTAGCACGGAGCAGCCGCTTATGCATGAATCACATGATCCGCACCCCATCATCAGCAGGCAGCCTGCAGCGCAGCACAGCAGCACTGAAAGCAGCCATTTTTTCGCTCTTGGTAAATTATTCATAACAGACCTCCTGCGGGTCGTTGTCTTTTCGCAAATCATTTCTATACCGCTCACGGAGAGAAAAATTCGCGCAACACTCTGCCACCTCTGTATTCATAGAACCCATGTTCTCCATATATACGTCATAATCGGCAAAAACAGCTTTCTTAGGAAAGTATAGCCCAAAGCCGGACGATATTCAAGGGTGCAGACTATTCTGTTGCACAGAAAACACCGCACGGCTGCCGAAAAACAACCGCACGGTGTGCAGAACAATCAATATTCTCTTGTGGTTGTAATAAACCGCCAGAATTCAACCGCAGCCAGCGAGAGCGCGAGAACGGCATTCTCCTGAATGGCGATATCGCAGACAAAATCGTGTCCGGATCGCTTCATTCTCATGATCAGACCGCCCTTTTCATCCTCGATGACGTAATCACGGAACGTCAGACGCTCGCCTTTGTCGATAAAGCACCATTCCGGTCCGACAACGTGAGCAAACTCGACATCCTGAGTACTGTCCATCTTGCAGGAATCATCGAAGTGACCGATCTTTTTGCCATCAACATAGATAGGGTAACCCTCGAGCAGATCCTCGATATCATCGGTTCCGAAATCGATAACGGTCAGTCGCTCCTGATTCTTGTTATAGAGCAGGCGTTTGGGCCGGGAATAATCCACCTGCACGCTATAGTAGGACAGTTTGTTTTTTTCGTCATATATATTGATGTACTCATCAAAGCCACGGGTCTCATATTTGAGCCTGAACCTCAATGCCTGTCACCTCAATTCAACATATATTCCATCAATTACCCATCACGCATTCATAACCGAAGACTCACACTGAGGCTCCCGCGACTTCATTCTAAACCTGAAGAATCCCGGTCAGATGATCTCCGTTATGATAGCACAATGGTATTATAACAAAATATAATCAATAAGAAAAGCCCTTTTTTACTATTTTTTCTATAAAATGTACACTATTTTCGCTTAACAAACAAGAAGTAATGAATTACTGCTCATCTTTTTCGTCAAAATGCATCTCCCTGCTGCGTTTCTGCGCAAGCCGGTAGAGGTTTTCCGGCTGCTCCGGCTCTGCATCGTCGTCAGCATCGGCTCTGCTTCTGTCCGGTTCCGTGCCGGCCGTTCTTTTGTCTCTGAATGATCCGATCGACTCAATCATCCTGCGCACAATAACGACCGACGCAAAGCAATCCCACGAAAACTTTCCGAAGTGTCCCCTGTTCATCATCATCGCGGAAACAAAGGCCGTGATCGGGACGGTAAACAGCAGCGCACTGCTGCCTGCAAGGGCACGAAGCAGCTCGCAGACAATCATCTCGTCATTGAACACCATAAGCAGCGGACTTTGATAAGTATAGAATATCATAACTATATGTATGGCGCATCCAAGATAGGACAGTATCAGAGTATTGAGTGACGCGCCCATGATGTCCACACCGATTTTTATGCCGGAGCGCATAAGCTGCGCACCGTCCATTCCGGGCGCGTTGAGTTTGAGTTCCTCGAGGGCGGAGGCAATGGATACGCTGACGTCGATTGTTCCGCCGAGAACGCTGATTATGATCGCTGCAAAGAGGATTCCGGTCAGATTGAGGCTGCCCATCTCTCCGGCAGACTGCGCAAGATACATGGACGTATCATCGATCAGTCCGGTCATATTCATAACCGCGTTCATTATCAGCACAATTATACCCGCCACAGTCACGCCGCCAACCGATCCTATACCGGCAGCAAGGGACTTGATGGAAAAGCCGTATACAATTATTAATGTTGTGGCTATTGAAAATATGCACGCGAGAACCGACGCAAGCACCGGACTTACTCCGTTGAGTATCATGGGGATCATCACGCAGATCAGCCCAAGACAGGTCACAAGCAGCGCGACAAGCGAGCGCAGTCCGCGTGTTCCGCCGAGGAACACCAGCAGCAGAACAAAAATCACACCCAGCACAATCATTGCGTTGTGGCGCACAAACATGGTCACATAGCCGGTAAGCAAACCGTCGGCTCCGCGCTCAAGCTGGACAATGACCTTATCGCCGACTTTGGCAGGTTTTGACCCGCTGTCACCGCCCCATGTGTCAGTAAGATCGTAGATGACATACGCGGTGCTTCCCTTTTCCGGGCCCTGCAGAACCTTAACCTTAAGCTGCTGAAGCCGGCTGGAATATCCGTACTCCTCCCCCAGCTCGGTCGTTTCATCGGCGGTGATCTCCAGCACTTTTGACATGTAGTTACCGTCGAGAATCTGAGTAACCGTCTGATCAGAGCTGCCAAACAGCTCCTGCGACGGCATATCCGAGCCGCTCGCGGAAAGCGCATCCGAGCCTGAAGCAAACACCGGCAGAGAGCAGGCTGATAAAACAAGCATCACGATCACAAGGGCAATTATTCTTTTCATCATAACAGTAAACTCCGAAAACATGATTTGCAGCTCCGATTATACTGATTTTTTATGAACAGGTTGTGTTTACACCGCATAATTAATAATTTATTCATATTTGAATCAAATTACCGTGATAGAATTAAATGGTATAAATCTAACGAAAGGTGGCAGAAAAATATGTCCGGAAAGAAGCGAACCGTTTTTGTCCGCGCCATGTGCATCGTTCTCGCAGCGCTCATTCTTCTCAGCGCCGCCTATTCCGCATTTTACAGCTGCGCGATGTAACGAACAGTTGGTTTTCTGAAAGCTGCCCGACCGGCAGCTTTTTTCATCTATGAAAGATATCCGCTTTTTCACGAAATATTGACATATATTGAGTGACCGGTTTGCCGTTATAATGCGCTTGAAATACAAACAAAAGGAGATATTGCCATGGACACCAGGATCAAGAGAATAATCATGTCCGCCGCGGGTGTGGTAATCGGCGCGATCAGCGTTGCCGTGTTCAAGATTGCCGCCTACGGAGTAGACCCCTTTCAGTCTCTGATGAGCGGACTGGATCAGCTTATCCCCATCGACTTCGGCACGCTTTATGTCATTGTCAACGCTGTACTCCTGCTGTTCAGTCTGGTATTTGACCGGCACTATATCGGCATAGCCACCTTCATCAATCTGTTCCTGCTTGGATACATCACCGATTACACCTATATGCTTCTGCAGCAGGTCATTGTCAATCCGTCTGTGCTGGTACGGATTATCTGCCTTGTTATCGGCATAGTAGTAATCTGCATCGGCGCATCGCTTTACATGACAGCTGATCTGGGCGTATCCACCTATGACGCCATCGCCCTTATCTGTGCCAACACATGGAAGCTGTGGAAGTTCAAGTATATCCGCATCTGCACCGATCTTGTGTGCGTTATCGCCGGTGCAGCCCTTTTTCTGCTGGGCGGAGGAAGCTGGTCCGGAATCCCGGCGTTCATCGGCATCGGTACGATTGTGACCGCATTTTTCATGGGACCGCTCATTGAGTTCTTTAACGAAAAGATCTCCCGTCCCCTGCTTGGCGAAAAGAAAGAAGCCACATCGGAATAATCACCTGACAGCAGCAAAGGCGCATCCGTTCGTTTCCGGATGCGCCTTTGTTTTTCTGGTATACAAGCAGACACGGCACATACGCTTTTAACCGCACTGCACCACACCCGCTGATATTCAGCTGATGCGTTCATAGCTGTCACTGGTGCCGGTGTCCACGTTGATGAACTCCCCGGACTTTCCATTTATCTCATAATATAAATGGCTCAGGCCTCCGTCATCATACTCGATTGTGAGCAGATCGCGCCCGTTTTTCCGGCTGGTATCATATACTCCGGTCTTGTAGATGTGAGGCTCACCACTGTCGTCATAGACACGGGCGATGACCTCTCCGCCGGAAAACTCCACCGTTACCATGCTTTGGGCATTTTCTTCACCTATGCGCCATTCTCCGCTTATGTTCTCCGGAATGGAAGAAATAATGGATGAAATAACAGAAACAAGTATGACCAGCACTGCAGCGACAATTCCAACCACCGCAAGGCGCTCCCATTTCGAGCTGCTCTGCGCGCGGTTGAGCTGCGGCATCTTCGTGTTGTACCATTCACGCACCCGTTCGGTGTACGGCGCGGTAAACTCATCCACCTTATCAAGAAGCTGCTCCGCACGCTGACGCAGGCTGAGCGGTCCCTCGCTCTCAGCCACCACGCTGTCTTCAGCGGCAGCAGCTTCTTCTGCCGGAACATCATCTCCATCTGCCGGAGAATCTTCTGATGCATCGTCAGAACTCTGCGCCTGCAAAGATTCCACTTCGTACTGCATTCCATCGCCGAGAAGCTCATAATATGTTTCCAGCCTGATACCCGGAACAACTGCATCCCTGAGATCCATAGGTGCCGGCTCCGCGGAGGTACGCTGTTCAAGCACAGCCGGCTCGTCCATCTCCATGACCACGTCGTACCTCTGCGAATCAGGGTCCAGTCCGTATTTTTCTACCAGTGCGTCAAGATCGTGCAGCAGACGCAGGTCAACGGTTTCATCAACCTGCCGTCCGCAGCCTATACATCTGTCAACCGACAGATTGATCTCTCCGCCGCAATACTTACATCGCATTCAGGGAAGTCTCCTTATCCAGTAGCTGTTGCCGCATAAATCAGGCGGCGTTGAGCGTTACCTTGCCCATGTTCTTGTCACGCTCTACCACCAGCTTGGTGTTGCTGACCTTGCTGATATCTCCGCTGATGCCCAGCACCTGGCCTTCATACTCGGCCTGAATGACCGCGTGACACTTGTCATTAACGCTGTATTTTGCGTCAAAACTCTTATTGAAGAGGAATATCTTGACGGTGATGGTTGCGGTGCCGTCCTTGTTGAACTTAACGGTGGCATCATAACCCTCAAGCTGAGTCTTCCATGTGCGGGAAACCAGCAGATTGCGAATCTCCTCTGCCTCCAGTTTTTTTGCATCAACTGTCGTGGTGGTAGTTGTAGGCTTTGTTGTAGTGGTAGTCGTCGTAGTGGTCACGGTAGTCTCTGTGGTAGAGGCGGTCTCAGTTGTTTCCTTGTCCGCGTCGGTCTGCGAAACCGGAAGCATGGTTTCAACCTGCTCTCCGTTTTTTCCGCAGGAGGCAAAAAGGCTGCCGATGTTTTCACCGAGATAGCCGCGCATGCCGGCAAAGATCAGCATGGCCGCTACAACCAGCAGGAGCAGCGCGGCGATGACACCAACGCTTCTGTTTCTTTTCCTGTCCGCCTTGTTCTTCGGGGTCTTGACCGGCTTGGAATAGCTTTCGTAAACCCTGCCGGAGGGTTCCCACGACTGAGGCTGGGGAGCGCTGTATCCCGCATACTGATTTGTGCTGCCGTCCGAGCCGGAAGCAGCGGTATGTTTGAGTTTAGCTCCGCATTCGGGGCAGAACATATCTCCATTCAGAGCCTGAGCTCCGCATTTGGTACAGAACATCTGAAACAACCTCCATTTTTTGATTACATGTAATTAGGTTATTGATTCTCCGCAATCGAGAACCCGCTGCGCCGCCATCATCACGCCAACCATGGCAGTGTTGAAAGACAGACCTCCCTGCATATAGACCGCAAAAGGTTCACGCAGAGGTGCATCAGAGGAAAGCTCGATGGACGATCCCAGTGTAAATGAGCCGGACGCCATGATTATGTCACAGTCGTAGCCAGGCATTGCCCAGGGTTCCGGACTGACATAAGCATCGACCGCTGAACCACTCTGTATGCCGCGGCAGAACGCAATCAGACGCGGGCTGTTTTCCAGCAGTACCGACTGGATAATGTCTCCGCGCGGGGCATTCCATGCCGGAAGGGTTCTGTAACCCATAAGTTCAAAAAGACGGGCGCAGAACACGGCGGTCTTTTTTGCTTCTCCGACCACACGGGGAGCCGCGAAGAATCCCATGAACATATTTCTGGTCTGACCCAGCGTGCATCCCAGCTCACGTCCGGTGCCGGGAGTGGTCAGCCGGTAGGAACACTTTTCCACCAGATCGGCTCTGCCTGCGATATAACCGCCGGTGGGTGCGATACCGCCTCCGGGATTCTTTATAAGTGAGCCTGCCATGATGTCCGCTCCGCAGGAACAGGGTTCATTCAGCTCAACAAACTCACCGTAGCAGTTGTCCACCATTACGATAACGTCATTGCGCACTGATTTTGCGATTTTCGCGATGCGGCTGATATCCTCGTTGCGTAGTGTAGGACGCAGGCTGTATCCGCGGGAACGCTGTATGTACACCATCTTTACCTCCGCGGTAACCGCAGGCGCGATGGCATCAAAATCAACCGTACCATCTTCCTTCAGTTCCAGCTGACGATAACCGATTCCAAAATCGGCAAGAGAACCGTCGCAGGGGGTATCGGCTCCGATCACTCCACGGAGAGTATCGTATGGCGCGCCGGTAACCGACAGCATCACATCTCCAGGACGAAGCATTCCGAACAGCGCAACGGTCAGCGTATGAGTGCCGCTGACGAAATTGTGACGCATGAGAGCATCTTCAGCGCCGAAGACATCGGCGGCAACCTTTTCCAGAACCTCTCTGCCGCGGTCATCGTAACCGTAACCGGTACTGGCGGCAAAATGGCTCTCGCTCACACCGTGCCTGATAAACGCGGCGAGCACTTTACGCTCGTTGGCAGCGGTTATCTCATCTATGGCGGCAAATTCTCCGGCTATGTCGGCGCGTGCCTGCTGTGCTATTTCCTCTACCTGACTGCCGATGCCGAATATTTCATTTTCCGAAAGCAATACTGTCCCTCCAGACATTTTACGTGTATTTTCCAGTATAGTATTATAGCACAAAGCGCGGTATAGTTTCAACATCTTGTTTTCGCAGGAAGTATTCCATCAGAATACGTTTTATCCGCGCTGTTGACGATACGGCGGCATCATGGTAAAATCAGCTCAGAGCATAATACCGGAATCCGTGGGGGTGAGTAAAATTGTACGAGCGCAGGTCAGGCAGGTTTTCCCGTCGTTCAGAGTCAAAAATATACTACCCCTCCGCCAGGGCACAATCCCGCCGCGGAAGCAGATTCCGCCGCAGAGGATCTGATTACGGTGCCAGCACCGACGAAAAGCCCTCACTCCTGAAGCGGTTCAGTCCGCACGCAAAATCCGCCCGCGGGAAACAAGGCAGACGTATTGCCGGCAAACTTTTCCGCTCTCATAAATCCAGCAGACTCAGCGACGCGACAAAGCCCGCTGTATCGACTGCGCCTCGTTCTGCGCAGGATTCTCCTGCGCCGGCAGGTTATACCCTTCCTCCCGCTTTCCCGTACCATCCTGAAGCGATGTGGTACGCTCCCGTTCCCCCGGCATATCTGCCTCCTCCCCCGCCTCCCTGCGGAGCGCCTCTTTTTGACGAGTACGGACGGCGGCTGAGTGACGAGGAGATCGATGAGATATACGCCCGCGAGGACTATGAAGACCGCTACGGAAGGGATTTTGATCACTACACCGATCACTCTCCTGCTGCGTCCGGACAAAAGGAGATTTTCCCCAAGAACTACCTCGTTGATGATGACAAATAGACTTAATTGCCGTTTTATGTTCTGAAAAATATATTCTGAACTGATCCGGACATCCCTCACCCGCAGGGCTGTCCGGATCTTTTCTGAGCAGGAAACCAAATAAGCCAAAACAGCAGAATTGATATATTTGTATTGTAATGCGTTTTGATTTGGTATATAATTGATATGACAAGCTGATTTAGCTATGCAGTTTGTATCTTAATTTCACGGCTTGTTTTCGTGAAAAATACATATAAAGGATGTCCTGTACAATGAACAACACAGATCCCAGATATCAGGCTCTATTCACGCCATGGAAGATCGGCAACGTGGAGATCAAGAACCGCATCGTGCTCTGTCCAATGGGCGGAACCTCTCTGTTCGGCTGGATGGAGAAAACCGGCAACCATTTCGACAAGGAAGCCGCTAAGTTTTTCCTTGAGAAAGCCCGGAACAACGTCGGTCTGATCATCCCCGGCATGGCCCCCATCAAGAGCACCTTTATGGGACAGTGGCTCTATCAGAACAAGAAGATGTTCGCCGAGCTCAAGGAATTCATGGACGAGATCCACAAGACAGGCGCAAAGCTGTTCATTCAGATCACCGCAGGCATGGGACGTTCCTGGGCTATCCCCACTCCGCTGGTCATGCTTCACAATATGCCCGTGGTGCGCAGCCTTATCAAGCCCATCATCAACATTCCCTACCAGAGCGCCAGCCCCAGTCCTCTGCCTTCACGCTGGTCTGATAAAGTTACCACCCGCGCTCTGAAAGTCAGAGAGATCAAGCAGATAATCGATGCCTTTGCAAAGACCGCCGCTCTGTGCAAGGAAGCCGGTGTTGACGGTGTTGAAGTTCATGCCGTTCACGAAGGGTATCTGCTGGATCAGTTCACTCTCGAATACACCAACAAGCGCATCGACGAATGGGGTGGATCCTTCGAAAACCGCTATCGTTTCCCGGTAGAGATCGTCAAGGCAATCAAAGCAAAGTGCGGCGACGACTATCCCGTTTCCCTGCGTTACTCGGTAAGGTCCTACGTCAAGGATTTCTGTGTAGGAGCTGTGCCCGGTGAGGAATTCACTGAAATCGGACGTGACATGGAAGAAAGCGAAAAGGCAGCAAAGTATCTGCAGGATGCCGGTTACGATATGCTCAACGCCGACAACGGCACCTACGATTCCTGGTACTGGGCTCATCCGCCCATGTATATGCCCCAGAACTGCAACCTCGAGGACGTTGCCCACATCAGAAAGTTCGTGGATATTCCCGTGGTGTGTGCCGGTCGTATGGAGCCGGACGTTGGCGCAAAAGCTGTTGAGGACGGCTTGATTGACGCGGTTGGCGTTGCCCGCCAGTTCCTCGCCGACTCCGAATGGGTCACCAAGCTCATCGAGAATCGGCTCGATGACATCAAGCCCTGCATCTGCTGTCACAACGCCTGCTTCAATATGTCCCACTACAAGGGCGTTGCCAACGCACAGTCCATCCACGACGCCAGCCACATTGCCCGCTGCGCTCTGAACCCTGAGGTAATGCAGTCGGACAAGTACAGCATTGAACCCGCCCGAAAAGCAAAGAAAATCGCCGTCATCGGCGGCGGCATCGGCGGCATGGAAGCTGCTATTGTGTGCGCCAAGCGTGGTCACTCTGTCACCCTCTATGAAAAGAGCGACCGTCTGGGCGGCGTGTTCATCGCTGCAGCGGCCCCTTCATTCAAGGAGAAGGACAAGGCACTTATCGCGTGGTATGAGCGCGAGATTCAGAAGTACCCGTCCATTACCGTCAGGATGAACACTGAGATCACCGATCTCAAGGCTCTCCGGAAAGAAAACGACAAGATCATCGTTGCCACCGGAGCCAAAGCCCGTCGAATCCCTGTAAAGGGTGCCGACAAGGCAATCGAGGCTGTGGATTATCTGCTGGGTAAGCATGAGGTCGGCGAAAATGTTGTCGTGGTCGGCGGAGGTCTGACCGGCTGCGAGATTGCCTACGAACTCTATCTCCAGGGCAAGAAACCGGTTATCGTAGAGATGCAGAACGATCTGATCGTTTCTCCCGCTGTCTGTCTTGCCAACTCCAGTTATCTGCGTGATTTCTTCGCCGCCAACAACGTTCCCGTACACCTTGAGACAAGTGTGAGCGAAATCTGCGACGGCGAGGTTGTCATCAAAGCAAAGGACGGCACCACCAGCAGAATCCCCGCCGATTCTGTCATTCTGTCCGTCGGCTATGTCCCCGCTCCCGTGGCAAAGAACGGCGGCAAGGTCATCGTTATCGGCGACGCACAATCCGTTGGCAGCCTGCGCACCGTTATCTGGGGCGCATGGGATGCCTGCATGAAGCTGTAAGGAGGTCACTATGTTTTTAACCGATGAACAAAGAGCCATACTTGATGGCGCAAAAGGCGAAGTATTCTCCAAAGTAATGCAATCAGTCATTCGCTACGGCGAGCTGTTCGGTGCGGACAAGCTCGTTCCGGTGACCAGCAAATACAATCATCTGGTTACTTCCTTCGGTCTGAAGGCGCTGGGTCCTGTCTATGATCTGATGAATCAGCTCATTGAGGCCGGCGCCATCTCCGGCCAGAAATTCTCTGCCGACCCCAGACCATTGGACAGAAATGTACCCAAGAATTTTCTTCAGAATTTCATCTTTAATAATTTCATGTACTCCCGTCAGGATTTTTACGAAGGTCAGCTGCAGGAACTTGGTCTGATGGAAAAGGACGCTTTCACCTGCGCCTGCTATCTTGACGAGGTAGGCAACAAACCCGAAAAGGGCGATGTTCTGAGCTGGTCGGAATCTTCGGCTGTTGTGTACGCCAACTCCGTTCTCGGCGCGCGCTGCAACCGCAACTCCGGTATCATAGACATCATGGGCTCTATTATCGGCTACGTTCCTCACTTCGGTCTGGTAACCGACGAGGGCCGCAAAGCCAGCTGGATCGTTGAGATCAAGACTACCAAGAAACCGGAAGCCCAGCTGCTCGGTTCTGCCATCGGCATGAAGGTGGTGGAGGATGTCCCCTACATCAAAGGACTGGATCAGTGGATCGGCTCCGAGCTGGACGACGCTGCCTGCACCTATCTCAAGGACTTCGGCGCTGCCTGCGCTTCCAACGGTGCGGTAGGTCTTTATCACGTTGACAACCTCACTCCAGAGGCAAAGGAACAGGGCGAAATTCTCATTAGGGAAGGCGCGCAGGTTTACGTTATCGACGACGCCGAGCTGCAGCGTATCTATGACAGCTATCCCGTCATCTGGAAAGACGCCGACGCAAAGCCCAAACTGTGCTTCCTTGGCTGCCCCCATATGACCATGGAACAGCTCAAGAGCTGGACGGACAAACTGGAAGCCGCTCTCAAGTCAAACAAGCGCAGGAAGGTCGCTGTCCCCACCGTGTTCACCACCGCTCCTGCTGTACTCAAGGCCTTTGAACAGACCGATTACGCAAAGCGTCTGAAGAAGATGGGCGTTATCGTATCGTACATCTGCCCGCTTATGTACATGAACAACCCACTGTGCGGCAAGATGCCGGTCATCACCTCGTCCAACAAGCTGCGCACCTACACCACGGCGCGTTATTACACTGATGACGAGATTCTTGCTCAGATTTCCGGAAAGAAAGACTAAAAGCACGCTTTTTGTCGGTGGTTTTCGCCTGTGAGGTCTAAGCATCATCAATTCATACATAAGTCCGAACCGGCGAAACATCGCAGCATTGTCAAGAGAGATGATTGGTATTTATGTTTATTGAAAAATATGCCGAAAAGGTCGAGAAAATTACAGGGAAGCATTCGCAACGTTCTGCGCTGCTTAATCTATTAATCTCATTTATTGTTGTTGCAGCCGAAACCGCTGCAATTTCAGTCCTTGTAAACTCGAACTTTTCCGACTCGATTATTGTAAAGATTGCTGCGCCGCTGCTTTGGGCTGCTGCGCTGACAGCATGCTACTTTTCCGGCTGGATATTTGCTGTGGACTCAGCGAAGAACAAGCCGAAGAAGCTCAAATTCACACATTGGTATATGTTTATCATGGCAATTATGCTCTTTATTATGTATTGGATCACATTGCCTGCTATATTCCACTTTCCTGCTGTATTCTGAAATATCATATGATCTCATTTGACGCAGAACAAGGAACTAATCAAAATGAAAGGAATGATATATACATAATGAAAACTTTCAAAGGCCGAGTTGTCGCCCCCGGTCAGGTGACTGCAAAAGCAGTCGTCTCACACGGCGGACTGAATACACTTGCATCATTCCAGAAAGCACTGCAGTTCGGTGACAAGAAAGCCACCTGCGGCGACCAGAACAATCCCGATCTGTTCGGCAAGCAGATGGCAGGCAAGGCGCTGTGTCTGCCTCAGACCATCGGCTCCACCACCGGCGGACTGGTGCTTTACTGCGCCTGCTCCATGAAACGTCAGCCGGCGTGTATGCTGTTCTCCCTGCCCATCGACTCCCTTGCCGGTGCCGGCGTTATCCTCGCAGACGTATGGCTGGATGGCGTAAATATGCCCGTTATCGACTCGCTGGGGGATGAGTTTCTCGAGTACGTCAAGGACGGCATGACCATTACCATCAAGGACGACGGCGTGGTTGAGGTGGACGGATAATCCATATAATCAAAACCAATAGTGAACTAGTGGTTTGCTCAGACCCTAGAAGGGTCAACACGTGCTGACCCCTCTAAGGGGTACTGAGGGTTTGTCATCGCATCAATATTACAGGCAGCCGCTTAACAGCGGCTGTTTGTTTTTGCCTTACTTATTTCTGACACCCGTAAACGGGTCAGCAAATTCTTTGAGCTTAAGTTGATCCTTTGCAAAATCTTCTTCAAGTTGATTTTTGATGTAGTTGGCTATTATCCTTTCATTCTTGCCTACCGTATCTACAAAGTACCCTCTTGCCCAGAAGTTTCTGCTTCCATATCGATATTTCAGATTTGCGTGCCTATCGAAGATCATCAGCGCACTCTTGCTCTTGAGCGTTCCTACGAACTGTGCTATACTCATATACGGTGGAATGCTCACAAGCATGTGGATGTGATCAACACAAGCTTCTGCTTCGATTATCTCCACTCTCATTTCACTGCATAGCTTTCGAAATATCTGTCCAATATCTCTTCGTATTTCCTTGTATATCACCTTTCTGCGGTATTGGGGTGCAAAGACAATATGATACTCACATCGATACCTTGAAGGCGCTGTGTGTTTCACTTCATTCTTCATTGATAAAAACCTCCATGTTACGTTCATTGATGCGGTCGCCAAACCATCTTTAGCGTAACATAGAGGTTTTTGTTTACCAAGGAATTTTTTACCCACCACTGGTAGAACCAGTGGTTTAGATTAAGCCTAAAGGCAACAAAAAGGACTGCCGCCGGGATTATCCCGACCGCAGTCCTTTTGCTGTGTCAGTATATTATCGCTGTACTCGTCCGGAGCCGGCGCCGCCGGCGAGTTTTTCAACCTCGGCAACGCTTACGCGGTTGTAGTCACCTTCCACGCTGTGCTTGAGAGCAGAAGCGGCCACAGCAAACTCAATGGCCTGCGCGGAGGTTCTGCCGGAAAGCAGCGCGAAAATCAAACCGCCGCCAAAAGAATCGCCGCCGCCAACACGGTCGACGATGTGCAGGTGATAGCTCTTGGAGAAATAATAATCCTCGCCGTCATAGAGCATACCTGCCCAGTCGTTATCGCTGGCAGAAATGGAGGAACGCAGGGTGATGGCAACCTTCTCAAATCCGAAACGATCAGCCAGCTGTTTGGCAACCGATTTGTAGCCCTCGTGATTGAGCTTGCCGCCGTAGATGTCGGTGTTCTCTGCCTCGATGCCGAAAACGTCCTTTGCGTCCTCCTCGTTGGAGATGCAAACGTCAACGTACTGGCACAGATCGGTCATGGCGGCTCTTGCCTCGTCACGGGACCACAGCTTACCGCGGTAATTGAGATCGCAGGAGATCTTCACTCCCTTTGCTTTGGCTGCCTTGCATGCCTCGCGGCAGATGTCAACAAGATTGGGACCAAGCGCCGGAGTGATGCCGGTGAAGTGGAACCAGTCGGCACCTTCAAAAATGCTGTCCCAGTCAAAGTCGGAAACAGAAGCTTCCTGAATGGCGGAGTGCGCGCGGTCATAGATGCAGACGGAACCTCTCTGGGAAGCGCCTTTCTCAAGGAAATAGATACCCACGCGATCGCCGCCGCGTACGATCTTCGATGTATCTACGCCGAAATAGCGCAGGGAATCCACCGCGGCCTGACCGATGGCGTGTTTGGGCAGCTTGGTCACGTAAACGCTGTCAAGACCGTAGTTGGCAAGCGAGACGGATACGTTGGCCTCGCCGCCGCCGAATGTTGCCTGCATCTGATCGTTCTGGAAGAAACGATAGTAGCCGTTGGGTGCAAGGCGGAGCATGATCTCGCCGAAAGTAACTACTCTGCTCATAAAACCAACCCTCCATTTTCTCAAGTGCTTCTTTGACAAAGAAACTGCCGCCGATAGCCGCTATCTTGTCAAAAGCAAGGAACTCGTCGATGTTGCTGCGGTCCACGCCGCCGGTGGGGATAAACTTCACCTGAGGGAACGGAGCGGACAGTGCCTTCAGTGCCTTCAGACCGCCGTACACATTGGCGGGGAAGAACTTGACGGTGGTTATGCCCAGCTCAAGCGCTGCCATGATTTCAGTGGGAGTCACGCAGCCGGGATAGTATGGCACGCCGCGTTCATTGCAGATTTTCGCCACCGCCACGGAAAGACCGGGAGAGACGATAAATGTTGCGCCTGCTGCAAGAGCAGCTTGGCACTGTTCGGCGTTGATGACAGTGCCGGCACCGATGCTCATGTCGGGATAATTCTTCACGGCATAGGCAATGGCTTCCGCAGCGCAGGCGGTGCGGAAAGTGATCTCCGCGCAGTTGATGCCGCTGTTTTTCAGCGCGGTGAGGATCCTGTCGGTCTCACCCATTTCCTTGATTACTACAACAGGGATATATTTTTCCATATTTGTCACACTCCTGAATATGCAGAGAATCCGCCGTCCACCGGCAGTACAACGCCGGTGATGAATCCGGCGGCTTTTTCGTTTACAAGGAACAGCAGTCCGCCTTCAAGCTCCTCAGTCTCGCCGAAGCGTCCCATTGGAGTGGCGGCAAGAATCTTGCCTGTGCGCGCGGTGGGGGTTCCGTCGTCGTTCCACAGCAGCTTTGCGTTCTGCTTGGTGGAGAAGAATCCCGGGGCGATGGCGTTCACGCGGATTCCCTCACGGGAGAAGTGTACCGCCAGCCACTGGGTGAAATTTGAGATGGCTGCCTTTGCTCCGGAATACGCAGGAATTTTGGTCAGCGGAGTATAGGCGTTCATGGAGGAGATGTTCAGAATGGAACATCCCTTGCGTCCCAGCATGTGGGCGGCAAACGCCTGAGTGGGAATCAGTGTACCAAGGAAGTTGAGGTTGAACACGAAGCCTACGCCGTCCGCGTCCAGATCAAAGAAGCTCTTGGTGTCGGCGTCAATGTCACCCGGTTCGTAATATTCCTTGTCGGTGGTAGCCCGTGGGTTGTTTCCACCGGCACCGTTGACCAGAATATCACAGAGTCCAAGGTCGTTCTTTATCTCGTCGGCAACAGCGGTGCAGACTGCCTTGTCCAGCACGTTGCAGCTGTAGGCCTTTGCAATGCCGCCCTCGGCGACAATCTCGTCAGCATTACTCTGAGCTGCTTCGAGATTCAGATCCAGCAGTGCAACCTTTGCGCCTGCGCGAGCCAGCACCTTTGCAAAATAGCTGCACAGCACGCCGCCGGCACCGGTAACCACGGCAACCTTGCCGCTTAGATCGGTATTCAAAACGTTATTGTTCATGGAACGTCTCCTTACATACTGATATATTATGGTCAACTCAGGCTCTTTTCGCAAGCCTCGAATAATCCGTTGATGTAAGTTGCTCCCAGTGCGCGGTCGAAAAGACCGTAGCCGGGCTTGCCGGTTTCGCCCCAGATCATGCGGCCGTGGTCGGGACGCACATATCCCTCGTAGCCGCATTCACACAGAGCCTTGACGATTTCGTAGATATCCAGCGAACCGCAGGAGGAAAGATGAGCGCGCTCCTCAAAGGAACCATCCTCCATGATCTTGACGTTGCGGATGTGCATGAACGCGATGCGGTCCATCTGCGCGTACTTGCGTACCATTGCAGGAATATCGTTGCTCTCGGCGCAGCCAAGGCTTCCGGTGCACAGGCACAGGCTGTTGGCAGGGCTGTCCACCAGAGAGAGGAAACGGTCGAGATTGGCCTCGCAGGTGATGATGCGGGGCAGACCGAAGATGGGGTAGGGTGGATCGTCGGGGTGAATGGCCATTCTCACGCCGCACTCCTCAGCAACAGGAATGACCTTTTTGAGGAATCTTTCAAGATTAGCCCACAGTCCTTCTTCGCCGATTTCGCCGTAGGCGGTGATCAGCTCACGAACCTCGTCCTGAGTGTAGCTGGAATCCCAGCCGGGCAGATGAATATCGTCCTTGAGAGGATCAAGTCCGCGCATCTGATCCCAGTACATGACAAGACTGGTGGAGCCGTCGGCGGCTCTCTTGTCCAGCTGTGTGCGGGTCCAGTCAAATACCGGCATGAAGTTATAGGTTACGCACTTGACACCGTATTTTGCGCAGCGGCGAATGTTCTCGCAGTAGACATCGAGGAGACGATCTACGTCGCCGCGTCCCAGTTTGATATCCTCATGGACGGGAATTGACTCCACCACGTCGAACACCAGTCCGCTGGCTTTGCATTCATCGTCCATTCTCTGCAGGCTTTCTTCCGGCCATACCTCGCCGGGCTTTACGTCGTACACCGCCGAAACGATGGAACGCATACCGGGAATCTGGGAAATATACTCAAGACTGATGGGATCGTCTTTGCCATACCAGCGGAAAGACATTTTCATTTTCATGCTTCTTCCTCCGATCTTATTCTAATCCGAAATAACGGCGTGCGTTGCCGTAGCATATATCGCTTACTATTCTGCCAAGAGCCGCTTTGTCGTTGGGATACTCGCCGTTCTCGACCCACTCACCGATCAGCTCGCACAGAATGCGGCGGAAATACTCGTGACGGGTGTAGCTCAGAAAACTGCGGGAGTCGGTGAGCATGCCGATGAAGTTGCCCAGCAGACCAAGGTTTGCAAGACTGATCATCTGCTCACGCATGCCTTGCTTGTTGTCGTTGAACCACCATGCGCTGCCGTGCTGGATCTTTCCTGGAATTCCTGTTCCCTGGAATGCTCCCATCAGTGTGTCGATAAAAGCGTTGTCAGCAGGGTCAAGGCTGTATATGATGGTCCGGGGCAGCTTGTCCTCACGATAAAGTCTGTCCAGCAGACGGGCAAGAGCCCTGCTTCCGTTGTGAGGACCTATGCAGTCGAAACCGGTGTCGGGACCGAGCTTTGCGAGCATGGCGGAATTGGGATTGCGCAGGCAGTTGTAATGCAGCTGCATTACCCACCCGAGACGCATGTACTCTCCGGCGCAGAACACCAGCAGCTCCGTTTTGACCGCCTCGGCTTCCGCGGCAGTGACTGCTTCGCCGGCAAGCGCCTTTGCGATGATACCGTCCAGCTCATCAGCATCGGCTTCTTCATATACCATATAGTCAAGCCCGTGATCGCTTGCCTTGCAGCCGCAGGAGGCAAAATGCTCCAGTCTGCGTCCAAGCGCTTCCTTGAGAGAATTCATATCAGTAATCTCAACACCGGAAATCAGGGCAAGCTGAGCGATATAGTCCTTCCAGCCGGGCTTGTCCAGATTCAGTGCCTTGTCCGGACGGAAAGAAGGAGCGACCACGGTGCTGATGCTGCTGTCCTCTGCGATAAGCCTGTGGTATTCAAGGGAATCCACGGGGTCGTCGGTGGTGCCGATAAACACCACGTTGCTCTGTCTGATAATGCCGCGCGCGCCCATATTCGTCTCTTTGAGCTTTTCATTGCACAGCTTCCATACCTTGGCGGCGGTCTCAGGACAGAGTACGCCGTCGTAGCCGAAGTAGTTTTTCAGCTCAAGGTGACACCAGTGGTACATGGGGTTGCCGATGGCTTTGGGCAGCACCTCGGCGAACTTGCAGAACTTTTCGTAATCATCGGCGTCTCCGGTGATGAACCGTTCGTCCACACCGTTGGAGCGCATGAGCCGCCATTTGTAATGGTCGCCGCCCAGCCACAGTTCGGTGATGTTGTCAAAGTGTCTGTCCTCGTATATCTCACGGGGACTCACGTGGCAGTGGTAGTCAATAATGGGCATTCCGGCGGCATAGTCGGCGTAAAGCTTTTTTGCCGTGGAGCTGCTCAGAAGAAAATCGTCGGTGAGAAATCTCGGCACAACAGTTCCTCCTTGAATAGTATTGTATATCAGTTCTGTCTGGCTGTTTCGCGGTATTCCTTCGGGGTCTTGCCAGTCTGCTTTTTGAATATTTTGGAAAAATACTGCACATCCATGATGCCGCAGTGCAGCGCTACGGTCTGGATCTGCAGATGGGTGGTAGTCAGCAGATGCGCGGCGTGCTTGATGCGCTTGTTTCTGATGTATTCTGATACGGTGCTGCCCGTTTCCTTTTTAAATATTGTGGAAAGATATCCCGGGCTGACGTTCTGGCTGTCTGCAAGGGTGCTGAGCGTCAGGTTGGCGGAAAGATCGGAATCGATGAGTATGACCGCCTTCTGCACAACCGGAGAATAATTGTTCAGAGAGTGCTTGCGCACCAGCCTGCAGTAGGAACGAAGCATCTCGGTCATCAGAGCAGCTCCGTCGGCAACATCGGGCAGCTGCTCGATCTTCAGCGCGAAAGAGGACGACATCCGGTCGATGTACATGGGGTGTACACCGCCTTGCTGCGCCGCCTTGCGCAGAAGCGTGTTCATGATAATCATGTAGTTTTTGATATTGCGCAGAGGATCAGCGGCCCGACGCTCAAAAACCGAATCCGCTAATCCGACAGGCAGCTTGTAGTCGCTGCGCAGCTGTCCAAGCGCTACGGAACGCATGATTTCGTCCTCAAAGCTGTAGCGTTTTTCCAGCGCGACCATGTTGACCAGCACATCGTCAAAGCTTTCGCTGCGGCTGGATTCATTAATAAACGAAGCAGGCTGCTGCCATTCCATATCTCTGTCCACTATGGAAAACGACGGGGTCTGCCAGATAAGCTCGCAAAATGTATCCAGCATTGTGAAGAGGTGACTGTTTTCCGGCAGAACGGGAATGCTGTTGTAGTATTCCTCCAGATAACGCTGATTTTTCGGAGAAATGCCGTTCAGTTCGGCAATTTCCATCATTCTGCGTGAGGATATCGGTGAACGGGCGTACGGTCCGATAATGAAGAATTCCGATTTCGGCGAATCAGGCAGACATAAATACATATATGAAAGACCGAGAGCGTCAGACACGCGGTACAGCGTGCCCGGTTCGGCTTCGTCTATGACCTTGTGAAGGGGAACGTCACAGGGGTAAAAATCGTGGAACAGCGTTTCCAGCTCCGGAGGCAGAATGCTACGGAAAAGTTCACCGGGAGCGGCGATGGAGGTGTGTACCTGGGAACGCTTCAGCGTAGCGCGCAGAAAATTCAGTTCGCTGTCGTAGTTCAATCAGGCACCTCCTTGCGGTTTTGCGCATATATACAACATATTCTGCGCAATCTATAATATTAACGTGTGGCGCGGAATAAAACGGTAATTTCCTTACATCCCAGCGTATTATACCACGGGTTTTGTGTAATTACAACATCTCCGAGACAATAAACATTAAGAAAATACAAAAAGAGATGAAAATATTACTCACATTTTTTTGAATTATCCTATATACTGAAGACAAAGATTGAGAGGTTGTCTGGTCATTTTTGACGAAAACCGATCAAAACACATAAGAGAAAAGGGTAAAAAAGAAAAACAGGAGGACCAAAGCATGAAAAAACAAGTTAAACTTGATGCCAAAGGCTATCGCAAGTTTGGCATGCTGGACAAGGTTGCCTACGCAGCAGGTGACTTTGGCTGCAACATGAGTTTCGCCCTCAAGGGCACAGTCCAGACCTTCTGGCTGGTTTACATGATGATGGAAACCGGCCTGCTCTCGGCACTGCTGCTGGCTGTTCAGATCTGGGACGCCGTCAACGATCCCCTAATCGGTTCCATGATCGACGCCGACAGCAGAAAGTACAAGCGCGGAAAGTTCAAGACCTATATCCTTGCCGGTGCTATCGGTCTGTTGGTAGCAGGCGCTGCAGTGTTCATTCCCATCCCCAACGCATCTGTTCTCGTAAAGGCTCTTGTATTCATTGGCGGCTATGTCCTGTGGGATGCTTGCTATACCGTAGCCAACGTACCCTATGGCTCCATGCTGTCCCTCGTCACCGAGGATGCCGGTGAGCGCGCTCAGCTCTCCACCTGGCGTTCCGTCGGCTCCATGGTCGGCAACATGGTTCCTATGATCATTCTCCCCATGCTGATCTGGAAGAAGGAATTCAATCCTGACGGCAGCAAAAAGATCAACCCCGAAACAGGCGAGCAGATTCAGGTTCTTCTGGGCGAAAGAGTGTTCATTGCCGCCCTTATCATGGGTGTTCTTGGATTCATCGCTTTCCTCTTCATGATCAATAAGATCACTATCCGTGTTGACGAGAACTCCGTCAAGACCAACGAAACCGAGAAGTTCAATGTGTTTAAGGCTTTCGGCAACTTCATGAAGAACCGTCCCGCTGTCGGTGCAACTCTCGCCGCCATGGGTATGTTCCTCGGCATGCAGTCTGCCTCCACCGCGACTTCCATTATGTTCGCCATCTACTTCGGCAAGGCAGAGCTTTCCGGTGTTGTAATGCTCATCGGCTTCCTGCCCATGTTCCTGTTCATGCCCTTCATTAAGAAGATCGTAGACAAGTTCGGCAAGAAGGAAGCTTCTGTCGGTGGTACCATCTTCTCACTGCTTGGCGGTATTGGAATGTTCGTGTTCCCCATGATTGCAGACAAGAATATTGCTCTGATGGTTTACATCGGCGCTCTGTGCGTTTTCGGTCTGGGCATGGGCATCTACACCTGCGTTTCCTGGGCTCTCATGGCTGACGCTATCGATTACAATGAGTGGAAGACCGGCAAGAGAGAAGAAGGCACTGTTTACTCTCTGCACTCCTTCTTCCGTAAGCTGGCTCAGGGCATTGGTCCCTCCGCTGTTCTGCTCATCATGGGCTATCTGGGTTACGTTTCCGAGCTGGGTGTCGGAGGACAGTCCGCTCAGACCGCCAGCAATATGTGCTGGCTGGTTGCCGGTCTCTACACCTTCAGTGCAGTACTGATGCTCGTCGGCATCGGCTTTATCTACAACCTCGACAAGAAGACCCTTGCAAAAATGCAGGCTGAACTTTCTGCCCGCAAGGAAGAAGCTGCTCCCGCTGAGGAAGCTGCTCCCGCTGAGGAAGCCGCTCCTGTCGAGGAAACCGCTCCCGCTGAGGAAGCTGCTCCCGCTGAGGAAGCTGCTCCCGCTGAGGAAGCCGCTCCTGTCGAGGAAGCCGCTCCTGTCAAGGAAACCGCTCCTGTCGAGGAAACCGCTCCTGTCGAGGAAGCCGCTCCTGTTGAGGAAACCGCTCCTGTCGAGGAAACCGCTCCTGTCGAGGAAACCGCTCCTGTCGAGGAAACCACTCCCGCTGAGGAAGCTGCTCCCGCTGAAGACGAAGATGCTGCATTTGAGGCTGCCCGAATGGCTGCCATGTTCGATGAAATGGACAAAACTGAAGAATAATTCTCAAGAGTAAACAAGCTTATCTGACTGCAGAGCCCGACAATCAATTGTCGGGCTCCATTGCAGAAGAATATTCTAAACTAACAGCAAGGAGACAAAACGTGAGAAACATTATTAACATCAATGCCGGCTGGGCGTTCACCAAGACTGCGGAGGGTATTCCCGCCTGCATGCCTGCCGACTGGGAGTTTGTGGATCTCCCTCATTCATGGAACGCAGTGGACGGTCAGGACGGCGGCAACGATTACCATCGCGGCACCTGCCATTACGCCCGCAATATCGTCAAAGCCGAACTCCCCGCTGCAGATCGCTACTATCTTGAGATCAGAGGCGCAAACTCCTCTGCCGATGTCTACCTCAATGGCAAGAATCTTGCTCATCACGACGGTGGTTACTCTACCTGGCGTGTGGACATCACGGAATCGCTGGAGGAGAGCAGTCTGCTGGTTATCGCTGTAGACAACGCCGCCAACCAGAACGTGTATCCTCAGGTTGCCGACTTTACTTTCTATGGCGGTCTCTATCGTGACGTCAACATCATCTGTGTCAGCGAGTCCCACTTCGATCTGGATTATTACGGAGGCCCCGGCATTCAGGTCACTCCCGAAATCACCGGCTCCGATGCAAAAGTTGCCATCAGGACCTTCGTTACCAATCTCAAGGAAGGTCAGACCGTCCGCTATTCCGTCAAGGATGCCGATGGCAACGAAGTTGCCGGCGTTGATGGCGGCACTGAGGTTGAACTGGAAATCAAGGATGTACATCTCTGGCACGGCCGCAAGGATCCTTATCTCTATACCGCTTCTGCCGGTCTGATTCAGGATGGCGAGGTTATCGACAACGTATTCAGCCGCTTCGGCTGCCGTACATTCAAGATCGATCCTCAGAACGGATTCATCCTCAACGGCGAGGAATATCCTCTCCGCGGCGTTTCCCGCCATCAGGACAGATGGGGCATCGGCAACGCTCTGCTTCCCGAGCATCACAGAGAAGATATGGATCTTATCTGCGAGGTAGGTGCAACCACCATCCGTCTGGCTCACTATCAGCATGACCAGTATTTCTATGACCTGTGCGACGAGCTCGGTATGGTTGTCTGGGCGGAGATTCCCTATATTTCCAACCATATGCCCACCGGACGCGAGAACACCATCTCCCAGATGAAGGAACTGGTTGTCCAGAACTACAACCACCCCTCCATCGTTGTCTGGGGTCTGTCCAATGAAATCACCATGAAGGGTGACAGTGATCCCGATCTGCTGGAGAACCACAATATCCTCAACGACATGTGCCACGAGATGGACAAGACCCGTCTGACCACCATTGCGGCAGTATCTCCCTGTCCCATCGAAAGTCCATATATCCAGATACCCGACGTGGTTTCCTACAACCACTATTTCGGCTGGTACGGCGGCGACACAACCATGAACGGCCCCTGGTTCGACAAGTTCCATGAGCGCTGGCCGGAAATTCCCATCGGCTGCTCCGAATACGGCTGCGAGGCTCTCAACTGGCATACCTCCAACCCCACTCAGGGTGACTATACCGAGGAATATCAGGCTTATTACCACGAGGAACTCATCAAGCAGCTCTTTACCAGAAAATTTATGTGGGCGACCCATGTGTGGAATATGTTCGATTTCGGCGCCGACGCACGCTGCGAGGGCGGTGAGAACGGTCAGAACCACAAGGGTCTGGTCACCTTTGATCGCAAGTACAAAAAGGATTCCTTCTACGCTTACAAGGCATGGCTATCGGATGATCCCTTTGTTCACATCTGCGCCAAGCGCTATGTTGACCGTGTTGAGGATGTAACCAAGGTAACTGTCTACTCCAACCAGCCTGAGGTCGAGCTTTTTGCCAACGGAACCAGCCTCGGAAAGAAGACCGCAGATGATCATTTCTTCTATTTCGAAGTACCCAATGCCGGCGAAACCGAACTGGTTGCCGTTGCCGGTGAGTGCAGAGATGAATCCAGAATCCGCAAGGTGGAAGAATTCAACGACGACTACCGCCTCAAGGAAAAGAACGCCATCCTTAACTGGTTTGATATCACCGAGGTCGAGGGACGCTTCTCGCTCAATGACAAGATCGGCGATATTATGGCTACCACCAAGGGAAAGATGCTCTTCATCGGCATGATAACCAAGATGATGCCCAAGAAAAAGGGCAAGAAGGGCGAAAAGGGCGAAGGAGTCATGGGTGGTTTCGAAATGAATAACGATGCCATGATGCAGATGCTGGGCGGATTCACCGTCCTGCGCCTGTCCGGTATGCTGGGCATGGTCGGTGTCGAACTGACCAAGGAAGATCTGCTCAAGCTCAACGCCAAGCTCAACAAGATCAAGAAACCCAAGGTAAAGCTGACTAAGGAAGAAAAGAAAAAGGCAAAGGCCGAAAAGAAAAAGGCCGGGAAAGCCAAATAATTCAAAATAATAACCGCCGCGCCCTGTGATCATCTGCTGACCACAGGGCGCGGCTTTGCTTATTTCAGACATTCCCGTACGGCTCTCAGCAGAGCGTCTGCATCGGAGTGCGTGGTGAAGAACGATGGAGACACCCGCACTGTTCCGCGTTTTTCGGTACCCATAGCAACGTGAGCGTCGTATGCGCAGTGGTATCCTCCGCGCACGCATATACCGCGGTTTGCCAGTATCTGCGAACCTTCGCTTCCGCTCATATCGCCGATGTTGAAGGAAATAAGCGGTGCGTGGCTTCCTGCCTCCGGACGGGAGGTGTAAAGCGTCACACCCTTCGTGGCGCGCAGTCCGTCGTAGATGTGCCCGGCGATATACAGCTCGTGAGCGCGTATACGTTCGCGTCCGTTTTTCCCGATAAACCGGATTCCCTCGTCAAGCGCGCATATTGCCGGCATGCCCGGAGTGCCGCTTTCGTAGCGGTCGGGCAGCTCACGGGGCTGTTCCCGCTGTGCGGACAGAGTTCCTGTCCCTCCGTAGATGAGCGGTTCAGGCGGTGCCATACCGTTCATAGCCAGAATCCCCAGCCCCATCACGCCATACAGCCCTTTATGAGCCGGTGCGCAGATATAATCCGCTCCTGTGCTGCTGAAGGTAACGGATTCTGAGCCCGCTGCCTGAGCGGCATCGATGCCGAACAGCAGTCCGTACCGCCTGCACAGTTCGCCCAGCAGTGATACCGGAGGCATGATCCCAAACACGTTTGATGCGCAGGTGCAGAATATCATACGTGTGTTTCTCCGGATGGCAGAGCGGAAGTTAATCAACGTGGCATATTCGTCCCCCTCAACCACATGCACCCTCGTGACGGTTATTCCCCTGTGTGTTAGAGCGTGCAGGGGACGCACTGCGGCATTATGCTCAAGATCGGAAATAATCACATGATCGCCGGGACAGAGGATGCCGGAAAGCACTGTGTTGATCGACCATGTGCATCCGGGAGTGTATATCAGGTTCTCCGACTGCTCCAGACCGAAAAACTCCGCGGCCCTGTTGCGGCATTCATACAGTCGCCTGTCGGCAGCTTCCGCCAGCGGATATCCACCCCGTCCTGGATTGGCACCGTACAGCGTCACCGCTTCGGTCATGGCGTGCAGCACGCCGGACGGTTTCGGGTAAGTGGTTGCGGCGTTATCGAGATATATCATCTTCCGGCTTCTGGTGCGCCCTTGACGGGAATTCCGCTATCAACCAGTATGCTGACCGCCCGACTGACCATTCCGTCCTCCAGACGCAGTCCGCGGATGCAGCCTTCGCCAACGCTGTCAAGGCGCGTGATCTGAGCGGAGATTCCATGACGACGCAGAATCTCCTGTGCTTTTATCGTTCGCGTAGATGATCCGATGATAAGTGTTTTCATTGCTATCAATCCTTTCTCAGGCGCATCCGGCTTATATTATATTATGCCGCCGGCGACGCAGTGCGCATATAGTCGCGGCGTGCGGCATATTCATTAGTCGAAAGCAATCCACGGGAAAGGAAGAAAGCCATGTTTATCTGGTCGTTTCGTATGTCAAAAAGGGAACTGATTATTATTGCCGCTGGTCTGGCGGTGTTTATCATCGCGGTTGTGCTGCTTCTTTGTTCGGCGGGAGATAAATCCACCTCTGCGTTACCCGGCACGGGATATACCGTTGCTGCTTCCGACGAATCGGAGCGCAGGGAGTTTCTCCGGCAGTTCGGCTGGCAGACCGGATCAGAGCCGGTGAGTGTGCGAGAGGTCACCATGCCAGCGCAGATGGACGAGCGGCTGAGTGAGTACAATGCCATTCAGCAGCGGCAGGGTTTTGATCTGTCCGGCCTGCTCGGAAAACGTGTCAAGCTGTGGACCTACAGCGTCACCAACTATCCTGCGGGCGGCAAAGTGGTTGCAAATCTGCTTGTGAAGGACGGCGTTGTAGTCGGCGGCGACATCAGTTCCACGCGCACCGGCGGCTTCAGTCACGGCTTTGACCCGAATATGTTCGCTGCCGAAACAGCCGCCGCTCAAGTGCAGACAGATGCAGTCGACCGTTCCGTGCCCGACCGTATTCCTGCCGACGAGAATGTACCACCCGAGCCGGACGGTGACGAGGAGTAGAAATACATGTGAATGGCCACTGTCCTTTGTGTACGCGTAAACGCGTAATACGGTCTGCCAACAGCATAGAACTGCTACTTGCTGCCCTTAAAAGGTCCAGCCCCCGGTATCGTTAATTGATCACCGAGCTTGTCTTCTTCAAGCTACTTGCGGATGTACTCCTCTATTCGTTTTGCATTTTTCCCGACTGTATCCACATAGTAACCCTTACACCAAAATTCTTTGTTCCGGAATTTGTATTTCAATTCACCGAACCTTTCGTACAGCATTGTACTGCTTTTTCCCTTGAGATCCCCCATGAAGCTTGATACCGCATATTTCGGCGGGATCTCTACGAGCATATGGGTATGATCTGGGCAGCACTCTGCTTCTACTATTTTCACGCCTTTCCATTCGCAAAGTTGTCTCAATATCTTTCCTATTTCTACCCTTTTTTCTCCGTAGAACACTTTTCGGCGATATTTGGGTGCAAAGACTATGTGGTATTTGCAATTCCATTTCGTATGTGATAGACTGTTTATGTCATTCAGGCTCATTTGAATGTCCTCCCTTTGCTTTATTGTGCAGTTGGCTGACCGCACTTCTATTTTAGTAAGGGAAGATCACGATCAGAAGCCCTTCAAAGATGATGACAACAACGGAGGAACGCCGGAAACTCACGAAACCACTGTATCAACAACCGATCCGGAAAGCGGAGTATTCCACAAGGGCGAACATCGCAATTGCTTTGCGTATGAAGCGCATACCGCCTGTGACAAAAACAATTTCGTTCTCGATGTAGAAGTTGCTCCCGGCAATGTCCATGACAGTGTAGCGTTCGATTCCCTGTACGATCAGATCTGCGAGCATTTTCCTGAGCATCAGACAGTAGCAGCCGACAGCGCATAAAAAACACCTTGGATTTGCAAAAGAATACTCGAAAGCGGCAGAGTGTTGTCAACAGCATACAAGAAACCGATGACCAAGAGCATACACCCATGGCATTATTATGCGTACGATGAATATTACGACTGCGTTGTCTGCCCGGAATACAAAGTTTTACACTATTCCACCACTAATCGAGAAGGTTACCGTGAATACAAGAGCAGAAGCTACATTTGCAGCAGCTGTGAAACCAGAGAACTCTGTACTGCAAATGCCAAATGCGAAAAAACGGTAACACGCCACGTGTGGCAGCGTTACGTTGACATGGCAGATGACGCACGGTACATACCGGAGTATCGTGATCTGTACAAGCAGCGAAAAGAGAAAATCGAGCGAGTGTTTGCCGACGCTAAAGAAAAGCACGGCATGAGATACACTCAGTACAGAGGCTTAGCCCAG
>JAZUPE010000115.1:0-2859 GCA_045605025.1 Acutalibacteraceae bacterium
ATCAGGCTGGCCAGCAGCAGCGCCGCCACGATAAAATACAGATAATCCGTGCTGCCGCGAATGGCGTCGGTCAGCAGAGCGTCGGGAATCAGCACCGCCAGCTCCCACTCCGCCTCAAACGGTGATCCGTCCGGATACAGCCGTATGCGCCGGGCAAGTCCTCCATAGCTGTCCGTATCGTTTTCATAATGCGAAAAACCGACATAAGCCTTGCCAGCGGTCAGAGGCGAGGAAAGCTGCCTTCCCGTCAGATAGCGGTTTCCGGCCAGCAGGCCTTTTTCCGCATGCAGCATGGAATCATCTGCCGGAGCAAGAAGGGAAAAACCTCCGTGATAGCTGCTTTCGTTGGGGCTGTAGAGCTGCTTGAACATGCGGTCGCTGACTTCGATGCCGCATATACCGATGATCTCCCCGTCAGACAGGCGCAGCGGAACGCACAGAAGGATTCCGGCTTCACTGTTGTCGTTCAGGCAGACGCGGTTTGTCCAGCAGTACAGCCGGGACAGCGGCAGATGGGCGTTATCGCGGTAAATCTCCAGCAGCTCATGAAAGAAATCCAGTTCAGAGGCTTCATAGAGCATCTTCCATTGCCCCAGCAGTTCAATGTCATGGTCGCGGGCAATGTTGGCGGGGCCTCGCAGACAGTAGACCTTGGACGGGAGGGACGGCGATGACACGGGCTGCGTTTTCTTGATGAATATGCCGGGATGACCGTTTCCCGCATCTCCGTCCAGTATAAGAAATACGCCGCCGCAGGTGTTGTACTCCGCCACGGAAAGAAGATTGGGCATACAGGCGTCCAGCAGTTCGCCGGGCTGCATACCTTCCTCCGCCTTTGCGGATATGTTCCGGGCAAGATTTACGCCGGTGATCGCAAGATCGGCAAAGTCGTCCTCCAAAGTATCGCCGATATGGACAAGCTCGCCTGTCAGGTAATTCCGAACCGTTTGCACGCCGCTGCCGGTAACGCCGAACAGATTGAGCAGCAGCATAAACAGAAGAATGATCGATATGAAGGCAAGCGAAATGAACAGAATCAGCCGCCGCTGCAGGGTCGTGCTGCTCTGCTTCTTCCATGGCAGTTCGGAGAACTTCGGGAACAACAAGCCGATCACTCCTGTACCTTAGTCTTGCGCGATCAAATCGGTCAATGCTTCTGCCGCAGTTATGGGATTGCCCGACAGATTGGCTTCACGTCCGCGCTGGAACATGCGCATCATATTCTGTTCGCAGCGGTCGCTTGCGGATTCCAGCTCCGGCAGATTCGGCATCGTGAAGAAATCATATTCTTCGTACATGGTGAGCACAGTGGTCAGCATCTTTTTGATGCGCGCATCCTCCAGAGATTCAAGATGTGCGGGGAGTTCTTCTTCAAAGGCCAGCTTTGTGACGGGCAGATAGCCCGTGCTGGCGATAAAGCGCATGTTCTGCTCCGGCGCGGTCAGCCACTTGATAAACTCGGTGGCGGCCAGCGCTCTTTTTTCGCTGGTTTTGGATATCATCAGACCACCGCCGCGCTGGATCGCCCAGTTTTCACCGCCCTCAAACACGGGATACGGCAGTATGGAATACTCCACATCCTTCACCGTGCCGTCCGCATAGGTGATGGTATCGCCGTAGAACAGGATACCGGCAGAGGAACCGGTGGAGCAGATGATGTCGCCGGTCTTGGAAAGATCGGAGGAATAGCCGTCATAGAGCGCGAAGCCGCCTTCGGAAACGGGTGCATAAAGCGTTTCAAAGATGCGGCGGAAGGCGTCGTTGTCCAGCAGCAGATTTCCGCTTTCGTCATGCCACTGCGCGCCCAGCTGCGCCATGCCCGCGGCCACAAGATTGAACCATGCGTCTGCGGTGAAGAAATGCTTCCCGCCCGACCATTCATAATACATCCGCGAAAGCTGCGCCAGCCCTTCAAAGGTGGAGAGCATTTCCACCTCCGCGCCCGTGGCTTCGGCAAACGCATCAAACAGCGTCTGGTTGAGGTAGAGCACCTCGGTGGACTTGGCAACCGGGAATACATACAGATTGCCGTCCGCAAACCGTCCCTCCTGGACGAAGGCGCCGATGTATTGCGAAAGTTCATCCTCGGTGAAGTATTTGTCCAGAGAAAGCAGCTTTTCCTTTTCAACGAACCACGCGGCAACCTTGGGATAGCCGGTGAAGATGTCCGGCATATCCGGCGCGCCGGGATCACCGTTGGCAATCATCTCAAGGGAACGGTTCAGATCGGAGCTTGAGGAAATGGCCGTCACGTTGATGGTAATTCCCTTTTCCTTGCCGACGGTTGCATTGAACTCGTCGATCAGCAGATCCATGGTCTGCTGCATGTCGCCGCCGTAGTTGTGCCACATGGTCAGCGTGACGGGATCGCGGGGGCTGAGCTTGTCGGCAGAATCGCAGCCGGTAAGCGCAAGCATCAGCAGCGCAAGGCATATCGCAAATGCAGCGGTTCTCAGCGGTTTCATCGGCATATTTTGATCTCCTTTCAGGAATTTCGAAGAAAAATGCACAAAAATTTTAGATTTCCCACCTTTTTGGGGCTTTGGGGTGGGTACAAAAACGCCGAAATCAGCGAAAATAAAGCCACGGACAGTCACTTGATTCCTTTCCATTTTAACACAAACATCCATTTCGTTCAATGTAATATAAATATTCGCAGAAGAAAGTCACAAGAGTTTCATAACCGCGCTGCGGATAAAGATGAACAAGAATAAAAACAACAAGAATAAAAGGAGGAAGAACCATGGCATTGCTGAACAGATTGAACCGTATGGCGCGAACCATTGGCGATCTCGCCAACGAAGCGCTGGAATCCACCAGAGAAGCCCGCGAAGCGAACCGGAGCGCAAGCGCGGTTGA
>JAZUPE010000116.1:0-29331 GCA_045605025.1 Acutalibacteraceae bacterium
CCTTCTGGACGCCCTTGATGTCCTCGATGCGCTCAAGGTTTTCTCTTTCCTTGATCTCCACAAGCTTGGACATGAGCATCTTCATGGCCACGGCGCGGTTCTGCATCTGGCTGCGCTCATTCTGGCAGGCGGTGACGATGCCGGTGGGGATGTGGGTGATGCGCACGGCAGAGTCGGTGGTGTTGACGTGCTGACCGCCGGCACCGCTGGAGCGGTAGGTATCTACCTTGATATCCTCGGGGCGGATCTCGATCTGAACGTCGTCATCGATTTCCGGCATTACCTCAAGGGAGGCAAAGGAGGTGTGGCGGCGTGCGGAGGAATCGAAGGGTGAGACGCGCACCAGACGGTGAACGCCGTTTTCGCACTTGAGGAATCCGTAAGCGTTGGTGCCCTCGATGAGGATGGAGGCACTCTTGATGCCGGCCTCGTCGCCGTCAAGATAATCGAGGGTGGTGGTCTTGAAGCCGTGGCGTACAGCCCACTGGGTGTACATTCTCAGCAGCATCTGGGCCCAGTCCTGGGCTTCAGTGCCGCCTGCACCGGCGTGGAAGGTGAGAATTGCGTTCTTGGAGTCATACTCGCCGCTGAGCAGAGTCTGCAGCTTCTGGGCTTCCAGATCGTTCTGCACGGTATCAACAGCCTCTTTGGCCTCGTCCAGCAGAGAAAGATCCTCGGCTTCGTTGCCAAGTTCGATGAGGGCGGCAGCGTCTTCAAGGGCGGCGCACAGCTTTTCGTAGGAACCAACACGGTTCTTAAGGGCGCTGGTCTGCTTGAGAACGGTCTGAGAACGTTCCATATCGTTCCAGAAATTGGGATCGGCGGCAAGCTCTTCCAGACGGGCGATTTCGGCCTTGGACTTTTCGATGCCCAGTGCCTCGCCAAGCTCCTTGAGATCAGGGCGCAGGCCGTTGAGCCGCTGCATGAGTTCTTCGTATTGAAGCATAATTATTCAAACCTTTCGGAAAAGATATTTACAGGTTGGCATTCGTCATATTAGTATATCACAAACCGCGCCGGTCTGTAAAGACAAATATGCATGCCGGACGGTTATCCGGCAATCTCCGTCGGTGTAAAGGTTGACAGAAAACCGCCTTTCTAGTAAAATCATAAGCAAACACGCAGATTTTTCTCTGGACAGGAGGTGGGCGGCATAAAAGAAAAAGCACTGAGTCTTTATAACAGTCTGGTTGAGCGGACAAAGGATTTCTACCGTCGCTCGATGCCTGTGGTCAAAGAAAAATCATCTCAGGCGTGGGAGTGGACGCGGGACACTGCCTGCCGCGCGGGCAGGGCTGCTGCTTCCGGCGCTAAGTGGTTCCTGCGCTTTCTTGTACACGGATTCCGCATCTTCATCAACAAGAAGGTCATGCGCGCCGCGGCGGAATTCTCCTTTAACGTCATACTTACCCTGTTCCCGATGCTTATCTGCATCAACTGGCTGGTGGGACGCCTGCACACCAGCTTCGACGGTGCCATTGAGACTCTGGGACAGTTTCTGCCTGAATCCACTATGGATATAATCAGCGGCTATCTGACGTACATCTCGGACTATCAGAGCAACACTGCGCTGTTTCTGGGAATATTCATGATGATCATGCCGGCGTCGGCGGCGCTGCGGTCGCTGCAGGGCATACTTAACGAGATTTATAACCGGCGCAGCAGCGACAGCCTGCTTTCATTCATGCTGAGTTTTCTGGCGTCCTTTGTGGTGCTGCTGGTGGTTTACAGCTGTATGATTCTGATGGTGTCCGGCAACTGGCTGCTTAATTTCCTTATCAACAAGTTTGATATCGGCAGCTACATTCTCGACTGGAACTGGCTGCGATTCCTTGTGCTGTACATGCTGCTGGCGTTGATGATGTATCTGCTCTACAGATTCCTGCCCTTCTCGGTCAAGTCGCCGCACACGCTGTTTGTGGGCATTGTTTACCCCGGTGTGCTGTTTTCTTCGGTAATGCTGGTTGTGGTCAGCATTATTTTCTCCTACTTCATCGGTCTTTCCACCCGTTATTCGCTGGTGTACGGCTCGCTGACGTCCATCGTGATTCTGATGCTGTGGCTGTTTGCCTGCAGCAACGTAATCATCATCGGCGGCATTCTCAACCGCCTGATTGACGAGGAGATCAGAAGAAGCCGTGTGCGCAAAAATGCGGCGATAAACAGAATTACAGATTAAAAGAACGGAGCCATGGTTCGCGCTGAACCAACGGCTCCGTTTATTAGTTATCTGAAGGATTTTCCGTCTTTGTCAAGGACGTCCAGACGGGTGATGGAATACTCAAGATCGCTGATTGCGCAGCAGGAAGCAAATGTGTCAAGCACAAGCGCGGGGTTGCAGTTTTCGGTGCAGCCGGAGGAAAGGGTGATGCTCAGCCGCACGCAGTCATCGCCGCCGTTCACGGAGAACGCCTTGATGTGGGGGCGAATATCGCTCTCCACCGGCTTTTTCTTCTTGTTAAGCTTGGTGATGACAATGGAATCCCTGGCAAGGAAATCACCCAGCCTTGCGGCAAGATCACCGGCATTTACGCTTTCGGAACACAGCTCGATGTCATAGACCGAAGCGGCGATGTCGGTGTTCTTTTTTACCGGCTCGCTGATGGACAGAATTTGCAGACCGGCGGGCAGGCAGGCGTTGATGCGCTCCTGCACCTCGGCGAGGGGCATATCCTCCACCAGCCGCAGATCTACCGATTCGTTAAGACCGGTGATGCCCAGCGAAAGGGGCAGGGCAAAGGTGAGGAAGGGGCGCGGATTGAAGCCCTCGGTATACCACAGCGGGATTCCGGCACGGCGGATGCATCGCTCAAAGCAGCGCATCAGATCAAGATGGGAAACGTATATTGCCGGTTCCTTCTTTTCGAAAAACATTCTAATTGAGAACACTGCACTTACCTCCCGTCAGATCTGCAGCACCGCAGGCGGAGCACTTTTCGCGGCAATGGGGTGTGGTTTCGGCGCGGAGAGACTTTTCGCGCTCACGGATAAGGAACTCCTTGGTCACGCCGAAATCGATGTGATCCCACGGGAGAATCTCGTCGTAGGAACGGGCGCGGCAGGAGTAGAATTCCGGATCGATGCCGCAGTCGGCAAAGGCCTTGCGCCACACATCAAGATCAAAGAACTCCTCCCAGCTGTCAAACTTGCAGCCCAGTTCATGGGCTCTGAGCAGCACGGCACCCAGACGGCGGTCGCCGCGGGCAAAGACGGCCTCAAGGAAGCTGGTGTTGGCATCGTGCCAGCTCAGGGAGATCTTGCGGCTGGTGACGCTGCTCTGCAGAACCTTCTGGCGGCGGTGTATCTCGTCGATGGTGATCTGAGGCTCCCACTGGAATGGGGTAAAGGGCTTGGGGACAAAGGTTGACGCGCTTGCCGAAACGCTCACAGCCTTGCCTTTGGGACGGTCGGGATTTTCGTAGTATGTATCAACTACCATCTGGGCAAGCTTTGCAATGCCCTGTACGTCCTCGTCGGTCTCGGTGGGCAGACCCAGCATGAAGTAAAGCTTGACGCTGTTCCAGCCGCCCATGAATGCCGTGCGGCAGGTGTTGTACAGTTCGCGCTCGGTGACGTTCTTGTTGATAACATCGCGCAGACGCTGTGTGCCGGCTTCGGGGGCAAAGGTAAGACCGCCCTTGCGCACCTTCCGGAGCTTTTCGGTCAGCTCGGAAGAAAACCCGTCCACACGCAGGGAGGGCAGGGAGATGCTGACCTTGTTGTCCTCGGTCCAGCTCAGCAGCTTATCAAGCAGAGGTGAAAGCTGAGTGTAGTCACTGGAGCTGAGGGAGGAGAGGGAGATCTCATCGTAGCCGGTGTTCATACACATATCACGGCACATCTCGTTGATGGTATCCGGCTTGCGCTCACGGACGGGACGATATATGTATCCTGCCTGACAGAAGCGGCAGCCGCGGATGCAGCCTCGGAAAATCTCGCCCACAACGCGGTCGTGAACGATCTCGATCTGAGGCACGACGATGCGGTCCAGCTTATATGCCTTGTCGAAATCCTGTACGATGCGCTTGCGGATGGTTGCTGGCGCGCCGTCACGGGGAGTAAAGGAAGCGATGGTGCCGTCCTCGCCGTAGGTGACTTCATAGAGAGAGGGTACGTACAGACCGGGAATATCCGCCGCCATGCGCAGAAACTTTTTGCGGTCAAAGCCTTCCTCCTTGCAGCGGCGGTAGAGGTCGAACATCTCGACACTGACTTCCTCGCCCTCGCCGAGGCTGAAGATATCGACGAAATCGGCAAGAGGTTCCGGGTTGCACACGCAGGGACCGCCGCACACGATAATGGGCGCGTCGTTGGCTCTATTATCGGCAAGCAGTTCCACTCCGGCAAGCTCCAGCATGTTCAGCACGTTGGAGTAGCTCATCTCGTACTGCATGGTGAAGCCGATGAAATCAAATTCACTGATGGGATCGCCGCTTTCAAGACCGTAGAGGGGAATGGAATGCTCACGCATGACTGCTTCCATGTCCGTCCACGGAGCGAACACGCGCTCGCACCACACATCGGGGATATCGTTATACAATGAATAAAGGATCTTCATGCCCAGATGGGACATTCCGATCTCATAGGAATCGGGGAAACAGAAAGCAAAGCGGATGCTGACGTCCTCTTTGTTCTTGATGACGCTGTTGAGCTCGCCGCCGGTGTAGCGGCCGGGCTTCTGCACCTTGAGCAGATGCTTTTTTATATCCGGACGAATCATTGAGCCCTCCAAGAATGTGAATAATTGATATTGTTCCGTAATAAACATATAGCGGTGCAGCAAAAAACTGCACCGCAAAATGCTAAATAATTATTTCAGCCGCAGTTAAGCTTACTCAGTAAAACCGGACTGAACGAGCTTGACAAGGCTGTCAACGGCGAGATTCTCGTCGGGACCGTCAGCGATGATGTGGATGCTGGTGCCGCCGACAATACCCAGAGAAAGAACGCCCAGAAGGGACTTGGCATTGACACGACGCTCATCTTTTTCTACCCAGATGGTGCTGCGGAACTCGTTGGCTTTCTGGATAAAGAAAGTGGCGGGACGTGCGTGGAGACCGACCTGATTCTGAACCATTACCTCGTTATCATACATTGCAATAGACCCTCCTAAAGTGTGAAAGACAGAAACAAAATTCCGGCACGGCTTTGTCTGTCTTAAGTTTCCATCACGCAACGGGAGAACATTTCTCCCCGTGAACCGTCATTAATTATATACATAAGTTGGCTTTGCGTCAACGCAATTTGACGATTTTTGGCTTGCCATACAACTTACGGGGGAATTTGCGTGCCGCTGCTTGTGCAAATATACACGAATAATCATTGTCCATAGGTAAACATAACAAGAATTCATGGTATATCTTGTATATCCGGTACAGTTGTATGTCTAAATAGGATAAAAAACACCGTGGAATTATATTGAATAATCAGTCCGGAGCAGTTATTGACCGGAGAATTATTTACTGTTCTGTGCTTTTTTTCTCCAGCATATCAGGGCGCAGACGAGCTGTGCGTTCAAGGGACTGCTCATGTTTCCAGTCGGCTATGTTTTTTGCGTGTCCGGATTTGAGCACCTCCGGCACCGGAATGCCGCGCCAGACAGGCGGACGGGTGTACTGGGGATACTCCAGCAGCCCGGAAAAATGGCTTTCGTCCTCAAAGGAGGCGTTTTCCGAAAGCACACCGGGAATCATTCTGGACACCGCGTCAGTGATGGCAAGGGCGGGAAGCTCTCCGCCGGTCAGCACAAAATCGCCGATGGAAAGCTGACGGTCGACCATGGTCTCCAGCACGCGTTCGTCTATACCTTCATAATGCCCGCAAAGCAGGCAGATATTCTCAACTCCGGACAGCTCAACGGCGATGCTCTGTCTGAATACCTCGCCCTGGGGAGACATATAGATGAAAAGCGGGCGGGTGGAGGTCTGACGGCATATAGCCTCAAAGCAGCGAGCAACAGGCTCAGCCTTGATGAGCATGCCCTGACCGCCGCCGTAGGGGTAATCATCAACCCGGCGGCGCTTATCGTCGGAATAATCCCTCAGATTATGGCAGCGTATGTCGATCAGACCGGCTCTGCGAGCCTGACCGGTGATACTCTCGTCGATGACCCGTTCGCACATTTCGGGGAACAGTGTGATGATGTCAATCCTCATCGTCGAACATACCCTTCATGGCGTGAATGGACACGGTTCCGGCTTCGAGATCGGTGCCGGCCAGCACCTGATCCACCGCAGCGATGTAGTAGATCTTTCCGTTTTCTGCCTTGACATGATATACGTCGTTGGCAAGAGTCTGGGTAACGTCGTCGATAACGCCGTAAACGGTGCCGTTTTCCGCGTCGACAACCTGCAGACCGATGAGATCCTGAATGAAATATCTGCCCTCGGGGAGCTGCGCGTCGGCGCGGTCGATATACAGCACCTTGCCGCGCATGGCATCGGCCTCCTCGATGGAGTTGACACCCTTGAGCTTGACAATGACCATGTTTTTGTGTACGCGGCTGCTGACCACCTTTACGCTGGATGCGCCCTCGTTAAGGTAGAATATGCCGAACTGCAGGAGGAATTCACCGGAATCTGCCCAGGGCTGGACGCGGACTTCACCCTTGAGAGCGTGGGTTCCGACGATTTTTCCGATTTCAAGGTATTTTTTCACTGAAATACCGCCTTATAAAAATATGGTTAAGTACAAACAAACCGCACGGACGTTCAGTCCTGCGGTTTATCTGTACACCCGGAAAACCGGGAGATTATCAGTTGATATCAACGGTGATTTTCTGACCGACTCTGGTGCCGGCAGAACGCATGACGGTGCGGATAGCCTTGGCTATGCGACCCTGCTTGCCGATGACGCGGCCCTTGTCGCTTTCGGCGACATAAAGGGTGTAAACAATGGTGCCGTCCTCTGCGGGTTCAGCCACATCCACCGAAATCTCATCGGGGGACTCAACAAGACCCTTGACAACAGCGATAAGCAGATCTTTCATGCTCAATTAACCTCCACAGGGGATCCGGATTAGAGGATGCCTTCCTTCTTGAAGAGAGCCTTGACGGTGTCGGTGGGCTGAGCGCCGTTGGGGATCCATGCCTTGACCTTGTCAGCGTCAACAGTGACAGCGGGGGGGTTCTTCATGGGATCATAGGTGCCGATTTCCTCGATGAAGCGGCCATCGCGGGGATAGCGGGAATCAGCAACAACGATACGATAGAAAGGAGCCTTCTTGGCGCCCATGCGGCGCAGTCTGATTTTAACAGCCATTTTAGTGTAACCTCCAAAATTGAATATACAAAAAATAATGATTTATAAAAACACCGGTTTTACGGAGCTTTTATTATGATTTTACATTCCGGGGAATCCGCCCGGGAAACCGCCGCCGGGGAAGCCTTCTCCGCCGTTTTCGGCCATTTCCTGCTTCATGCGACGCATCTGAGCCATGCTGGGCATGCGCATTTTCTTGCCTTTTTTGCCGCCCTTGCCGCCAAGCTGCTTGAAGAGCTGCTGCATCATTTCCAGCTGTTTGATAAGGCGGTTGACGTCCTCGACCTTCATGCCGCTGCCCGCCGCGATACGGCGTTTACGGCTGGCGTTGAGCAGCTTGGGATTAGAGCGCTCTGCCGCAGTCATGGATTTGATGATAGCCATGGTGCGGTCGAACTGGCGCTCGTCGATGTCCACATCAGCAAGCTGCTGTTCCATTCCGGGGAGCATGCCGAGAAGCTGCTTGACCGGACCCATGCGCTGCATCTGTTCGAACTGATCGAGCAGATCGTTAAAGTCGAATGTACTCTGACGGATCTTCTGTTCCAGTTCAAGAGCTTTCTTTTCGTCTATCTGCTGCTCGGCACGTTCGATAAAACTGAGCACGTCGCCCATGCCGAGGATACGGGATGCCATTCGGGAGGGATGGAAGGGCTCAAGATCGTCGATCTTTTCGCCGGTACCGACAAACTTGATGGGCTTGCCGGTGACGTGACGGACGGACAGAGCCGCACCGCCGCGGGTGTCGCCGTCCAGCTTGGTCAGCAGAACGCCGTCGATACCCAGTGTATTGTTGAAGCTTTCAGCGACGTTGACAGCGTCCTGACCGGTCATTGCGTCGATGACCAGCATGATCTCGTTGGGGTTGACTGCCTCCTTGACGTTCTTAAGTTCGTTCATCAGAGCTTCGTCAATGTGCAGACGACCGGCGGTATCGAGAATGACGTAGTCGTTGCCATGCTCTCTGGCGTGCATGATGGCAGCCTTGGAGATGTTGACCGGATTGACGGTACCCATTTCAAAGACGTGTACGCCAGCTTTGGCGCCCACTACCTTGAGCTGCTCAATGGCAGCGGGACGGTAGATATCGCAGGCGACCAGCAGAGGACGGTGTCCTTCGTTCTTGAGCTTCTTTGCCAGCTTACCGGCGTGGGTGGTTTTACCAGAACCCTGCAGACCGCAAAGCATGATGACGCAGGGGGGATGGTTGGAAACCGCCAGACGGGACTGTGTGCCGCCCATGAGCTCGGTAAGCTCGTCGTTTACAATTTTGATAACCTGCTGGGCAGGGGTGAGGCTTTCGAGAACCTCGCTGCCGACAGCCTTCTCGGTAATGCGCGCGGTAAACTCCTTGGCAACCTTGAAGTTAACGTCGGCCTCAAGCAGAGCCATGCGCACTTCACGCATCGCTTCCTTGACATCAGATTCGGTCAGCTTGCCTTTGGAGCGCAGCTTTTTGAACGCCGCCGACAGTTTTTCGGATAATCCTTCAAATGCCAAGCTGTTCGCCACCTTTCATAATGTCACCCAATTAGGGCGAGGTATATAATATCACAGGAAAATTCGTATGTCAAGCAAAAAAACTTTACACGTTGATTATTCGTATAAACCGTTTGCCGCGGACATGATTTCCGTGGCGGCATCGTTGATCTCGCGATGGCATCCGTGACGGATGTTGAAGTCGCTGATCTCCCTTGCCTTATTCATTATAAGATCGACTGCTTCGTTGATACGCTCGGCGCGCTCGGACAGATGCAGCTTGGAATCCCAGTCCAGCAGCTTGGCTTCGGCGCGCTTGATGGTGTCGCGCACACCCTGACGGGTGATGGTGTCGCGCTCGTCAAGACCGTAACCCATTTCCTTGCGGCTGCGGCGCACTGCGGCTTCGTTATCGGCAATCTCCTTGAGGGAGAGGTCATCGTTATAATAGAATTCCAGGGCGCTGCGCTCCTTTTCGGTGAGCAGCTCGCCGTAGAGGTCGAGAAGTATAGTGATCCTGGGGTCAACTGCCACGAAGAACACCTCCTGAAAAATGTAAAGTAACATATCTTTACCCGATGGATTATACTATATCTTGTGGTCAGTGTCAACGCAAGGTTGACAATATTTGACATTTCATATAATTACATAAATTTAGCCTATGTTTTACCATGTTGTTTTGTGTGCATTTCGCTGTTTTGCACGAAAAGTATTTGCCTTTACACCCATGATGGAGTGGTTTGCGTCAGATTTGTCACGGTTACCGACACAGATATTGTGTGTGGAATAACGGTTGCCCGGCAGCTTTCCGGACGTAAAAACAGCCGGACAAAGAAAAAAGACCCTGTCTCTCGACAAGGTCTTTTCCTGTGGCGGAGAAGGAGGGAATCGAACCCTCGCGCCAGTCTCCCAGCCTACTCCCTTAGCAGGGGAGCCTCTTCACCGCTTGAGTACTTCTCCACAGGTGAATCGCATTGAACGATATTGAGCGGTATGTGGCGGAGGGGAAGGGATTCGAACCCTTGGTACGTTGCCGTATCACTGGTTTTCAAGACCAGCTCCTTAAACCACTCGGACACCCCTCCGGATGTCATATCTTTCAACCGCCTAAATATTATAGCCAAGTAATTCGCGGTTGTCAATACCGAACAGAAAAATATTTTATTTTGCCGGCGGATCAGTATCGGTTACAGCCGGACTTCCTCGAAAAGATCATCGCCCGTACCCAGCCGGAACGCTGTTGTGAAGCCGCATTCCTTCGCAAGCTTCGTCGCTTCGGAGAAGGCGTGATCCAGCTTGTCGGCGAAGTGGCAGTCGGAGGTGATGGTGATTTTGCCGCCCATTTCATGCCACGCGCCCAGCAGTTCGCGGGTGGGGTAGGGGGTGTCAAGATATCCGCGTGCCATGGCTCCGGTGTTGATTTCCAGAATACCTCCGCAGGGGAAGGCACGCTCAAGCGCGTCCAGTGCGATACGACGGTATTCGAGGCAGTTTTCGTCAAAGAGATTGTGCGATGCGGCGTAAATGCGGATCAGATCAAAATGACCGATAATGTCCGTTCTTGCCGAAAGCAGAGCATTGACATGAATGTCATAATACTGCCGCACCATAGCCAGATAATCGCCGTCCAGCGTTTCGCGGACATATCTGTGCAGTAGTTCGGGAAAGGCATCCACGCATAGAAGCTGTCCGCCGTAGTCATTGGTGAAATAATGTGTGGACACGATGACGTAATCAAGATCACGCCGGTTCTGCTGGCGCTGAGCGGAGGGAGTAAGACTGTCCTCCTCAATACCGAGCCAGACCCGGGGAGCGGATTTATCTCCGCTGCTTGCATCACTGAGTGATCGGATGCATTTTATGTATTCCTGCTGAATCTCCGGCGACATGGAGTGAGCCTCGTCAAAGCCCTGATAGCCGTGACCGGAAAATCCCAGACTGACAAAACCGAGTTTCTTTGCCTGATCCAGCATCTCCTGCGGCGTGTTTCTTCCGTCACAGTATGTTGAGTGAGTGTGCGCGTTGGATAAGAATGTCAAAATTATGCCCTCCGGATAAGTGAGAGTATAAAGTCAGAGCGCGGCTTCATCGAACAGGTCATCGCCTGTTCCAAGCATTAACGCAGATGTAAACCCGCATGCCTTTGCAAGCTTTATTGCATCTGTATATGCATAATCCAGCTTGTCGGCGAAGTGGCAGTCGGAGGTGATGGTGATTCTGCCGCCCATTTCATGCCACGCGCCCAGCAGTTCGCGGGTGGGGTAGGGGGTGTCAAGATATCCCCGGGCCATGGCTCCGGTGTTGATTTCGAGGATTCCTCCGCAGGGGAAGGCACGCTCCAGCGCGTCCAGCGCGATACGACGGTATTGGGGGCAGTTTTCGTCAAAGAGACTGTGGGAGGCGGCATATTTGCGGATAAGATCAAAGTGTCCGATTATGTCGACTCTTTCTGATGCAAGCAGGGCGGAAACATGCAGGTCATAATACTCCTGCACCATTGCCATATAGTCACCGTTAAGCTTCTTGCGGACGTATTCATGAATCCTTTTCGGAAAGCCGTCAACGTACAGCGGTTCGCCTTCAAAATCCGTTGTGAAATAGTGGGTGGACACGATGACGTAATCCATATCGCTGCGGTTCTGCTTCTTCTGTGCTGCGGGGGAAAGACTGTCCTCCTCGACACCGAGCCATATACGGGGCGCGGCGGGGTCCTCACGGCAGGCTTCGCTCAGCGCGCGGATAGTCTGCGCGTATTCCTGCTGAACCTCCCGGGACATGGAATATTCCTCGTCGAAGCCCTGATAGCCGTGACCGGAAAATCCCAGACTGACATAGCCGAGTTTCTTTGCCTGATCGAGCATTTCCTGCGGCGTGTTTCTGCCGTCGCAGAATGTGGTGTGGGTGTGCGCGTTGGATAAAAAAGCCACGGTGATATCCTCCCGAACAGCCGCGCCGCGACATGGGAAACGTCAGGGCGCAGTATATACTATGAATAATAATATACAGAATAAAGTTTTGATTGCAATTGTGCGGAGTTATGATTATAATAGTTAATCGAAATAATTCTGTCAAGGAGTACATTATGAGCGATAAATTCCGCACACGCTTTGCGCCGTCGCCCACGGGCTATATGCACATCGGTAACCTGCGCACAGCACTCTATGCCTATCTCATTACCAAGAAGAACGGGGGAGACTTCATTCTCCGCATCGAGGATACCGATCAGGAGCGCTACGTTGAGGGTGCCACCGATATCATCTATTCCACCCTGCGCCAGACCGGTCTTATCTGGGACGAAGGTCCCGACATCGGCGGCGAGTTCGGCCCCTATATCCAGTCCGAGCGCCGCGGTCTTTACCGTGAATACGCAGACAAGCTGTGCGATCTTGGCGCGGCATATTACTGCTTCTGCACCAAGGAGCGCCTTGAGCAGCTCCACGAGCAGGCTGGCGGCATCGCCAAGTACGACGGTCACTGCCGCGACATTCCTCTTGAGGAAGCCCGTGCCCGCGCCGCCGCCGGCGAGCCTTTCGTTATCCGTCAGAAGATGCCCACCGAGGGTGAGACTTCCTTTGACGACGCCGTTTTCGGCACCATCTCCATCGACAACTCCGAGCTGGAGGATCAGATTCTGCTCAAGTCGGACGGTCTGCCCACCTACAACTTCGCAAACGTCGTGGACGATCATCTCATGGGCATCACTCACGCCGTGCGCGGCAGCGAGTACCTGACCTCCACTCCCAAGTATAACCTGCTCTATCAGGCATTCGCCTGGGAACCCCCTCAGTATGTCCACTGCTCTCCGGTTATGAAGGACGCTCAGAACAAGCTGTCCAAGAGAAACGGCGACGCTTCCTATCAGGATCTGATGGCAAAGGGCTATCTTTCCGACGCGGTACTCAACTACATCGCTCTGCTGGGCTGGAGCCCCGGAGGAGAGCGCGAGAAGTTCACCCTCCCCGAGCTTGTGGAAGCCTTTGACATCAAGGGCATCTCCAAGTCTCCTGCCATCTACGATCCCGACAAGATGCGCTGGCTCAACGCTGAATATATCCGCGCCATGGACGAGGACGCCTTCCACGAGGCCGCGCTGCCATACATCAGGGAGGGCGTGGGCGATGTGGAGACCGACACCCGCCTCATCGCAAAGTGCCTGCATCAGCGCACCGAGGTTCTGGGCGAGATTCCTCCCCAGCTTGAGTTCATCTCAACCTGTGACGATTACTCCACCGAGCTGTTTGTCAACAAGAAGTCCAAGTCCACTCTGGAATCCTCCAAGCAGATGCTCGAGCAGGTCATTCCCGCTCTGGAAGCCCTGCCCGACTGGTCTCAGGAAGCTATCCATGACTGCCTGATCGGTCTTGCCGAGAAGCTTGAGGTCAAGACCGGTCTGCTCATGTGGCCCGTGCGCATCGCCGCCAGCGGCAGAACCGTCACTCCCGGCGGTGCCGTTGAGGTTCTGGGCATGGTGGGACGCGAGGAATCCCTCCGCCGCCTCAAGGCTGGTCTTGCAAAACTCGCATAATTATACTTTCAATATGAAAGGATCGATAAATCATGGCTGAAGAAATCATCAAGAACGAAGCTGCCGAAGGCGGCGAACCCAATAACTTTATCATTCAGGCCATCAAGGAAGACCTTGCTCCCGGCGGACGCTGCGAGGGAATGAAGGTCCACACCCGTTTCCCGCCTGAGCCCAACGGCTGCCTGCACATTGGTCACGTCAAGGCTCTGGTCATCGATTACGGCACTGCCGAGCTGTTCGGCGGCCTTTACAACCTGCGCATGGACGACACCAATCCCACCAAGGAGCGTGAGGAGTTCGTCGAGGCCATCAAGGACGATATCCACTGGCTGGGCTATGACTGGGGCGATCGCTATCATTTCGCTTCCGCATACTTTGAGGAAACCTACCAGTATGCCATCGAGCTTATCAGGAAGGGTCTTGCATACGTTTGCGAGCTGACTCCCGACCAGATGCGCGAGATGCGCGGCACCCACGATACACCGGCAACCAGCCCCTATCGTGACCGCCCCATGGAGGAGTCCCTCGACCTGTTCCAGCGCATGAGAGCCGGCGAGTTCGAGGACGGAAAGTACACTCTGCGCGCAAAGATCGACCTTGCTTCCGGTAACTGGAACATGCGCGACCCGGTCATTTACCGAATCAAGCACGCCACCCATCACCGCACCGGTGACGAGTGGTGCATCTATCCGATGTATGACTTTGCTCATCCCATCGGTGATGCCATCGAGCACATCACTCACTCTCTCTGCTCTCTTGAGTACGAAGATCATCGTCCTCTGTACGACTGGGTCATCAATAACGTATCCGTTCCCTCCAAGCCCCGTCAGATCGAGTTTGCCCGTCTGGGCATCGACTACACCGTGCTCAGCAAGCGCAAGCTGCGCAACATGAGCGAGACCGGTGCCGTCCCCGGCTGGGATGACCCCCGTATGCCCACCCTGATCGCTCTGCGCCGCCGCGGCTACACCCCGGCTTCCATCAAGAATTTCTGCGAGCGCATCGGTGTGGCAAAGAACCCCAGCGTTGTTCAGTGGAGCTTCCTTGAGCACTGCCTGCGTGAGGATCTCAACGCCCACGCCAAGCGCGCCATGGCGGTCATTGACCCCATCAGGCTGACCATCACCAACTATCCCGAAGATCAGCGCGAGAGCTTCACCGTTGAGAATCTGCCCGACAACACTGAGGATGTCCGCGAGGTCACCTTCAGCCGTGAGCTGTACATCGAGGCAGAGGACTTCATGGAGGAGCCCCCCAAGAAGTATCAGCGTCTCTATCCCGGTGCCATGGTCCGTCTCAAGGGCGCGTACATCGTCACCTGCACCGGCTGCCGTAAGGACGAAAACGGCAAGGTGGTCGAGGTCTTTGCCGAGTATGATCCTTCCACCCGCGGCGGCAATCCTCCCGAGGGCGTAAAGGTCCGCGGAACCATCCACTGGGTGGACGCCGGCAACTGCGTGGACGCCGAGGTCAGACTGTTTGACCGTCTGTTCACCGTTCCCGATCCCGACCGCGCCGACGTGGATTACATGGAGTGCCTCAACCCCAACTCCCTGACCGTTCTCACCGGCTGCAAGCTGGAAAAGAGCCTTGCCGACGCAAAGCCCGGCGACGGCTATCAGTTCCTGCGTCTGGGCTACTTCTGCGCCGACTGCAAGGATTCCACTCCCGACAAGCTGGTGTTCAACCGCTCCGTGGAGCTGAAGGACAGCTACAAGAAATAACTTGGAACTCACCGTCCCGTCCGGCATTTCCGGGCGGGGCGGTATGGTTATGTTTATGAATAATTTCACCCATTGGCTGCTGCCCGTGAAAAACAGAATAATTGAACTGCTTGACAGAAAAAAACAGGTTATCGCCGCCTTTGACGGGCGCGCTGCCGCGGGTAAATCCACCGCCGCGCAATGGCTTGCCGGTCAGCTGGACGGCGAGGTCATTCACATGGATGATTTCTTTCTGCCCGTGGAACTGCGCACCGACGAACGTCTTGCCCAGCCGGGTGGAAACGTCCATTACGAGCGTTTCGCCGCCGAGGTGCTGGCAGGTCTTGAGTGCAGACAGCCCTTTGACTACCGCGTGTTCGACTGCTCGGCGATGGACTACGGCGGCTCCGTGACAGCGGGAGAGAAGCGTCTGACTATCATTGAGGGTGCCTACAGCCTGCATCCGAACTTCGGCTGCTATTATGACCTTGCGGTCTTTTTCGATATTGACCCTGAGGAGCAGAAAAGGCGCATTCTGAGCCGTAACGGCCTCGAAAAGCTGACCGCCTTTACACAGCTCTGGATCCCCATGGAGGAGCGGTATATCGCCGCTTTTGATGTGATGAACCGCTGCAACATGGTCATAAAGGGGGATATCTTATGAAAATGTCATTTTCCGCGCTGGATATCGCTCACGGAATGATCGCTGACCATGTGAAGCCGGGAGATATCTGCATCGATGCAACCGCCGGACGGGGCAGAGACACGGCTTTTCTGTGCTCACTGGTGGGCGAGGGCGGCAGAGTGACCGCCTTTGACATTCAGTCCGACGCGGTGGAGAGTACCAACGCCCTGCTTGCTGAGCAGGGTTACAGCGGTATCGGACGTGCGGTGCTTGACAGCCACGCAAACATCGATAATTATGAGGAAGCGGGAACGGTTTCCTGCATCGTCTATAATTTCGGCTGGCTTCCCGGCGGCGATCACAACGTGTTTACTCTGCCCGATTCCAGCATCGAATCGCTCACCAAAGCCCTTGAGCTGCTGATGCCCGGAGGAATGATCTCCATGTGCATCTACTACGGCAGGCAGAATGGCTTTGAGGAGCGTGACCGGCTGATGGAATTTCTCGAAGGGCTGGATCACTGCAGGTTTTCGTCCTATGTGGGCAGCTTTGTCAACCGTCCCAACTGCCCGCCCATCACGGCCTTTATTCTCAAGGATAAATAGGGGAGAACGATATGGAACAGCTTACTTATCCGTATGTAAAGTACAATCACTTAACATCTGCTGCGGGCTTTGTCGAGCGTGACGACGGCATGGTTCTGCTCATTCTCAGCCCGCGCAGAGGCTGGGAATTTCCCGGTGGAATAATTGAATCGGGTGAGCCGATTGACGAAGCCCTCCGCCGCGAGATCCGCGAGGAAAGCGGCGTGGAGGTGGAGATCACAGGCTTTGTTGGTGTGTGCAAGAACGTGGAGCGCAACATCGTCAACATGGATTTCCGCTGCCGCTACACCGGCGGTGAGCTGACCACCAGCGACGAAAGTCCGCAGGTGGGCTGGTTCACACGTGAGCAGGCGGTGGAGATGATTACCGACGAGTTAATAAAGAAGCGTTTTCTCAATATGCTGGACGGCGGCGGAGCGGCGCACATCTTCTCTTTCATAAAAGAGCCGTTCAGCGTGGTTTCCGAAATGACTTTACCCGTATAAGGAGGGCAATATGAACGTCACCGAAAGATTTCTGAAATATGTCAGCTTTGATACCCGTTCCGACCCCGAAAGCACCACAAATCCCACCACCGGAAAACAGCTGGTGCTTGGCAGATACATCGCCGGGGAAATGATAGCCATGGGCATGAGCGATGTGTTCATGTGCCCGAAAGGCTACGTCTACGGTGTGCTGCCGGCAAGTTGGGGCGCGGAGGATGCCGATGTCATCGGTCTGGTGGCGCATATGGACACCTCTCCTGATGTCACCGGCGAGAATGTGCGTCCTTCCATCGTGGAATACAGCGGCGGAGACATCGTGCTCAACGAGGAAAAGGGCATCGTCATGCGCGCCGCCGAATTTTCGCACATGGCGGACTATATCGGAAAGCACCTCATCGTTACCGACGGCACCACCCTGCTGGGCGCCGACGACAAGGCAGGCGTTGCTGAAATACTTACAGCCATCGAATATCTCATCGCTCACCCTGAGATAAAGCACGGACGCATTCCGGTGTGCATCACTCCCGACGAGGAAGTGGGGCAGGGTGCCGATTTCTTTGACGTGGACCGCTTTGCCGCCGATTATGCCTACACCGTGGACGGCGGCGGGCTGGGCGAGCTGGAATATGAAAATTTCAACGCGGCTTCGGCAAAAATCTCCTTCACCGGCATCAATATTCACCCCGGTGACGCCAAGAACAAGATGAAGAATGCTGCTCTGATTGCCGTTGAGTTTGCCTCCCTGCTTCCGGCTGCGCAGATTCCCGCCTGCACCGAGGGCTACGAGGGCTTCTTCCACCTGTGCGACATGAGCGGCAGCGAGGAGAGCGCCTCACTCAGCTACATTATCCGCGACCACGATATGGAAAAATTCCAGCAGAAGAAGGCTCTGATGGAAGCGGTCACCGCCTTCATAAACGCAAAATACGGCGAGGGCACCGCGGCTCTTGAGATGAACGACAGCTACTACAATATGCGTGGAATGATCGAGCCGGTGATACAGATCGTCGACCGTGCCGCTGACGCCATGAAGCAGTGCGGCGTGGAGCCGGTCACCGTGCCCATCCGCGGCGGCACAGACGGCGCGCGGCTGTCCTATATGGGACTGCCCTGTCCCAATCTGTCCACCGGCGGACACAATTTCCACGGTCGTTTTGAGTATATTCCCGTGGAATCCATGGAAGCAATGGTCAGAGTGCTTACCGCTTTGGTGACTATATAGATGTAATCAATCAAAATACTTGATTATTTTGCTGTAATGTACTATAATTACCTGTAACGCTCCGTCGCGGGCACAAAAACGGTCAGGAGAAACGACATGAATTTACTTACAAAGCTGTTTGGAGACTACTCCAAAAAGGAACTGAAAAGAATATATCCCATTGCCGACGCGGTTCTGGCTCTTGAGCCCACCTATGCCGCGATGGATGACGATACGCTGAAGGATCAGACCAATGTCCTCAAGGGCAGACTGGCCGCAGGCGAAACTCTGGATGATATTCTGCCCGATGCCTTTGCAGTATGCCGCGAGGCAGCATGGCGCGTGCTGGGCATGAAGCACTTCCGCGTGCAGATCATCGGCGGGATCATTCTTCATCAGGGACGCATCGCCGAGATGCGCACCGGTGAGGGTAAAACTCTGGTCGCCACCCTGCCGTCATACCTCAACTCCCTTACCGGCAAGGGTGTTCACGTTGTTACCGCCAACGATTACCTCGCCCGCCGCGACAGTGAATGGATGGGTAAGGTGCATCGCTGGCTGGGTCTGACCGTCGGTCTGATCGTTCACGAAATCGACAAGGAAGAGCGTAAGGCTGCCTACAACGCCGACATCACCTACGGTACCAACAACGAGCTGGGCTTTGACTATCTGCGTGACAACATGGTCACCTACATCGAGCACAAGGTTCAGCGCGGTCATAACTTCGCCGTCGTGGACGAGGTGGACTCCATCCTCATCGACGAGGCAAGAACACCCCTTATCATCTCCGGTCAGGGCGATAAGTCCACCGATCTTTATGAAAAAGCCGATGCTTTCGTCGCAAAGCTCAAGAACGTGGTTCTGGCTGAGTCCGACGACAAGCAGGATAACGACGCCATCTACAATGATGTAGACTACATCGTTGACGAAAAGGCCCACTCCGCCACGCTGACCCCCCGCGGTGTCGCAAAGGCGGAAAGCGCGTTCAATGTCGCCAACCTCAACGATCCGGAGAACCTTACTCTGGCTCACCACATCAATCAGGCTCTGAAGGCACGCGGATGCATGCACCGCGACGTTGATTACGTCGTTCAGGACGATCAGGTCATCATCGTTGACGAATTCACCGGTCGTCTGATGCATGGTCGCCGCTACAATGAAGGTCTCCATCAGGCCATCGAAGCCAAGGAAGGCGTCAAGGTTGAGCGCGAGTCCAAGACCCTCGCCACCATCACCTTCCAGAACTACTTCCGTCTGTACAACAAGCTGTCCGGTATGACCGGTACCGCTCTGACCGAGGAAGCCGAGTTCCGTGAGATCTACAAGCTGGACTGCGTCGCCGTTCCCACCAACAAGCCCCTTGCCCGTGTGGATCTCGACGACCAGATCTATAAGACCGAGCTTGCCAAGTTCAACGCTGTCATCGATGTCATCGTTGAGTGCCACGCCAAGGGTCAGCCGGTTCTGGTAGGTACCGTCAATATCGACAAGAGCGAAAAGCTCAGCGCGATGCTCAGCCGCCGCGGTATCAGCCACCATGTCCTCAACGCCAAACACCATGCCCGCGAGGCTGAGATCGTCGCGCAGGCAGGTAAACTGGGCGCAGTCACCATCGCCACCAACATGGCCGGCCGTGGTACTGACATTCTGCTGGGCGGTAATGCCGAGTTCATGGCAAAGGCCGAAATGCGCAAGCGCGGATACGAAGAAGAAATGATCGACCGCGCCACTGCTTACGATGAGACCGACGATCAGGAAGTCCTCGAAGCCCGTCAGACCTATGCCGAACTCAACAAGAAGTTCAAGGATTCCATCAAGGACGAAGCTCAGCAGGTCCGTGATGCCGGCGGTCTTTTTATCATCGGTACCGAGCGTCATGAATCCCGCCGTATCGACAATCAGCTCCGCGGCCGTTCCGGTCGTCAGGGCGACCCCGGCAACAGCCAGTTCTTCCTCTCTCTTGAGGACGATCTGATGCGTCTGTTCGGCGGTGACCGCCTGCAGAGCATCATGGCCATGCTCAACGTTCCCGATGATCAGCCCATCAACGCTAAGATGATCAACAGCGCCATCGAGGGCGCTCAGGCCAAGGTCGAAGGACGCAACTTCGGCATCAGAAAGAACGTTCTGCAGTACGACGACGTTATGAACCGTCAGAGAGAGATCATCTACTCTCAGCGTGATCAGGTTCTGGATGGCGTTGATATCCGCCATAACATCGTCAAGATGATCAACGATTCCATCGAGGCCAATGTTACCCGTTTCCTTGGTTCCGAGAACCGCGAGGACTGGGATTTCGAAGGTCTGCGCAACACCTATCTGGGCTGGCTGTGCGACAACTACGATCTGCGCTACAGAGCCGACGAGCTGGAGACCCTCACCGTTGAGGATGTCACCGAGTTCATGCAGAAGAAGGCCATCACCCTCTACGAGTACCGCGAAGCCGGATTCGGCGAGGAGAGAGCCCGTGAGATCGACCGCATGGTGCTCCTGCGCTGCATCGACACCCTCTGGATGGATCACATCGACGCCATGGACGAGCTCAAGAAGGGCATCGGCCTGCGCGCCTACGGTCAGCACAACCCCGTTTCCCTCTACACCATCGAGGGCTTTGATATGTTCGACGAGATGGTTGCCACCATCAAGGAAAACACCACCAGAATGGTTCTGACCGTGCGTATCCGCACCGAGGAAGAAATCAGACGTGAGCAGGTGGCCAAGCCCAGCGACACCGGTTCCGACGGTACCGATAAGGATGCCCGCACCGTTCGCAACGTCAAGACCATCGCCCGCAACGCTCCCTGTCCCTGCGGCAGCGGCAAGAAGTACAAGCAGTGCTGCGGCCGTCCCGGCAGCGAGAGCTGATCTGATTGACTAATCTGACTGATTACTACAAAAGGCCGTCCCAATGCCGCTTGCCGGTGTTGAGGCGGCCTTGTGCGGGAAATTAAGGAATTATTACTTACCGAATAAGGAGGAGCGCCGGGTGACAGGTGACCTTTACGGACTTAACGTAAGCTGCGAAGCAGGGATTGAGCAATGCGCCAGAGACAGCAGGAAGCGGCTTACCGCTCTGTTTGATGCCGGAGTCAACTACGACGGCTTTGTTTATCCATATTTCGATTCGCTGCTGATGAGCGGCGAGACCGAACAGTACGGCGTACCCTTCGGCACTCACAGCCTGCTGTGGGACGGTGACGGTCGTCTGGAGGGTTCCGGCGCGGTCAGACTCGGGTTTGACTACCGTGATGTTCACCGTTTCCTCGTATCCGGTCTGTATATTCCCGGGGAGGACGAGCTGCTGGTCGGCGGCTTTGAGCTGCTGATTGCCGGCTCGACGCAGCCGTGGACCATTCGGGAGTTTTCCCGTAAATTCTGCTCTTTCTGTGAGCATATCGCGCGAATGAGCGGTGTAAAGGTGCTTGGGCTTACAGGTGGCTACGCGGTTATTTCACTTGAAAATGAAGATGTTCTTTCCGAAATCGAAAATATCTATAACGCCAAGACCGGCGGCATATGCCGGGTGCTGCGCAGAGGCGCGGCAGAGCTGGAGGTAAAATGAAGCCCAGAGGATACAGTATAGTCAAGATTAGCCGCAAGGCGGAGGCAACCGTGCTCGCCGGACATCCCTGGGTGTACGACAGCGAGGTTTTTGACGATGACGGCGCAACGCCCGACGGCGGCATCGTTGACATTACCAATCAGCGCGGCAGCTATATTGCAACAGGATACATCAACCGTCATTCAAAAATCCGCCTGCGCATTCTGACACGCAACGCCAACGAGCGTATCGACCACGGCTTTTTCCGCCGCCGTCTGCAGCGGGCTGTTGATTACCGCCGCAGGGTGATGGGGGAGCAGTTTGAGTGCTGCCGTCTCATCTTCGGTGAATCGGACGGCTTTCCCGGGCTGACGATCGACCGGTTCGGTCCGGTGCTGGTTACTCAGACTCTTTCGCTGGGTACCGAGCAGCACAAGATGGACATTATGACCGAACTTGTGCAGATACTTGCCGAGGGCGGTGACACCATCACCGGCGTGTTCGAGCGAAACGACGTTTCCGTTCGTTCTCTGGAGGGAATGGAGCAGGGGAAGGGCTGGCTGCCTGTCACCGGACTTTCCACCGACGGAAGCACCGACGTTATCATCACTGAAAACGGCATCAGGTATCATGTAGACATAGAAAACGGTCAGAAAACCGGATTTTTCCTCGACCAGAAGTACAACCGTCAGGCAGTGGGCTCCATAGCTGCCGGACTTAAGGTGCTGGACTGCTTCACCCACACCGGCTCCTTTGCTCTCAACTGCGCGAAGGGCGGAGCAAGCTCGGTCGTCGCCGCGGATATTTCTCAGGAGGCCATTGATACCGCGCGCAGCAACGCGCAGCTTAACGGCCTTGAGGACCGTATGGATTTCATGTGCGTCAATGTTTTCGACTATCTTCCCACTGTTAAGCACGGTGAGTATGATATGATTATCCTCGACCCGCCGGCATTCACAAAGTCGCGCGGCACCATCGACAGTGCCATCCGCGGATACAAGGAGATCAACCTGCGCGCAATGAAGGCGCTCAGCGGCGGCGGATATCTCGCGACCTGTTCCTGTTCGCACTTTGTTACAGACCGGCTGTTCTGCGAGATGCTTCACTCGGCTGCGGCGGACGCAGGCGTTTCTCTGCGCCAGATCGAGGGTCGTCAGCAGTCCAAGGATCATCCGATTATGTGGAACGTTCCTGAGACGGCTTATCTGAAGTTCTATATCTTCCAGAAGATGTAGAACGGCGTGATTACCACATAATATGAATTAAATATGAATTCTCATTCAACATATTGTAGTTGAACGCAGACATGTGGTATAATTTGCATAATGCCGCAATTATGCGCGCAATAATCAAACAACTGAAAGGATGTACCGGATGAAGAACAAAAAGAGCCTGGCGGTCGTCGTTATGATCCTCGCGCTCGTGTTTTCATTTTCTGGATCGATTGCCTACGCCAATCCATCTGATGTGGACTTTACTCTCGCTGTTGAAGATGCCTTTGAATACAAGGCCACCGACACAGTTCACGTTCCGATTATTATCAAGACCCAGACCGACAACGGATTTGTCGATCTGACCATGTATCTGACCTATCCTCCCGACTATCTCGTTCCTGCTACCATTCTGGAGCAGGAAGTGGACGGTTTCACCACGTACGTCTACGAGCGTGAGAGTGACGGTAAGACCGGTCTGATGATCAACTACAATTCTCCCACCGGGCGTAAGAGTGAGATCGGTGAGATCCGCTTTCCGGTTGAGTTTTCGGTCAAGACTGGCGTTGCCAGTAACGAAAACTGTGTGCTGTCCCTTGAGGTCAACAAGAATGACGTTTTCGGTCTTGATTCCAACGGTAACAAGGAAAAAGGTCTGCTGACCATCTCCAACGCCAAAGATAAGATCCTTAAGATCGTTGAAACCTTCGACAGCGCTGCCACCACCGTGGATAACAGCGCTCAGAATCCCAACTTCTTTATCAGCACCACCACTCCAAATCCCGATGATCCTCAGGCAAAGCCCAAGGGTGGCGGATGCTCCGCCGGTGGAGTTATCGGCATCCTTCTGGGTGCGATAGTGGTTTTTGGTGCCGGTGTGGTTGTGGGTTTCATTCTTTGCCATAAGCGTCTCAATGAAGACGGCTATGACGTGCCGTCATTCGGCTTTGCCAGCCGCTTTATCTCGGGAAGAACCGAGAGTCGTGAACCGGCTCAGTCGTCGCGAAACTATGAGGATGTTGCCGAGCAGTATCGCCAGTCTACCGGCCGTTCTTCCAGCATCTATGACGATGAGATCTACTCTCAGCGTCCTGCTGCACCCAGACAGCGCCGTTCCTTTGAGGACGATGACAGTCTTGTGGATACTGACTATTTCGGCCGTGCTTCGGATAACCGTCTGGGTTCTGAACTGAACACAACGTCTGCACTCTTTGAGGAAGACGATGATGACGATGAATTCCCTTCTGAGCTGGCTCCCAGAAGTTCTTCCGGTCTGCAGGGCGGAAGCTTCGCGGACTTCGGTTTCGGCGGCAGACGTGAGCGTACCGATGACGGTTATGGCTCCTTCGAGACCGACGATGATGATGACAACGGCGGCTATAACTATCGTTCTGACAGAAGAAGATACAGATAATCACCGCGCTGTCACAGAATCTTAATCATTCAGCATTATACTTCAAGAGCCGCAGCATATCATCGCGCTGCGGCTCTAAGCATTTTCTCAGCGCGAAAGGAGTTCCCGCCAATGCTAAGAATTTTCAGGAATCTCAGCCGCAGAGACACCGCCCTGCTGGCGCTGTCTGTTGCGTTTATCTTTCTGCAGGTGTTTCTCGATCTGAGAATGCCTGATTACATGACCGAGATCACTCAGCTTGTGCAGACCCCGGGCAACGAGATGTCCGAGGTGCTTGTCGCCGGTGTCAAAATGCTTGGCTGCGCGCTGGGCAGCCTGCTGGCAGCTGCGGTTGTGGCTGTGCTTGCCGCACGCATCGCCACCGGTTTTGCCGCAGGACTGCGTGAACGGCTCTACTGTAAAGTCATGGATTTTTCCAAGCCTGAGATCAGCCGTTTTTCCACCGCCAGCCTCATCACCCGCACCACAAACGACGTGATGCAGGTTCAGCTGCTGATAATCATGGGCATGCAGGCCATCATCAAGGCGCCCATGATGGGCACGTGGGCGGTAATCAAGATTTCCGGCAAGGGTTTTGCGTGGACTCTTGCCACTGGCATCGCCATGACGATTCTGCTCACCATTGCCGTTGTGGGCATTATTCTGGTCCTGCCAAAGTTCCGCATCGTTCAGATTCTGACCGACGGTCTCAACCGGGTGACCCGCGAGAACCTTAACGGACTGCGCGTTATCCGCGCCTACAACGCGGTGGATTACCAGCAGGATAAGTTCAACTCTGCCAACACCGCGCTCACCGACGCGCACCTGTTTACCGGCAAGGTCATGGCCTTTGTTTCGCCCACCATATCCATCATTCTCAACGGATTGAGCCTGTCCATTTACTGGATCGGTGCCGTGCTGATCAGCAAGGCGGGGCAGGACAGACAGCTGGTGATGTTTTCCGATATGATCGTCTTTACCCAGTACGCCATGCAGGTGTTTATGGCGTTTATGATGCTCATCGTTCTCTTTGTTATCTTTCCCCGCGCGGCGGTTTCCGCAAAGCGTATTCTCGAGGTTATCGACACGGAGATTTCTGTTGTGGACGGCGAGGCTGAGTGCTGCGACAACGAGCACAGCGGCTGCGTGGAGTTCAGAAACGTCAGTTTCCGCTACCCCGGTTCGTCCGGCGATATTCTTCGCAACATCTCCTTTACCGCCCGAAAAGGCGAAACAGTCGCCTTTATCGGTGCCACGGGCAGCGGCAAGACCACTCTTGTCGATCTGATTCCCAGATTCTACGATGCCACAGAGGGAGAGGTACTGGTAAACGGCAGAAATGTCAGAGAATACACCGTTGAATCCCTGCGCGACACCATCGGTTATGTTTCCCAGCGCGCGGTGCTGTTTTCCGGAACCGTGGAGGAAAACGTGGTGTTCGGTGAGTGCGGCAGAGAACTTGAGGCAGGCTTTGAAGAAGCGCTGAGGATTGCTCAGGCAGAGGAATTTGTCTCCGAAATGCCAGAGGGCGCGCAGAGTGCAGTTGCTCAGGGCGGCAGCAATCTTTCCGGCGGTCAGAAGCAGCGACTGTCCATTGCCCGCGCCGTGTGCCGTGATCCTCAGATACTTATTTTCGATGATTCTTTCTCCGCCCTTGACTACAGAACCGACCGCCTGCTGCGGGACGAACTCCGGCGAAACTGCTCCCGAGCTACGAAGCTGATTGTCGCCCAGCGCATCGGAACCATCCGTGATGCCGACCGTATCATCGTGCTGGAGGAAGGTGAGATGGTGGGCTGCGGAACCCATTCGGAGCTTATGAACAGCTGTGCGGTCTATCGTGAGATCGCTTATTCCCAGCTGACAAAGGAGGAACTGGAATGAATAAGGAAAAATCCGGTTTCAAAAAGGAATCCGCAAAGTTCGGACCGCCTCCGCGCCACGGTCACGGCGGTATGGAGATGCCCAGGGACATGAAGGGAACTCTGCTCAAGATTGTGCGCTTTTGCCGTGAGCATTGGACCGCCTGCATCGTCGCCATCGCCGCTTCGGTCGTCAGCACTGTACTTATGCTGCTTGGTCCGGCACTGATCGCGGGACTGAGCAAGGTGATAAACGACGGCATCGGCGCTCCGGAGGGAATTGATTTTGCCAGAGTGACCACCATTGCGGTCATTCTGATCGCCATGTACGTTCTTGGCTGGTGCGTTTCTTCGGCTCAGAATGTCATTATGAATAACGTCACCCAGAACGTGTCAAAGCGTCTGCGCGGCGATATTTCCGCAAAGATCAACCGTCTGCCCATGTGGTACTTCAACACCACCTCCACCGGCGACGTGCTCTCCCGTGTAACCAACGACGTTGACACCATCGCCCAGACTCTCAGTCAGAGCGTGGGCTCGATGGTCTCGTCGGCTACACTGCTCATCGGATCGGTTGTGCTCATGCTGGTGACCAATTTCATCATGACCATCGCCGCGGTGGTTTCTGTGCTGATCGGCTTCGGGCTCATGGGGGCCATCATGGGCCGTTCTCAGAAGTTCTTCTTCATGCAGCAGAAAGCCCTCGGAGACGTCAATGGTCACATCGAGGAGATCTATTCCGGTCACGCTATCGTGCGTGCATACAACGCCGAGGACGACTGCCGGGAGGAGTTCCGGCGGCTGAACCGGCATCTTGCCGATTGCGGATTCAAGGCGCAGTGCTTCGGCGGAATGATGCCCCCTCTGATGGGATTTATCGGCAACTTCGGCTTTGTCACCGTGTGTGTGGTAGGCGCGATGCTTGCCTTCAGCGGCAAAATAGGCTTTGAAGTGATTGTCGCTTTCATGATGTACGTGCGTTTCTTCAATCAGCCGCTTTCCCAGATTGCGCAGGTGGCGCAGTCGCTCCAGTCTGCCGCCGCTGCCGGCGAGCGTGTTTTTGATTTCCTCGAAAAAGAGGAGATGGAGGACGAAAGCGCCAAGGAAACCGCCATCGACGAGGCGAGAGGAGAGGTGGAATTCAGCCACGTTCGCTTCGGATATGAGGATTCCGACACGATTGTAATCAAGGACTTCTCTGCCAGAGCAAAACCCGGTCAGAAGATAGCTATCGTCGGTCCTACCGGCGCGGGCAAGACCACCCTTGTCAACCTGCTCATGCGTTTTCACGAGATTCAGGGCGGCGAGATCCGCATAGACGGAATCCCTGTCAATCAGCTTACCCGTGAAAATGTTCACGATCAGTTCTGCATGGTGCTGCAGGACACATGGGTGTTTGAGGGAACCATCCGTGAAAATCTCATCTACTGCACCGAGGGCGTAACGGATGAACGCATGACAGAAGCCTGCAAAGCTGTGGGAATCCACCACTTCATTTGCACCCTGCCCGATGGATACGACACGTTACTCAGCGACAGCGTCAGCCTCTCTCAGGGACAGAAGCAGCAGCTGACCATCGCCCGCGCAATGATCGCCGACCGTCCTATGCTTATCCTTGACGAGGCGACAAGTTCTGTGGACACCCGCACCGAACTGCAGATCCAGAACGCCATGGACGAGCTTATGAAGGACCGTACTTCCTTTGTGATCGCGCACCGGCTTTCCACCATCAGAAACGCCGATCTCATCCTTGCCATCAAGGACGGCGATATAGTGGAGAGCGGCACTCACGAGGAGCTGCTGGCGCGGAACGGATTCTATGCCGAACTGTATAACAGCCAGTTTGAGCAGGCTTCGGCGTGATGTGTGAGGAGTGTAATACAGATGGATGACAAAAGAGAGTTTCTCGGCACGGAGCCGGTAGGCAGACTGCTGTTCAGACTGTCGGTACCTACTGTAGCCGCGCAGCTGATCAATATGCTGTATAATATTGTTGACCGGATCTATATCGGTCATATGCCGGGGGAGGGCAGCCTTGCTCTAACCGGTGTGGGCGTGTGTATGCCGCTGATTATGATTGTTTCCGCCTTTGCTGCTCTGGTCAGCGCCGGCGGCGCGCCGAGGGCATCGATTTTTATGGGAAAGCAGGAAATTCCCGCTGCGGAAAAGACGCTGGGAAACTGCTTCAGTCTGCAGACTGTTGTGTCGCTCGTACTCACCGTGGTTCTGCTGATCTGGAACAAGGATCTGCTTCTCGCCTTTGGTGCCAGCGAAAACACCATCGACTACGCCACCGAATACATGGGCGTTTACTCCATTGGCACTATATTTGTCCAGCTCACTCTCGGCATGAATACTTTTATCACCGCACAGGGGTTTACAGCGGTGTCAATGCTTTCGGTAATCATCGGCGCGGTGTGCAACATTTCCCTCGACCCGCTGTTTATTTTCGTCTTTGACATGGGGGTCAAGGGCGCGGCACTGGCGACAATAATCTCACAGTGCGTTTCCTGCATATGGATAATCAGCTTCCTCTGCGGCACCAGAACCCGACTGAAGCTCAGAAAAGAACATCTGCCGCTCAAAGCAGCAACCATTCTGCCATGTATCGCTCTTGGCAGCGCTGCATTTATCATGCAGGCAAGCGAGAGCATCATTTCAGTGTGCTTCAATTCGTCTCTTCTGCGCTACGGCGGCGATATCGCGGTAGGAGCCATGACTATACTGACCAGTGTGATGCAATTTGCAATGCTGCCGCTGACAGGCTTTGCCCAGGGAGCACAGCCTGTCAGCAGCTATAATTTCGGTGCGGGCAATAAAGATCGCGTTGTAAAGACCTTCCGTCTGCTGCTTACCGTCTGTCTTTGCTATTCATTTGCGCTGTGGGCGGCGGTTATGATTGCGCCCCGGATGTTCGTAAAGATCTTCACTCCCGATCTGGAAATGATTGAATTTGCCGCGCCTGTACTCAGGATTTATCTGGGAGGCCTTGGGATGTTTGGTATCCAGATAGCCTGTCAGATGACGTTTACTTCGCTTGGAAAGGCGGTCAATTCCATAATTGTCGCGGTAGTGAGAAAGTTTATCCTGCTGCTTCCCCTGATCTACATCATGCCGCAGCTTGTGGCGGATAAAGCCATAGGAGTGTATATGGCAGAGCCTGTAGCGGATATTGTGGCTGTAACCTTTACGGCTGTTCTGTTCGCGTTCCAGTTCAGAAAGGCTATGAGAGAAATAGATAATCAGCCGGTTACGGTTAACAGGCAATGATTCAAAGAAAAATCCCCCGGACGGGCACGGAATCTGGATTGCCCCAGATTGTGCGGACAGCACAAAAAAGCCCCTTAATGAAGGAAATATAGGATGTTTAAGCGGAGTGGCGCAGAGTGATCGGCGCCACTCCGGTTTTTAACTGGATGCGCTGGTGATTGTAGAAATAGA